>NZ_JCAFTS010000011.1:0-125666 GCF_059370495.1 Stenotrophomonas sp. YJH_SMC_69 | reverse complement strand
TTGGTTGGCACGCTCACATCACCCGGTAGGTGCCAACCTTGGTTGGCACGCTCACATCACCCGGTAGGTGCCAACCTTGGTTGGCACGCTCACATCACCCGGTAGGTGCCAACCTTGGTTGGCACGCTCACATCACCCGGCAGGTGCCAACCCTGGTTGGCACGCCTCTCCAGATAAAAGGACGGAGGCCGAAGCCTCCGTCTAAACATCACGAACCCCTCGTCCGCGATCAACGCTGTTCGGTACGGAAATCCACCGGGACCCGCACCACACTGGCCACTGCACGGCCTTCATGCATCGCCGGCTGGAACTTCCAGTTCTGCACGGCGCTCAGCACCGCGCGATCCAGATCACGGCTGCGTTCGCCGCTGCGCGAAACAATCGCGGCATTGGTCACCTGGCCGCGGCTATCGACATTCAGGCTGGCGATCACGCTGCCCTGTACGCCATTACGCAGCGCGGCGGCGGGGTAGGTCGGCTTGATGTTGCCTGCCAGCGGGCGCGCCTCGCGATTGCGTACCGCAGGGGCGGCTTTGCGCTGGTTGCCGACCGGTGCGGCCTGGCGGGCCGCCGGCTCCTGCGCGTCGGCCACCGGCGCCTGCTCGGGGGCGGGCAGCATGCGCTCGCCGACCGGTGCCGGCGCCACGTCTTCCTGATTCGAGTGACGCAGCCAGAGCAGCGCGGCGGCAAACATCGCCACGATCAGCGCGATCCACATCCAGGGCGACGTGGGCTTGTGCTGTTCGCTGGCGTCTTGCTGCAGCTGCGGCGAATGAAGGTCTTCGTGGGTGGTGGCGGTCATCGCAAACTCCTTCCGTCAATGGACGACGGGGAGAGTGTTGCGCGGGCCAGTGGCGGGAAGTGTCAGCGTTGCGTCAACGTCACCGGCAGGGTTCAGGTTGCCTGCCGGGAAACGTTCAGTTACTGGGTCTTGAAGTCGAACGGCACTTCAATGCTGCCCGGTACGGCTTGGCCGTTGCTCTGCGCCGGGGTGAAACGCCAGCGGCGCACGGCGTCGGTGGCGGCACGGTCGAGCTCGCGTGAGCCGCTGCGCTGGATGACCGTGGCATTGTTCGGGTAGCCGGTGGCATCCACGTCCACGCGCACCACCACGCTGCCGGTCTCGCCCGCGCGCAGGGCCGCGGCCGGGTAGTCCGGCGGCGGCGACTGGCCGGCAATCGGCATCGGCTGGCTGTTGCCGGTGGCGGCTGGCGCAGGGGCCGGCGTGGCCGGGGCCGGTTCAGCGATGGGCGCCGGCGGCGGCGGGGCGGTTTCGACCAGCTTCGGGGCGTCGTCCTCTACCGGGGCCGGCTTGGCATCGGGCATGTCGCTGGAGCCTGCGGCGGCGGCCAGCGGTTCCGGCAGCGGTTCCACCTGCGCGGTCTCCTGCGGGGTCTGCGCGGCCGGATCGGCACGGAAGAACTCCTTGTCGCGGCCGGTCAACCAGACCAGCACGAACAACAGCACGCCCACGCCGAAGGCGATGCCGGCGATCTTCAGGGCGTTGCGCGGGATATGCACAGTGAACGACTTGGCGGACGACGAGCGGGGTGCAGACATGGACCGGACCAGTACGGAATAGCCCGATTCTGCCACGCCAGGAATGAACCGGGCGGCAGAAATCCGTATAACAAGCGATAATCCCATCCCTGATACCCACCACGACACCTGCCATGCTTGATCCAGCCCTGCTCCGCCACCAGCCCGCCGACCTCGCCGAACGCCTGCGCACCAGCCGCGGCTTCGAGCTCGACGTGTCTGCCCTGGAGTCCCTGGAGGCGGATCGCAAGCGCATCCAGGTGCGGACCCAGGAGCTGCAGAGCCTGCGCAACAGCCGTTCCAAGGCCATCGGCCAGGCCAAGGCCAAGGGCGAGGACGTCTCGGCCATCATGGCCGAGGTCGCTGCCTTCGCCGACGAGCTGAAGGCTTCGGAAGTGGCGCTGGACGAGCTGCGCGAGAAGATCGAAGCGATCTCGATGGGCATTCCGAACCTGCCGGCCGACGACGTGCCGGCCGGTGCCGACGAGAACGACAACGTCGAGCAGGCGCGCTGGGGTACCCCGCGCCAGTTCGATTTCAAGGTGCTCGACCACGTCGAACTGGGCGCCCGCAACGGCTGGCTGGACGGCGAGACCGCGGCCAAGCTGTCCGGCTCGCGCTTCACCGTGCTGCGTGGCCCGATCGCGCGCCTGCACCGCGCCCTGGCCCAGTTCATGGTCGACCTGCACACCGGCGAGCACGGCTACGAGGAGACCAACGTGCCGCTGCTGGTCAACGCCGACTCGCTGCGCGGCACCAGCCAGCTGCCGAAGTTCGAGGACGACCTGTTCAAGACCGCCGTGGGCGACTCCACGCGTTACCTGATCCCGACCTCGGAAGTGCCGCTGACCAACATCGTGCGCGATGAGATCGTCGACGCCGAGCGCCTGCCGCTGCGCATGACCGCCCACTCGATGTGCTTCCGTGCCGAGGCCGGCAGCGGTGGCCGCGACGTGCGCGGCATGATCCGCCAGCATCAGTTCGAGAAGGTCGAGCTGGTCTCGATCAGCCGCCCGGAAGACAGCGACGCCGAACACCAGCGCATGACCCGCTGCGCCGAAGTGGTGCTGGAAAAGCTGGGCCTGCCGTACCGCAAGGTGCTGCTGTGCACCGGCGACATGGGCTTCTCGGCGGTGAAGACCTACGACCTGGAAGTCTGGCTGCCGTCGCAGGAAACTTACCGCGAGATTTCCTCGTGCTCGAACTGTGGTGACTTCCAGGCCCGCCGCATGCAGGCGCGCTGGCGCAACCCGGCCACCGGCAAGCCGGAGCTGGCGCACACGCTGAACGGCTCGGGTGTGGCCGTTGGCCGCGCGATGATCGCGGTGATGGAGAACTACCAGAATGCCGACGGCAGCATCACCGTGCCGGAGGCCCTGCGCCCGTACATGGGTGGCCTGGAAACCATTGGCTGATAGCCGGCGCTTCGCGCCGCCGCCCGAGCATGGGCTCGGGCGCTACAGATCTTTGTAGAGCCGAGCCTATGCTCGGCTCTCCTTTATGGCCCGCAGCTTCTCGAACGGCACCCATCCCGGTTCGCCGTTCTCCGGCACGCACCATGCCCAGCCATTGAGCGTGCGCATCCCGCGCAGCGTCTGCCCGGGGTCCACATCCAGTTCGCGCGCGCAGTAATCCTGCGTGGCAAAGGCGCCACCCTGCGCATCGCGGCCGATCACCGGCGCCGGCACGAATCCGGGCTGCTGCCCCTCGGCCTCGCAGAGGAACCAGTCGTCCCAGCCCTCCGGGCCTTCATAACGTTCGCCCACCACCAGCGCCTGGCCGCGGCGCAGGATGATCGGGTGCGGAAATTCGCTGCGGTGCGCAGCCGTCACGATGTAGTTCATGCCCCCAGCCTAGCGCGCCGCAAAAGAAAACGGCCCCGCACAGCGGGGCCGCCAGGGTGGGCCGGGAGGGGGAGGGGATCCCGGCCCGCGTTCAGCGCCCAGACGAGGAGAGAGGGGCGCCGAACGTTGGAACGCGTTACGCCGCGACGGCTTCGGCCACGTCGTGCGACGGCAGCGCCGCCAGCGCACCGGCGATGGCGTCTTCACGGTGCTGCGGCGAGTAGGCGATGCCCTCGGCGCGCACGAACTCGACTTCGTTGATGCCCATGAAGGCGAACACCTGGCGCAGGAACGGCTCCTGGAAGTCGGCCGGCGAGTCGGTATAGATGCCGCCACGGCTGCTGGCGATGATCACCCGCTTGCCACCGGCCAGGCCCACCGGGCCGTTCTCGGTGTACTTGAAGGTGCGGCCGGCCACGGCCACGCGGTCGATCCAGGCCTTCAACGTGGACGGGATGCTGAAGTTGTACATCGGCGCGCCGATCACCACGATGTCGGCCTCCAGGAACTGCTGCATCACCTGTTCAGCATCGGTCGCTTCAGCGGCGTCGGTCTTGGCCAGCGAGCTGCTGCGCAGGTGCGGTACCGGATTGGCGTCAAGATCGCGATAATCGACCTGCAGGCCGTCGATCTGGCTGGCGAGGCGGGCGACCACGGCGGCCGACAGCTGGCGCGAGACGGAGTTGTCGCCAAGCACGCTGGCGTCGAGATGCAGAAGCTTCATGGCAGTCACCTATGTTCTGGGAGGAAGGGGCGGGGTGGTCCCGCCGACGGAGAGAACGATAGGTTGTTGCAAAGGCGGAATAAAGGTGATTGAATGCCACGTATTGTTCTAGATATGGAACTCGGGCATGCATGACCTGAATGACCTGTACTACTTCGCGATGGTGGTCGACCACGGCGGATTCGCCGCCGCCGAGCGCGCTTTGGGCATCCCCAAGTCGCGACTGAGCCGCCGCATCAGCCAGCTCGAAACCGACCTGGGCGTGCGCCTGCTGCAGCGCTCCACGCGCCGTTTCGCGGTCACCGACGTCGGCACCAGCGTGCACCGCCATGCGCAGACGATGCTGGCCGAGGCCCAGGCTGCCCGCGAAGTGGTGGACCGCCTCAGCGCCGAACCGCGCGGCGTGGTGCGCGCCAGCGTGCCGGTGTCACTGGCGCAGATGCAGCTGCCCAAGCTGCTGCCCAAGTTCCTTGAGCAGTATCCGAAGGTGCGGCTGCAGCTGAACATCAGCAACCGCCGCGTGGACATCATCAACGAAGGCTACGACGTGGCCCTGCGCGTGCGTTCGCGCCTGGACGACGACGGCAGCCTGGTGATGCGCAGCTTCGGCCAGGTGCAGGAACTGCTGGTGGCCAGCCCGAAGTACCTCGACCGCGCCGGCCGCCCCAAGGACCCGGAAGAGCTGACTCAGCACGTGACCCTCAGCATCAGCGAAGACGAAGCCCGCCAGCGCTGGGAACTGCATGGCCCGGAAGGCGAAGTGCGCCGGGTCGACCTGCAGCCGCGCGTGGCCGGCTTCGATTTCCCGCTGCTGCAGAGCATGGTGAAGGACGGTTTCGGCATCACCATGCTGCCGGAAACCGTGTGCGCCGACGCCGTGCGTAATGGCGAGCTGGAAGTGGTGCTGCCGGACTGGTCGCTGCCGCAGGGCGTGTGCCACGCCGTGTTCGCCTCGCGCCGCGGCCTGCTGCCGGCGGTGCGCGTGTTCATCGACTTCCTGGCCGAGCACCTGCCGCCGCAGCTGGAGGCCTCGCGCCTGGATTGCGGTGGCGCCTGTGAAAAGGCCAAGGAGCGGATCAAGGCCAGTGCACTGGGTGCGCTGGCGGTGGATGCGGGCTGAGAGCTGCTGCACCGCTTCCGTGAAGAAAAGCCCCGGCGACGTTCCGGGGCTTTTTACTTCAATGCGACGGTGTCATCCGCACGCCCAGTCGATCTTCATCTGCTGCAGATCCAACTGTGCGTTGCCGCCACCGAAATTGAAGCCGCCAAAACCCTCCTCGAATTCGAGGTAGTAGGGGCCGAACTCTGGGTAGCCCTGCTGGGGCTGCATTGTTCCGCCGAGGTGGGCAATGGAATCCCAGCGACTCAGGTTCAGTTCCTCACCGCGCTCGCTGAATGCTTCGATGTATCCACTGATGGCGCATTCGCTTTCCCACTCCCGCGGTGATCTCCCAACGTTGGGATCGTCAGCGCGGATGCCTGTGCTGATCGGCAATGCAACGGCCTCGCTGGAGGCGCCTCCGATTCCTGCGCCCGGGATGACGGCATTTCCGTTCCTGGTGTACAGCCATCGCTCGTAGAAATAGCTCGCGTAGTCCTGTCCGATCCAGCTCGGAGGGGCACCCAGCAGGGCTGAATTCAGCTTGGGCGGCAGGCTCAGCTCACCATCAAACTCCTGCTGTGTAAGCCAGATGGCGCAGAATTGCGTTCCAAGGATGTCTTCCATGCTGTGGCTGTGCGCATGCTTGGCCTGGCGATGCTGCCAGAAGGGAAGCAGGTCGCGGCCCTCTGGCGGGGTCATGGAAAGGGGAGAGGTGAAGTATTCCGCGATTTCCTCGACGGTGCAGAGCTCCTCCTGCTGGTCGTCGACGAACAGAGAGAGAGCAACCAGCTCATTTCCCTTGGTTCGGTACTCCGAGGGCAGGTGCAACGTAAAGGCGTGCCGCAGCGGGTGCCCGTTGCTGGAACTCAAAGGCCATTGTTCAGCGGTGATGCCTGGGGGAAGGCCCAGTGTCCAGCCTCCGGCCCATTCGCTGCCCCGGCCTGCTTTGGGGAGCACGCGCTGAGGGCCAAGCGCGATGTCAAAGGCCTTGGTCAACGTCGGATCGAATATGGGCGCTGCAGGTTCACAGTAGGTGGCATTCGGGTTCTCCAGGCGAATGCTCCTTACCGTGTTGTCCCGCGTGTTCACGTTCGCGGCCACCTGCAATCCGTCATCCGTGATGAAGCCGAAGGTCGCCCATCCCTCGCATGAGTCCTCTGGCTCTTCCGGCAGTACAGCGAGGCGAGGATTGTTGGCGAGAGCGTCGCCGATGGCCATGCCTGTACGCAGGCCCTCGACCAGCACCGTCTTGGGCATTGAACAGGCGAAAATGACGTATCCAATGGCTCGATCGCTATCCAGTCGAACGAAAACGTCCTTGCTCAGGCAAGTCAGATGACCTTGTTCATCCGGCTCCTTCCATCGGGTGCCCAGAAGTTGGGCCAGGGCGCTTGAAGGCATGCCCGGGCGTATGTTCAGGAGGCTGGAGTTGTCCATGGGGTGGGGACCAGAGGGAATTGGTCACTCTAGCCAGCCGGGGCGTGGGAAGGCTATCGGATTAGTTGCAGATGGGCGTGGCGTAGGGGTCTTGGGCAAATCGCCCGGCCGTGCGAGAATGCGTGCCCGGCCAGCAGGCTGTGCCGACACGGAGAGATGGCCGAGCGGTTTAAGGCACCGGTCTTGAAAACCGGCGAAGGGTCAAACCTTCCGTGGGTTCGAATCCCACTCTCTCCGCCATTTGATTCAAAGAGCCCCTGGATTCAGGGGCTTTTTCGTCTCGTCAGTCCACGCCATCGATCTGCACGCGAGCCGGGGTGGCACGGCGGCCTTGCATGAGGAGCCCGACGCCGGCCACGAGGCAGGCCGCCAACGTTGCGATGGAGAACGGAAGCAGGAACTCGTCACGACCGGCCGCGGCGAAGCCCGCATGAATCATGGCGGTGCCGGCGCCAACTGTCCCGCACAGGCTGGCATACGCCCGCGCGGAGGGCTTGGCCAGCACAACCTGGCGATAGCCATGCAGCAGGGCGCCCACAGCGATCAGGTTGAAGGCCAGAAACCCCTGGACGCCGCCGGGAAGGCCGAACAGGGTCCACTCGTGCCAGAACGCTGCATCAATCTGGTGCAGGACCAACGCCAGCAGTGTTGCCAGATACCACCGTTCCATGGGGTCGTCCATTTGAATGTCGGCAAAGTCTAGCAGCCGGAGTGAGTGGTCGATCTCCGGCCTGGGCGAAGCTCACGGTGACGGTGAGGGCAGTGCGCACATCGCCAGGAAAGCGCAGAAAATGCGCTCACCCCCTACGCCCGCCCTTAGGCTTGTTGTGGCACAACGGGTAACTCGAGCACGACCGGAAAGCCCCATGTGGCCCATTCCGGTCCACGAATACGCCCACCCTGCACACCGGGCAGCGCTCATCGTGGATGGCCGCGCCTGAAATCGCGGTTACTTCCACTGCCCCGTCCTTCACCAGCTCATCCAGGAATGGCGAGTGCTTGCCCTGCAGGGTGAACATCGCGACCGACCGTCGCGCACGCGTCAGCGCGACATAGAACAGGCGCCGTTCTTCGCTCAGCGGATAGGTATCGCCGTCCGGCATTGCCAGCGAAAGCAGCGGGTCATCCGCGCGCAGGCTCGGGAAGCTGCGGTTGATCATGCCCGGCAGGATCACGTAGTCCGCCTCGCGCCCCTTCGATCGATGTGCGGTAAGGAACTCGACGTCCATCGTGCTGCCGAAGGCCGTCTTCCAATCCGAAGGCATCGCACCGCGATCCGCGCGATACCGCCCCAGAACAAAGACCGTCACGCGCCCGGTGCGGCCCTGCGGCACTGCACCTGACAACAGTTGCTGGTGCAGCTTCGCAAGGTACTGGCGAACGCCATCCTGCACCTCCTCGCGCCGGTTCATCTGGAACGCCTGCAGCACCGGGCGCATTGCCGGCGCAGCAGAGCGAACGTTTTTGGCGATCTGCGCGGGGTTGCGGCTGATGAAGCGGCTGGACACATCACACAGCGCCTGTGGGCAGCGGAACGTCTGCTCCAGTTTCAGCACCTGGCCATGGCCCATCCATTCGCGGAATCCAGTCATCACCGCAACGTCGGCGCCAGCGAAGCGATTGATCGATTGCCAGTCATCGCCCACCGCAAACAGATGGCGGCCCGGTTGGCTGACCAGGGCACGGCAGAGGCGCGCGCGGGCGCGCGATGCGTCCTGGAATTCGTCGGCCATCACCAGTTCGTAGGGCGATTCATAGTGGCCCTGTTCCAGCAGCCCGGCCGCCATGTTGAGCATGTCCTCGAAATCGATGCTGCGCTCGTCAGCCAGCGCATTGTCCCAGGCCTGGAATACCGGCCCGGCGATCTCCAGGAAGCGCCGGTAGCGTTCCTTGAACTGATCCTCGGGCATCTGCCGCAGGCGCGCCGCCATATCGTCCAGTGTCAGGCAGTTGCTCTTGGCATGGGCAATGAAGGTGCGCATCAGGCCAATCAGGTCTGCGTCCGGCATCGGCTTGGCGCCTTGATCAGGTAGCTCGCGGTCCGGGTTCGGGTCGAGCTCGACATCAGACGCGCCAAGCCGCTCGGCAAGATGCTGCAGGGCCTGTCCACTGCGCAGGCCAAACGACGTCGTCTCGACCAGAGCGGTGCCGCGCGCCACATGCTGCTGGCGCTTCCAGTGCATCCCTTCGCTGTAGTTGGCAAAGTGCTTCGGCGGCTGGCCATCGGCATCCAGCGCAAAGTGCTCGTGATACAGCTGGGCGTCCGGATAGTAGAAGTCCGGGCGATACTGGCGATGGGTGTCTGTCGCGGTATCGAATTCGTAGCGCCGCTCGTAGTCGTACGCCACGCCGTTGTAGAACAGCCAGTCGGCGATGACGCACTCCTCCAGGCTCTTCACCCGCTCACCCTTCAGGGTGCGGATGTAGGGCGTGCCATCGCGGTCGTAACCATCGGCCATCATGTCGGCACCGAACGGCGGCAGGTCGCGCCCGAACACCAGGCGGAACATGTCCCACTGGGTGCGGAAATGGGTCGAGCGGTCCTTCAGGTCGTCCACCAGTTCGGCCAGCTTGTTGAAGCCCAGCGTCGCGTCGACCGCCCATTTCGGGATATCCGGCTTGCGCCCTGTGGCTTTGGCGATGATGGACAGGCCCAGGGCGTGGAAAGTCCGGGCTTCCACCACGGTGTCGCCCATGCCGAGCCGGTCGAAGCATCGCTGCGCGCGCTCCTCCAGCTCCTGGGCGGCGTCCTTGTTGAAGGCGAGCATCACGATCCGTTCGGGTTCGACAAAGCCGCGGTCGATGGCATAAGCGGCCTTGGCGACCATTGTGGAGGTTTTCCCAGAGCCGGCCGCGGCCACGACCTGTACCCGGTTGTCGAAGCAGATGACGGCGTGGGCTTGTTCCTCGGTCAGGGGCTTGCTCTCGACCCGGTCCAGGAAGTCCTTGGCCAGCACCCGCTCGCGCTCTGCCATGGTCGCGTTGGCCTCGGCCCAGACGGCGGGCCAATCCAGCTGCCAGTCGTGCAGGGCGTCCAGCGCCATGCGGTGGCCGGGCGCGTGCAGGTCGTCGTGCACCTCCTCGTCGAGGAACAGCTGCTCCAGCTCGGCGGGCGGCAGGGGCAGGGCGGGGCGGTCGGCCAGCAACGCCTGCTGCTGTTCGTGGGTGATCCAGCGGCGTCCGGTGGTGCCTCGGTCGGTAAGCGCGTCTGCTTCGGCCAGCCACGCCTGGATCTGCTCCAGGATCGTGTCAAACAGGGCCTTGCGTCCCCGTGTGGTGCGCGCAAAGTGCACCTGCTGCAGCGCCGCCGCAAGCCGGGAGCCCTGGCTGTTGGGCAGCCCATCCACGGACAGTGCTTCACCGCGCTCGGTCGTCAGTTCGACCCTGGACCAGAGCACGCCGCGAACGACCCGCACGCTGTGTTCGTTCGCCACATGCTGGCGGTACTGCCTGCCGTCGATCAAAAGCGCGAGCTGTTCGCCATCCAGCTGCAACTGCCAGTCCGGCGAGCGGGTCACACGCTGGCCCCAGCCCGAGGGGCGCCATTCCATAGACATCCAGATACTGCCTTGCGTACGTCACCGGGCGTAAAGTGCCCTTGCCGCCCCATGATAAGGCGGCTTGGCATGGCGCGCTGGGATTCCGGTCACTCGCGCACGCGCGCCAGCGATGGCATTGCACCCTCGCCGGCGCGGCAGGCGTCAGGCGTTCACATCCACGACAATGCGGCCACGCACCTTGCCGGGGATGATCTGCTCATAGACATCCAGCACCTCGGCGAGGCCGATCTGCTGCACGGTGCTTTCCAGCTTCTGCGGGTCCAGGTCGGTCGCGAGCCGATCCCAGGCGCGCTGGCGAACCTCTTGTGGGGCATTCACCGAATCCACGCCCGCAAGGGTCACATTGCGCAGGATGAAGGGCAGCACCGAGCCGTGCAGTGCATCGCTCTGGGCCAGGCCACAGGCGGCCACGGCACCGCGGTACTTCGTTTCGGCGATGGCATTGACCAGCGTTGGGCCGCCGGCCACATCCACCACGCCGGCCCATCGCTCGGCACTCACCGGCCGCTCGCGCGGCTCCGAGAGCTGCGCACGATCGATGATCTCGGCCGCACCCAGGTTGTGCAGATACTCGGCGTGCTCCGGCCGCCCGGTGGCGGCCACCACGCGATAACCCAGCTTTGAAAGGATCGCCACCGCAATCGAGCCGACGCCGCCGTTGGCACCGGTAACCAGCACATCGCCCTGTGCAGGCGTCACCCCTGCATGCTCCAGGGCCAGCACGCACAGCATCGCGGTATAGCCAGCGGTGCCGATGGCCATGGCGTCGCGGGTGCTCAGGTTGCCGGGAATCCGGTTGAGCCATTCGCCGCGTACGCGGGCGCGCTGTGCCAGGCCGCCGTGGTGGCCCATGCTCAGGTCCCAGCCATTGAGCACGACGCGGTCGCCTGGCTTGAAGTCGGCCCTGCTGGATTCCAGCACCACGCCTGCCAGATCGATGCCGGGAATGAGCGGGAACGTCCGGATGACCGGACTCTTGCCGGTGAGGGCAAGCGCATCCTTGTAGTTGAGCGTGGAGTACTCGACCTGTACCAGGACGTCGCCGTCCACCAGGTCGGCTTCATTGAAATCGACCAGTTCCGTGGATATGCCGTCGTTCGTCTTGCGGGTCAGCAGTGCCTTGAAACTCATGGTTGGGGGCTCACGTTCAGTGGATGGCCCCATGCTAGGCTCGCACCGTTATCGCAACAAGAACGACGATTTTCCGTAGGTACTATGGTTTTCCGGAGTATGCATGCGTAGCAAGCGTTGGGATGGCAAGAGCGGTTGCGCGGTGGAAGTCACGCTGTCGGTGATCGGCGGCGTGTGGAAGCCGATCATTTTGTTTCACCTGATGACCGGCAAGCGGCGTTTCATGGAATTGACGCGACGGGTGCCCAATGCCACCCAGTCCATGCTTACCAGCCAGCTGCGTGAACTGGAAGCCGATGGCGTGGTGATCCGCCACGTGTACCCGGAAGTGCCGCCGAAAGTGGAATACGAGCTGTCCGAGTTCGGGCGCACGCTGGTACCGGTGCTGCTGGCCATGCGCGAGTGGGGTGAAACCTATCGTGGCCATGGAAGCACGGAAGACGATTGCCAGCGTTGAAGACACTTTTGGTCCTGCGCGAGCGCATTCTGGATCCGCTCGCGCCTGGATGGGTCAGGCCGGCTGCGCTTTCCGGCCCTGCACCACCCGGGTGGCCAGCAGCGCCAGGGTGACCAGCCCGGAGGCGATGGCCAGCCACAACAACAGCAGGGAGTTGTCCGTTTCGCCAACGGCCATCGCCACGGACGGGTCTTTGGCGTTGTAGCGGATATCAATCTCTTCCGCCTCGTCGGTGGCACGCATCCGATTGCCAAGGTCGTTGGAGACCGCGATCTTCTCGACGCGTGATTGGCCGTCTTCGGTTTCGAACTCGACATTCAGGACGAAGTTGCTCTTTCTTCCCCTTTTCTCATCCCAATGCACTTCGGTGACGAGGCCCACCGTATCGCGCCCCTCGGCACCGTCAGTGAGGGCATGACGGTGATGGTCGTTGTAGGCGGCCACGGAAAGTGCGACCGCCACGCCAGCAGCAACAAGAATGTTGCGCCAGGAAGTGAATTCCATAATGAGCTCCTGATCCATTGAGGTCGGCGACTATAGCCTTCACCTCGCGGATCTCGTACGGAAATGGCCTGGCGCAGAAATTTCGTTGTGATCAGATCGCGCTCGAATGTGCCTGTGGGCTCCTACATGCAAGCGTTCCCGGTGTGTATCCAGCGCGGAACGTCTGTGCTGGAGCTGAAGGCGGAGGCCGTGCGTATTGCGACTTTCTGCGCGATCGCCATGGTCGGCGTGTCGCGTTCGGCTCGATGTGATCGTTGGGTAGTACGCGCAGGCAGGCGCGATGTATCAACGAAGCACGTCAGTCGGTGGACGGTTCGCCATCCCGTGACGCAACCAGCGTAGGAACGCGTCAGCGCGGACTTTTCCTACTTTGCTTCGGCGATGGAGTGCGCCCATCATCGCCGCGCCAAGGCACTCGCCCTGGCCGGGATTGGCGTCCCGAACTTACATGATGCGCGGCGTCACGGTTGCAGCCAGAGTTGCAACCGTGACAATGCATCGCCTGTCAGTTCATGGCGGACGGTGCGTGGGGATCTCTCGATCCGCCGGCTTCTTGCATCATGTATCCGGCACGCCAACCCGCACCGTCCGCCACCTTGCATCTGCAGGTGGCCACATCGTGAGGTTGCCGTCATGCCCGAACGTCTTCCCGACCATCCCCGCCTGCACGCGCTGCTGGGTGCCGCCGTACTTGATCTTCCCGCTGCCTCGGCCGAAACGCTGGAGGACGCGCTCCGCGAATCCGCCGAGTTCGTCACCCCATCGGCATTCTTTGCACACCTGAAAGGCCACGGCAGGAACCTGCGCGCCGATGGCGAGGCCTGGGTTGAAATGCACCTGAGCCCTGGCCGGGCCTTCGACATGGCCCTGGCGACCCGCAGCGTTTCGGGCATCACGGCGTTGACCGCGGTGCTGCACGCTGCGCATGTGGCGCGGGAGAGCGACGATCCCGCCTGCTGTCCCTCCGCCGCCGTGGTCGAAGGTCTGTTCAACGCCTGTCAGGCGTTGTCGCTGCAGGTGGAACGCTGCCTGGTGCCGTGAAGGGCTGCGACGCGGTTCCTGTTCCGTTGACGCCCGGTTCCCTATAGTGGCGCTGGAACTCTGCAATGGAATGCCCATGCACGTGATGTCCCCCGGCCGTTGCCTGACGCTTGCACTTGCCGTCGCGGTGAGTGCCGGCGCGTGTGCGCGGCCGCCGTCCACCGAACACGAAAGGAATCCCGCCATGTCCGGCGCAACGCAGACCGGCCGCACGATCAACGGCCACACCTATACCGATGCGCCCGTGGACGTGAAGCTCGGGCCGAACACTTTCCGCATTCCGGCCAACTACCTGGACAGCCAGATCGCACCGTGGCCCGGCGAGGGCGTGACGCTGGTCATCGAGTGGCCGGACATGAAGCCGACGGCGCCGGGCGCCCGGGCCAATCCGCGTACGAATGATTTCCGGAAGGAAATTGCTGTGGCGATCGACTACATCGATCGTGCGCCAATCGAAACATCATTGGAGCGATTGTCCTCCAACCAGGCGTCCACCGAGGAAGGATCGGTGGAGCGAGGGGATCCTCGGGATCGACTCGATCTGCGTATTGCGCGGCCCGACGTCATGGGACTGACGCCTTACGCCATCGATGAAACGCGGATGGGGATTTTCTCGAAGGAATACGAGGCACGCTATGGAAAGCCGCCCACCCGTAATCCTGCCTATGAAGATGACTGGTACATCGCGCGCGCTCCCAACGGCAGCCTGACCACATTCATCAAATGCGAAAGCACGGCGTTTCGGGGGGATGGCGTTCGCCTGCAGGGCGATCAGGTCATCAGTGAGCAAGGGCAAGCCGCTGCGGGGTGCTTCCACTATTTCTCGGATGTGGAGAACAAGCTCTCCATCTCGCTGAACTACAAGCGGGCCTTCCTGGCGGACTGGAAGCGGATGGAAGATGCGGTGCGGGATCTTCTCGCGCGCTCCCGCGTCCGGCAGTGAGTGCATTCAGGAGCAGGCGATGGGCGGATTGACGCAAGAGAATCTTAGGATTCTGGCCAGCTATGCCAGGGCCGGAAACCGTGAGTTGTACTGGAACTATCTGTCGCAGCTGCCAGATGCGGATGGCTATGGCACGCTTGCGCTGGGTGTTGTTCGCAACGACAGCCTGCCAGGCCGCGTTGCAAACAGCTACGCACAGGATTACGCCCGAGATCAGGAAGGCAAGGGCTCCGGCTTTCCCGATGCGCAGCTGAGCGAGCGGCAATGGGAGATGTTTGGGCAGACGCTTCTGCGCCAGGACCTGGAGCGACGCCTGTTCTGGATGGAGCAGGGGCGTCCCGAATTTGCACTGAATCTTCCCGGCAAGGATGTAATGCTGGCACACGACCGGGCATTCGAACGGCATGAACTCGATCCCAACTGCTGGACGCCGCGCGTGTTGCTGCAGGCGGCTGAGCAGAAGAGCGGCCCCGAGAAGCTGGAACAGATCTGGACCAACATGCTCAACAATGACTACGCCGGAGGCCCGCGCGTAGGCAACACCAGCGTCGATGCCATCAGCCAGATGGGATGGACGAAGGGCGGGCAATACCTGACCCGGTTGAGCGTGCTGGAAGCCACCCAGGCACTGGAAGGGCGCTCGGCGGTCGATCCGAACGTCATCGGTGGCAACAGCTACTACGCGATGTACTTCGAAGCGGACAGGAAATGGGCCAGTGTCAGCGCGGGTGGTGGCCACATGTCGATGCGTGAGATCACCGATCCGGCTCGCATCGCCGAGCTCAACGACGCGCGCGAGGTTCGTCTGGAGCGCCAGGAAAAACGCACCCAGTTCCACCCGGACGACCCGTACCGGACCATCACCCGCAGCCCGCTGACCGCAGCCGTGGACGACGTGCCGGATTTCTCGCAGGCACCGACCCGCCTGGCCGACATTGGTCCGGGCCACCGCGACTACGCACTGATGCAACAGGTGCGCGAAGGCGTGGCCGCGATCGATGCCGGCGCCGGGCGTACCCACGACGAGAACAGTGAGCGCCTCGTAGCGAGCGTGATGGCATTGGCCCGTCGCAACCAGCTTGAACGGGCCGACCATGTGCTGCTGAGCGCGCAGACCGCCGAGCATCCGGCCGGCCGCAACGTGTTCGTGGTGCAGGGCGAGATGAGCGATCCCGCGCATCTGCGAGCGGTCATGCCTACGGACACGGCAGTGCAGACGCCGGTCGAACACTCGCTGCGGCAGATCGAGGCCGCCAGCCTGGAGCGACAGCAGGCGGCCATGCAGCGCCAGCAGGACAACGACGTCCACGCACGTGACAACCCTGCGATGCGGATGGGCTGAGGTTACGTAGCAGAGCCGAGCGGGCGCCCGGCTCTGCTGGAAGGCCTTCTCAGAAGCGGTAGGCCGCCTGCACATACACCCGCCGCGGCTCGCCCGGGAAATGCCCGTTGCGCTCGATGAAGCCGCTGGCCGCGTACACCTTGTCGAACAGGTTCTTGACGTTGGCCTGGAACTGCCACTGCTTCCACGTGGTCTTCCAGCTCATGTCGAATACCGTGTATGCCTTGACCGCCTGCCCATCCAGGCTGACACGCTCGCCCACATGGTCGGCGCCGAAGCCGATGGCCGAGTTGATCGACGGCAGGTCGTAGCGCGTCCACAGGCCGAGCTTGTTGCGTGGCGCATTGGCGAAGCGGTCGCCGGAGGCATTGGTGATGCCGTTCGGTCCGGCATCCTTCACCCGTGCGTCGTTGTAGGCGTAGGTCAGGTTCACCACCCAGCGCTCGGTCACGTCGGCCAGCAGGTCCAGTTCCATGCCCGTGCTGCGTACCAGGCCCAGTGCAGCGAGTTGGTTTACCCCGCCGATCACCTCGCCGGTGGCCTGCACGATGTTGCTGCGGTCGATGCGGTAGGCCGCCATGTTCAGGGTCACACGGTCGGCCAGCAGGGACTTCAGACCGACTTCCCATTGCCTGCTGCGCTCCGCGTCGAACGGTCCGCCGGCCGCCGGGTTCTGGTTGGTGGCACTCTGCGGCACGAAGCCGCTGGCGATGTTGGCATACAGGTTCACGCCGTCCCGGACGGTAAAGGTACTGCCCAGGCGCCAGCTGAGATCGTTGCCATCCACGCTGCCGCCACCCATGCGGTCCTGATCCTTGAAGCCATCCCAGCGCAGCCCCGCCAGCACATGCCAGCGCGTGCCCAGTGCCAGCTCATCCTGCAGGTAGCCGCCGTAGCGCTTGCTGCGGGTGGCGGTGCTGCGCCAGGGCAGAGCGGCCAGGTTGTAGTCATGCCAGGTGCTCGCGCCATAGACCGGGTTGAACAGGTCGATGCCGCGCACCGGGCCGGCGCCGCGTGCCAGGTCGGCGCTGTTGGCGGTCTGCGCGGTGAAGTCGGCGTCGAGCTGGTACACGTCGGCGCCGAACAGCACCTTGTGTTCGATACGGCCGGTGTTGATCCGCCAGACGGCATTGCCGCTGGCGGTGAAGGCAGTGTTGTCACGGATCTGGTTGCGCAGCTGGCGCGTCATCCACTCGGCCACGCCGTCGCGGTCACGATCAATCAGCCCCATCGGCTCGTGGTACATCTGGTGCTCGTTGTTGCTGAACCAGCGCGCAGCAAGGTCCACGTCCAGGTTGTCGCGCGGTGCGAAGCGATACTGCGCCAGTGCGACCTTGGCGCGCATGTCGAGGAAGTCACTGGCCTCGTTGTGGTTCCAGCGGCGGTCGGTCAGGAAGCTGCCGGCATCGTTCACCGGCACGCCGCGCAGGCGGTTGCCGCCCAGGTTCTGGGTGATGTCGGTGAACTGCAGCACCAGCTCGCCGGTCTGGCCAACGTCGAAGGCCAGCGAGGCATCGCCGATCACGCTTTCGCTGTCGGCATTCCAGCGCACGCCCTGCTCGCTGTCGGCATACAGGCCGGCGCGATAGCGAATGCTGCCGCTGGCATTCAAGGGGCCGGTGCCTTCGATCGATCCGGCGCGGAAGTCCTTGTCGCCTGCCTGCAGCTCGATGCGGCGTTCGGCGCGCGCCTTGGGCTTGCGCGTTACATAGTTGATGACACCGCCCGCATCACCACCGCCGTACAGCGCACCGGCCGGACCTTTCAGTACTTCCACGCGTTCGATATTGAACAGTTGCGGCACCGAGAAGCCCGCATAGGGATCACCACGCAGGCCGTCGTAGAGAACGTTCTCCTGGCGGAACCCGCGCAGGGTGACGCCGGCATAGCTGAAGAAGCTGATGCCGCTGATGCTGCGGTACAGATCGGTGACCTGGCGCGCGGCCTGGTCGTCGATCAGCTCGCGCGGCACGACCTGGATCGACTGCGGCACCAGTTCCAACGGGGTATCGGTGCGGGTGCCGACGGCCGCATCGTTGGCGCGGTACAGGGTCTGCGCGCGGCCGCGGACTTCGACCTTGTCCAGGTCCTTCGGGGTGTCAGCGGAGGCCTCGGAGGCCAGTGCAGGCGTAGCCAGGGAAAGGGGCAGCGCCAGGCAGAGGGCGTGCTTGAGCGGGGTTGGAAGCGGCATGAGGGGGTCGGGACGGGCTGCAAATGAGAAAGATTAGCATTTGCAACGCTTCGTGACCTATCCCCCGATTGCGCTATGGACGCAGGCCCGGGTCGGTATATGGGGTGCCGGCCAAGGCCACCAGCACGCCGGTGCCACCGCGCACGATCAGCTGCAGCATCGCTTGGCGCGGATCCTCGCCCCTCTGCTGGCTGGCCAGTCCACTCTCATAGGCGGCCACCATCGACGCCAGCAGCATGGCTGCGCCCAGGCGTGCCTCCGCGTCCTGCGCGGGCCGACCGGCCGCGTCGGCCATCAGCTGGGCCAGGTCGTCGGCCAGCTGTGCCTGCAGCCGTCGCGCGTGCGCCACCAGCACCGGACTGTCGGCCACGGTTGCCCAGAAGGCCGCTGCACCGGAGTTGATCCGTAACAGCGGATGGCCGCTGTCCAGCAGCTCCCGCACCAGCGATTGGAAGGCGGCCAGCGGGGCCATGCCACGGCGCGCCGCCATGCCTTCGCGAAGCAGGGTCCGGGCCTCCTCATCGCGGTCGAACACCAGGTCTTCCTTGCTGGCGAAATAATTGAAGACCGTCTTGCGCGAGACCCCCGCCGCATTGGCAATCTCGGACATGGACACGGCTTCGAAGCCGCGGCGGATGATCAGTTCGGTGGCGACGTCCGAAATGGTCTGTCGGGTTTCGGTCTTGCGCTGCTCGCGGCGGCCCCGGGGCGGGATCATGGGCGGTTCACTTGTGGAAACGTACACCGAGTGTAACATTGGCGTCGCCAGAGCGCCGGCCCGGCGCTCACAGGGAAATCCCATGTTGTACGACGTCGTCATCGCCGGGGCCGGCCCGGTCGGCCTGTTCCTGTCCTGCGAGCTGGCCCAGGCCGGCTGTTCGGTCCTGTTGCTGGAGCAGGCAGTGTCGCCCGAGACACCCTTGAAACGCCTGCCCTTTGGCTTGCGCGGCTTGAACGCGCCCACCCTGGAGGCCCTGGATCGACGTGGCCTGCTGGATGCGGTTGCCGCCAGTCAGGTGCTGAAGCCGGACAACGGCGCACCGCCGCCCGGCACCGCCCATTGGCTGGCGCAACCGCGGCCGCTGGGCGGCCACTTCGCCGGCATTCCTTTTGCGCTGGACAACGTGGACAGTGCGCGCTGGCGCCATCGCCTGCCGACGCCGGTGCCCACCCAGATGGCGGTCGAGCTGCAGTCGCTGGAGGCGGTGCTGGCCGAGCGTGCGGTGTCACTGGGTGTACAGATCGAGCGTGGCTGCACGGTGCAGGCGGTGCACGCACGCGAAGCACAGATGGTGGTCCAGACCGGTCGCGGGCTGATGCGGGGCCGCTGGCTGGTCGGTTGCGATGGCGCCCGCAGCACGGTACGCAAGCAGTCGGGGTTCGTGTTCGCAGGGACGGCGCCGGAGTTCACCGGGCACACGCTGCAGGTCGAACTGGCAGACCCGTCGGTGCTCGTCCCGGGGCGTCAGTTCACCGAACACGGCATGTGCAATTTCAATCCGCCGGGCATGCTGGCGCTGGCCGATTTCGACGGTGGCGCCGGCCATCGCACGCCGCTGGACCGGCACACCGCCCAGGCGCTGCTGCGGCGTGTCTCCGGGCGAGAGGCAACGATCACGGCGTTGCATCTGGCCACCACATGGACCGATGCCGCGCGCCAGGCCACGGCCTATCGCAGCGGCCGCGTGCTGTTGGCCGGTGATGCCGCGCACATGCATTCGCCGTTGGGCGGGCAGGGGCTGAACCTCGGCATCGGCGATGCGATGAACCTGGGGTGGAAGCTGGCCGCGGTGGTGCGAGGTGATGTGGCAGAGTCGCTGTTGGACAGCTATCAGGCTGAGCGCCATCCGATCGGCGCCCAGGTGCTCGACTGGTCACGTGCGCAGGTGGCGTTGATGCGGCCAGGCCGCGGGTCGCGCGCGCTGGCGGCGGTCATCGCCGACCTGGCCGCGACCCGCGACGGTGCCACCTATCTCGCCGAGCGGCTGTGGGGTGTAGCACCGCCACCGGTGCTCGACGGCAGCCATCCGCGGGTTGGCCGAAGCGCACCGGACGTCCAACTGGCTGATGACCGTCGGATGGGAGAGCTGCTGCGTGCAGGGCAGGGCGTGCTGCTGGGGCTCGATACCGGCGATTTGCTCGGTCCGATCATTGAGCGCTGGCAGCGGTCGGTCACCTGCGTGATGTCCACGGCGCGCGACACGCTGGGACTGGGCGCCGTGCTGGTCCGCCCCGACGGTATCGTCGCCTGGGCCTGCGATGCTGGCGGTGACACGTCGGGGCTGGAGCCTTCGCTGGAACGCTGGTTCGGTTCGCTGCGGTGACCGCCCGCTAGGGCGACGCCACCACGGCCTGCGCGCAGCGCCCGGCTTCGGTCATCACCGAGGCCAGCTGCTTCAATGAGTAAGGCTTGCGCAGCAGGGTGAAGCCATGGCCAGGGTCCCGGGCCAGCAGTTCGCTGTAGCCGCTGGTAAGGATCACTGGAAGCCCAGGCAGGCGGCTGCGGATGGTACGGGCCAGATCCAGGCCGTTCATGCCAGGCATCACTACGTCGCTGAACACTACATCGAAGCGGGAGGCATCCCGTTCGAGCTCCGCCAGGGCCTCGTCCGCATTGTGCGCAAGTACCACGTTGTAATCGAGCTCGCGCAGGGCGCCGACGGCAAATTCGGCCACATCGACGTTGTCTTCCACAACCAGCACGCAGACACCGTGACCATGCTGCAGCCCCGGTAGCGTCGCCGGCCGTTCCGTCATTTCTCTCGCCTGCGCCAGCGGCAGGTACAGGGTGAAGCGGGTACCGGCGCCCGCCTGGCTCTGCACGTCCACCTCGCCTTCCGACTGCTTGACGAAGCCGAACACCTGGCTGAGGCCGAGGCCGGTTCCGGCGCCGACGCTCTTGGTGGTGAAGAAGGGCTCGAAGATGCGGTCGACGACGGCGGGGTCGATGCCTGCTCCGGTGTCGGTCACGCTGATCGCGGCGAAGTCGCCCTTCATCGGCGCGGCGAAGCGCACCGAAGGCACCGCGGTTACCTGCTCCACCTCGATGGTCACCCTGCCGTGTCCCTCGATCGCATCGCGCGCGTTGACCGCGATGTTGATCAATGCAGTGTCCAGCTGGGTCCGGTCCAGCAGCACCGGCAATGGCGTGCCGGGCAACGTCAACGACACCTGGATGCGTGCACCCAGTACCGTGGTGATGATGTCCGAAAGCGCGTGCACGCTCTCGCAGAGATCGAAGACCTCCGGCGACAGGCTCTGGCGACGCGAGAACGCAAGCAGTTGCGCGGTCAGCTTGGTGGCGCGGTCCGAGGCTGTGGCAATGGCCTGGATGTAGCGGCGCCGGGTGTCGTCTGACGGCCACGTGTGCAGGAGCATGTCCACCGAACCGGTGATGACCTGCAGCAGGTTGTTGAAGTCGTGGGCCACACCGCCGGTGAGCTGGCCGATCGCCTCAAGCTTCTGCGACTGGCGCAGCTGCTCGCGGGCGCGCACCAGTTCCAGATGGGCCTCCCGCGCCTGCTCGGTGATCGCCGCGACCTGGCGGCTGTGCAGGTCGCGCTCGATCACCCGTTCGGTCTGCTCGCTGACCACGCACAGGATACCGGCGACACTGCCGCAGCCGACGCGCAGCGGTGAATAGGAAAACGTCCAGAATGTTTCGCGCAGCGTGCCGTCGCGATCCATCATCAATGGCAGGTTCTTGAAGCTGCGGCTGGTGCCGGCAAAGGCGTCGTCGACGGCATGCACCACGTCCGGCCATACGTCCGCCCAGACATCCTCCAGACGGTTGCCCATCGCGCCGTGCAGCTTTTCCCCCAGCATCGGCAGATAGGCATCATTGAAGAAGAACGCCTTGTCTTCCTTGCCCCAGGCAAGCCACAGGGGTTCCGGCGAATCCAGGATCATCGCCAGCAAGGTGCGAAGTTCGGCAGGTGCGCTTGCGGCAGTGGCCGAGCGGGCCCAGTCACTGTCCTGCAGCAGTCGGTAGGCGAGCTGATCAGGTGCGGAGACTGGCAGGGGAAAAGGATGCATGGCCGCCATTGGCGCAGGGAGGTGGCGCAGCATAGCCGAGCGCATGTCATGACGCCCTGCACACCGTCGGCATGAAGGGCCTCGCCACTTCGCCGTTGACGTGGCAGGGATGCACCCTTTGTTCAGCAGGTTGCCGCTATCGCGGCGCAGCGCGAAGGGAGGCGAAGCTGGCCTGATCGGCGGGTCTAGCCCTTACGACCTGCCTGCGCGGTGAGCACATCCCGGCCAGCCTCGGTCAGATCGATATCCCCGTCTTCCGCCTGTACCGCCCATCCGGCGGTCACCGCCCACGTTGCGGCATCGCCGCGCACCGGCTCTGCAGCGGCGATTGCCTGGAGTATTTTCCGCTGTTCCGCAGTCATTTCCACGTGGCGGCCCTCACATACCCAGCAACGACGCCGGTTGCCAGTCCGACAGGCGGGCGTGGCTGACCGGTTGATGGCAGCCGCACCCGTCACAACGGAACAACGCCCCGCCCGGAAGTTGCACCAGGTTGTCTTCGCTGGCAGAGCTGGTCGACGAGCAATGCCGGCAGGTGACCGTGAGCGCAGTGATGCGCTGCACGCTGCCTGATAGATCGAACACGGCCTCGAACGCGCGAATGACAGGGTGGGCAGTGTCCGGCATCTGAGTCTCGACAGGGTGGGGAGACCTCATCGTCGCGCGCCGGCTGTGATGGAGCAGTCAGCCGGATGCATGGGCGCGATCAAGACAGGCGCGGCAACCGGGTGCGCACCTTCGTCAGGGATTGTTCTTCTTTCCGCTCAGGTCCAGCGGCTTGTCACTGCCCTTGCGCTCGCTCGACCACACTTCCATGCCCTTGTTGCAGCGGCTCTCGCGGGCAGCGACCTCGGGCGGCAGGTCCTTCAGGTGCGGCGACTCCTGGCAGGCTTGATGCATGTTGCTGTCGTCATAGGTGGCGCAGGCGCTGAGCGATGCAAGGGCGATGGCAATGAGGGTCACGCGGAGCGGGGGCTGCAGGTTCACGGGGGGCCTCGGGTGATGCCGGGATGGCCATGGAATTCAAATCCGTGACACCGGGCATGCACAATCGGACCAACCGCACTTGTTATCCTATAACAGATGCGCGATAGTCCGGCCCCTGCCGGCGTCAGGCGATGCAGATCACCAGTACCGTGCACAGCACCAGCATCAGCACGAACACGCGCCGGCTCAGTGCCAGGCAGGCCAGATAGGCTGCGAGCGCCCACGCTGCCAGCAGCGCGCAGGCCATCACCCATAGCCCGATACCCATCATCGAACCCGTCGCCAACGCAGACAGTGCGATGGCCTTGAACAGCGCCACGCCCAACACGCTGCCCAGCATGCCGGCCTGCAAGGCGATTGCATCATGGCGGGCAGGTGCGCGATGGGGGTGCATTGCGGGTCCGGTACGGGCCGAGAGCGCGGCGTCGGCTGCACTGTGCCCAAATGCACATCCACGAAATGTGTTCATCGCGCGCGAAGACCGCGATGAAGCCCGTTCAGTCGAACTCACCCTCGGCCGATTCCAGACGCTGCCGGTACGCCGCGCGATGCTGGTACAGGCGCTGGCACTCGGCCGACCTGTGGATGCGGCTGCCGGGTTCATTGGCCACCGAGTCGCACATCCGCGCGATGTGATTGTTCTCCGCCAGTTCGGTGACGAAGAACACGGCAGTGATGCCGGTGCCAAGCAGCACGACATACAGCAGACGGCTGAGCCAGCGTGACAATTTCCGCTCGAAGTGCTGCTGGATGGTCAGGTCGAAGCGGATGATGCTGAGCACGATCCAGACGATGGCGACCAGGAAGCAGAGCGTGGGCAGCAGGTCGCGCCAGATGCCTGCTTCGTAGACCGACTCGCTGTAATGGACCGCAGCTCCGGCACCTGCGATGGCAATGGCCAGCGCCCAGTTGCGGCCCAGTGAGAGCAGGTCATCGAGCAGCTTTTCGTGGTTCCTGATTGGTCCTGCTGCCACGAGGGTTCCTTCTGCGTGTTGCGACCGGCGACGGGCTGCCGCCGATCGTGCAGATGGTGAAGCATCGATTCGGTGATGAGAAGCCTGCCCGCTCAGTATCCTCCTGCGCGTGCACCGATCCAGCGCCGGTAGCGGCGGGTCCGGCACTTTGCGGCCGCCTGTGCCAGCAGCAGTGCCCAGACGGGCGAAACACCCGGCGCCGTGGGCCGGAGCCTGCTCAGCCGCGCCAACTGGTACTTCACTGCGGCCATGTGTGCGCTGGCGGCCAACGGTTTGTTGCGCCAGTCGATGGTGCGCAGTGTCGGCACCGGGTCGCGGCCCTGCTGCCAGCGGTGGGGCAGATCCGGCTCGATCGCCAGCGCGGTGGCGATGCCGACCATGGCCACACCGCTGTCAAGTACCTGATCGGCCACGGCGCGACGGCGGATGCCACCGGTGACCATCAGCGGCATGGTTGCCACCGTGGCGATCTCCCGCGCGAACTCGAGGAAGTAGGCCTCGCGGGCCAGGCTGCGCTGGTCGCGCGCGGCACCGGTCATGGCCGGTGCTTCGTAGCTGCCACCGGACAGTTCGACCAGGTCCACGCCGAGCGGCGCCAGCATTTCCACCACTGCGCGCGCATCCTCGGGCGAGAAGCCACCGCGCTGGAAATCGGCGGAATTGAGCTTCACGGCCACCGCGAACGTGGGCGACACGGTGGCGCGCACCCCCTGCACGATCTCCAGCAGCAGGCGCGCACGGTTGTGCAGGCTGCCGCCCCAACGGTCGTCGCGGCGGTTGGACAGCGGCGACAGGAACTGGCTGAGCAGGTAACCGTGCGCGGCATGGATCTGCACGCCACTGAACCCGGCGCGCTCGGCCAGCTCGGCGCTGCGGATGAAGCGGGCGATCACCTCTTCGATGTCCGCCTCGGTCATCGCCCGCGGCGGTGCGAACTGCCTGGACAGCGCGCCCATCTCCAGGGCGACGGCTGACGGCGCGAGTGCCGGTTGGCCGAGTGCGGCCGGCATCTGCCGCCCGGGATGGTTGATCTGCATCCACATCTGCGCGCCCCGTGAGCGTGCCGTTTCGGCCCAGGCGATGAAGCGGTCAAGGTGGCGGTCGTCTTCCAGCACCACGCCGCCGGGGCCGGTCATGGCGCGGCCATCGACCATCACGTTGCCGGTGATGATCAGTCCTGCGCCGCCATCGGCCCAACGCTGGTAGAGCTGCAGCAGTGCAGCGGACGGCGCGTGGTCGGCGTCGGCCATGTTTTCCTCCATCGCGGCCTTGGCAATGCGGTTGCGGATGATGGCACCGGAGGGTAGTGCCAGGGGCGAGAACAGCGACATCGGACAGCTCCAGGACAGGGGAATGGCGCTACGCTAACCTTCAAGTTTTATTGAAGGTCAACAGGCTCCCATGGCGAGGATTCAGGCAGATGAAGATCGGTGAGCTGGCCCGCCTCACGGGCCTCGCGGCGTCGCGCATTCGCTTCTATGAAGACGCGGGGCTGCTGGTGGCGCAGCGCCAGGCCAATGGCTACCGCGACTATCCGGAACAGGCGGTGCTGTTGCTGGAGTTGATCACGGGCGCGCAGCGTGCAGGCTTCAGCCTGGAAGAGATCCGCGCCCTGCTGCCACCGGACATGGGCCAGTGGCAGCATGAGGCGTTGATCGCGATGCTGCAGCAGAAGGTGGCTGACATCGAAGCGTTGCAGCTGCGGTTGGCAGAGAGCAGGGCGCACCTGCTGGCCCTGATCAAGGACATCCAGGCGCGGCCGGACGGCATCGACTGTGCAGCCAATTCGCGGCGGGTGCTGGACCGTGTGAAGCGCGGTGAGCTGGCGCGGCCGACCCTGGTGGCCGGCGATACAGCGTTGCTGCGACCGGATCGCCGTCGCCGCAGAGGCAGCAACTGACGATCCGGCGCAATGTTCAGTGGCTGCCGGCGACGGCGGTGCTGCGCTTCTTGTCCAACATCACCGCCACGCACCACAGCAGCAGGCCGCCGATCGCGGTAGCCGCGCCGACATAGCCGGTACTGGCCGGGCTGAAGCCGGCGCTGATTGCCATGCCGCCCAGCCACGGGCCGAGTGCGTTGGCAGTATTGAAAGCGGCGTGGTTGGAGGCCGCCGCCAGCGTCTGCGCCTCACCGGCCACGTCCATCAGGCGGGTCTGCAGCACCGCCGCCAGTGCGCCCATGGTGCCGACAGTGATGATCATCGGGCCGATGGTCCACACCGACTGTGCGGCCAGCGGATACAGCAGCAGCATCACGATCGACCACAGCAGCACCACGGCGGCGGCCTTGAAGTGGAACTTGTCCACCAGCCAGCCACCGGCGATGTTGCCGATGATCGCGCCGATGCCGAACACGCCCACCGCCAGTGGCATCCACGATTCGGCCACGCCGGTGACCTGCACCAGGGTCGGTGCCAGGTAGGTGAACACGCAGAACATGCCGGCGAAGCCGACCGCGCCGATCGCCAGCGCCAGCCACACCTGGGACGTGTTGAAGGCGCGCAGCTCGCGCATCGGCGAGGTGCGTACTTCATCCGGGTCCGGCAGCAGGAAGCGCGCGATCATCGCCACGGTGGCGATGGCCAGCACGCTGACCAGGGCAAAGGCGGTGCGCCAGCTCAGCTGCTGACCCAGCCAGGTCGTCAGCGGGTTGCCGACCAGGATCGCGATCGACAGGCCCAGCAGCACGCGTGACATCGCCTGGCCGCGCTGGCCTGCGGGACTGATCGCCGCGGCCACCAGCATCGCCACGCCGAAGTAGGCGCCATGCGGCAGGCCGGCAACGAAGCGCGCCACCAGCATCGTGCCGTAGTTCGGTGCCAGCGCGCTGGCCAGGTTGCCGACCGCGTAGAAGCCCATCAGTGCCAGCAGCAGCTTGCGGCGAGGGAAGCTGGCGCCGACGAAGGCGAGGATCGGGGCGCCGACCACCACGCCGATGGCATAGGCGCTGATCAGATGCCCGACCTGGGTTTCGGAAATCGACAGGCCGCGGCTGATCTCCAGCATCAGGCCCATGCTGGCGAACTCGCTGGTGCCGATGGCGAAGCCACCCAGTGAAAGGGCGAGGATGATCAGGGTGCGCTGGCGGGGCGTCAGCCGCGCAGCCAGGGAAGAGTTGGGGCTCATGCGGGGGCGCGATGGGGGCGGTAGCCGCCCATTGTACTGCTGCACTGCAGCAGGAGCAGCAGCACTCAGGGTAAATCAGCGTTTGATCGGTGACACGCCGGCCTGCCGAGCCTCGTCGCGCCCGGCTCAGATGCCCAGCGCCGCCCGGGCATGAGCGTACTTTCCGTGCAGGCGCGCGGCCGTCGCCGCATCGAGCATCGCCAGCCGCTGCGGATCGGCGTTGTCATCCAGATCGGCGCGCTTCACTTTCAGTGCCAGCGGGTGGGCGGCAATGCGCGCGTAGTAGCTGTCCGCGTCGGGTGCTGCATCGCGGTTGAGCAGTTGCACCGCCTCGCGCAGCGGTGCGGGAAATACCTCGATCCGCGCGGCAAACGCCGGGCAGTCCTCGGCCACGTCATGCAGCCAGGCCACCACTTCGGCGTCATCGTCGCCGCGCACCGCAGCCGCCACCCGCGCCACATGGCCGATGTAAGGCTGGCCGGCCTTGTCGATCTGCCCCGCGTGGGCCTCGGTGGCCAGCGTACGGGCAAGTGCTACCCAGTCCATTGCGGTCTCCTTGGATATCCGCGCACAGTTTCGCGCAGAAGACGCAGCGGTTGTGGATGCGCCCATGACGCTGCCACCGGCATGATGGCGGGGCAGGGGGCGCAGTGTTGCCCCGACAAGGAGGAGTGCGATGCAGGAATTCAGGCATGTGCTGGAAACCCGTGGCCGCTACCAGCTGGTAGCGGTGTCCCACGAGCCGGTGTACGCTCCCGGCGATGTGGTCGGCCATGCGGTCGTCGCCGACGATGGGGATCGTCTGACCGACCTGATATCACTGGCCGAAGCGCGCCAACGCTTGCTGCAACTGGTGCGTGAAGAGGGCGAGGAGCCCGGGCTGGAAAACGAGAACCACCTGCGGAAGAAGGCGTCGCGCTGGCGCCACCGCTAGGCCGTCGCGCCGCGTGCGCATCATGGAGGATTCGGGTGTTGCCCAGTAAGAAGTATCTGCTCATCGCCATCATCACGCTGGCGACCCTGTTGCTTGGTTTCGTGTTCTCCGGCTACTTGACCTTGCTGTTCCTGGGGCTGGACACCCAGCTGTTCACCTGGAACACCTACTACCAGTACGTCCACGCCATCGGCCAACCGCAGGTCGCGCCCTTCGTGGGCAAGATCAAATGGGCGGGCTACGTAGGCTTCGGCCTGCCCCTGCTGGTGCTGCTGGTGGCCGGCCTGGTGCTGCTGCTGAAGAAGGACAAGCGCTCGCTGCACGGCGACGCGCGCTTCGCCACCGGCGCCGACCTGGCCAAGCACGGCATGTTCAAGAAGACCGGCCAGAGCATCGTGGTCGGCAGCCATGGCGGCAAGCTGGTGCGCCTGGATGGCCAGCAGTTCGTGATCCTGGCCGCGCCCACCCGCTCGGGCAAGGGCGTGGGCGTGGTCATCCCGAACCTGCTGGAGTACGGCGAATCGCTGGTGGTGCTGGACATCAAGCAGGAGAACTTCGACCTGACCAGCGGCTGGCGCGCCAGCCAGGGCCAGGAGATCTACCTGTTCAACCCCTTCGCCGAGGACCGGCGCACGCACCGCTGGAACCCGCTCAGCTACGTCTCCGACGATCCGGCCTTCCGGGTGTCGGACCTGATGAGCATCGCCGCGATGCTGTACCCAGACGGGGCCGAGGACCAGAAGTTCTGGGTCAGCCAGGCACGCAACGCGTTCATGGCCTTTACCCTGTACCTGTTCGAGAACTGGGACGACGAGCGCAGCAGCGGTTTCCCGGGCGGCGCCGGCACGCCCACGCTCGGTGCGGTGTACCGTCTGTCCTCCGGCGACGGCACCGACCTGAAGAAGTACCTCAAGACCCTGTCGGAGCGACCGTTCCTCAGCGCCAATGCCCGTTCGGCGTTCGCCAACATGCTGTCGCAGGCCGATGAGACCTTCGCCTCGATCCTGGGCACCTTCAAGGAGCCGCTCAATCCCTGGATCAACCCGGTGCTGGACAAGGCCACCAGCAGCAACGACTTCCTGCTGACCGACGTCCGCAAGAAGAAGATGACCATCTACATCGGCATCCAGCCGAACAAGCTGGCCGAGAGCCGGCTGATCATCAACCTGTTCTTCAGCCAGCTGATCAACCTCAACACCAAGGAACTGCCCAAGTCCAACCCGGACCTGAAGTACCAGTGCCTGCTGCTGATGGACGAATTCACCTCGATCGGCAAAGTGGAGATCATCGCCTCGGCGGTCTCCTACATGGCCGGCTACAACATCCGCCTGCTGCCGATCATCCAGAGCATGTCCCAGCTCGACGCCACCTACGGCCGGGAAGTCTCTCGCACGATCATCACCAACCACGCGCTGCAGATCCTGTACGCGCCGCGCGAACAGCAGGATGCCAACGACTATTCGGACATGCTGGGCTACACCACGGTGCGCAGGAAGAACGTCACCCATGCCCGCGAGAAGACCCACAACTTCACCGAGGAACGGCGCGCGCTGATGCTGCCGCAGGAGCTGAAGGCGATGGGGCCGGACATGGAGGTGTTCCTGTACGAGGGGATACCTCACCCGGTGAAGTGCGACAAGATCCGGTACTACAAGGATCGCTACTTCACCTCGAGGCTGCTGCCGAAGGTGGACGTTCCGATGCTGAACGTCTAATTCACGTCGCTGAATTTGTGATCACAATTCGTAGTTAAGAATGTGAATTCGTGATTTCGGTCAAGAATTTGGCATTTGTTCATGGATTTTCAGACTTGTCTGACATGGAATTGACGCGTGGTTGTGCGACCCTGTGCATGTCGTTCAGAAATGTGTGATGGATGGCAGATGTTGTAGAGCAGGGTGGCCAGGAGTTTGTGCCATGAAACAAGGATGGTTTCGACGTTGGTGAGGTATGCGGGTGTGTCGTCGGCAGTGTCTGGCGGCCCCGCGACTTGGTTGGCGGCCGTTGGCTGCAGGGGAGCCGGAGCAGGTGTGCTGCCAGTCAGTGCGTCGCTCCGATTCCGGCGTGCGCGACGCAGCGCCGGACGACCAGGGGGCCAATGCTCGGGACTGCTTTTTCGTACGTCAAAGTGAAGCCCGTATGAATCAGGCGTTTATCGCGAAAATGTCCATCGCCGCAGTGGCGGCGTTGATGGTGGCCGGTTGCGCCACCAAGTCCGCTCCCGATTTCGGAGGCCGCTGGAAGCCGGTCAACCGCTTTGCTGCGGCACCCACCGAGATCCCGCTGTACTCCAGCTACGTTTACCAGGCCTCGCCGATGGATGGCACGCTCAAAGCCATGCTCGAGCGCTGGGCCAAGGATTCCGGACGCACGCTGGATTACCGCCTGAGCTCGGACTTCACCCTGTACGGCGCGGTCTCCAGCATCGACACCACCAACGCTCAGCAGGCCGTGATCGATCTGACGGCGGCCTATGCAGCGCAGGGCATCTCCGTCTCCATCGTTGGCAACCAGATCGTTGTGCAGAGCGCTGGCTCGACGCCGACCGCGTCGGCACAGGGCGCTGATTCCAACAGCGGCACCTGAGTCCACCTCGAAATCATCGAACGTGCCGCTCCCCGCGCCTGTCGCAGGGGTGCCACGCCCATTGATGTTTCAGCAGTACGGAAGAATCCATGTTCCGCAAGAAGGATCCCGGCAATAGTCCCAAGGTCGAGCAGTCGGTCGCCAAGGCGGTCAGCTACGAGATCACCGTGGCCGACATGGCGCGCCGCAGCGAGCGGCGTGCGTGGTGGGTCGCCACAGGCTCGTTGCTGATGTCGCTCGCACTGGCGGGCGGCTACTACTACATGCTGCCGCTGAAGGAAAAGGTGCCGTTCCTGGTCATGGCCGATGCCTACACGGGTACGGCGACCGTCGCGCGGTTGAGTGGCACGTTCCAGGGCGAGACGATCACCACCAACGAAGCGATCAATCGCAGCAACGTCGCCCAGTACGTGCTCGCGCGCGAATCGTATGACTCGGCGGTGATGGGCCTGCGTGACTGGGAACTGGTGTTCGTGATGTCCACCGATCCGGTGGCGCAGTCCATGCGTGTCCGCTACGCCGGCAACAATCCGCAGAACCCGTTCGTGATGTACGGTCGCGAGCGCGCCATCCGGGTCAAGATCCTCAGCATCACGCCACTGGGGGCCGAGCCGAACGGCAGCTTCCGCGGCGCTTCGGTGCGCATACAGCGCAGCCTGCTGGACAAGCGCACCGGCGTCTCTACCTACCTGGACAACCAGCTGGTGACGATGCGCTTCAGCTACAACCAGAACCTGGCGCTGTCCGAACAGGATCGCATCCTGAACCCACTGGCGTTCCAGGTCACCGAGTACCGCGTCGACAACGACTACTCGCGTGGCGTGCCGGTGCCGGATGACGGCGCCATGCAGGCGCAGGCGCAGCAGGCCGCACAGGCGGCGCAGCAGGCACAGGGTGTCTACGATCCCAACAATCCGGCCGCGGCCACCATGATCGATCCGGCCACCGGCCAGCCGGTCGCGGCTCCGGTCAACGGCCAGGTGCCGGGCCAGGCAATGCCGGGCCAGCCGGTACAGGGTCAACCCATGCCGGGTCAGCCGGTGCAGGGGCAAGCAATGCCGGGGCAGGCCATGCCCGGACAGCCGGCCATGAGGCCGGCGCAGAACAATTCCACCGGAACTGCTGATGGAGCAAGCAACCGATGAGTAGTCGAAATATCAGGGGAAGCGCGCTGGCGCTGCTGTCGATGTTGTCGTTGCTGTTCTCAGCAGCGGCGATGGCGCAGGCGGTTGACCACTACGAGTACGAGAAGGACCGTATCTATCCGGTTCGCACCGGCCTGGGCCTGACCACCCAGATCGAGTTGAGCCCGAACGAGAAGATCCTCGACTACAGCACCGGCTTCAGCAGCGGCTGGGAACTGACCCGTCGCGAGAACGTGTTCTACCTCAAGCCGAAGAACGTCGACGTCGACACCAACATGATGGTGCGCACCGAGACCCATTCCTACATCTTCGAGCTGAAGGTGGTGGCCACCGACTGGCGCCAGCTGGAACAGGCCCGTCGTGCCGGTGTGCAGTACAAGATCGCCTTCGTCTATCCGAACGACACCGTGTTCGGCGTCGCCCAGGAAGCGGTCGAGGAAGAGGCCAAGCCGTTGTTGAGCTCGGAACTGGCCAAGGACCGCCAGTACAACTTCAACTACTCCTATTCGACCAGCAAGGCGAAGAAGATGGGGTGGCTGATCCCGGTCAACGCCTATGACGATGGTCGTTTCACCTACCTGAAACTGCCGAATTCGCCGGAGTACAAGACCGGCATCTTCCCGGCGGTGTTTGGTCGTGAAACAGAATACGGTGAAGACTTCGTGGTCAACACCACGGTTGAAGGCAATACGCTGATCGTGCACGGGACACACCCGTACCTGGTCATCCGCCACGGCGACTTCGTCGTCGGCCTGCGAAGGAACGTGAAGAAATGAGCCAGCAGAACACTCCCGGAAACGACCCGAACAACGGACGCGACGAGAGCCAGAGCCCGTATGGCGCACAGGGTGCTTCGGACGCGCAGTCGAACCCGTACTTCGGCACGACCCAGGCCGAGCCTGCGCCGGATCTGGATGCGGCCGCGCCGCAGCTGCGCTCGGCCGAAGAGCAGCGGCTGGACCGCAAGGCGCTGCTGTTCCTGGGCGGCATCGTGGTGCTGCTGGTGGCCATGGGTTTCCTGCTGTTCCGCAAGGGCCAGGATGACAAGGACGCTGTGCAGAAGGTGCCGGACGTTGCGCGCGTGTCTACGCCGACTCTGCCGGACGCCGTGCAGACGAGTCCGGTGCCCTCCCAGGCCATGCAACCGGTTGATCCGATTCCGATGACGCCGCCGCTACCGCCGCCGCCGCTGGATTCCACCCCGCTGTTCGTTCCCCAGTCCGATTCGGCGCGCGAGATTGACCGTGGCCCGACTTTGCTGGACCGCCGCATCGGCTCCGGGAGCGGGGTGGGTGGTGGTGATGGACAGGATGGCAACGGGAGCAATGGCGGCCGCGGCATGGATGAGTACACCCGTGCCATGCTGGCCCAGCTGCCCAACAATCAGGCGGCGCCGGCAAAGGTTCGCCGCGGCCCGGACGTCGAGGATGTTTCCAGCGCCACCTACATCCAGAGCCCCGACGCGCTGCTGGTGCGTGGCACCTACCTGCGTTGCGTGTTGGAAACCCGAATCATCACCGATCTCGCCGGCTATACCTCGTGCCTGCTGACCGAGCCGGTGTACTCGATCAACGGTCGCAACCTGCTGCTGCCGAAGGGCTCCAAGATCTATGGCGCCTACGGCGGCGGTCCGATGGGCAAGCGCGTGGAAGTGATCTGGGATCGCATCACCACTCCGAATGGCATCGACGTTGCGATGTCCAGCCCGGGCGTGGATCAGCTGGGTGGCGCCGGTCATCCGGGCCAGTACAGCGCGCACTGGGGCAGCCGTATCGCCTCGGCGCTGATGATCAGCCTGATTTCCGATGCCTTCAAGTACGCAGCCGCCGAACACGGTCCGGAGACCACCACCATCGCCAATAACGGCATGACGGTGCAGTCGCCCTATGAGAGTGCTACCGCACGCACGATGGAGCGCCTGGCCAACGAGGCACTCAGCAGCAACCGTCGCCCGCCGACCGTCACCATCAACCAGGGCACGATCGTGAACGTCTACGTCGCCAAGGACGTCGACTTCACCAACGTGCTGCACCCCCGCCGGTAACCCAACGAACGATCATGGACGCTGAAGTGTCACCCCTCGCCCTCGTCTCCAGCGATTTCCTGCGCTATCAGTACGAAGTGCTGGGCATCGCCGAGTACATGACCTCCCCGGAAGTGACGGAAATCTGCATCAACCGTCCCGGTGAGCTGTACCTGGAAACGCGGGCCGGGTGGCAGCGGGTGGACGTGCCGAGCCTGACCTTCGAGCGGGCCCGGCAGTTCTGCACGGCGGTGGTGAACGAGAGCAACACCGGCCAGCGCATCACCGATGCCGATCCGGTCGTGTCGCTCACGTTCCCCACCGGCCAGCGTGCGCAGTTCGTGATTCCGCCGGCATGTGATGCAGGGAAGGTGTCGATCACCATCCGTCTGCCGTCCAAGCACACCAAGTCGCTCAGCCAGTATCACGAAGATGGCTTCTTCAACCAGATCCTGGAGAGTGATGGCAGCATCAGCGAGCAGGATCGCGAGCTGCTGGAGCTGCGCCATTCGCGCGAGTACGCCGAGTTCTTCCGGCGTGCGGTGATGTACCGCAAGAACATCGTGGTATCCGGTGCGACCGGTAGCGGCAAGACCACCTTCATGAAGGCGCTGGTCAACCATATCCCGGACAGCGAGCGCCTGGTCACGATCGAGGACGCGCGCGAACTGTTCCTGACCCAGCCCAACGTCGTGCACCTGCTGTATTCCAAGGGTGGACAAAGCACCAGCAATGTCAGCGCCAAGAGCTGCATGGAAGCCTGCCTGCGCATGAAGCCCGAACGCATCATCCTGGCCGAGCTGCGCGGTGACGAGGCGTTCTACTTCATCCGCAACTGCGCGTCCGGTCATCCGGGTTCGATCACCAGCTGCCATGCGGGCAGCCCGGAGCAGACCTGGGACCAGTTGGCGCTGATGGTGAAGGCCTCGACCGAAGGTTCGGGCCTGGAATTCAACGTGATCAAGCGACTGTTGATGATGACCATCGACATCGTCGTGCATATCAAGGCGCATGCCGGCTCGCGCTACATCACCGGCATCGACTTCAATCCTGGGCGTGCCCAGGGGCAGGGGGGCTGAAGGATGCTGCCAGGACTGGAAATGATGGCGTGCCCGGAGATGGCCGTGTCGATGGATGTGATGCAGCACGTCATCAACGTCGAATCGTCGCGCAATCCCTACGCGATCGGCGTGGTTGGCGGTGCACTGGTGCGCCAGCCCAAGGCCTTGGATGAAGCACTGGCGACGGTGCGCATGCTGGAAGAGAAGGGCTACAACTTCTCGATCGGGCTGGCCCAGGTCAATCGCTACAACCTGGGCAAGTACGGCCTGGATTCCTACGAGAAGGCCTTCCAGCAGTGCCCGAACCTGCAGGCCGGTTCGCGCATCCTCGCCGAGTGCTACAAGCGCTCCGGTGGTGACTGGGGCAAGTCGTTCAGCTGCTACTACTCGGGCAACTTCGAGACCGGCTTCCGTCATGGCTACGTGCAGAAGATCTACGACTCGATCCGCCGCGGGCAGCAGGTCGCCAGTAATGGTGTCGCACCGATCGACGTGGTCAGTCGGGGGGAGCGCCGCGCGGTGAAGGTCGAGCATCACCCGCAGCTGCCTTCGCCGGCGCAGGCGCGCATCGTTGCTCAATCCAATGGCCCCGTGTACGTGCCGTCGGAAGATCCCGCACGCGCCTATGTCGTGTACCCGTCCACCGGGGCGATGGCGCGGGGCAGCCTCCTGAACATCGCCGACCAGGCACTGTCCAAGGTGGTACTGGGTTCGGTGGATCGGATGATGCAGCCGCAGGCGCAGCCGGCCCAGGCGGGCGCTTATCCGCAGCAGCAGGCCGGCGGCATGCCGCAGCAGCTGCCTCAGCAGGGTGCTGCACAGGCGATGGCCATGCCGCAGCAGTTGCCAGGCGCTGCCGGCGCCGGCAATGAGGGGCCAGTGATGCTGCGGCCCTGGAGCGAGCGCAACCAGCCTGTCGCCGGTGGCGACAATTCATTCAACGCACCGGTGCAGGCTGCGCCGGTGCAGCAGATTCCCGCAGGGGATGCGGCCTTCGTGTTCTGACGAAGTCGTGGTGCGGCCAGTCCCCCGGCTGGCCGATTCAGTTGTGTTAGTCCATCAACAAGGAAATCAATCCATGAAGCGATCCAATCTCGACCTCGTCCAGGCCCAGCGCACGCTGAAGACCCTGCTGATGGCCACGATCTTCGTTGGCGCACTGTTCGCCCCGCAGGTGTTCGCAACCGGCACCGACTTCGGCGGCACCGACAAGAAGGTCTGCGGTTTCTTCTCCAACATCAACGGCCTGCTGAACATGGCCTCGATCGCCGTCGTGACCATTGCGGTGATCTTCGCCGGCTACCAGATCGCCTTCGCGCACAAGCGCATCGGTGACGTCGCGCCGATCCTGATCGGTGGCGTGCTGATCGGTGCCGCCGGCCAGATTGCGCGCATGCTGCTGGGCGAGGGTAGCGACGGCAAGTGCGGTGGTGGCACCAGCACCTCCTACCTGATCAACCACGTGATCCAGTACTACAGTGCATAAGAACGTCGTGTTCCGCGGCTGCACGCGCCCAGCGATGTTCCTGGGTGTCCCCTACCTGCCATTTTTCATGGTGGCAGGTGGGTTGCTGCTGCTCAGCATGTACACGAACTTCTGGTTCCTGCTCACCATTCCGGTGGCGGTCTTCATCATGCGGCAGATGGCCAAGCGTGACGAAATGATCTTCCGCCTGTTGGGCCTGCGCCTGATGTTCAAGCTGAAAGTCCGCAACGTGCAGGAACACGATGGCATGTGGGTATTCAACCCCAACCATTACCGCGACAAGCCGGCCCGAATGGATTGAGGTCCGGATCCGGCCTGGCGGGCGTCTGCGCCCGCCGGGTCTTTTGTAACTCCTTGGCACTACCTCTTTGGAAGCAGTCGTATGTTCAGCCCTGACACCTCCATCAGTGAGTTCATTCCGTTGTCGTCGCATGTCGCTCCGAACGTGGTCAAGACCACGGGCGGCGATTACCTGCTGACCTGGCATCTGGAAGGGCTGCCGTTCGTCGGCCGCGAGGAGTGGGAGCTCGAACATCGCCACAACACGTTCAACCGCCTGCTGCAGACGCTGCGCGCGCCGGATTTCGTCAACGTCGCCTTCTGGGTGCACGACATCCGTCGTCGCCGCACCCTGAAGGGCAAGAGCAACTACAAGCAGCGCTTCAACCAGGATGTGTCCGATCAGTACATGGGCATGTTGTCCTCACAGCGCATCATGCAGAACGAGCTGTACCTGACCATGATCTACCGCCCCGTGGTGGCGGGTAAGCGCTTCGTAGAGAAGTCGGCGAACGTGGACAAGCTGCGCGCCGAGCAGGAGCAGGCGGTCGAAAAGCTGATGGAGCTGGCCGGCAACGTCGAGGCCGTCATCCGGGACTATGCGCCATACCGCCTGGGAATGTACGAGGCCAAGAACGGCGTGGTGTTCTCGGAAACGCTGGAGCTGTTCGGTTACCTGATCAATCGCATCGACGAGCCGGTGCCGGTGCTGTCGGCACCGATCAAGGACTACCTGCCTGTCAGCCGCCATATGTTCTCGGCCAAGACCGGCGATTTCGCGATCAATACCCCCAATGGTGCCAACCACTTCGGCGCCATTCTGAACATCAAGGAGTATGCCGAGGGCACTTACCCGGGCATCCTCAACGGCCTGAAGTACCTCGACTACGAGTACGTCATCACCCATTCGTTCAGCCCGATGGGGCGGCAGGACGCGCTGAAGGTGCTCGATCGCACCAAGGGCATGATGATCTCCTCCGGCGACAAGGCGGTCAGCCAGATCGTCGAGCTCGACCAGGCCATGGATCAGCTGTCGTCCGGCAACTTCGTGCTGGGTGAATACCACTTCATCATGGCGGTCTACGGTGACACCCAGGCCAAGCTGTCGCAGAACGTCGCATCGACCCGCGCCGAGCTGTCCAACGCCGGCTTCGTGTCGACCAAGGAAGACCTTGCGGTCACCTCGTCCTTCTATTCGCAGCTGCCGGGCAACTGGCGCTATCGTACCCGCCTGGCCAATGTCAGCTCGCTGAACTTCCTGGGCCTGTCGCCGCTGCACAACTTCGCCACCGGCAAGCAGCACAACAACCCGTGGGGCGACTGCGTCACCACGCTGCAGACCACCAACGGCCAGCCGTACTACTTCAATTTCCACGCGACCCATCCGTCGGAAAACTCGCTGGGGGAGAAGGCGATCGCCAATACCATGGTGATTGGTAAGTCCGGTACCGGTAAGACCGCGCTGATCAACTTCCTGCTCAGCCAGGTTCAGAAGTACGAGCCGTCACCGACCATCTTCTTCTTCGACAAGGATCGTGGTGCGGAGATCTTCGTGCGCGCCTGCGGTGGCAACTATCTGGCCCTGGAGAACGGCGCGCCGACCGGTTTCAACCCGTTCCAGTGCGAGAACAACGAAGCCAACGTGCAGTTCCTGGCCGACCTGATCAAGGTGCTGGCCGGCAAGCGTGAGTACAGTGCGCGCGAGGAAGAGGACATCTACCGCGCAGTGGAAAGCATGCTCGATACGCCGATGCACCTGCGCAGCATGACCAACTTCCAGAAGAGCTTGCCCAACATGGGCGACGATGGGCTCTACGCGCGCATGCGCCGCTGGACCTCGGGCAATTCGCTGGGCTGGGTATTCGACAATCCGGTCGACACCGTTGATCTGAGCAAGGCCAACATCATCGGCTTCGACTACACCGACATCATCGACAACCCCGAAGTGCGCGTGCCGGTCATCAACTACCTGCTGCACCGCCTGGAGTCGCTGATCGATGGTCGTCCGCTGATCTACGTGATGGACGAATTCTGGAAGATCCTGGATGGCGAAGGTGGCCTGAAGGAGTTCGCGAAGAACAAGCAGAAGACCATTCGTAAGCAGAATGGCCTGGGCATCTTCGCGACGCAGAGCCCGGAGGACGCGCTGAAGAGCGACATCTCGGCAGCGCTGATCGAGCAGACTGCCACGTTGATCCTGCTGCCGAACCCGAACGCCAGCAAGAGCGACTACATGGACGGCCTGAAGCTGACCGAGGCCGAGTTCAAGGTGGTCACTGCCCTGGACGAGCGCTCGCGCTGCTTCCTGGTCAAGCAGGGTCACGCGTCCAGCGTGTGCCAGCTCAACCTGCGCGGCATGGATGACATTCTGTCGGTGATCTCGGCGTCCACTGACAACATCGACATCATGCATCGGGTATTGCAGACAGCTGCGGTACGCGCACGGGTGACGGTGGATGAGCTGACGCCGGAACAGTGGCTTGAAGATTTCTACAAGAATCGAAAGGGCTCGGGCAAGGCGGCTGTCGCAGCGCGCGACACTGTTACCTGATCCGCGAGACGGCCTGCCCGAAGACTACGAGTTCCGATCAATGGAGACTGATATGAACAATACCAAGCAAGCTTCCTCGCCCCGCCGCCGCGCGCCCCGTCTTGCAGCGATGACCGTGGCAGCCATGATGGCGCTCGGCACCGGCAATGTCAGCGCCTGGATTCCCGTGCAGGAGACCGGTACCAGCCTCATCCAGCACCTGCTCAATCAGATCAACACCTACAAGACCGAGGCGACCGTCTACGCGGCCAAAGCGCAGGACGCGGCCGAGTACGTCGAGCAGAACACCCGCTGGATCCGCACGCTGGAGCAGTATCGCCAGGCGCTGATCCAGGTGCAGGCGGCGGTGAACAGCTTCGGCATGCCCGACAGCGCGCCGCTGGTGCCGGTGGCACCGAACTATCTGGTTGCCGAAACCTGCGGCAAGGCGCTGGACTTCAGCCTGGAGTCCGCCTTCAAGGTGTTCGTGTTCAATCCGCAGGCGGATGTGAAGGAGCAGCAGATGCAGATCTGCGTCAACATCCGGATGATGCAGAACCGCAAGTACAACGACGCGATCGATTTCCTGACCCAGACCGTTCCGCGCATCAACAACTCCTTGACCCGCATCCTCAAGATCCGCCTGACCAACAACGATCAGGGCACCGTGCAGGGTGCCGACAGCGAATCGCTCCGCACCGCCAATGACATTGCCGCACTTGCCCAGAGCTGGGAAGCACGGATGAAATCCTATGATGCCTATATCGAGGTCATGGAGGCCAACCAGAAGGTGGTGGCGCAGGCCGCATTGAAGGGGGACCCGACCAAGCAGCTGATCAGCGACATGGTCAAGACCACCGCACTGAAGGCCGCGCTCAGCGTCAAGTGATCGCAGGCCGCTAATACGTAGACATGCGCTGCAAAGCAATGCGGCATTTCATGCAGTAACGGAATTACCAAGGGATTGTGGAAATGACGATCAGGTGGCTGGCCAACTTTGATTTCTCAGGCGGATTGCAGGATCTGCTGGGCTACGCTGTGCGTGTCCAGTCGATCGGCGATTTCGTCTTCTTCAAGCTGATCATGGATTACCTGCGCGACAGGATCAGTGACTACGGCATCGACCTGATGGGGCGCATGATGTCCTGGGTCGGTGGCATTGCCCTGGTGCTGATGACGCTGTGGGTACTGATCCAGGGCTTCCGGATCGTCACCGGCCGCAGTCGCGACTCCATGATGGTGCTGGTGACCAACATGGCGCGCGCGGCGTTGATTGTGAGTGTTGCCACCAGCATGGCGATGTTCGGCAGCAACCTGCAGAAATTCCTCAACGAGGACGTCAAAGGCCTGATCACCCACGTGGTGACCGGCAAGGACCAGCAGCCGGAAGACCAGATCGACAAGAGCCTGGCGTGGATGCAGGTGGCGCTGTCGAGCATTGATGGCATCAAGATCCTGAATGATCCAGGGTTGCAGGCGGACAAGACGCGGGCGCTGTGGTTCATCGGCATGGGCACGGGCGGTCCGGCCGTCACCGCTGGTGCGATGTTGCTGCTCTACGAGGTCGCGCTGGCGCTGTTCATCGGCCTGGGTCCCTTGTTCATTCTGTGTCTGTTGTTCGACCAGACCAAGCAGCTGTTCCAGCGATGGCTGTTCTACGGCATCGGCACGATGTTCTCGATGGCGGTACTGGCAGCGATGGTATCGATCGCGCTGGACATGGTGATCCGTGTCTCGACCGCGTTCTGGTCCACCGCCCTGGTCAACAAGTTCCTGCTCGAAGGCGCCTCCAGCGACGGCATGACCAGCCAGGCGATGCAGCAGGGCGGCATGGGCCTGATTCTCACGACCCTGATCCTGACCGCTCCCCCAATGGCAGCGATGTTCTTCCAGGGCACGCTGGGTAGCTTCATGGCATATTCGCAGATAGGCGGCAGCCCGGTTGCTGCTGCGCCGGGCCCGAATGGGCAGCCGCCGGGTAGCTACTACACGCCGGCCGCTCCGGAGAAGGGGCAGTCCGGCCAAGACAGTGGTGCGCATGATCGACATGCGACCGCACGTTCAACCCTTCCGTCGTCGGAATCCTCCAGGGTTGCCGAAACCGGTCTCAGAGCTGCACATCCCGGCAATCAATAGCCCCCATGCGTACGGAGTAGAAGTGTGAAATACATGTTTCCTCTCATTCTTGTCGGCTTGCTCCTATGTTTGTTTGTGGCGGGTGAGGCGAGAGCGGAAGGGCGTTGTCCGCCAGGGCAGTACCCCATTGGTGGTCAGGGCGTAGGTGGATGCGCACCTATTCCGGGCTCCGGTACCGGTGGCGTCCAGAGCGGCCCCATTGCTACTGGGCGTTGGATCAAGACTTGGGGGGCTATTGCGGGGGCGGCAAGCACGGGCGATATGGGGGCTTCCGTTGGAAGGCGCTCCAAGCGAGAGGCTGTCTCAGAAGCGCTTGCTCGGTGCGCGACACATGGAGCGAAAGACTGCAAGATCGATACAACGTACAAGAACCAGTGCGTCGCATATGCTGACCCTGAGCCGGGCAGTAAGGGAATAGTTTCTATTTCAGTCGCCGGCTCAAGAGAGGACGCGACCAGTCGGGTTCTCTCCTACTGCGCGAAGAACGGTGGAGGGCAGTGCAAGGTGTTGTACACGGATTGTGCTGAGCCAATATTTGAATCTTTCTAAGCTATGCCAGTCGAATCATGGACGGGATCCTTGAATCGGCCTTTGCATGTTGGGAATGGCCTGCTGAAGAGCAGGCCATCTCATTTGTGGGTGAGCTGGAACGGCCGATCTAGGTGGTAATGTTGAGTGTGTGACCTTGCCCCTGAATTTCGTATCCCATAGCCGGGACCAGGAAGCGGATGCAGGTGGCGCTGTCGAGCATTGATGGCATCAAGATCCTGAATGATCCAGGGTTGCAGGCGGACAAGACGCGGGCGCTTTGGTTCATCGGCATGGGCACGGGCGGTCCGGCCGTCACCGCTGGTGCGATGTTGCTGCTCTACGAGGTCGCGCTGGCGCTGTTCATCGGCCTGGGTCCCTTGTTCATTCTGTGTCTGCTGTTCGACCAGACCAAGCAGCTGTTCCAGCGATGGCTGTTCTACGGCATCGGCACGATGTTCTCGATGGCGGTACTGGCAGCGATGGTATCGATCGCGCTGGACATGGTGATCCGTATCTCGACCGCGTTCTGGTCCACCGCCCTGGTCAACAAGTTCCTGCTCGAGGGCGCCTCCAGCGACGGCATGACCAGCCAGGCGATGCAGCAGGGCGGCATGGGATTGATCCTGACGACCTTCTGACTGCGCCCCCAGTGGCGGCCATGTTCTTCCAGGGCACGCTGGGTAGCTTCATGGCATATTCGCAGATAGGTGGCAGCCCGGTGGCACAGGCGCCGGGGCCAAGTGGGCAGCCACCGGGTAGCTACTATGCGCCGGCCCAGACAAAGGATCATTCCAGTGCTCCATCGGTCAGTTCCGGCCATGGCGCGACTTCTGGTTACGGTATCGGGCGCTCAGGTGAGGTCAAGAAACATACTGGAAAGTATGGGCAGGTGGGCGCCTGAGCGTGGATTGACAGTGTCGAATGATAAAGGTGTGCGTATGAAGTGCATTGTCGTACTTTTGCTGCTCGTTATTTCTAATGTGGCGTTGGCAGAAGGACGTTGCCCCCCAGGGCAGTACCCCGTGGGAGGTCAGGGTGTAGGAGGTTGTGCGCCAATTCCCGGTGGTCAAGCTGGTGGTGAGAGCAGTGGCCCCATGCCGACCGGTAAATGGGAAACCCGATGGGGTGCTTTGGCGCAAGACACAGACCATCAAGTCGGCCAGAATTTGGCGATTGGTGTGGCAGAGGTTAAAAAAACAAAGAGAGAAGCTAGGTCCCTCGCGCTTTCTGAATGTCAGCGCATGGGGGGGCAGAAGTGTAAAGTTATTCTTGAGTATCACAATCAATGCGCCGCGCTAGCTGGCCCGGTGATTGGTTCAGTACCCCTCGTCGACGTGAAAACTGTGGCGTATCGATCACCTAATGAAGAAGATGCGAAGGTGGAATCAGTGCGCCGTTGTGAGTCCGAGGGTAAGGGTCGCAGTTGTACTGTTATCTACTCTGCCTGCAGCATGTCTGAGTTTAAGCCATTCCACTGATGTGAATCCTGGCGTTGGGTTGATGTTGTGAATAATGACATTTTGTTTGTTGTTTTAGAGGGTGGCCTGCTGAGAAGTGGGTCGCTTCTATTTTTCGCTTGAGACGTCTACTTTGCACTAAGGTTGGGTGTCGCTGTTCACAGGTTTAGTCTACGTGAGAGTGTCGAGCGCTCTTGGAGAGCAAGCTTCGGTCTGAAATTCATTTGCCTGCTGGCTTATAGCTGCAATACTGATTTCATTGGCATGGGGTGACGTTAGTACTTTATCTATTGTTCGATCAGGCCAAACAGTTGTTCCAGCGATGGCTCTTCTACGGAATCGGGACCATGTTCTCGATGGCGGTGCTGTCGGCAATGGTGTCCATTGCATTGGATATGGTGATCCGTGTGTCTTCCTCGTTCTGGGCGACGGCGCTGCTGAACAGGTTCCTGCTTGACGGGGCTTCCAGCGACGGTATGACCAGTCAGGCGATGCAGCAGGGCGGCATGGGCCTGATTCTGACGACCTTGATTCCGACTGCGCCCCCAATGGCAGCCATGTTCTTCCAAGGCACGCTGGGTAGCTTCATGGCATATTCGCAGATAGGTGGATCCCCGGCAGCTCAGCCAGGTCCGCAGGGTCAGCCGCCGGGCTCCTATACGCCGCCGGCGCCGAGTGCTAATGCGGCTCAGACTACGACAACACAGGCTGATGTATCCTCGCGGGTGTCGGGGCAGGGGGCATCTCCAGGCCAATCCGAAATTGATCTAGGTCGTTAGGGTCTGGCAAACAAAGTTAGGTAAGGTGTATTCCTATGATGCAACGTCCTTATAGTGTTGCAATGCTGCGGAAAGTCATTATGGTGCTTGCAATTGGTTGCATTGCACTATTGAGTGTTCCGCTTGTTGCGAGCGCAGAGGGTCGTTGCCCTCCTGGTTCGTATCCCATTGGCGGACAAGGCGTCGGGGGATGTGCGCCAATCGCCAGCGGCGGTGGCGCGCCCCAGGAGGCACGACCAACAGGACGTTGGATCAAAACCTGGGGTGCAATCGCAACGTCCTCAACTGGCGAAGTTGGCGTGGCAATTGAGAAGCTCTCAAAGTCTGATGCAGCCAAGGAAGCAGTTTCTCAATGCGTCAAGTTGGGTGGCCGTGATTGCAAAATGGCGCAGGCTTATAAAAATCAGTGTATTGCGTTGATCTCGCCAACTACATCTGAGCGCGGAGGTTCTGTGATCTCAAGTGCGGAAACCGAGCAGGTCGCTACTCAGTTGGCGATGAAGACCTGCACCACGCGGGGTAGTGCGGGGTGCAGCAAACTGTACAGTGCTTGTACTAAGCCGCTTTTTGAGAGCTTTTAATCGTAGTTGGGGCGAAGAGCGCATCACATGCGGTCAGTCATGGATTGACTTTCGACCAGTTGGTGAATTCAGTGGCCCTACTCAGGAAATTCCTGCAGTCTTCACCAACGTTTGTGGAGGAATGACACGCCGGATAAGCCTTCGACGAGCGGTGGCAGTCAATCGGGCGGTTCGACTTCAGTTGGGAGTAATGTCGTAGTGACGGGCAGTAACTCCACAGTCGGGTCAGGAAATTCTGATACTGGCCGTAAAGGCTTAGCTTTACATTAGGAGCCGGAAATGAAGTCAATTCGTGTCTATTAAGTTGCAGTACTCCTTATGGGTATGGGAGTCATTGCCAGCCTGCCACAGACGGCCAGTGCGGAAGGAAGATGTCCTCCCGGTCAGTATCCAATTGGTGGTCAGGGAGTGGGTGGCTGCGCCCCCATTCCGGGGGGTAACACTGGAACGGTATCGGCGGCGCCAGTTGCAACGGGGCGCTGGATCAAAACTTGGGGCGCCATCGCTTTGGCCAAGGGCGGGGACGTAGGAGTAGCTCTTGGTAAACGAAAGAAGGGAGACGCAGCTTCTGAGTCGCTTGCCAATTGTGGACAGCGTGGGGCAACGGATTGCAAGGTTGTGTTGGCGTTCAATAATCAATGCGCTGCATTCGTATCACCCAGTGACGCAAGGTTTGGTGGCTCTACGTTTGCGCGTGCGGCTTCTGTCGATGCTGCGAGCAAGATGGCTGTGGATGCTTGCGTGAGACAGGGAAGTAACGGTTGCAAGGTCATTTATTCCGGGTGCACCGAGCCAGAGTTTGAGAAATTCTGATTTAGGTTTCGGCTGCTGCTATGGTCGGAAACGACAAGTAGCCGGGATTTGCAGATCGAAGAGCGCCTGTCGTCGATACACGGGGCTACGTCAAACTTCGACTGCATGAATCATCTGAGTGATTCCGGACTTCAGCAGGACAAGGCTCGGGTCATTCGATTAATCGCCCCCGGCACGGGTGGCCCAGCAGTGACTGTGAGTTCAATGTCGCTGCTGTTCAACAAACCAAGCAGCTGTTCCCACGATGGCTGTTCTACGGCATTGGAACCATGTTCTCCATGGCGGTGCTGGCGGCGATGGTCTCGATCGCGCTGGACATGGTGATCCGCGTGTCTGCCTCGTTCTGGATGACGCCGCTTGTGAACAAGTCCCCGCTCATGGGCGCGTCCAGTGACGGTATGACCAGTCAGGCGATGCAGCAGGGCGGCATGGATTGATCCTGACGACCTTGATTCTGACCCTCAATGGCGGCCATGTTCTTCCAGGGCATGCTGGGTGGCTTCGTGGAATATTCGCAGATAGGTGGCAGCCCTGCGGCGGCGCCTGGTCCGAATGGGCAGCCGCCGGGCAGCTATACACCTGCGCAGACGACAAATGCGGCAGAGCAGAACGCGTACCTGAAGCAGTTGCGCCGCAGGAAGCCGGCGAAGCCCGGTGACCCAGTTGCGGGTCCGGAGCCGGTGTGCGAAATCCAGGTCAATACCGTCTACGAGAACGCGACCAAACCGAATCGACTGGTCAGAAAGTACTGGGTGAACTGTTCGCAGAACAGCGTGGCCATCAGGACGAGCCTGATCCAGTGGCGCGATCGGCCAATGGAGAACGTCCCGCCGGATAAGTTCGAACCGCAGGCCGAGGCGATTGCTCCCTGGCAGGTGCAACTGGTGCGGTTTGCCTGTCTAGTTGGGCCTGATCCCAAGGCCAAGGTGCCAGCGGAAATGATGAAGCGTGGCTTCCTTTCCATCGGTGACGTCGGGCAATCGCCTGTGGATTTCATCTGGGCCAGCCTGTGGAAGGACGGCAAACGTCCAGCATTCACCTATCTGCCGAGCGACGCTGAAATGGATCGTACTGTGCGTGGCCTGGAAGCGGCTGTGGCGCGCGGCCAGAGTGAAACCAGCAAAGCTCTGGATGAGTCGCGACGCGCAGCCAACCGGGTGGGTCGTAACAATCTCATGGACCTGTGGATCGGCAAGACAGAGCAGGAATTCGTGCGGACGTGGGGCCCATCGGATCGTGTGGAGAACGGGGCCGATGGTTCGCGCACGTTGTACCTGCATCGTGGCGAGCGTGTGCAGGGATTGAATGCTTATGGGCATGTCGTCAGTGACGTAAACAATCGATGCGATATCACGGTGCTGACGACGGACGGCTACGTCCGCGACTACGCCACACAGGGGGCCGCATGCGCCCAGCAGTTGCGCTGAGCGCGATTGCTGGCCACGACGCGAGGAAGCATGGCTTGTGCTGGGTCCCGCACCCGTCGACTTAAGCGGCGTAGGCTTTCCGTGCAACATCGCCCCGGCCGGACCAGACCGTATGTGGGAATGCGAGCCATACCTGCGGTGCCATCCACCGCGTGTCTGATTGTCGGATAAGCCACCATTCACGTTAACCGCGCTGTTTCTGTGATCAAGTGCGCTTTTCATCCCAAGCACCCTTCGACGAGCGCTGCCTCCTCGAAGTAAGCTGCGTGCGCGTCAAAATCCCGACGCGCCGGTGCCATCGAACACAGGAGCTTTTCCGTCCATGAGGACTGTGTCCCCCCGCGGTGCGGGTGACGCTTGCCACCATCGCGGTTGCCGTGGGCTCGGGGCTATCATCCGCCATGGCGGCCGCAGGGCACGTGCGAGGCATCGCCCCGTTTCCGGCCTCCGCTCGGGAACTGGCAAGACGGGATTGAAGGAGTTGCAGGGGATGGAGAAGGGGAGTGGCACGCACATGGACAATGCCCTGGCGTTCGTTCCGTCCGGCGCGAACCTGCTGGAAGCCGTACGCGGCGATCTGACCGGCAATGGTTTCCAGGACCAGCTCCTGGTGATCGACCAACCTCCTCCGGAGGGCTTGCTGCCCGGCGAGCACGGACCGAACCGGGTCCTGCTGTTGCTGCTGGGCGATGCCACGGGCCGCTGGCAGCTGGCGGCACGCAACGACAAGCTGGTGCCGTGCTCAACGCGCGGTGGCATGGCCGGTGACCCCTTCGCCTACGTGACGATTGAAGACGGCGCGTTCAGCGTGATTACCAACGGCGGCAGCCGCGAACGCTGGAGCAGCGTCTACACCTTCCGGTATGCACCTGCCGAGCAGACGTGCTGGGTGCATGGCGTGCAGCGCAAGGTGGTGGACACCGAAACCGAAGCAACCCACACGCGCGATTTCTCCGCGGCCGAGCTTGGCCGGGTGCGGTTCGAGGATTTCGATCCGTCCGTCGTCGCCGACGTGAGCTTGCCTTGAGTGCCATGCCTGTGAGGAGGCGGGAGTATCCAACGATGATCGAGCAGGAGTTTCACCGTGTCGCAGGATAGGGAGTCGTTGCTGTTGCGGCAGGCCACGGAGGCCGGCATGACTTCGTCCCGGGAACTGGCCAACTTCATGGCGCAGGCCGGGCATGAATCCCGTGGCTTGAGCCGTCTCAACGAGAGTTTCAACTTCACCCGGGGCATCTCGCAGATCCCGGTGGAAGCAGCGTGGCGCAATGGCAACGGCGCGCTTGAGAGCGCCCGCCAGGAGGCGCTGCGTGGGCGGCCGGAGAACCTGGCCGAACTGATGTATGGCGGGCGCATGGGCAATGACGCGCCCGGTGATGCACTGAAGTATCACGGCCGTGGCTATCTGCCGCTGGTCGGCAAGGAGAATTACGAGCGTGCCGGCAAGGCGCTGGACCTGGACCTGGTGAATCAGCCGGAGCTGGCCGCGCAACCCGAGCACGCAGGCCGTATTGCCGTGTGGCAGTGGCAGACGCGGGTGCCGGAAGCGGCGCGCGAGGACGTGCGCGAAGCGACGCGTGCCCTGAATGGCGCGCTCAACGGCATCGAAGCCCGCCAGCAGCGTTTTGACGTGTGGCAGCAGAAGCTGACCCCCGATGTGATGGCGCGCCTGGAGCGTGGCGAAGTGGGGGCGCCTGCCCAGCCCACAACGGGACGCGACATGTCGCAACCGGGCGAGCCGGGATACACGCTGTTCTCGGGAGCGCGCCAGCACCTGCAGCAGATGGGGCCGCAAAGCGGTCTGCGCAGCGTGCAGGAACTGGACAATGCCGCCGGCGCACTGGCGCTGAGCGCGCAGAAGGCGGGGATGTCGCGCATCGATCATCTCCTGGCGGGTAATGACGGTCGCACGCTGTTTGCTGTACAGGGCGCGCTGGGCGATCCGGCCATGCTGCGCGCATCGGTCGATCGCGAACAGGCGGCGCAGCAGCCGCTGGCGCAGAGCAGCCAGCAATTGGCTGCCAATGTCGCCCAGCAGGACCCGGCGGCCGCGCTCGCCCGCGAGCAGGAGCAGCGTTCTCGATCCCTGTAACACCGATGCCGGCGGGCAGGGTGCCCGCTGGCGCTTTACGTACGACGCGTGGCGCCCTGTGGCGCCGACATGGAAACCCACCCGTAAGGACACCACATGCGAATCGTTCCCCCGAATGCCCGCCACGCCGCTGCCCGCTGCAATGCACCCGTGCGTCGCCTGCCGCCGCTCTGGCTGCTGTCACTTGGACTTGCCGCAGCGTCGGCACAAGCCCAGGAGGCAGCGGCGCCCGTCGTGGAGACGCGCCCCGCTGCCGAGGCTACCGTTGAGGCGCCTGCAGGGGCGGCGCCCGTTGCAGCGCCCGCGGCGGCCGACGCCGTTGTCGCGGCGCCGGCTCCCGAAGTACCGGCTGCCGCGACACCCCCTGCGACACCGGTGGTGGACACGCAGCCGGCGCCGGCTGCGGACCCGGCGCCTGCGCCCGTTCCGCCCGCAGCGGCGGCGCCTGTGGCTGCACCGCCTACAGTCGTCGAGTCAGCGGTCCCGGCGGTAGCGCCGGCACCGCCTGCATTGGCCATCGTGCCGTTGCCGCCCGAGCAGGCGACCGAGCGTGCGCTCGGTGCCCGCTGCCCGGTGGATCTGGCCGGGCGGCTGGCGAGCCAGGGCGACCTGCTGATCGGCGCCTGCCAGGGCACCATGCCGGCGCATCTGGCTGCGATGCTGGTCGCGCTGCCCGAGCAGGACATCCACCTGCCGCGCAGCTGGCGCGAGCGTGAGGTGCGGCAGAAGGCCTGGTTCAAGGCGGTGCCGGGCTACGGCCAGCGCCCGGACTTCATCGTGCGGATGGGCGACATCTGGGTGCGCTCGCTGGAAGGGCGCGACGCCGACAGCACGTTCTACCTGGTGTCGGCGCCGTTCACCTGCAGCGACCAGGTCGCCAACCGGGATGAGTACGGCGCGGAGCCGGTCCGCGTGCCAGCGGGTGAATGCCGCGAGGCCCATGTGGCCCAGCGTGTGTACCAGGTCCGCGGGGATGCGGCGCCGAGGGATATAACCACCGATGCCATGCCGGCCATGCCGCAGCAGGCGGAAGCTGATCGTGCGCGCCAGCTCTCGCGTGAGGGACGGATCAGCCTGGACCACAGCAAGTTGCAGTATGGCCCGGCCATGCGCTGGTTCGTGCAGTATCCGGAGTCGGCGCAGAAGGGTGGTCCGCGCGCCTACGGTGACTGGAACCGCGAGCACATCGCGTTCGTGGTCTGGACCGGCGATCGCTTCGAGCTGCGCGACAAAGTCGCGCGGGCGCAGTGGGCCTGTGATCCGGTAGCACCTGGCGATCGCGCCTGTGGTGGATTCCCGGATTCCGGGCCGGATCTGTTCGTGACGGCCGGAGCATCACTGCTGCCGGTGGCGGCCCCCAGCCCCTGAACCAGAGTGCCGATGTACAACGGGAGCCGGAATTACCGGCTCCCGTGCTGTCCATCAGGCCTGCAGGCTGCGGGTCTGATTCTGCTGCTGTTCCAGCTGCTGGTCGCGCTCCAGTGCAAGGCGCTGACCTGCGGCCTGCTGGTCGATGCGCTGGCTGCTCTGTTCCAGCGGTGTGTTCATCGCCACCGCCGTATCCACTGACACGCGAAGGTGGGCCGGGTCACCGCCCTGGCCCTGCACGGCGAAGCTGCGCGAGGCATCGGCATTCATGACCACCTCGTCGATGCGCTTGCCGCCCGCCGCATGCATTTCGGCGGCCAGGCTGCCGGCCAGTTGCGTGCTCATTACGTCCGGTACCCGGCCGACGCGGACGTCCTGCGCGTGCACGCCACGGATCGCGTCGTTGAACAGTGGGTTGCCCACATGGTTGGCGTCGTCCATGCGCAGCATGCTGGTGTGATGGCCGTTCTTCTCCGCTTCGCGGCGTGCCGGCTCACCGGGCTGCAGCGGGCCGCGGATATGGTCGTACAGATCGACGGCGCCGCCCGGAATGCCGCGCGCCGCGCGGGTGACACCACGGCGCAGTGATTCAACGTCGTCGCGGTACTCCTCGATCATCCTGGCGTTGTCTTTTGCCAGCTTCTGCGTTTCCGGGTGTTTCAGCACCGAGCCGTCGCCGAGGAAGTTGCCCAGCTTGTGCGCACCGAACGAGCTGCCTGCGGCGATGATCGGCCGGTCAGGGATCAGGGCGCGCAACGAGTGATTGCTGAAGCCGTTCGCGGCAAGCGTGCTGATTTCATTTGGCCGGGCGTAGATGCGCACCTGGCCGAAGTGCGGCGACGCCGCGCTGACCGGATCGGACGCCATGACATGGTTGATCATGGTGTTGCCGCCTTCCGGGATGCGGTAGCTGAGGCTGACCGCGCCATAGGCGTTGAAGGTCTCGCCCTTGACATTGAAATGGTGCGAGGTGATCTGGGCCAGCGCGCCACCGAGAGAGTGGCCGGTGACGGTGACTTCGGGTGGGCGCTGTCCGAGATCCTGCCCCTCCTTCTTGGCGTAGGCCAGGGCGCGTTGGGTCAGCGCGATGGCGTCCGGTGCCTGGACGTTGGTGCGGGCGACAACCATGCCACCATCGGTCAGGATCGCATCGCGGGCGATCTGTTCGGTGCCGCGATGTGCGACGACAATTTCATTGGTGTCGACTCGCTGGTAGATCGTTCCCTGATAACCGTTCAATCGATTATCAACGTGCTCGAGGATCTTGTACTCATGCCCGTTGATCGCTACGAGCTCTTCCTTGCCGGGAGCGCGTCGACCGACCGCACGGTCCTTGTACACGTCGTCGGAAATACCCGCATAGTCTTGGCTGCTGAGGCTCATTGGCGGACCTCATTGGCTTCAAGTGAAGCCGAGAACAGCGAATTCTGCAGCTCAGGGCGGAACTTGGTGGGGTCTTCTTGGCCGCTTGCGCCGTAGTCAGGAATCTCGTTCACGCGCGGATAGTCCGAACGAGGATAGTGGCGAGTCTCGGTCTCGCCTTTCACGAATGGCGCTGCTTCAATAAATGAAAGGAAACGCGTCTCGCCCTCGGCCCCCGTCGCCTTCAGCATCGCGCCTGCACCGGTGAACTCCCACTTGCAGACACCGCGACCGTAGTAATCCTCATCCAGCATGCGGTCGATGTATACAGTGCCCCGGTACTCGCCATCAGCGACCTTGCGCAGTTCCACCGGTTCCTGGCTGGTAATCCGTGCAGCCGTGCCGGTGGCCGGCTCGATATAGCCACACTGGTCTTCGTTGGTGACGTCGTACTGCGCGACACCTTCGACCACCGCGAAATCGCCCGGGGCGTCCTTCAGGCGCAGCACCAGTTCATAGGCCTTGCGCGGGCTGGGGTTGAGCTTGGCGAGGCCGCGCCCACCCTGGGCGACATCGGCTTCAGCAGCGGCACGTTCCTGGTTCATGGCGGTCTCCGGATGGCAGGCGGTCAACAGAAGTAGAGCAAGGCACGGAATCATCTTGTGGCGCAATGTCGGCCTCCTGGTGTGTAAGGGTGAATGTGGCACTGGCGGCTCATGGCACGAGCTTCTGCACAGTGGTGGTGGTTGAGAACAGCGCATTGCGCAGCTCTTCGCTGTACCCCGACGGAGCTTCCTCGCCACTGGCGCCAAAGTTGGCGACAGTGTCGGCGCGCGGATAGACAAGGTTCGGGTAATAAAGCGTCAGAGGCGAGTCGTACTCCATGCGCTTCTTGTCGATGAACGTCAGGAATCGCGTATCCGCCTTGCTGGTCGTGGCGCGCAACATCGCACCGACACCCGTCAGCGTCCAATGGCAGACGCCACGCCCGTAGTAGTCCTCATCCAGCATACGGTCCAGGTAAAACGTACCGCGGTACTCGTTCTCGCTGACCTTGTGCAGGGTGATGGGCTCCTGGCTGGTGATGCGGCCTGCAGTGCCTGTTGCAGGCACGATCCGTCCACAGTCTGCGTAGTTGATGGCGTCGTACTGGGCCACGCCCTCAACAACGGCGAACGGGCCTGGCGCGCCCTTAAGTGTCAGCACCAGCTCATAGGCCTGCTTCGGCGCCGGGTTGAGTTTGGCCAGGCCGCGTCCACCCGCGGCGACGTCGCGCTCTGCATCGGCGTAGGGCGAGCATGCCGCCAGCAGGACGAGGGCGAGCACTGCCAGCAGCGGCCGTCCCCTGTGTGCGAGGTGCGCTACACCCATGGCCCGATCCTGCATCGTGCGTCCATGTCCGTCTATCCTTCCTGGGTGGCAGGTTTCTCGATTATGGAGCGTGCCGGGAGCCCTGTGCCACCCTTGGAGACGGATTTTTGACGCTCCCGGGGCGCGCCGCCGGCAGATCGCTTGCCGCACAGGGCATCCGATCGTCGCGTTGGCTCTGACGCCGACGCAGGTTCGCAGCTGAATCCGTGACCGGAATCGATCATTCACATGTCCATCACTTCATCAAAGGTGTTGTCCTTGATCTGCACGATCCGCTCTGAAACCCGCGAAGACCACGCTGTCATCCATGCACTCACCGAGGCGGCCTTCCGCGAAGCCCCGCACAGCAGCCACACCGAGCAGTTCATTGTGGATGCGCTGCGTTCGCGTGGAGAGCTGAGTCTTTCGCTGGTCGCCGAGAAGGACGGACAGGTCGTCGGGCACATCGCGCTGTCGCCGGTGACGATCAGCGATGGCAGCACCGGCTGGTTCGGCCTCGGGCCAATCTCGGTACTGCCGGACTGGCAGGGGCAGGGCATCGGTGCGGCGCTGATGCACGCGGCGCTCGGCGCATTGCGTGAGCAGGGGGCACAGGGCTGCGTATTGCTGGGAGAGCCCGCGTATTACGGTCGATTCGGATTCCGCGCCGAGCCGGGCCTGGTGCTGCCGGGTGTGCCGCCAGAGTACTTCCAGGCGCTGTGCCTGCGGCCACCGATGGCGCAGGGAGAGGTGCAGTACTCGCCGGCATTCGAGGCCACGGCCTGATGATCGGGGCGGGCCTCGAACATCCGTCGAATGTCAGCCGTTGTACCGGAGATGGATCAGAGGATACGGGCGGCCCTGCGAATCCAGCGGTGAACGTCCGGTTTCGACGAAGCCCATGCGCTGGTAGAAGCCGACGGCCTGCGCGTTCTGTTCGTTGACGTCGGTACTCAGCTGCGGATGCAGGGCCAGCGCGTGCTGCAGCAACTGCCGGCCGATACCGGTGCCGTGTACGTCCGGATCGATGAACAGCGCTTCCATGTGCGTGCCGTCGATCAGCATGAAGCCAAGGGGGCGGTCCTGAGCGTCGACGGCCACGGTCATCGGAGCCTGCGGCAGGAAGCCGGCGACTTCGGCATCGATGGCCTGGCGGTCGTCGGCGCTGAGGAACTCGTGGGTGGCGTCGACGGCGCGGCGCCAGAGGTCGACGAGGGCGGCGCCGTCGTCGGCGCGCGAGGGACGGAGGGTGGTCATGGGTTCACCAAGGTGCTTGCAAAGAGCGCGTAGTATGGCGCGTCCCGACCCAGCGCGCAGGCGTGGATTCATCCGGTGTTGCGATGGCGGATGAAGGGGCTGTAGGCAGTGGCCTCCGCGCGCAGCACCACGCCATCCTCGAAATCGCCGCTGTCGTTGAAGGGCACGGTGGGCCACCGCGGCCATTGCGCCAGGCGTTCGCGGTAGTAGTGGGTGGCTGCAGCCAATGCCTCGTCGTGTGCCTGCACGTGCTCCGCTGCCAGCCCGGAACGCACGCCATGCACCAGATGCGGCTCCAGCACGTCGAAGCCGACGTAGCGCAGGCTGTACATCAAGGGCCACAGCAACAACCGGGTATCTCCCTCGCGGCCGTCGACGGCGCAGGCCCGTGCCGATGAGCCGGTGGTGACGCTCAGCAACGCACGCTTGCCGCGCATCGCGCCGTGCTCGTGGCGCAGGCGGCTGTTGTACATCGGCCCGTAGACCAGCACGCGATCCAGCCAGCCCTTGAGGATTGCCGGCGGCGCGAACCACCACAGCGGGAACTGCAGGATGACCAGATCCGCGGCCTGCAGCAGCTGCAGATGGCGCTGCACATCGGCGGGCAGCCGACCCTGTTCGGCGCCGTGGCGTTGTTCGCGCTGGGCATCGAAACGGCCGGGCTGCAAGCGACTTGAATGATGGCGGGCCGCTTCCAGCGGATCGTAGCCCTCTGCATACAGGTCGACCACGTCCACCTGCAGCGCGTCATGCCGCAGCTGTTCGGCGGCCTGTGCGGCCAGGTGGGCGTTGAACGAGCGGGGTTCGGGATGGGCAAGCAGGATGAGGGCGCGCATGGGGCGAGGTGTTGGTGGAGTGTGCGACCATCCTCGCGATGCCGGAGTGCCCCGGCAATTACGCACCTTGAGGTAACCATGGCCTACCCGGGCGATGTCTATGCCGCCGATTGCTCGGCACGCGATGCGCTGGCGCTGATCTCCGGCAAGTGGGTGATGCTGCTGTTGCCGGCGCTGGCGCAGGGCCCGCAACGCAATGGCGCGCTGCTGAGGAAGATCGAAGGGATCTCGCAGAAGGTGTTGACCCAGACCCTGCGGCAGCTGGAGCGCAACGGCCTGGTCGAGCGGTGTGATCTGGGCAGCAAGCCACTGCATGTGGAATACCGGCTGACCGAGGTCGCACGTGGACTGGTTGACACGCTGTCCGCCCTGGACCGTTGGGCCGAGCACAATTTCCCGGCGCTGGACGCCGCCCGCGAGCGCTTCGACACGCGTTAGCGGCGCCTGCACGGCCGCGGGCGTACAATGCGGCCCCGGCGGCCATCCTGGCCCTGCAGACACGCGAGAACCGCCATGACCGACGCCCTGGGTGTACCGGTGCACGACGCCGATGAACACTGGATGCGCCATGCGCTGGCGCTGGCCGAGCGTGCGCAGCGCGAGTACGACGAGATCCCCGTTGGTGCGGTACTGGTGGGCGCCGATGGCCAGCTGCTGGGCGAGGGCTGGAACCTCAACATCGCTTCGCACGATCCCAGTGCGCATGCTGAGATCGTGGCCATGCGGGCCGGTGGCACGCGGCTGGCCAATCATCGGCTGCTCGGCAGCACCCTGTACGTGACCCTGGAACCGTGCGCGATGTGCGCGATGGCCATCGTTCATGCACGCGTTGCCCGCCTGGTCTACGGCGCCAGCGACCCCAAGACCGGCGCCTGCGGCAGCGTGTTCGACCTGCTGGGCGATGCCCGCCACAACCACCGGGTGGAGATCCACGGTGGGGTGCTGGCCAAGGAGGCCAGCATGCGCCTGACCAACTATTTCCGTGCCAAGCGTGGCAAGCCGCCGCTGCTGCTGGAAGACCATGCCGGTGAGGCCTGAGGGGGCGAACCGGTATGATGGGCGCCTCTTTCCATCACCGGCAGGCCGCGCGCCTGCCCAGCAACGAGGCGACACATGGCGGACAACGGCGCGGCCAACGAGCGACTGCTCTGGATCGACCTGGAAATGACCGGGTTGGATACCGACAACGATTCGATCATCGAGATCGCCACCGTGGTCACCGATGCCCAGCTCAACGTGCTGGCCGAAGGGCCGGAATTCGCCATCCACCACCCGCTGGAAACGCTGGAAGCGATGGACGAGTGGAATCGCAACCAGCACCGCCGCTCGGGCCTGTGGCAGCGCGTGGTGGACAGCACCACCACCCTGGGCCAGGCCGAGGCGCAGACGGTGAACTTCCTGGCGCAGTGGATCCCGGCCGGCCTGTCGCCGATGTGCGGCAACTCGATCTGCCAGGATCGCCGCTTCCTGCACCGCCAGATGCCGCGACTGGAGAAGTACTTTCACTACCGCAACCTGGACGTGTCCACGGTGAAGGAACTGGCCAAGCGCTGGGCGCCGAGCGTGGCCGCCGGCGTCGGCAAGAACAGCAACCACACCGCGCTGAGCGACGTGCACGATTCGATCGCTGAGCTGCGCCACTACCGCCAGTTCATGGGCGCGCTGTCGGGGCTGCCGGTTGCCTGAACAACGACGCCGGGCATGGCCCGGCGCTATCGGATGACACGCCAACGGGTAGTGCCGGCCGCTGGCCGGCAAGGCGCCGGGGTCGGATCCCTTTCCTGCGGAAAGGGCTCTGCCCCCTCTGTCGTACCCCGCGACGAACCGTTCAACTTCCTGGCGCTAAGATCGGCGCCATGAACGAGCCGATCCTGCTCCCCCGCGACATCGCCCATGACGCCCGCGACTGGTCCGACCTGCAGCGCGCGGTGGCCCTGCTGGAAGCGCCGACCCTGACCTCGCGCATGGCCAACCTGGTCGGCACGCCGCTGGAGTTCGCGGTGAAGGCGCTGCCCAGCTCGGTCTCCAACCGCATCCACGGCGCTGTGCAGGCGGCGCTGAGCAAATCGGCGCAGGCCGCGCTGTGGAGCATGGACAACAGCCCCGGCAAGGGGGCGTCCACCCGCTGGCACAAACTGGCGGCGGCCACCTCGGGCGCGGTCGGTGGGGCCTTCGGCTTCGCGGCCTTGTTCATCGAGCTGCCGGTGTCGACCACCATCATGATGCGTGCGGTGGCCGACGTGGCCCGCAGCGAGGGCTTCGACCTGTCCGAGTTCAGCACCCGCCAGGCGTGCCTGGAGGTGTTCGCGTTGGGCGGCAACTCGCCGCGCGATGATGCCAGCGAGACCGGCTACTACCTGGCCCGCGGCTTCACCACGGATGTGATGCGCCACCTGTCGGCCGAGCTGGCCGGGCGCGTGGTGACCGGCCGCGACCTGACCCTGGGCGTGGCGCCAAAGGAAGCTGGCAAGCTGCTGGCGAAGATGGTGGAAAAGGTGGCGGCGCGCTTCGGCGTGGTGGTTACCGAGAAATTCGCTGCGCAGGCGGTGCCGATCGTCGGTGCCGCCGCCGGTGCAACACTGAATACCATGTTCACCGACTACTACCAGGACATGGCGCGCGGCCACTTCATCGTGCGTCGGCTGGAGCTGAAGTACGGGGAAGACGTGGTGCGCGCCTGCTATGACCGCGTGGCGCATGGCGGCGTGCTGATCGAGCCCACGCTGTAACCGGCTTCGGGGTCGGAGCCCTTTGCGTTGCAAAGGGATCCGACCCCGGTTGCGCGCGGGGTCGGATCCCGTTCCGCAGGAAGGGGCTCTGCCGGTCATCCTTGCCTTGGGGGAACAATTGTTTTGCCAGTACATGCCTGTTGCCTGGCAGCTGGCATCCCCATCCTTTGCGGCAGTCCCCCCCGCAAGAGATCGCCGCCATGTTGTTCACTCCCCACCGCCTGGGCGCCTTGACCCTGCCCAACCGCATCGTGATGCCGCCGATGACCCGCTCGCGTGCCGCCGACGGCAACGTCGCCACCGCGGACATGGCCGCCTACTACGCCCAACGCGCCAGTGCTGGCCTGATCGTCAGCGAAGGCACCCAGATCAGCCCGCAGGGCCAGGGCTATGCCTGGACCCCGGGCATCCACAGCCCGGAACAGGTGCAGGGCTGGCGCCGGGTGACCGATGCCGTGCATGCCGCTGGCGGCCGCATCTACGCCCAGCTGTGGCATGTGGGCCGGGTCTCGCACGTGGCCCTGCAGCCGGGTGGTGCCGCACCGGTGTCGTCGTCGGCGCTGCTGGCCGAAGGCGTGAAGGTGTTTGTCGACCCTGCAGGCGCTGGCCCGGAAGCGGGCGTGGGCGAGATGATCCAGCACTCGATGCCGCGCGCGCTGCGCGAAGACGAGATTCCGGGCATCGTCGCCGACTATGCACAGGCCACCCGCAATGCACTGGCCGCCGGCTTCGATGGCGTGGAGCTGCACGGGGCCAATGGCTACCTGATCAACCAGTTCATCGACTCGCAGGCCAACCGGCGCACCGACGGCTATGGCGGCGCGTTGCAGAACCGGCTGCGGTTCCTGCGCGAGGTCGTGCAGGCGGTGACGGCCGTAGCCGGTGGTGACCGCGTCGGTGTCCGTCTGGCGCCGCTGACGACGTTGCAGGGCGCGGTGGACGATACGCCACAGGCGACCTATCTGGCCGCGGCGCACCTGCTGGGTGAGCTGGGCGTGGGCTACCTGCACATCGCCGAAGCCGACTGGGACGATGCACCGCTGATGCCGGTGGCGTTCAAGCAGGCGCTGCGCATGGTCTACCCGGGTACGCTGATCTACGCCGGCAAGTACACCGCCGAACGCGCCGAGCAGGCACTGGCTGAAGGCTGGGCTGACCTGATCGGCTTCGGCCGGCCGTTCATCGCCAACCCGGACCTGCCGGAGCGACTGCGTACCGGTGCGGCGCTGAATCCGCCGGATCGTGCGACATTCTTTGGCGGTGGCGCGGCGGGCTTCACCGATTATCCGACGCTGGAAGAGAGCGTCGCGGCCTGATCCTGGACGCTGCCGGCCAGCGGCCGGCATTCCGATGTCGTATCGCCGATGGGTGGGTGCCGACCGTTGGTCGGCACTACCGGCATGGATCAGGGCTTGTCGCGCACCAGCGCGTCAGCCTCTATCACCCCGCCATCCTTTCCATGCAGGTACAGGTGCATGTCCTGCTGCGGATACGGGATGTTGATGCCGGCCTTGTCATAGCCCAGCTTCAGCTGCTCCAGCAGCGTGACCTTGGTACCGAACCAGTCGGCCGACTTCACGTAGCAGCGGATGCCCAGGTTGATGGCGTGCGCGCCCAGCTCATACACCACCACGTCCGGTGCCGGTGTCTGCAGCACGCGTGGGTCGGCCTTCATCAACGCCAGCGCGGTATCGCGCGCCAGCTGGATGTTGTCTTCATAGCCGATGCCGATCACCAGTTCGACGCGGCGGGTCGGTTCGGCGGTGAGGTTGATGATCGGTGCAGCGGTGATCAACGTGTTCGGAATGGTGGTGTGCTGGTTGTCGGCACCGGTGATGACGGTCTGGAAGATGCGCACTTCGCGCACCGTGCCGGTCTGTCCGGCCACGGTGACCACATCGCCCACGCGGAACGGTCGCAGCGTCACCAGCATCACGCCCGAGGCGATGTTGGACAGCGAATCCTTCAATGCCAGGCCGACGGCCAGGCCAGCGGTACCGAGCACGGCCAGCAACGGGGTGATCTGCACGCCCAGCGTGCCGATCGCCAGCACCACCACGATCACAAGCGATGCGGCATACACCACGTTGCGCAGGAAGCTGCCCAGCATCGGGTCCACGCCCATGCGAGCCGTAGCGCGCGGCATCGCGTTGGACAGGCGCCGTGCCACCCACAGGCCCACCAGCAGCACCACGATCGCGGCCAGCAACGGTACGCCGTAGGTTTCCAGCAGGCGCTCCCAGTTGAGCGAGTGGAACCAGGGCGTTGCGGCGGGGGCGGGTCGGGCGGCGGCGATCATGCGGGAGTTCCTTTGCTGCTGAGGGACAGGCGCGAGGTGCGCGTGGCGTGCACGGACGCCAGAAACAGCAAGCCCCGCAGAGGCGGGGCTTGCGTGCGGCAGCAGTATGTGCGGACGTCGATGAAAGCGACGTCAGCCCATTACGGCATCAGCCGTTGGCCTTCAGCTTGGCCAGGCGCAGCCAGGTATCGACCACGGTGTCCGGGTTCAGCGACACCGACTCGATGCCTTCCTGCATCAGCCATTCGGCCAGATCCGGGTGATCGGACGGGCCCTGGCCGCAGATGCCGACGTACTTGCCCTTGGCGCGTGCGGCCTTGATCGCCATCGATAGCAGCTTCTTCACTGCCGGGTTCCGTTCGTCGAACAGGTGCGCGACGATCGACGAGTCGCGGTCCAGGCCCAGGCTGAGCTGGGTCAGGTCGTTGGAGCCGATCGAGAAGCCGTCGAAGATCTCCAGGAACTCATCGGCGAGCAGTGCGTTGGACGGCACTTCGCACATCATGATGATCTTCAGGCCGTTCTCGCCCTGCTTCAGGCCGTTCTGTTCCAGCACCTCGACGACCTTGCGGCCTTCTTCCAGGGTGCGCACGAACGGAATCATGACCCACAGGTTGTCCAGGCCCATTTCGTTGCGCACGCGCAGCACGGCCTTGCACTCCAGCGCAAAGGCGGCCGAGAAGCTCGGGTCGACGTAACGGCTGGCGCCGCGGAAGCCGATCATCGGGTTTTCTTCGTGCGGCTCGTAGTTGCTGCCGCCGATCAGGTTGGCGTACTCGTTGGACTTGAAGTCCGACAGGCGCACGATCACCGGGTTCGGTGCAACCGAGGCGGTGAGCGTGGCGATGCCTTCGGCCAGGCGGTCCACGTAGAAGCTGACAGGATCACCGTAGCCGGCGATCTTCTCGTCGATCTTCTTCTTGGTCGCCGCATCCTGGCGGTCGTATTCCAGCAGCGCGTTCGGGTGGATGCCGATGTGGCTGGCGATGATCATTTCCAGGCGGGCCAGGCCGATGCCGGCGTTCGGCAGCTGGCCGAAGTCGAAGGCACGTTCCGGGTTGGCCACGTTCATCATGATCTTCAGCGGTGCCGGCGGCATGTTGCCCAGATCGGTGGTGGTGCGCTCGAAGCCGAGCTTTCCTTCGTAGATGAAGCCGGTATCACCTTCAGCGCAGCTGACGGTGACCAGCTGGCCATCTTCGATCACCTTGGTGGCGTTGCCCGAACCGACCACGGCCGGCACGCCCAGCTCGCGCGCGATGATCGCGGCGTGGCAGGTACGGCCGCCACGGTTGGTGACGATGGCCGAAGCGCGCTTCATCACCGGTTCCCAATCGGGATCGGTCATGTCGGCGATCAGTACGTCGCCCGGCTGCACGCGGTTCATGTCGTCCAGCGTCTTCACCACGCGGGCCACGCCCGAGCCGATCTTGGCGCCGACGGCGCGGCCTTCGGCCAGCACGTTGCCGCCCTTCTCGGTCAGCGCGAAGCGCTCGATCTGGGTGGCGTGGCTGCGCGACTTCACCGTTTCCGGGCGCGCCTGCACGATGAACAGCTTGCCGCTGACACCGTCCTTGGCCCACTCGATGTCCATCGGGCGGCCGTAGTGCTTTTCGATGACCAGCGCCTGCTTGGACAGTTCCTGCACGTCCTCGTCGCTGATCGAGAAGGTGTTGCGCAGCTCGGCCGGGGTGTCCTCGATCCTGACGCGCTCACCCGGAACATCGGAATACACCATGCGGATCGCCTTGCTGCCGAGCGAGCGGCGCAGGATCGCCGGCTTGCCGGCCTGCAGGGTGGGCTTGTAGACGTAGTACTCGTCGGGATTGACCGCGCCCTGCACGACCATTTCGCCCAGGCCGAACGAAGAGGTGACGAACACCACGTCGCGGAAGCCGGACTCGGTGTCCAGGGTGAACAGCACGCCGGACGAACCGACGCCCGAACGCACCATCAGCTGCACGCCGGCGGACAGGAACACATCCTCATGCTTGAAGCCGTGGTGCACGCGGTAGGCGATGGCGCGGTCGTTGTACAGCGAGGCGAACACTTCCTTGACCTTGTGCACGACGTCGTCGGCACCGGTGACGTTGAGGAAGGTTTCCTGCTGGCCGGCGAAGGAGGCATCCGGCAGATCCTCGGCGGTGGCCGAGGAACGCACGGCCACGGCCACATCGCCGCCGCCGTTGTCGGCGCTCAGCTTGGCGTAAGCGGTGCGGATGTCCTGGTCCAGCTGCGGCTGCAGCGGCGCATCGATCACCCAGCTGCGGATTTCCTTGCCGGCGGCGGTCAGCGCGTTGACGTCCTCGACGTCCAGCGTGGCCAGCCTGTCGAAGATGCGCTTGGACAGATCGTTGTGCGCAATGAAGTCCTTGAAGGCTTCAGCGGTGGTGGCATAACCGCCCGGCACCGAAACGCCCAGACCGGCCAGGTTGCCGATCATCTCGCCCAGCGACGAATTCTTGCCGCCTACGCGGGCCAGATCGGCCAGACGCAGTTCGTGCAACCACAGGATGTTCTCGTTCAAGCGCGATGCTCCGTTTGGCCATCGCCCGAGGCGGGCTGAGTGGCCGCGTCCGTAGGAAGAAGCCGATATGATGCCGGGCAGAGCACCGTCGGCACAAGCTTGTGCTGGCGGCCTTTTTAAGCTTCGTAGGGGGTAAAAGCGCGCATGTCGACCATCCGTCCGGTGTTCTACGTTTCCGATGGAACCGGTATCACCGCTGAAACCATTGGGCATAGCCTGCTGACCCAGTTCTCCGGGTTCAGCTTCATTACCGACCGCATGTCGTTTGTCGACGACCCCGAAAAAGCGCGTGAAGCCTGTGCCCGGATCCAGGCGGCAGGGGAGCGCTACCAGGTCCGGCCGATCGTGGTGAACTCCTGCGTGGACCAGAGCCTGAGCCTGATCCTGGCCGACAGCGGGGCGCTGATGCTGGATGTGTTCGCGCCGTTCATCGAGCCGCTGGAGCGTGAACTGGCCAGCCCGCGCCTGGCCCGGGTCGGCCAGGCCCACGGCATGGTCGATTTCGATACCTACCACCGTCGCATCAACGCGATGAACTTCGCCCTGACCCATGACGACGGCATCGCGGTGAACTACGACGATGCCGACGTGATCCTGGTGGCGGTGTCGCGCGCGGGCAAGACGCCGACCTGCATCTACCTGGCCCTGCATTACGGGGTACGCGCGGCCAACTACCCGCTGACCGACGAAGACCTGGAAAGCGATCGCCTGCCGCCGCGACTGCGCAATTACCGGCGCAAGCTGTTCGGCCTGACCATCGATCCGGACCGGCTGCAGCAGATCCGCCAGGAGCGCCGTCCGAACTCGCGCTACGCCAACCTGGAGACCTGCAAGCGCGAGGTGGCTGCGGCCGAGACCATGTTCCGCATGGAGCGGATCCCGACCCTGAGCACCACGCATACCTCGATCGAGGAGATTTCCAGCAAGGTGCTGGCCACGCTGGGGCTGCAGCGCGAGCTGTATTGAGCCTTTCCGGCGCGCCGCACTTCGCCCTGTAGAGCCGAGCCCACGCTCGGCTGGGCCGCCGGGTTCTTCCCGAACAGCAGCCGAGCATGGGCTCGGCTCTACACGGGGATCGTCGTTGTCGGGTTGGCTGTGGCTTGAGGCGCCCCCACGTTGAAGCACCAACGTGTAGGATCGACCCATGGCCCAAGCCTCGCCCCGCACCGAACGTATTCCCCGCCTGAGCCGGTTGAGCTGGCTCATGGGCCTGTACGCGGAGAACTACCGCCATCTGGTGCGCCTGTTCGAACCGGCCGGATTGGTGGCGGGCAGCTACATTTCCTCGATCGGCGACGGCCTGGACGTACGCCTGGACGTGATCGAGTGCCACCGCTACACGGTGGAACTGCGCCTGACCTACGACCTGGCTGACCCGGTCACCGGTGAGCCGGATCCCTCGGCGTATGTGCGTCTTTACCGTGACGCACGCCAGGCCGAGACCACCCATTGCTACGTCGGCCGCCGCTGGCAGGACACGATGGGCCTGTACCCGCCGCCGGCCGAGCTGATCAGCCACCGCATGCGGATGAACACCTTCCTCGGCAAGTGGCTGGAATACCTGGCTGAGCGCGGTCACGGCGTGGCCACCCTGCGCCGCGATCCCGATGGCGCAGGCACACCCGCCGAGCGCCGCCTGTCGCTGGTGCGCTGATCGGCCATAATCCACGGCTGACCTGCCGCTGGATGCCGCCCATGCCGTACACCCCGATCGTCGCCACCCTGGGCTACGTGCTGTCGCCTGATCGTCGCCAGGTGCTGATGATCCATCGCAACACCCGTCCGGGTGACCACCACCTGGGCAAGTACAACGGGCTGGGCGGCAAGATCGAAGCGGACGAGGACGTGGCAGCCAGCATGCGTCGCGAGATCGCCGAGGAAGCCGGCATCGACTGCACCGGCATGCGCCTGCGCGGCACCCTCAGCTGGCCGGGCTTCGGCAAGCACGGTGAAGACTGGCTGGGCTTCGTGTTCGTCATCGACACTTTCGAAGGCACCCCGCACGGCGGCAACCACGAGGGCACGCTGGAGTGGGTGGACCTGGACAAGCTGGACACGCTGCCGATGTGGGAGGGCGACCGCAACTTCCTGCCGCTGGTGTTCGACGCCGACCCGCGCCCGTTCCACGGCGTGATGCCGTACAAGGACGGCCGCATGGTCAGTTGGTCCTACAGCCGGCTGTGAGGTGACGAATCGGGTGGGTGCCAACCTTGGTTGGCACGCTCTTCTGGCAAATTAATACCCGGACAATATTGACTCGGTGAAATTACCCGGGCAATATTCACGCATCGCCTCTGATGCCATTGCCATGCCTGTGTCCCGACTTCCTCCCTTCAGCTGTTTCGACGGCCATCGCCTGGTCGCTTCCGGCACGCCGGAAGTGGCAGCGCTGGCGTTGAAACAACTGCGTGCCGACAACGCAGCCGGTCCGCTGCTGGTGTTCGACAACGCCAGCGGGCGAACCCGCGATTTCGACACGCGCGGCAGCGACACAGAGCTGCTGGCACGGGTGACCGAAGCGTTTCCCTCCGCCGTGGAGGCGGATGCCGACGTCACTACCGGAGAGGCGCCCGCAACCCCGCGTGGCCGTGGCCGCCCCAGACTGGGCGTGGTCGCCCGCGAAGTGACGCTGCTGCCGCGGCATTGGGCGTGGTTGGCCGAACAGCCGGGTGGGGCTTCGGTGGTGCTGCGCAGGCTGGTGGAAGCGGCCAGCCGTGCCGGTGCCGACGAGGATCGGCAGCGCCGCCACAGCGAGCGTACCTATCACTTCCTGCAGGCCATCGCCGGTGACCTGCCGGGCTTCGAGGAGGCCATTCGGGTGCTGTTCGCGCATGACCGCGCGGGCCTGGAAGCGGCGCTGCATTCCTGGCCCAGGGATGTGCGCGACCACGCCCTGCGGCTGGCGTTCGAAGACGCTGACGGCTGAGCCATCGCGCCGTTGCTGAGCGACGGCGTCATCTGATCGCGGGCCGCGGCCCGCTTCCCCTGTGCTTGCTTTGCTGGCGGAAACGCCGGGCAGGGCGGCGCCTTGCCCAGAGAATCCCATGAGCCCCCCTGTACATCCGACACCTCCGGCAGCACCCCCGCTGTGGCGCACCTACCTGACGCTGCTGCTGCCGATGCTGCTGACCAATGCGTTGCAGCTGGCCGCAGGCACGCTGGACAACATCTATCTCGGCCACCTGCTTGGCACACAGGCGGTGGCTGCGGCCGCGGCGTTCTTCCCGGTCTTTTTCCTGCTGCTGGCCCTGGTGATGGGCCTGGCCACGGGCGCGATGGTGCTGATCGGCCAGGCCTGGGGCGCGGGCCGCCCGCAACAGGCGCGCGCGGTGGCCGGCAGCGCGGTGGCGCTGATCCTGCTGTTGTCGGTGCTGGTGATGGCCCTGGGCGGCGGTTTCGCGCCACAGCTGCTGGCGGCACTGGGCACGCCGGCAGCGATCCTCGGCGAGTCCATCGTGTACGCGCGCGTGCTGTTGCTGGCGGCTCCGGTGTTCTTCCTGCTGTGGCTGGCCACTGCCGTGAGCCGCGCAGTGGGCGATGCAAAGACGCCGCTGCAGGCGCTGCTGCTGGCCACGGCGGTCGGCCTGCTGTGCACGCCGCTGCTGATCCTGGGCTGGACCGGCCTGCCGCGGCTGGGGTCGGCCAGTGCGGCTGTATCGGCGGCGTTTGCCTCATTGTTGGCCCTGGGCTGGTTGCTGTGGCGCTGGCATCGGGTAGGACATCCCCTGGCGCCACGGCGCGAGCAGTTGCGTGCCATCCGTTTCGATGGCGCGCTCATCCGCGCGATGCTGCGCATCGGCGTACCGTCTTCGCTGCAGATGCTCAGCCTGGCCATTGCCGAGATCGTATTGCTGGGCTGGATCAACCGCTACGGCTACACGGCCACGGCCGCCTACGGTGCGGTCAACCAGTTGATGAGCTGGGTGCAGCTGCCGGCGATGTCGCTGGGCATTACCGCCACCATCCTCGCGGCGCATGCGATGGGTGCAGGGCGTACGGCACGGCTGCCGGCCATCGCCCGCACCGGCGTGCTGCTTGGACTGGCGATGCTGAGTGCAGTGGTGCTGCTGGTGATGGTGCTTGCGCCCTGGCTGACCGGCCTGATCCTGGTGGCTGCCGAAGCGCGTGAACTGGCGACGCTGCAGTTGCGCACGGTGGCATGGGGCGTGCTGGCGATGGGCGGCAGCACCGTGCTGGTAGGAGTGATGCGCGGCAGTGGCACGGTATGGCGGCCAGCGCTGCTGGGCATGGCGGCGGTATTGCTGCTGGAGCTGCCGCTGGCGATGTGGATGCAGGCGCAGCACGGGCTGGCCGGCGTGTGGTGGGCGTGGCCGCTGGGGTTGCTGGCGATGCTGGTGATGCAGGTGTTCTGTTTCGAGCGCTGGCGGCGGGTGCAGGCTGGGTAGTGCCGGCCGCTGGCCGGCAACGCGGAACGGTCGGGGCAGCCGGCCAGCGGCCGGCTCTACCACTTCAGGGCCGCTGCGCCAGCGGCAGGTGGAAGCATCCGGCATCATCGCCGCCCGTCACCAGGAATCGGACGCGGCGGCGGCGGGCCCGCCGGTGACCATAGCGCCGACTCTGCGGCTTGGGAAGTAGGGAAACCCCGCGGACGAGTGATGAGGAAATGTCCACCGTCGCAGTCGGTGAGATCTGGTTGTCCACAGGGGGTGTGGATTACGCGTGGGCAACTTTGTGGATAAGCCCCGACAGGCGCCACCCCCCTAGGCTGTCAAGATGGGTGGCGAAAAATTCACCGCCGGTGACGGCGGGTGAGGGGGCGGTGAAGGATCGGCTGAGCCAGCGCTGTCGCCAGCGGCGGCGCTCGCGGTAACCTGTGGGCCTTGATGCTCCGTGAGACCCCATGAAACGTCACTTCTCGATGCTGCGCGAATTCCAGCTGGCCGACTGGTTCACCCTGGCCAATGCTTTCTGCGGCACCGGTGCGGTCTTTGCCGCGATGCGCTTCCTGCAGGACGGCGAGCGCGGCTATCTGCTGTTCGGCATGGCGCTGATCCCGCTGGCCTTCATCTTCGACGCCCTCGACGGGCGCATCGCGCGCTGGCGCAAGTCCAGCTCCACCCTGGGCCGCGAGCTGGACTCGCTGTCCGACGTGATCTCCTTCGGCGTGGCGCCGGCGGCGCTGGCCTATGCCTGCGGCATGCAGGGCGGATGGGACTGGCTGGTGCTGAGCTACTTCGTCTGCTGCGGCGTCAGCCGCCTGGCACGCTACAACGTCACTGCCGAGGCGCTCGCCGGCGACGAGGGCAAGGTCACGTATTTCGAGGGCACCCCGATCCCGACCAGCCTGGTGCTGGTGATCGTACTGGCGATTGCCGCCGGCACCGATGCCATCGGCCAGAACATCTGGTTCGGCCAGTGGCAGATCGGCCCGTGGCAGCTGCACCCGATGGTGCTGTTGTTCGCCCTGTCCGGGTCGCTGATGATCAGCAAGACCTTGCGTATTCCCAAGCCATGAGCCAGCCCTGCGGAGGCCTGCGATGACCAGCTCGGCCCACGACACCGGCAGCAGCGATTTCGAAACCCTGGCCCGGCAGTATTTCGGCGCCTGGGGCGATGCCCTGCGCCATGCGAGCACGCCCGGCGCACCCGCCGGTGACGATCCCGGCAGTTGGCAGCGGTTGTTCGACTGGTGGGGCCAGCTGTTGCCCGAGCAGGCGCAGGGCGCGCCGGAAGATGCCGTGCGCCGGTTCCGCGAACAGGCGGGCAGCTGGTACGGCACCATGCAGGAGGTCGCCGCACGGTTTGCGGGCCGCGACGCCAGCAGTGCCGATGTGGCCCAGGCCTGGCGCGAGGCGGTGCAGGGGCAGGGCGACGGCATGCTCCAGTGGATGCTGCAGGGCGCCCGTGGCAGCACGCACGCCGGCGCCGCGATACCCGAATTCGCCGCCTGGCTGCAGCAGTTCCAGCTGCAGGCGGGCCCGTGGCTGCAGAGCCCGGCATTCGGCCCCGGCCGCGAGCACCAGGCGCGCTGGCAGGCCCTGCTGCGTGCGCAGGAGGAATACCAGCAGCATTCGCGCGCCTATGTCGATCAGATCAAGCAGGCACTGGACGAAGCCTTTGCGCTGTTCGAGCAGCGCCTGGCCGAGCACGAACAGCCCGGCAGCCAGCTGACCAGCGCCCGCGCGATGTTCGACCTGTGGATCGAAGTTGCCGAGGAGGCCTACGCCAAGGTCGCCATGTCCGAACCGTTCCAGCAGGTGTACGCCTCGCTGGGCAACGCGCAGATGCGCCTGCGCGCCGGCCTGCAGCGGGAGGTGGAACAGATGAGTGAACGGATCGGCCTGCCGACCCGGAGCGAGATGGATGCCGCACACCGCCGCATCGCCGAGCTGGAGCGCAGCCTGCGCCGCCTGCAGGCGCAGGTGGCTGTGCTGGCTGGAACCGCTGAGGTCGATCCGGTGGCGCAGCCGGCGCCGGCGAAGGTGAAGCCAACTGCGCGCAAGGCCGCGAAGAAGGCCGCGCCGGCAAAGAAGGCGCCTGCGAAGAGGACATCTGCAAAGAAGACATCTGCGAAGAAGGCCGCACCTCGCGCTTCCGCTCGGGCGCGTGACCGATGAAGGGACCATTGGGCTTCAACGCCGATGACCTGATGCAGGAGAGCCTGGCCATGCAGCGCAAGCTGATGGAAGGGCTGAAGCTGCTGCCGCAGGTGGAAGACGTGGACTATGGCGTGACCGCGCGCGAGGAAGTCTGGCGCGACGGCAAGGTGGTGCTGTATCGCTTCGTCGGTGAGCAGGCGCCGACCCGGCGCACGCCGCTGCTGATCGTCTACGCGCTGGTCAACCGGCCGTACATGGTCGACCTGCAGGCCGACCGTTCGCTGGTGCAGAAGCTGCTGGCGCTGGGCCAGGACGTGTACGTGCTGGACTGGGGCTACCCGGACCGGTCCGAACGCTTCCAGACCCTGGAGGACTACCTGCTGCGCTACATCGACGGAGCGGTCGATGCGCTGCGCGTGCGCAGTGGTGGCCCGGTCGACCTGCTCGGCATCTGCCAGGGCGGCGTGTTCGCGCTGTGCTACGCAGCGTTGCGCCAACAGAAGCTGGGCAAGCTGATCACCATGGTCACCCCGGTCGATTTCCAGACCGCCGACAACATGCTCTCGCACTGGGCGCGGCAGGTGGACGTGGACCTGCTGGTCGATACGCTGGGCAACATCCCGGCCGACCTGATGAACGCCAGCTACCTGATGCTCAAGCCGTTCCGCCTGAACGTGCAGAAGTACGTCGGCCTGCTCGACATCCTCGATGACAAGGCGGCGCTGGAGGACTTCCTGCGCATGGAGAAGTGGATCTTCGATTCGCCGGACCTGGCGGGCGAGGCGTTCCGCGATTTCATCAAGCAGTTCTACCAGGCCAATGGCCTGATGAAGGGCACGGTAAGGATCGGCGAGGAAGCAGTGGACCTGTCGCAGGTGACGCTGCCGGTGCTGAACATCTACGCCGAGCAGGATCATCTGGTGCCGCCGGACGCCTCGCGCGCGATGCGCGGGCGCCTGGGCACGGACGACTACACCGAGTCCAGCTTCCGCGGTGGCCATATCGGCATCTACGTGTCCGGGCGCGCGCAGCGCGAAGTGCCGGCCACGATCGATGGTTGGCTGAAGGCGCGCGACCTGTAGAGTCGAGCCCTGCTCGACTGACTTGGAGGGATGATGACGTACCGGGTTTTGTTGATTCTTGCGGTACTGCTGGCAGCGCCCCTTGCCCAGGCCGCACCCAGTGCGGATGCACGGCGGGAGATCGCCCAGTTGATCGCCAGCCTGGACGGCTCCCAGTGCCGGTTCCAGCGCAATGGCAGCTGGTACGACGGCGGCGATGCGCGCGCGCATCTGCAGCGCAAGTACGACTATCTGCTGAAGAAGGACATGGTGGACAGCGCCGAGCAGTTCATCGAGCGCGCCGCCAGCCAGAGCAGCATGAGCGGCAAACCCTATCGCATCCAGTGCCCGGGGCAGCCTGAACAGACCGCAGCCACCTGGTTCGGTGCGCGCCTGCAGGCGCTGCGTCACCGCACGCCGTAGACATGGGCAGGGTGTAGAGTCGAGCCACGCTCGACTGCCCTGTCCGTTGCCCGGAGCCGCCGCCATGAACACCACGCCCAAGACACTGTCGCGTTCATTGAACGACCGCATGATCGCCGGCGTGATGGGTGGCATTGCCCATCGCTTCGGCTGGAATGCCACCCTCCTGCGGGTGGTCTACGTGCTGCTGTCGCTGGCCTCGGCGGCCTTCCCCGGCATCCTGGTCTACCTGATCCTGTGGCTGCTGATGCCGAACGAGGCCGATTGAACACCGCCTCCCGGCCTTGGCCGATCTGGCTGCGCGCGCTGCAGGTGCTGGGCGCGGTGTGGACCCTGCCCAACACCCTGATCGGCCTGATGGGTGGGTTGGCCGGCATGCTCGGCGGCGCGACATTGCGCTGGAGCGGGCGTGACTGCGCGCTGGTGTTCGACCGCTGGCCGTGGGGGCCGGGTGGGGCGATCACCTTGGGCAATGTGATCCTGCACACGGGCCACGATCTTGGCATTTCCTGCCGGACCTACGCGCATCAGGCGGGGTGGGGCGTGGAGCCGCTGATCCGGCTGGACGACCATGAGCGTGCGCATGTCTACCAGTACATGGTGCTGGGGCCGCTGTACCTGCCGGTGTACCTGCTGTGTGGCGGGGTGAGTGCGCGCAATCCGTTCGAGCGGGCGGCCGATCATTTCGCCCGGTTCGGGCACGGCTGGTGGCCGTAGTTTCCAGCCAACGACGCCGCCCCTCGTGGCTTGGTCGCGGAATGCCTGCTTCCTGGGGGCTGGCCGGGTGGGTGGGGCCAGCGGGGACGCCGTGAACCCATCCATGGGGGGCTTGGCCGCGGCTTGCACGTGTGCGCTGTCCTGCGCACACGGCAAGACCGGGGTTGGGCGTCCTGCCCAACCCGTCGGGCGCATGCGCCCGACCCATGCCGCGGATACCCCGCCACCCCCACCCACCCGGCCGCTGACAGATTCCGTGCGCGTCCAGCCACAGAAGAGATAAAGAACAGCAAAAGCGGGTCGCGCGCTGCGCTTGCTTGTGTAGAGCCGAGCCTGCGCTCGGCTTCGCGGACTGGCCGGAAAGCAGCCGAGCGTGGGCTCGGCTCTACAAGAAGCGAGCCGGCCATTCCGCTTTTGCTTTTGGTCTTCTTTTTTCTTTTCCGTGGCTGGACGTGCCCGAAAAACTGTCAGGGGCCGGGCGAGGTGGGTGCGCGGCCCAATCACATGAAACGCGTTACACGACCACCCACGAGGGGCTGCGCCGTTGGCGGGAATCCCCCACGGATCGTTAGCCGGAAGTTAAGGATCCGTAAGCATTCTGCTGCGATCCCGCAGTCATCTGCATGCAACCGATCGTCATTAGCCTTCGTGACGTTCCAGTCAGGTTCGACGCGGTAAGCTCTCCCCCGATGAGCTCGCAGCATCGCTCATCGAGTGCAGTACGCAGTAGCAATTTGGAGGAATACATCACATGGCAATCGTTCTTTATGTCGGTGGTAGCAAGGATGGCGAGAAGGGCGTGGTGCCCTACGGCTTCAGCAAATCCCGCGCCGACACCGCGCTGGGGCCGGAGTTCTACACGGAGCGGTTCATGGAACTGCAGGGTGTCGGCAAGGTCCGCCTGATGGCCCTGGAAGGCATGCGTGACGAGATCGTCATGCAGCGCGCTGCCCGCCACTACCGCTGACCTTCGCAACACGCGGCAGGGCGCGCCCACCATCGCGCGCCCGCGCCGGCATCCCAGCCCCGGGCCAGTCCGGGCCCGCTCTTTGCCAGGATGCCGGCGTCCACTCCGGCTACGCCGCTGAACCCCGTCCCCTGTCAATGCCTTGTCCGGCTCCGTCGTCGGTTGCCAGAATGGGCTCTTCCCGTAACGCGGCTCAGACCTGAAGCAATGCACGACGCCAAGAACGCCCAGAGCGCGCTCGCCCAGCAGATCGCCCAGACCATCGCCGACGAGATCGGTGCCCAGTCCGCCCAGGTACGCGCCGCCGTCGGCCTGCTCGACGAGGGCGCCAGCGTTCCGTTCATCGCGCGCTACCGCAAGGAAGTGACCGGTGGCCTGGACGACACCCAGCTGCGCAGCCTGGAAACCCGGCTGACCTACCTGCGCGAGCTGGAGGACCGCCGTGCGGCGGTGCTGGCCAGCATCGGCGAGCAGGGCAAGCTCAGCGACGAGCTGCGCAATGACATCCTGGCCGCCGATACCAAGAGCCGGCTGGAAGACCTGTACCTGCCTTACAAGCCCAAGCGACGTACCCGCGCCCAGATCGCCCGCGAGGCCGGTCTGGAGCCGCTGGCCGATGGCCTGCTGGCCGATCCGACGCAGGACCCGCAGACGTTCGCGGCCACCTTCGTCGATACCGACAGGGGTGTGGCCGACACCAAGGCCGCGCTGGAAGGCGCCCGCGCGATCCTGATGGAGCGCTGGGGCGAAGATGCCGCGTTGGTTGGCGAGCTGCGCACCTGGCTGGGCGAGACCGGCGTGATCCGTGCCCGCGTGGCCGAGGGCAAGGAAACCGAAGGCGCCAAGTACCGCGACTATTTCGAACATGCCGAATCTCTGGCGAAGATTCCCTCGCACCGGTTGCTGGCGCTGTTCCGCGCGCGCCGCGAAGAGATCCTGTTCCTGGAACTGGACCCGGGCAGCGATGCCGAAGCGGGCCACCAGTACGCCGAGGGTCGGGTGGCACGCAAGGCCGGCATCGCCGACCGGGGGCGTGCCGCCGACCGCTGGCTGCTGGATGCCTGCCGCCTGACCTGGCGCGCCAAGCTGCACACCCATCTTCTGCTGGACCTGTTCAACCAGGCCCGCGAAAAGGCCGAAGCCGAAGCCATCGCGGTGTTCGGCGACAACCTGAAGGACCTGCTGCTGGCCGCACCGGCCGGCCCGAAGACTGTGCTGGGCCTGGACCCCGGCATCCGTACTGGCTGCAAGATCGCCGTGGTCGATGCCACCGGCAAGCTGGTCGCCACCGACACCATCTACCCGCACGAACCGCGCCGCCAGTGGGAGCAGTCGGTGCAGACGATCAAGCAGCTGTGCGCCAAGCACAACGTGGAGCTGATCGCGATCGGCAATGGCACCGCCAGCCGCGAAACCGACAAGCTGGCCGGCGAAGCGATCAAGGCTGCCGCCAACCCGAAGCTGCAGAAGGTCGTGGTCAGCGAGGCGGGCGCCTCGGTGTACTCGGCCTCCGAGTTCGCGGCCAAGGAGTTCCCGGGGCTGGACGTGTCGCTGCGTGGCGCGGTATCGATCGCTCGTCGCCTGCAGGACCCGCTGGCCGAACTGGTCAAGATCGAACCCAAGGCGATCGGTGTCGGCCAGTACCAGCACGACGTGGACCAGTACCGCCTGGCGCGGGCGCTGGACGCGCGCGTGGAGGACTGCGTGAACGCGGTCGGCGTGTATGTCAACACCGCCTCGGCCGCGCTGCTGTCCCGGGTGTCCGGCCTGTCGGCCACGGTGGCCGAGAACATCGTGCGCCATCGCGACGACAACGGCCCGTTCAAGCGCCGCAAGGACCTGCTGAAGGTCGCGCGCCTGGGCGAGAAGACCTTCGAGCAGTGCGCCGGCTTCCTGCGCATCGCCGATGGCGACCAGCCGCTGGACGCCTCGGCGGTACACCCCGAAGCCTATCCGGTGGTTGAGCGCATCGTGGCCAGCACCGCGCGCCCGATCAAGGCGCTGATCGGTGACGGCAGCTTCCTGCGTGGCCTGAAGGCAGAACAGTTCACCGACGACACCTTTGGCGTCCCGACCGTGCGCGACATCCTAAAGGAACTGGAAAAGCCGGGCCGCGACCCGCGCCCGGAGTTCAAGGCGGCGCGCTTCGCCGAGGGCGTCGAGGACATCAAGGACCTGCGCGAGGGCATGGTGCTGGAGGGCGTGGTCAGCAACGTGGCCGCCTTCGGGGCCTTTGTCGATATCGGCGTGCACCAGGACGGCCTGATCCACATCTCGGCGCTCGCCGATACCTTCGTGAAGGACCCGCGCGACGTGGTCAAGGCCGGTGACATCGTCAAGGTGAAGGTGCTGGAGGTGGACGTGGCGCGCAAGCGCATCGCCCTGACCCGGCGCCTGGACGATACCCCGGGCCAGGCCACCAGCCGCCCGGGCCAGCGCGATGAGCGGGGCCAGGGCCAAGGGCCGCGCCGTGACGCTGGCGGCCAGAACCGTGGACCGAACCGCGGCCAGGGCGCTGGCGGCCGTCCGGCCCAGTCTGCGCCGCCGGCCAACAATGCCCTGGCCGAAGCCTTTGCCCGGGCCAAGCGCAGCTGAGGATCGTGCCCCCCGTCACGGTTGATCCGGGTCGGGGGACTTGTCGGTTTTCCCCGTGATTGCGCACACTTGCGCCTGAGGGGGGCGTTTGGCCTCCCCGCTGTCGCTGGGGAGGACCATGACGCCAGCACGACCCGCCGTCTTCGTTGCAGGCCGCAGTGCTTCGCTGCGGTCGGCGCCTGCCCGTGCCGGCAGGGGACCGGAGTGATGCCGGGCCAGGGCACCCACGGCAATGGACTGCTGGAGCGCCGCCTGCAGGCGTTGGCTGAAGAGCGTCGCCGGCTGGCGATGATCATCGACGGTACCGCTGCGGGTACCTGGGAATGGAACGTGCAGACCGGCGAGATGCGGGTCAATGCGCGCTGGGCCGAGATTGTCGGTTATCGCCTGGATGAGCTGGAACCGATCTGCCAGAAGACGTTCCTGAAGCTGGTCCATCCCGATGACATTGCGCTGTCCGATGCAGCGCTGGACGACCATTTCGAAGGGCGCAGCGACAACTACGCCTGCCTGCTGCGCATGCGCCACAGGAACGGCCAGTGGATCTGGATCCAGGACCGTGGCCGGGTCTTTGAATGGGACGGGCAGGGCAAGCCGCTGTGGATGGCCGGTGCCCATGCCGATGTCACCGAACTGCAGCAGGCAAGGCAGGACGCGGCCGAGACCCGGCAGCGCCTGCAGGCCGTGGTCGATGCGTCCGATGAGGTGGCGGTGATCGCCACCGATACCGATGGCACCATCACCCTGTTCAACACGGGGGCGGAGCGCCTGCTGGGCTACAGCGCGGCGGAGGTGGTCGGCCAGCGCCGGCTCGACGCCTTCCACGATCCAGCCGAACTGAAAGCGTGGTTGCAGCCGCTGGCTGATGCTGATGGCAATCTTCCCGGCGTGTTCGAGGCGCTGAGCGCGCGTGCCGACGGGCAGACCTACTCGCGGCAGTGGACGCTGCTGCGCAAGGATGGCCAGTCACGCCAGGTACGCCTGTCGATCAGCCGCATGGAGAGTGCCGATGGAACGCGCATCGGCTACGTCGGCATGGCCATCGACATTACCGAGATCCTGCAGGCACGCGCCGAAGCACGACTTTCGGCAGAGAAGTTCGCTGGCGCGTTCACCTCCGCCGCACTGGGCATGGCACTGGTGTCGCTGGAAGGACGCTGGCTGGATGTCAACGACGCGCTGTGCCGGATACTGGGCTACCCGCGAGAAGAGCTGCTGCAGGTCGATTTCCAGCGCCTGACCCATCCCGATGACCTGCAGACCGACCTGGCCCTGGTACAGGACCTGTTGGCCGGGCGACGCAGCCACTATCACCTGGAAAAGCGCTACCTCGACCGCGACGGCCGCATCATCTGGGCGCGGCTGTCGGTGTCGCTGGTGCGCAACGAGCATGGCGAACCGCTGCATTTCGTGTCGCAGATCCAGGACATCACCGCCCAGCGCAGCAGCGAGCAGCGCCTGTTCGAGAGTGAACAACGCAGCCGAATCACGCTGGATGCGGTGGCCGACCTGGTGCTCAGCGTCAGCCTTGATGGCCGCATCGACTACGCCAACGCGGCTGCGGTGCGCACCCTGGCCGGTGATGGCGCATTGTCGCTGGCCGGGCACAAGGTTCAGGACGTGCTGGCGCTGACCACCGAGTACGCGCCCGGTTCGGTACTGGATGTGACGGTGCTGCTGGACCCGGAGAGCAACGCGGTGGACCTGCACGCCGACCTGCTGCTGCGCCTGGGCACGGCAACGGTGCCGGTGGACCTGACCCGCGCCTGGCTGCGCGATGACGAAGGCCACGTGCGCGGCGCGGTGTGGGTGCTGCGCGACGACACCCAGCAGCGGGCACGCCAGCGCGAAGCCCGCCACCTGGCCGAGATCGATCCGCTCACCGAACTGAGCAACCGCCGCGGTTTCGAGGTACACCTGCAGCAGGCGATCACCCGCGTGGAGCGCACCGGCCAGGCTGCCTCGCTGATGTACATCGATCTGGACCGCTTCAAGCCGGTCAACGACACCTGGGGCCATCTGGCCGGCGATGCCGTGCTGTGGGCGGTGGCCAGCGTGCTGCGCCATGGCGTGCGCGATTCGGACGTGGTGGCACGGTTGGGCGGCGACGAATTCGCGGTCATCCTGTCCGGTTGCACGCCGCGGCGTGCGGCCCGCATCGGGGGCGAGCTGCTGCACACCCTGGCCGCGCTGTCCATTCCGTGGGACCAGGACCGGCTGCGGATCGGTGCCAGCATCGGTATCGCGCCGCTGGCCGGCGGCATGAGCGTGGACCAGGCGGTGGCTGCGGCCGATGCCCAGTGCTACCGGGCCAAGGCGATGGGGCGCAACAACGTGCAGGTGCAGGGCGAGTTGTCCCAGCTTCCGGGTGACGATCCCGACGCCGCGGAGGACTGATCTCAGCCTGTGAGAGGACGCGCGCGAATACTGCGCGCACTCCACTCACGCAGGTAACCTCCATGAATGCCTGGAACCCGGTTGCGGTACGCAAGTTCATTCCGGCCCTGATCGGCTGGTGCCTGGCGCTGGCCGCCTGTCTACGCGCCGAACAGCTGCGCGGCGACCTGCACGCACGGGCGTTGTTGCCCGTGTTGCAGCAAGGTGCAGTCGCGCTGCTGGTCCTGAGCCTGTCCTGCACGGTTGCGGCCTGCCTGTTGCAGTGGCGGCATGGCCGCAGCGATCATGTGCATCCCGCTGCAGGCACTACACCCGTACGGCATCCATCAGCAGGAACCGGCACGGCGCACACTGGAAGGCATTGATCTGTGGCACAAGGCGCTGGAAGTGTTCGCTGGCACAGTGCAGGTCGAGCGCGGCGCGGTCGGGCCACAGCTCGATGAAGATGAAGTGGCCCGGATCCTTCTGGTCGACGAACAGTTCATAGCCGAGGCAGCGCGGCTCGCGCAGCGTGCATGCGACCAGCTCCCGGTACAGGGGAAGCACGGTGTCCACCGCATCGGGATGGATGAAATCCTCGGCGATCACTTTCAGCATGTCGGCACCTGCGAATCGGGCCTTGCAGGATAGCGCCGGCGCATGGCCGGCACCTGTTCCCGTCAACGCAATACCGTGTCCGCACTGACCAGCCGCACGTCATGCATCTGATTGAGGTAGGCCTCGTAGTAGCCCTTGTGCGAGGCACCCACGATGGCCAGCATGCGTCTGCCAGGATGCTGGCTCAGCACGTCGCGGATGTTGGCGACCATGCGCAGGTTGCGGGTTTCCCAGTAACCGACGTACATCCGGCCGAACGCCTTGGAGGACGGCTCGACGAGCGTCGCGCCGAAGTCGCTCTGGTAGGCGGCCATCGCCGCCGCCGGGCTGTTGTAGTCCCGATACAGCGCCATGACACCGGCGGGCTTGTCCAGATCGGCCACGAGGCGTTCATCGGCCTCCCGCCGCGCGCGCGAGTGCGTATTGTTCCAGGCACCGGTGATGGCCGCGCTGGCCGCCGCTTCATCCTCGGCGGGCGTGGGCGAATCGGCCGTGTGGTCGTCCACGGCCCACAGGCGTTCCTGCCCGAGGCGGGCGGCGACCTCGGCGGCGATCAGGTGGGTTTCATTGCGGCGAACCAGGCCTTTTTCGAGGATCTCGACCAAGGCAGGTGTCAGTCCATCACCGCCTTTGCGCTCGGACGCAGGCAGGCGCAGCCACTGCACCTGCGCCGAGCCGCGTTCACCCGCTGCCAGGAACAATGCTGCGAGCCGACGACGCTGGGCGGGCGTCGGCTCGTCCGGCCAGGTCGCAAGCAGGTGCTCGGCCTGGGTGTTCGCCGTAGGCACGTCCAGTCCGGTCGCAGCCTGCGCAGCGGTGGTGTCGAAGCAGTAGGTGGCCACGCTCTCCGCATAGCGTGCCGGGTAGCGACGCATGAAATCGCACTGCAGGCCTGACAGGTCTTCGGTGGCGATCAGCTCGGGCTTCCAGGCGACCAGTCGCTGCAGCAACGGTTCAAGCAAGGCGGGCTGGAAGGACTTGGGCAGGCCGGACAAGTGGGTGGTGCCCAGTACCAGCACTTCGTTCGGGCGCCCGGCAGGCGGGCCCTTCAGCTGGTCGGGATGGAAGCTGGGGCGGTAGGTGGCGTCGGCAGCGAAGGCGCCGCTGCTGCACAGGCCCAGGATGAGGAAACTGGCCAGGCGTGGGAACATGCGATCTCCGTGTCAGTGAGCGTCCTGCGGTTCGCTGCATGCTGGCCAGTTTCATCTGCCATCGGATCTCCCGTTGGTCATGCAAACCTTTTCCGCTTGAACTGCATCCGCGTGCCGGGCAAGGCTATGCCCAGTGACGGCGACAACGCGCGACATATGCCCTGACGACACCCGGTGCCGAGCAGAACCCGCCCAGCCGGCGCCTGGCGAAACCGCTCGGCGGTGCCCCTGTCGCGCGTGAGCAGAATGTGAAGTGCATCGCGATTGTCTACCGCATCCCTGCAGCAGCATCTGAAGATGCGACGGACGTCGCGGAATCCGGCTAAAGCCACCGATCGCATCGCCGATATTCCCTCTGGATCCCGCTCAAGTCGCCCGCTGCAGGACCCCAGGCTGCCCCCGACGGGCGGCCCGCGCTGTGTGTTCCGCCGCTCCCTATGCCGATCGCACCCGCACCAGACGTTCTTGCCAGCCGCTCGAGGGGTGCCTGCCGGTACCTGTAGTCCCAAGCAACTGAAGTTGCCGCCGGGCATCCCGCCCGTCGGGTCGCAACCGCTTACCGGACACCGAGGATCAGACAATGCTCATTCCAGGCTTTACGGCGGGCGCGCAGGCGCCGGCCGAGCTGCATACCCGTTGGTCGCCGTGGCGCGCCCTGCTGGGCGCGCTGGCACCGCAGCACCGCAGCGGCGTCGAGGCGGCGGCCGATGGCCGTGCCGAGCTGGAGGCGCAGGTCGCGGCGCTGCACCGGGTCCAGGCGGTCATCGAGTTCGCCCTTGATGGCACCATCCTGCAGGCCAACGACAACTTCCTGCAGGCGATGGGTTACCGGCTGGAGGAGATCCAGGGCAAGCATCATTCCCTGTTCGTCGACCCCGAGCAGGCGCGCAGCGCCGGATACCGTGACTTCTGGGCGCGGCTGGGTCGTGGCGAATATGACGCGGGCCAGTACCGGCGTTTTGGCAAGAACCAGCGCGAGATCTGGATCCAGGCCTCGTACAACCCGGTGCTGGACCGACAGGGGCGTCCGTACAAGGTGGTCAAGTTCGCCACTGACATCACTGCGCAGAAGCTGCAGGCGGCCGACTCGGCCGGCCAGCTGGCGGCGATCGACAAGTCGCAGGCGGTGATCGAGTTCAGCATGGATGGCCGCATCCTGTCGGCCAACGACAACTTCCTGGCTGCCACCGGTTACAGCCTGGATGATGTGCGTGGCCAGCACCACTCGCTGTTCGTCGAACCTGAGTATCGCAGCAGTGCCGAGTATCGGCAGTTCTGGGAAAAGCTCGGCCGTGGCGAATATGATGCCGGCCAGTACCGGCGCCTCGGCAAGGGCGGACGCGAGGTCTGGATCCAGGCGTCCTACAACCCGATCCTGGACCTCAACGGGAAGCCGTTCAAGGTGGTCAAGTACGCCACCGACATCACCGCGCAGGTGCATGAGAACCAGGCCATGCAGCGTGCCGTGGCGCAGACCCGTGAAGTGGTGGCGGCCGCCAAGGAGGGCGACCTGACCCGGCGCGTGGCCACCGCCGACAAGACCGGGCCGATCGCCGAGCTGTGCGAAGGGGTGAATTCGCTGGTCGAGGCGATGGCCGCGATCATCGGCCAGATCAAGTTCGCCGCTGACACCATCGCCGTCGGTGCCACCGAGATCGCGCAGGGCAACAGCGATCTGTCGCAGCGCACCGAGCAGCAGGCAGCGTCGCTGGAGGAGACCGCGGTGTCGATGAAGGGCCTGGCCGAGACCGTGCAGCGCACCGCGACCAACGCACGGCAGGCCAGTCAGCTGGCTGGTGGTGCCGCCGATGTCGCCGCGCGCGGCGGTAACGTAGTGCACGAAGTGGTGGAAACCATGGCGGTGATCAACGCGTCCTCGCGCCGCATCGTCGACATCATCGGCGTGATCGACGGCATCGCCTTCCAGACCAACATCCTTGCCCTGAACGCCGCGGTGGAAGCCGCGCGTGCGGGCGAACACGGGCGTGGCTTCGCCGTGGTCGCCACCGAGATCCGGGAACTGTCGCAGCGCTCGGCCAGTGCCGCCAAGGAGATCAAGCAGCTGATCGATGCGTCGGTGGCCAATGTCGGTGCCGGTACCGCGCAGGTTGAGAGCGCCGGCCGCACCATGGACGAGATCGTGGTCAACGTGCGCCGGGTCAGCGACCTGATGTCCGAGATCAGCACGGCCGCGCAGCAGCAGAGCGACGACATCCAGCAGATGAACCATGCCGTCGATCTGATCGACCAGGGCACCCAGCAGAACGCCGCGCTGGTCGAGGAAGCTTCGGCCGCGGCGCGCAGCATGGAAGAACAGTCGGCGCAGCTGCTGCAGACGGTGGCCAGCTTCCGCGTGCAGGGTGGGGCGGGGCACATGCATGGTGCGGCGGTGCTGCGCGCGGTCTAGGCGCGGCGGTCGGCGTGTTGTTCCCCGGCCTCGACGGCCGGGGCGGCGTGCACGCAGTTGCGGCCGGCATGCTTGGCCCGGTACAGGGCCTGGTCGGCACGCTCGACCAGGCTGCGCGGGTCACCCTCATCATGCGCGGCCTGCCAGGCCACGCCGATGCTGATGGTCACGTGGGCCTGGGCGGCGGGCAGGGCGGCGGCTTCCACGGCGGCGCGCAGGCGCTCGCCCAGGCCCAGGGCGTGGCCGATGTCGGGCGCGGGCAGGGCGGCGATGAACTCCTCGCCGCCGTAGCGGGCCAGCAGGTCATCACCGCGTTGCAGGCAGCCGTCGAGGATCGCGGCGACCGCCTGCAGGCGGCGATCACCTTCCGGATGCCCGTAGGTGTCGTTGAGTCGCTTGAAGTGGTCGATATCGATCATCAGCACCGCCAGCCCCACGCCCTGGCGACGGGCGCGGCCGTGCGCGCTGCCGAGCGCTTCATCGAAGTTGCGCCGGTTGCCGAGCCCGGTCAACGGATCGCGCCGGGCCAGCAGCGCCAGCTCGTCGCGCTCACGCTGGATCTGCACCTGGGTGAGCACGCTGCGCAGGGCATGGCCGAGCATGGCACCGATGAACCCCACGGTGGCCAGGGTCGGCTGCAGGCGTGCCACCAGCAGCGCCACCATCATCAGCAGCAACGGCAGCATCAGCGGCACGCCGGCATCGACGATGCGGCGGAGGTTGCGCGGCACAGCCACCGCCGGTGGGCGGTACGTGCTGCCGGCCAGCACTGCCAGCAGCACGAACAGCCCGCTGATCAGCAGGTCGCCCCAGCCACCATCGGGTACCTGCGGCTGCCAGGTATTGATGTAGAGCGCCATCAGGAAGTAGCCGAGCGCGTAGATCGTCAACGTGCGGAAGAAGTCGCGGCGGTCGGCATTGTCCTCGGCCAGGAAGCGGATCAGCGCGAAGCAGAACACCAGGCTGTTCTGCACGTTGCTCAGGGTGTGCAGGCATTGCGTCCACAATGCGGTGTTGAGGTGTGCCATCGCCCGCGTATGCACGAAGTACAGCAACCACAGCAGCGCGATGACCGCCAGGTCCACCGCACGGATACAGCGGTTGCCGCCGCCTGGGCTGGCGGCAACGTAGGTCAGCGGAATCCGGTAGAACACATACAGGATCAGCGACGAGGCGGTCATCTGCGCAGGGCTGAGGCCGGCCACATTGCGATACAGCAGGGCCAGCAGGGCCAGCGAGAACAGGCCGACGGCAGCGCCCAGCGTTCGCCACTTGCAGGCCGCCTGGCTGTCGCGCGCGCGTCGCACGCAGGCCAGAGCGGCCAGAAGGGGGGCGGTGATCAGCATCAGGTAGGAGCCAACCGGGTCCTGCGGGCCGATCAAGGCAATGACGAGCGCGTGCGTGACCATGAAAAACAGTGCCGCACGCAACGTCATGCATTCCCCCGCCCCCAGATCCGGCTGGGATCACGATAGGCAGAAGTAGGTGAGGCTGGCAAGAAAAGTGTGCGCTAGTGCTATTCGCAACCTTGTCGGCTGTCACATTTTCGTTTCATCGGGGTGACACGACGGCGTTGCCGTGGGCGTACGTCCAGACGTCGCGGGGCTGCCCCCGCACGTGGCGATGGGCGCGCAGTATGTCGGCGAGCGTGGGAGGGGCATGCTGGGGCATCCTCGCCAGTGTCGGCGCTCCGGTCCGGGAAATGCAAAAGGCCAGGTCATGGACCTGGCCTTTGATGCAGTGGTGCCGGTGAAAGGACTCGAACCTTCATGGGGTCACCCCCGGCTGATTTTGAGTCAGCTGCGTATACCATTCCGCCACACCGGCAGGCAGCGTGCGAGTGTAACCGAGGTCGGCAGGAGATGCCTAGTAGGAGAGCCTATCAGGGCGGTTCCTGTCGGCATTGGCCCCTTGGTAGCTATACTCCCGACGTGCAATTGCCTCCAGGAGCGGTAGCTGATGACAGTGTTGCAGGACCTGAGGGTGCTGGTGGTCGAGAACGACGAGATGAGTGCGGCCCTGCTGCAGATGCAGCTGGTGCATGCCGGTGCGACTGTGGTCGGGCTTGCCGCGAGTGTGTCCGAGGCCCTGCGGCTGCTGGAGCAGAGCACTCCTGACGTGGCCCTGCTGGATTACCGGCTGGCCCGCAACGAGACCAGTGAGCCAGTGGCTGCAGCGCTTTCGGCGCGTGGCATTCCGTTCGTGCTGGCCACCGGGATGCTGGCCGAGCAGCTGCCTGCGCCGATGCTGGCCGGCCTGTTGCTGGTCAAGCCGTACCTGTCGGCCGATCTGTCGCGGGCGCTGGCGCGTGCGGTGGGACGCTCCAGCGCCAAGGCCTGAGCCGCTCGCCACGCACCGGCAGGGGGAAGCTGCGGGGGCTGAATCCTCACGTCTGCGATGCGCGGCGGCAACCCCTGATCCAGGAGCCCTGCCCACGCGCGGTTTTTCATTCGCGTCCGGCGCTCAGCCCGCTTCCTCGTACACGTAACGGATTTCCTCGCGGTCATCGAGGATGCGGTACTGGCGCGCCAGATCATCCGGTTCGGGGTTGAGCCAGGCGTCCAGGTGTTCCCTGCGGATCGGTACCACGCCGCGGTCATGCCCGGCAGCGGCGACGTCGCTGGGCGGTGTGTCGGTGATCGTGGCAAACGAAAGCAGGCGGCCTTCCGGTCCTTCCCATTCCGCCCAGAGGCAGGCCAGCAGCAGGTCGCGGGGTGGATCGGGGCGGAATTCGAGCACCACGTCCTGCTCCTTTTCGTCGGCACCGAGGCTGCGGCCGGCGATGGCGTGGCGGGGCACGTGCTCGTAGAAAGCCTGCACCACCACCACGCCGTGGCGCAGTCCGAACGCACCCCGCCAGTAACCTTCCAGGCTGTCGCGCCGCGCGTTGTAGGTGCCGGGGTACAGCACGTCGTTGCGCGCCGGCTTGTCCGGCAACCGGCACTGGTAGCGCATCGGCTTGATCACGCGCCGGCCGTTCTCGCTGACCATCACCGGCGCGTAGGTGCCGGGGAAAATGCGGTTGTCGCGCGGCAGCAGCTGCACCCGATGCAGGTCGTCCAGCCGGGCCTGCGCGCGCTCGATGCGGTTGCCAGCCACGCGCAGGTCATTGCGCGCTTTCTGCGTGGGCCGGGTGGCCAGCGTGGCATGGGCAATATCGCGTCGTTCGCGCTGCCGGACCAGTTCAGCCTCCAGCGCCTGCTGCTCCTGCGCATGCCATTGCTGGATCTTCGCCACGATGTCCCGGCCCTGTTCGGTACGCGCACCGGCGAACCCGTCATCCATCGCCTTCGGCGTCTTCGGCCGCTTCTTGCCTGGATCGTGTGCGTACAGTTCGGCGAACTCCTCCAGCGACAGGATGGCGCCGAACTCGCGTACCAGCTTGGCGTAGTCAGCGCGGATCAGGGCGGAATAGCACATGGGACTCTGGGGGCCTGGGTCGCAGCGGCTGCGACGTGGATGCGGCAGGATAGCCCGACCCATCTGGAGATGCCGCATGACTGATTCCATCACCTGCCAGTTCCGCGAAGCCGTGCCCACGGTCGAGGACTACTGCCGGTTGCGCGTGCTTGCAGGCCTCAGTGCCAAGGCCCGGGAAGCGGCCGCCCGCGCGCTGCCCAATACGCTGTTCGGCGTGTGTGCCTACCAGGGCACTGAGCTGGTGGCGATGGGCCGTATCGTCGGCGATGGCGGCTGCCACCTGCAGGTCTGTGATATCGCGGTGCTGCCGCGGTTGCAGGGGCAGGGCCTGGGCAAGGAAGTGATGCGGCGCCTGGATGGCTGGATGCAGGCCAACCTGCCGCCATCGGCGTACGTCAGCCTGCTGGCCGATGGCGAGGCGCATCGGTTGTACGCACAGTTTGGTTTCGCGCCCACGGCACCGGCATCGATCGGGATGTATCGGCGGTTCTGAGCCGTAATCGGGGTGAAGCCATCCACACCATGCGTGGATAGGGCCTTCCCAGGAATCACAGGCAAAGAAAAACCCCGATCGGAGTCGGGGTTTTCAAGAATTGGCGTCCCCACGGGGATTCGAACCCCGGTCGCCACCGTGAAAGGGTGATGTCCTAGGCCTCTAGACGATGGGGACGCACGAAAACTTCAAGTTGTAGAACCTTCGACGGCCTAATGTCGAAGTGGTGGAGCCAAGCGGGATCGAACCGCTGACCTCCTGCATGCCATGCAGGCGCTCTCCCAGCTGAGCTATGGCCCCATGAAACTCCGGATGATCTGCCGGGAGCAGAGTCCGTTTTGAAACTGGCGTCCCCACGGGGATTCGAACCCCGGTCGCCACCGTGAAAGGGTGATGTCCTAGGCCTCTAGACGATGGGGACGCACGAAAAACTTCAAGTTGTAGAACCTTCGACGGCCTAATGTCGAAAGTGGTGGAGCCAAGCGGGATCGAACCGCTGACCTCCTGCATGCCATGCAGGCGCTCTCCCAGCTGAGCTATGGCCCCGTGTTACCGAGCCGCCTATCATACCTGCGTGTTCACGTTTGTGGAAGTTTTTTTTGAACTTTTTTCGTTCCGGTTCGACCGTCGCCACGAGGGCAGGGGAACCGCAACGCCACAACCTGAATGCCGGTAGGCGGTGAACAAAAAAGACCCGGTTATCGGCCGGGTCCTCGTTGTTCGTGATGAGTGGCGTCCCCACGGGGATTCGAACCCCGGTCGCCACCGTGAAAGGGTGATGTCCTAGGCCTCTAGACGATGGGGACGCAATTCTCATCAATGTTCTTTAGCGACCTTTCGACGGCCTAATGCCGAAAGATTGGTGGAGCCAAGCGGGATCGAACCGCTGACCTCCTGCATGCCATGCAGGCGCTCTCCCAGCTGAGCTATGGCCCCACGTCGCTGAGGAGCGAAATAATAGCCTTGCCCCCGGGGGTTGGCAAGCATTTGTTGCACTTTTCTTCACGCGCGTTGCTATGCCGCGTCGTCGGTCAGCGCCGCCAGGATCGGGCACTGATCCAGCGTGCCGTGGCCGGGGCAGGCGTCGACCAGCTGAGAAAGCGCGGTGTGCATGCGCTGCAGTTCGGCCATGCGTTGTGCAATGTCCTGCAGCCGGGCCTGCGCCGTGTCGCGCACACTGCCCATGTCCTGTGAGTGGCGGTCACTGAGCGCCAGCAGTTCGGCGATTTCTTCCAGGCTGAAGCCCAGCGTCTTGGCGCGGCGGATGAAGCGCAGCCGGCGCAGGTCCTGCTCACCGAAGATGCGGTAGCCCCCGGCCGAGCGTGCCGCCGTGGGCAGCAACTGCTGGCGTTCGTAGTAGCGCACCGTATCGATCGGCACGCCGGCCCGGCGTGCCAGTTGACCAATGTTCATGGCGGATTCCTGCGGATGCTGCCGCTCATTGTGAAGCCTTGAGTCTGGTCTAGGGTCAAGGTCTCGTCGCTGACGGCGCATTCAGCGCACTTTGCAACTTTCTTCATAGCCCCACCGTCGTGGCAGTTCCTACCCTGCGCCTGAACCGGCCGCTGGACGGCCTGCAACGAACCGAGGAGATGGTCTGTGGAAGGATTCAGGAACGAAGGATTCGTCGAGGTCGCGGTGGTCGAATACCCAGGAGGCGACCCGTCGGCCGCCTCCGTGCTGACCGAGATGGCACATGTCGCCAACCGGCTTGCCCAGCAGCAGCGCCGTCCGTTCAAGCGTGTCCTGGTGACCCGCTGGATCGTGCCGGCCAGCCAGACCGGCGTGCATCGCATTGCCGGCGCGGAGATGCTCGAGGCGGACATCCCCGCCGTGATCGCCGTGCCTGGCCAGATCAGCCAGGGCGTCTGCCTGCGCGCCGATGAGGTGCTGCTGGATTGGCTGCGCGCGCATTACGACGGTGGCAGTCTGCTGGCTGCCGCCAGCGACGGTGTCAGCATGCTGGCACGCGCCGGTCTGCTGGCTGGGCGCACCGTCAGTGGTCCGGACCTCGGGCGCCATCCGGGCCTGCAGGGGCAGTCGGCCAGCTGGGTACCCAGCGAGCGCGCGCTGGTCGATGACGGCGACCTGCTGACGGTGGCCGGTTCCCAGGCCTGGCGCTTCCTCGCCCTGCGCCTGCTGTACCGGCTGCACGGCCAGGGCGTGGCGAGTTCCGTGGCGCAGCAGCTGGGGATCACGGTTCCGGCGGCGATCCAGCAGGATCTCGAGCGTTTCAGTGCCAACTTCGCCCACGGCGATCGCGACGTACTGAAGGCGCAACGCTGGCTGCATACCACCGCTGCGCGCGGCGCCACGCTCGGTGCGATCTGTGAGATTTCCGGGCTGGAGCCGCGCACCCTGCAGCGGCGCTTCCTGAAGGCCACCGGCCTGCGCCCGATCGAGTATTGCCAGCGGTTGCGTATCGCCAAGGCGCAGACGCTGTTGCAGCAGGGGGCGGGCATCGATGAAGTGGCCTGGGGCGTGGGCTATGCCGACCAGAGCGCATTCCGTCGTCTGTTCCTGCGCATTGTTGGAATGACGCCGGCCAACTATCGCCGGCTGGTCCACAACAAGCGGCGCGAGCGGCCGCTGTTGTCATCGGTGGCAGGCAGCCTGCGCGGGCTGCAACCGGCGCCCGGCATGCAGATGCCGCGCAGCGTGGCCTGATGCCTGCAGTAGGCGTCGCGCTTGCAACCTGGGCGCGACGCTTCGACCATGCAGGTAACGGATGATGGGGCCGGTGGGCTGATGTCGAGTGTGGGACCGGTACCGATGCCGGTGGTGTTGATCCTGATGTGCGTGCTGCTGGCCATGGCGGTAGCACGCCTGTGGCCGCGTCGGAAAGACGGGATGGCAGTGCCTTCCGCGGCCAGCCTGGTTCTGGACATGTTGCTGATCGGCCTGCTGTGCGGACGCATCAGCTTCGTCGCCTTGAACTTCGCGCTTTACCGTGAGGCCCCGTGGAGCATCCTGCAGATCGCCGACGGTGGGTATCACCTTGCAGTCGTGCTGGCTGCGGGCCTGGCGTGGGGCACCTGGCGGCTGCGGCTCTGGCGCGCGTTGCGTGCGCCGGTGCTGGCGGGCGCACTGGTGGGCGTGGTGTCGTGGGTGGTGGGCAGCCACCTGCTGTCAGCCTGGCAGGAGCAGCGGATGCCGCTGCCGGCGGTGCAGGTGGCCGATCTGCAGGGGCGCGTGATCGACCTGCAGCAGTTCCGGGGCAAGCCACTGGTGCTGAATCTCTGGGCCAGCTGGTGTGGGCCCTGCCGGCGCGAGATGCCGGTGCTGGCATCCGCACAGCAGACCCACACCGACGTGCAGTTCGTGTTCCTCAACCAGGGGGAAACCCTGGACGAAGTGAAGGGTTTCATTGCATCCGAACAGCTCCGGCTGGGCAATGTGCTGCTGGACGATACCGCCTCGGCGTCAACCGTGCTGGGTGTGCAGGCCTATCCGTCGACGCTGTTCTTCGACGCCGAAGGTCGCCTGCGTGAACTGCACCTTGGCGAACTGACGGCCGCGGGTCTTGAACACAAACTGCGCCGGCTGCGGTAGCCTGCGCGGGCATCTCATTACGGAGTTCCCATGTTGTCGACTTCCCTGCGCATCGCTCCGGCGGTGCTGTTGCTGCCGGTCATGCTGGCATTGGCCGCCTGCAGCCAGGCCCAGACCCCGCCGGGCAAGACGGCGGCAGCGCCGGCCGCCGGCGCTCCGGCCACCGCGGCCAAGGGTGACCGTCCCGCAGTGCTGAAAGGCATCGAGAAGCACGGCTTCGAAGTCGTTGCCGAGTTTGATGCACCGGGTGGCCTGCGTGGCTTCGCCGGCGTGGTGGGGGGGCAGCAGCCCGCCGCCGCGTACGTGACCGCCGACGGCAAGCATGTGCTGGTGGGCAGCCTGTTCGATGCCGAAGGCAACGATGTGGCCGCCGAGGCGGTGGAGAAGCTGGTCGCTGCACCGATGTCGGCCAAGATGTGGACCAAGCTGGAAGCCAGCGCCTGGGTGCGTGACGGCAAGGCCGATGCACCGCGTGTGGTCTATACCTTCAGCGATGCCAACTGCCCGTACTGCCACAAGTTCTGGGAAGCGGCGCGTCCGTGGGTTGACGCCGGCAAGGTGCAGTTGCGCCACATCATGGTTGGCGTGATCCGCGAGGACAGCCCGGCCAAGGCCGCCGCCATCCTCGCGGCGCGTGATCCGAGCGCGGCGCTGCTGGAGAATGAGCACCAGTTCGACCGTGGCGGCATCAAGGCGCTACCGAGCATCAGTCGCGAGATCGCAGGCAAGCTTGATGCCAACCAGGTCCTGATGATCGAGATGGGCTTCCAGGGCACGCCGGGCATCCTGTTCCAGGATGCACAAGGGCAGGTGCAGCGTCGCGCGGGCCTGCCGCAGGGCGCCGACCTGCAGACGGTGCTGGGTCCGCGCTGATCGCCGCCAACGTCGTGATGTAACCGACAGGCCCGCATGGCAGCATGCGGGCCTGTTGCATTTCGGCGCTCCTGCGGCGGGCGGAGAGGGCAGCAGGGCTGCGCAGCAGCTGTTCGTCGTCACATCTGAATCGTGACTGACATCAAGCATCGCGCCTTGATTCCAATCAAGGTCAAAAACGACAGGCGGATTAGCCTGTTGACGCATGGAATACAGCGTCAACGCGCCATGGATGCCGCGCCAGACATGCCTTGAACCAGGGCGGTCGGCACAGCCATTCACGACACTCTCACTCCCCGATTGTTACCCAGACCGCTGCGGTCGCCACCTCTCTGGCAGCGCGGCCTTGATGGACTCGACACCGGTGCGGGCAGGGCAGTGTCATCGTCCTGTTGCCTGCCGGATGCAGGCTGGCCGGTGTCGTCAACGCAGTATCCGCATTTCCAGCAACGGCAACGCGAGGCCAGGGCACTGTGCGCCTGTATCCGGCCAGCGCGCTGCGAGTGTTTGTCCAGGGAGGATGCAATGCGCTTGGCTGTACTGAGTCTGGCCTGTTCGACCGCACTGGCGATCGCGCCAGCGTATGCGCAGCAGCATGGCCAGGAAGATGCGCAGGCGTTGCGGCAGGAAATCGCTGCCATGCGCCAGGCATTGGAAGGCATGCAGCAGCGCCTGGATCGGCTTGAGCAGCGCGAGGGCTCAGCGCCTGCCGCCGTGGCGCAGGCCCCGACCCCGGCAGCAACGGCGGGCGGCAGCGCCAGCATGCTGCACCCGACCCAGGTGCCGGGCGTGGCGCAACCGGTGCTGCCGCAGCGCGAATCGGTGGCCGATCCCTCAACGGCGGCGTCGCGTCCCGACAGCGCAGCCGGTCCGACCGACCCCGATCTGAAAGGCTTCTTCACCATTCCCGGCACCGATACGGTGATCCGCATTGGCGGCTACGCCAAGCTCGATGCGATTGCCGATTCGCGTGCGGCCGGTGACGAAGATCAGTTCATTCCGTCGTCGATGCCGGTGGGTGGCAGCCATCGCGATGTCTCCAATTTCAACATCCATGCCAAGCAGACCCGCTTCAGCTTCGAGGCGCGGCGCCCGACCACGCACGGCAACCTGCGTTTCTACCTGGAGAACGATTTCTACGGCAGCAGTGAGGGGTATGAGTTCCGCCTGCGACACGCCTATGGACAGCTTGGCAACACCTATGCCGGCTATGGCTACTCCAGCTTCATGGACCCGGACAGCCTGCCCGATACGCTTGACTTCGCCGGGCCGGGCGGCGCCGGATACCTGCTGGTGGCGGGCATCCACCACAGTTTTGCGATAGGCAAGGGCAACACCCTGACCGTCGCTGCTGAAGACCCGAAGACTGAACTCGCCGGCGCCAGCGATGCTCGCACGGCAGTCAACCGCCTGCCCGATGTGACCGTGACCGCGCGCCTGGAGCGCGACTGGGGCCACCTGCAGCTGGGCGCGGTGGCACGCAGCCTGGCCTACGACGGCGATGGCGAGCGCGACCGGCGCATGGCCGGTGGCCTGCAGCTGAGCGGCTCGGCGTCAGTGGGCGAGCGCGACCTGCTGCTGTTCGGCGTACTCGGCGGGCGCGGCCTCAGTCGCTACACCGCCGACCTGACCGGCTCCGGACTGGACGCAGTGGTCGGTGCCGATGGCCGCCTCGCCGCGTTGGACCTGCACGGCGGTTTCGTCGGCTACACCCATTACTGGTCCGCGCTGTGGCGCTCCAACCTGATCTTTGGCCAGCTGACCCTGGAGCGCAACGCCGCACTCGCCGCTGATGCATTCCGGCAGAGCCGCTACGGCGTGTTCAACCTGATCTGGAGCCCGGCGCCGTCCTGGACGATGGGCATGGAGCTGCTGTACGGCCGGCTGGAACAGCAGGGCGGCGCACGCGGCGACACGGTCCGGGTGCAGGGCAGCCTGCAATACAACTTCATCAAATAGACGCCAGCGGTCGTACGCCAGCGTAACCGTCCCCACGCCCGGTGCTGCCGGGCTCATGCCAGTACCGGAGATCGTCATGGCAGAAGCAAAGAAAATCGGGGTGGTCGGAGCCACCTTCCTCGTCGCCGGCAACATGATGGGCTCAGGCGTGTTCCTGTTGCCGTCCAGCCTGGCCAAGATCGGTACCGCCTCGATCTGGGGCTGGCTGATCACCACCGCCGGTGCGCTGCTGCTGGCCTTCGTGTTCGCCAAGCTGGGCAAGCTCGCACCCAAGGCGGGCGGTCCCTATGCCTACGCGCGCGACTGGTTCGGGCCGTACATGGGCTTCCAGACCAACACCATCTACTGGTTCGCCAACTGGATCGGCAACGTCGCCATTCCGATCGCGGCGGTGGGCTATTTCAGCTATTTCTTCCCGATCCTGTCCGAGCCGCTGGTGCGTTGCATCGCGGTGCTGGTGCTGGTGTGGGCACTGAGCTTTGCCAACGTGATCGGTCCGGCCTTCGTCAGCCGCGTGCAGACGGTCACCACCAGCTTTGCGTTGGTGCCGATCCTGGGCATCGCCATTTTCGGCTGGTTCTTCTTCGATGCCGACATCTTCAAGGGCGCCTACAACGTGTCTGGCGAGTCGAACTTCGGTGCGATCTCGAGCGCCGCGGCACTGACCCTGTGGGCCTTCATCGGCGTCGAGTCTGCATCGGTGACTGCCGGTGTGGTCGAAAATCCGGAGAAGAACGTCGCCCGCGCGACGCTGGCCGGCGTGTTCCTGGCTGCCATCGCCTACATCGCCAGTTCGTCGGTGATCATGGGCATGGTGCCGAACGCGGAACTGCAGGTGTCCGACGCACCGTTCGCGCTGGCGGCGGCCAAGGCGGTCGGTGGCTGGGGCGGCGCGCTGGTCAGCCTGTGCGCCTTCATCGGTGCCGCCGGCTCGCTGGGTGGCTGGATCCTGCTGACCGCGCAGAGTGCCAAGGCAGCGTCGGATGACGGCCTGTTCCCGAGCATCTTCAGCAAGACCAACAAGGACGACGTGCCGGTCAAGGGCGTGCTGATCGTGGCGGTGCTGATGACCCTGGCGGTGCTGGTGACCTCCACCTCGGAAACCGCGTCGGCCCAGTTCGACGTGATCACGTCGGCGGCCGTGGTGCTGACCCTGCTGCCCTACATCTACTCGTGCGTGGCGTGCTACTTCGTGGTCGAGCGTTCGCACACCCTGGTCCACACCGGTGCGTTCTGGACGCTGACCAGCCTGACCGTCGTGTACTGCCTGTGGGCGATCTACGGCTCGTCGGGGACCATCGTGCAGTACGCCTTCCTGTTCGTGCTGTTCATCACCGTGTTCTATCCCTTCTTCAGCGAGGAGCGCCGCCAGCAGCGGCAGCGCGCCCGCGAGGCCTCGGCGATCAGCGCCGGCGCCCGGCATTCCTGAGTTCGACAAGGAGAATCAACGTGTACTTCAAGTCCCTGGACTACCCGGTCATTGTCATCGACAACGACTACGAGTCGCCGCGCATCGGTGGCATCCTGATCCGTGCGCTGGTGGAAGAGCTGCGCAGCAACGACCAGCGCGTGCTGTGCGGGCTGAACCTGGATGACGCCCGGGCCGGTGCCCGCACCTACGTGGCGGCCTCGGCGGTGCTGATCTCGATCGATGGCAGCGAAGAGGTGGATGGCGAGTTCCAGCGCCTGACCGCCTTCCTGCGCGAGCAGAGCGCGCGCCGTGCCAATCTGCCGGTGTTCCTGTACGGCGAGCGCCGCACCATCGAGAAGGTGCCGAGCAAGCTGCTCAAGTACATCCACGGTTTCATCTTCCTGTTCGAAGACACCAAGAGCTTCATCTCGCGGCAGGTGATGCGCGCGGCCGAAGACTACATGAAGAACCTGCTGCCGCCTTTCTTCAAGGCGCTGATCCATCATGCGGCCGAGTCGAACTATTCCTGGCATACGCCGGGCCATGCAGGCGGCGTGGCATTCACCAAGTCGCCGGTCGGCCGCGCATTCCATCAGTTCTATGGCGAGAACACCCTGCGCAGCGATCTGTCGATCTCGGTGCCGGAGCTGGGCTCGCTGCTCGATCACACCGGCCCGATCAAGGATGCCGAGAACGAGGCGGCACGCAACTTCGGTGCCGACCACACCTTCTTCGTCACCAATGGCACCTCCACCGCCAACAAGATCGTCTGGCATGGCACGGTGGCCCGCGGCGACGTGGTGTTCGTTGACCGCAACTGCCACAAGTCGCTGCTGCACGCGCTGATCATGACGGGTGCGGTGCCGGTGTACTTCACGCCCAGTCGCAACGCGCACGGGATCATCGGCCCGATCAGCCTGGACCAGTTCACGCCGGAGTCGCTGCAGCAGCGCATCGCGGCCAACCCGCTGGCCAGCCAGGCGTACAAGGCCGGTTCCAAGCCGCGCATCGCGGTGGTCACCAACTCGACCTATGACGGCCTGTGCTACAACGCCGAGAAGATCGCCGACGAGATCGGCAGCGCGGTCGATTTCCTGCACTTCGACGAAGCGTGGTACGCCTACGCCGCGTTCCATCCGTTCTACGAGAACCACTACGGCATGGCCAAGGGCAAGCCGCGTGAGCAGGATGCGATCATTTTCACCACGCATTCCACCCACAAGCTGCTGGCTGCGTTCTCGCAGGCGTCGATGATCCACGTCCGCAACTCGGCGCAACGCAACCTTGATGCCGAGCGCTTCAATGAGTCGTTCATGATGCACACCTCGACCAGCCCGCACTACGGGGTGATTGCCGCCTGTGACGTGGCCTCGAAGATGATGGAAGGCGATGCCGGGCGCTCGCTGGTGCAGGAAATGCATGACGAGGCAATTGCCTTCCGCCGCGCGATGCTGCACGTCCGCGATGATCTCGGTCGCGACGACTGGTGGTTCAGCGTGTGGCAGCCAACCCAGGTCGAGCGCAGCCTGGACAAGGGCGATACGCCGGCACCGCTGGTGGCCAAGCGCGAGGAGTGGTACCTGCGGCCGGACGCGCACTGGCACGGCTTCGAGAACCTGGTTGACGGCTATGTGTTGATCGATCCGATCAAGGTGACCCTGCTGACCCCGGGCCTGGCAATGGACGGCAGCATGGGCAGGCTGGGCATCCCGGCGGCGGTGCTGAGCAAGTTCCTGTGGGGCCGCGGCATCACCGTGGAAAAGACCAACCTGTACTCGGTGCTGTTCCTGTTCTCGATGGGCATCACCAAGGGCAAGTGGAGCACCCTGGTCACCGAGCTGATGGCGTTCAAGGAACTGTACGACCGCAATGCGCCGCTGAGCCAGGCACTGCCGACGCTGGCCGCCGATTATCCGAATGCCTACGCCGGCTGGGGCCTGCGTGACCTGTGCGACGCGCTGCATGCGTTCAACCAGGAATTTGCCGTGGCCAAGGTGATGCGCGAGATGTACGTGGACCTGCCGACGCCGGTGATGACCCCGGCCGATGCCTACAACCACCTGGTCAAGGGCGAGATCGAGCGGGTCGACATCGAGCAGATCAGTGGCCGCATCGCGGCGACCATGCTGGTGCCGTACCCGCCGGGCATCCCGACCATCATGCCGGGCGAGCGCTTCGGCGACAGCGACGAGCCGATCATCCAGTCGCTGCGCATCGCCCGCGAGCAGAACGCCCGTTTCCCGGGCTTCGAATCGGACGTGCACGGGCTCATCATCGAGCAGGAGGGTGATGCGGTCTCGTACAAGGTGGAGGTGCTGAAGGCCTGACCCGTAACGGTCGGCTCATCGGCGAACGATGGATACCGCGCGCGAGCAACGCATCCTGACGTTCTCGATCGGGGTCACCCTTGCGGTGAGCGCGGTCGGCTTCGGCGGTGGCCTGCTGGTGGGATCGCAGGCCATCCTGTTCGACGGCGTGTACAGCCTGGTCGACGTCGCCCTGACCCTGGTGTCGTTGTCGGTGCTGCGGCTGGTGGCGCGGGAACAAAGCCCGCGCTTTCAGTACGGCTACTGGCACCTGGAGCCGATGGTCGAAGCGCTGGGTGGTGTGATCCTGTCGCTGGCCTGCGTGTATGCGCTGGCCAACGCGGTGATCGGCCTGACCACGGGCGGGCACGAAGTGAAATTCGGGCCCGCGCTGTGGTGGGCGGCGCTGCTGAGTGCCAGCAACCTGGCGATGGCGGCGTTCGTTGCGCAGCGGGCGCGGCATCTGCGCTCGGCGCTGTTATGGCTGGATGTGCGTGGCTGGCTGCTGGGCGGGTTGATGAGCCTGGCAGTGGTGCTGGCCTTCGTGTTGGCGCTGGTCCTGCACGGTGGTGAGTGGCACCATTGGGTGCCGTACCTGGATTCGATCGTGCTGGCATTGATCAGCCTGGCGATGCTGCCGGTGCCGGCGCGCAGCGCGTGGAAGGCCATGCGCGAAGTGCTGCAGGTGGCGCCGGATGATCTGGACCGGCGCGTGCAGCAGGTGATGCAGGCGTTCGTGGCCGAGCGTGGCTATGCCGGTTTCACCAGCCATGTGGCGAAGATGGGGCGGATGCGCTTCATCGAGATCCATGTATTGGCTGACCCGATCACGCCGCTGGGGTCGGTAGGCGAAGTCGATGCGATGCGTGACGAGATCGCGGTGCGGCTGGATGCTCGGGGCAGTACGTTCTGGCTGACCATTGATTTCACGGCAGACCCGGCGTGGACGTGAGCCGTGAACGGTAGAGCCGAGCCCCATGCTCGGCTGCCATTCGCGCTGAGCAGCCGAGCGTGGGCTCGGCTCTACACGTGGGCACGATCGTTGCGCATGGCGGACCGGACTGTTGCAGCGGATCGGTTTGACCTCAACTCTGGTTGAGGTCGCAGACTGCCTCGCATTCCCCATGAGGCATGCGGCATGAACCTGCTGACCACCCCGGACCTCAGTCACGGCCTGCTGGAGCTGTTCAATCCTCCCGGCCTCTACGACCCTGCCGCCAATGGGTACTCACACGTGGCCGTGGTGCGGTTGCCGGCGCGGGTGATCCATATCGCCGGGCAGGGCGGTGAGGATGCCGATGGTCATCTCTCCCCCGGCTTCGGGGAACAGGTCGAGCAGGCACTGGACAACCTGCAGATCGCATTGCGTTCGGCGCAGGCCAGCCTGGCCGATGTCGCGCGGTTGCGAATCCTGGTGGTCGACCACGACGAGGACCGGCTGGGCATCATCGCCCGGCAGGTACGGCGGCGTTGGCCGAACGGCGCAGCGCCGACCTGCACCCTGATTCCTGTGCCACGGCTGGCGCTGGACGGCATGCTGTTCGAGATCGAGGCGGAGGCCTACGCCGCCTAGCGCAGGTAGTACTCCACCGGCACCACCAGTTCCTGCGGTGCCTTCATTTCCATGGGAATGGGCGGCAGCGGCTGCGCGCGGCGGAACGTCTGCAGTGCGGCGTCGTCGAGCATCGGTTGGCCGCTGGACTGCTCCAGCCGCAGGGCCTGCAGGCGTCCCTCGCGATCGATGCTGGCCCTGACCCAAGTCGTTCCCTGCTGCCGGCGCGAGCGCGCGACGGCGGGGTAGTAGCGATAACGCTCCAGCCGCGCCATCAGGCGGGCTTCCCACTGGTCGCTGGCGGCGCCGGCCTGGAAGTCCGCCGGTGGTGCGTCGGGAGCGGGCGGCGCGGCCGTGATCGATGCCGGTGCGGGACTCGCATCGGTCACGGCCGCAGGCGGGGCGACCGGCAGGGCTTGCCGGCCAGGGCCACCGAGCTCGCTGGCGGCCACCTCGCCCTCGCGCGCGGCGGTGGGCTTTGGCGGAGGGGGCGACTTCGCCGGTTGCGACGCGCGCGCCTGCTGCGCCTGGCTGGGGGTGTCGGCCAGGCGCTCTTCGACCGGCTGGGGAGGCGTAGCCGGTGCCAGCAGGCGCAGGCTGATGCGCACATCCTGCTCAGGCGGCGGCAGCAACGGTGGCGCGGCCATCCAGTGCACCAACAGCAGCAAGGGCAACAGGTGCAGGCCGATGCTGATGGCAATCGCCTGCCAGTGTTGGCCGCGTTCACTCATCGCCCGGCACCCACAGCAGATCGGCGTCGGCCGCATCGACGCCTTCGTCGGGTGACGCAAGCGCGATCACCAGTGCCGGTACCTCCGGTGGCAGGTAGCCCGGCACGCCGGTGCCGCGCAGTACATGCCAGCGGCCGGCCACCAGCAGCGCGGGTGCAGGGGCTGCGGTCAGTGCCTGTGCCATGCGGGTGTCGCGGGCCTGTTGCACGGCCAGCATCCCTTCCAGCATCGGTGCGGCGTCTGCGTGCTGGGCCAGCACCACGGCCGACAGGCGTTGCCGGGCGGTGGGCATCGGAAACCGCACCGACGTGTTGGAGGCAAGCAACGCATTGACCTCGGCACGCGACAGGTTGCCGCCGAACAGGGGGATGCCGGCGGCGGTGGCGTCCTGTACCAGCCCGCCATAGGTGGCCCATGTCCAGCGTGTATCCCAGCCCAGCAGCGCCTGCAGGCGCGCACCATCGGCATGGTTGCCCTTGGCCAGCCAGCGCTGCACCCGCTGCAGGCGCGGTTGGCGTTCACTGGCGATCATCTCCATCACCAGCGCGCCTTGTGGACGCTGCCGTTGCAGCGCGTGCAGCAGCCAGCGCTGGGCGGCGTGGTCACCGGCCAGGTCGTGGCGTTCGCCCAGCAGCAGCCGCGGGGCGTTCGCTGCACGCTTCACGAACGCGGCTTCGTCCAGGCGCTGCCCGCTGGCCAGGTCGATCACCGTGCCGGGCATAGGCTGCGCGCTGGCGATTGCGGCCAGTGCGAGCAGGCACAGCGGCAGCCAGCGACGGCTAGAACGCCACATTGACGCCCATCGAGACGGTGCGGCCACGGCCGTTGCCGCGGTCCAGGATCGGGCTGAAGATGCTGTCGATCGAGGCATTGTTGTCATAGGCCTTGTTCTGCAGGTTTTCGATGTTCAGCCACAGCGTGGTGTTGGGCTGGGGCTTGAAGCTGGTGTAGAAGTCGAGCAGTACACCGGTACCGCCGGTCCTGCGGGTCTGGAAGAAGTCGTAGCCTTCTTCGGTGGGCCCGGAGTATTCGGCGCGCAGGCCGGCCTGCACGCGCTGCTGCCACCAGCGGCCGCCGACATCCAACGTCCAGAAGCGGTCGGGCAGGGCGGTGATGTCTTCCAGGTTGACGAATTCGATGGCAGGCGCACTGGTGCGCGAGCGGGTCCAGCTCAGCGTGGCGTGGTAGTGCGCGCTGGCGTAGTGCGCTTCCAGCTCGATACCGCGCATGCGCACCACGCCGGGGTGGTTCATCCAGCGCGTGGTGGTGCTGAAGTCGTCCACGTCCAGGGCATCGGTCCAGGCAGTGAGCTGCTGATCGCTGTCGATCGGTACCACGAAAGGCCCCACCTCCGGCGGGTGCACGATCAGCAGGTACTGCGGCTTGATGTAGTCGCGGATGCGGTTGTCGAAGCGGGTGACGCGCAGCTGCGCCAGGTCACCGTCGGTCAGCAGCGAGGAGGCGCTGAGGTTGGCGCCGAACTGCAGGTTGCGCGAGCGCTCACGGCGCAGGAACGGGTTGGCACCCACGCCGTCGGCATCGCTCATGCCTTCCAGCGGGATCTTCTCGAAGAACATCTCCTGCACCCGCGGCGGGCGGGAAGTACGCGAGGCTTCGGCGAACAGTTGCAGCCAGTCGGTGGCCTGCCACGATACCGCCAGGCTGGGGCTGAGTGCGCGCTGGGTACGGCGCACGTCGATGCCGCCGCCGTTGATCTCGGCGCACTGGCCAGGCACATCCGAGCACACCGGGACGTGGCCGCGGATGCCATAGCGATCCTGGCGCAGGCCTGCAGTCAGCGCGTAGATGTCGTACTGCAGTTCCAGCGTGCTGAACACGCCGTCCAGCTGGCTGCGGCCCTGGGGGTTGGCGCCGCGCAGGATGGGGGTGTCGGCCACGTAGACGTCCGACTGGTGCTTGATGCCGGTGTTCCAGCGTGCCTGCAGTGCACCGATATCGAAGCGGCTGGTGTTGTCGAGCGTCCAGCTGCTCAGGCTGGTGTGGGTGCGGCGGCCGATGTAGCTGGAATCCTCCACGGGTGGATAGAACAGCCGGGTCTTGTTGCCGGCGAAGGTCGCGCGCAGGTCGATCCACGGCGTGTAGGGCGTGTAGTGGTAGCTGGCGCGCTGGTTGCGTGCGGAAATCTGCCACGGGTAGTTGTGGTAGAAGTCGTTTTCGTAGCGCATGTGGCTCAGGTCCAGCCGATGCTGGTCACTGGGCTGCAGGCGTGCTTTCAACAGCCAGCTGCTGGGCTGCTGGCTGCCGGGGTCGGCATTGTTCTTCTGCCCGCGTGCCGTGGCGTACTCGCCGCTGCGACTGCTGCTGGCAGCGGCCAGCAGGCCGAACTGGCGGTCACCGCCGTCCTCGCTGTGGCGCCATGCGCCGGCGAAGGTGCGGCCGCTGCCATAGCCGTTGCTGCCATGGCGATAGCCCGCACGCAGGCCCCAGTCACGGCCTTCGCCGAGCAGGTCGTCGATGTCCAGCGTGCGGAAATTGGCACTGCCGGCCAGCGTGCCGGCACCATCACCACCGGCGACCGCACCGCGTTGCACGTCCACACCGGCCAGCAGGAAAGGGTCGACGTAGGCGAACGGACCGCCGGAGCCATGGCCCGCGTTGTTGCGGAAGGTCTGGGTGACACCATCGATCATGGTGTTGACCCGCCCGGCGCCGGTCATGCCGCGGATGTTGACCTGCAGGCCGGGCTGGCTGCGCGAGTGGAAACTGTGGGTGCCGGGCATCGAACGCAGCAGGCTGTTGCCGTCCTGGCGTTCGGCCATCGCCACGCGCTCGCTGCCGACGGCGGGCGCAAAGCCATCGCGGGCCGCCGGGACATACTGGCTGGCGCCTGCACCGGGGGAATGGCCGTGTGCGATATCGCCCTGTACGCGCAGCGGGCCGGTTCGACGGCTGCCATCTGAGGGGGCGGCCGGCGCCGGTTCCAGGGTGGCGCGGCGCGCGTCGATGAAACGGGGGCGCAGGCCGCTACCGGCCAGCAGGCGCGACAGGGCCTGCGCGTCGTCGAACCGTCCGCGTAGTGCCGGCGCCGTCTGGCCGCCTGGCAATGCCGCGCCGATCACCAGATCGACACCGGTCAGCCGGCTGTAGGCATCCAGCGCGCTGGCCAGCGGTTGCGCAGGAAGATCGAAGTGACGGGAGGCGGCCTGCGCGTGTGCGCTGGCAGGTAACAACGGAAGCGGACCGGCGCAGGCCAGTGACAGGGCGAGGACAAGGGGACGGTGAAACAGCATCGGGAGCTCCAGGGGCTGACGCAGCGCGTCGTCATCCTGGGTAGACGCAGTGGCAGGGCCGATGTCAGGGTGCATCGCGATGTTCCCTGCGTGGCGGCAGCCACACCTGCACGCCCGCGCCCAGGCGCAGCACGCGTACATGCAGCTGCGTGGCCAGCTGGTCGCGGCTGCGCGCCGCACCGTCTGCACTGCCGAGCAGGGTGACCGGCTGCTGGCGCAGGTGTGCGCCGATGATCCAGGTGTGGCCGCCATGCCAGCGATCCAGGCCCTGGGTGACCTCGGCCAAGGGCGTGGAGACCCAATGCAGGCGACGCTCGCGCCAGGCCAGGGCACTGTGGCTGGCGGCCAGGCCGATGATCGGTGCCTGTCCATCGAAGCGCAGCTGCTGCCCTTCGATGGCCTGCTCACTGCGGGTGCCGCTGTCCACACGGACGCGATGCTCGGTGACGGTGACCACGCTGTCGTTGTCCTGCACGGCAAGGTCGAAGGCCGTGCCGAGCGCGGTGACCATGCCGTGCGTCGTATGCACCTGGAACGGATGCTGCGCATCGGCGGCTACCTTGAACCAGGCTTGGCCGTGCTGCAGCTGCAGCTGGCGGCGCTGTGCATCGATGCGGACATGGACTTCGCTTCCGGGTGACAGCAGCACGTGCGAGCCGTCCGGCAGTACTTCTTCACGGATCTCGCCTGTCGCCGTGCGCATCACCTGCGCGGCCGGTGGTGCGGCCTGGCGGGTATACAGGCCCAAGACGCAAAGCAGCAGCACGGCAGTGCCGGCGTCGCGCAGGTGCCGGCGCTGCCGCTTGCGCTGATGCCGCTGCAGGCTGGGCGTGGCATCACCGGCCTGCCAGAGCGCCTGCAGGTGCTGGTACTGCGCGGCGTGGCGGCAATCGGCGTAGTACCACTGGTTGAAGGCACGCTCGTCGCGGCCGCCGTCGTGGCCGTCCAGCCACCAGCGCGCGGCCTCGCGCGCGATCGCCTCCGGGCTCATGCGCCGGGTACCTGCTGCAGCGCCACCAGCGCACGCAGCAGATGGCCGTGCGCGGTCTGCCGGCTGATGCCGAGCCGGCGGCCGATCTCGGCCAGTGCCATCTGCTCCACCCGGGCCAGCAGGAATACCTGGCGCGAGCGCGGTGGCAGCGCGGCGATGATCGCGTCGAGATGGCGCAGCTGTTCGGCGTCCAGCAGGTGCTGCTCCGGCAGCGGCGCAGGATCGGCGAGGGCGTGCAGTTGGGCATCATCCAGCGCTTCCTCACGACGGCGCTGGCGTTGCCGGTAGTGATCGGCGATCAGATTGTGGGCGACGCGGTACAGGTAGGCGCGGCCGTTGCTCAGCAGGCCGCTGGCGGCGACCTTGAGGACACGCAGCCAGGTTTCCTGGACGACGTCATCGGCGTCGCTGCGTTGCGGGAGTTTACGGCGGACATGGGCGTGCAGCGGCCGGTAATGGGCCGCGCACAGCTGCGCGACATCCGTCGGTTCGACAGGCGTGGACACGGGGCGGGCGACAACTGGGAAAGGGAACAGCCCGCGGCGGCAAGGGCAGCGGCTGCACCTTACAGCAAAAGAGAATCATTTGCATCTATCGATGGGCGTGACACGCCTGCCCGGGACGGGAGATCAGCGCGGGCGATAATCGCAGTGGATCTGCAGGGCTTCGGTGGGGTTGTGATGCAGCTTGAAGCCGCAGCGCTGCAGGCTGCGCTTCACCCGCGCGACCGCTTCGGCATGGCGGGCGACGCGACGATCCTGCCAGCGTGGCGGGGTGAATACGCCCACGGGCAGCAGCCGTAGCCGCTTGCCGTGCAGTACCAGCGAGACATCGATATGACGGCCATCGATGTCGTGGCCGTTGGCGCCGAAGATGGCATCGACCTCATCATGGCGTTGCGGATAGCAGGCCCGGAACAACGCGATACCGAGCCAACGCACGCCACGACGGAAGCTGCCGAGCCGGCTGTGGCTGGGTTCGAAGCCGCGCGTGAGCAGCAGTCGCAGCCCGGCAGGCAGCATTGCCTGCGCATCGAGCAGGCGTTGCAGTACCTCTTCTTCCAGTTGGATACGGGTGGAGGGCCAGCGCGGGGCGACCAGCAGCCCGTGGTGGCTGCCGCGTTGCAGGGTCAGCATGCGTGAAGCTTCGCACGCGGGCGAACAGCCGTGGTAGTGCCGGCCGCTGGCCGGCCAGATTCGGGTGCCGGCCAGCGGCCGGCACTACCGTGACGATCGTCAGATGTCGCGGTACTGGATCTGCGAAGCCAGTACGCGCAGGCCGTCGGCATTGCTGGACAGGATGCGCTCTTCGCCGACACCTTTCTGCCGTTTCAGCTGGAAGCCCTGTTCGGCAGGCAGCTGCGCGGCGATGGTGTCCATGCGTTGCATGGCATCGGGGCCGCTGCAGTCGAAGTGGCCCCAGTGGGCGCCATCGCGGTGGATCTGCAATCGGTAGTTCATTGCGGTGTCTCCGGCAGCTCCTGCAGCCAATGGTCGAACATCGCGGTGGCCGCCGCCGCCAGCGGTGCACCGTAACGGCGTGCCTGGGCGCGAAGATCGTTCGGATCGATGCCGGCCTGCGCCAGCTCCAGGGTGTGGCCGATCAGCCAGCGTTCGAACTGGCGGGCATCCAGTTCCGGGTGGCATTGCAGGGCCAACGCATGGCTGCCCATGGCGAAGGCCTGGTGGCGGCAGGCCGGCGTGCTGGCCAGGCGACGTGCACCGGCCGGGAGTTCGAACGCCTCGCCATGCCAATGCAGTACCGGAATGCCCTGCAGGGACTGCAGCGGAGAACGCTGGCCTTCATCAGTCAGCAGCAGCGGCGCAAAGCCGATCTCCTTGCCGCCACTGGCGGCGACGTCGGCACCGAGTGCGCGCGCCATCAGCTGCGCGCCGAGGCAGATGCCCAGCGTGGGCCGTTGCTGCTGCAGCCGACGTTGCAACAACGCGATGCTGTCGTTGAGGAAGGGATAGCGATCAACATCGTTGACGCTGACCGGGCCGCCCAGCACGACCAGCAGGTCGGCGGTTTCGGCCGGATCGAGGGTGTCGACACCGGCCTGCAGCACCTGCAGCTGCCAGCCCTGTGCCGACAGCAGTGGCTGCAGGGTGCCGAGGTCTTCAAAGGCGACGTGTTGCAGGACGACCGCGTGCTTCATGCGGAGGCTCCATTGCTGGGCCAGTAGAAACTGTCCGGGGTGGCGCGTGCGCCGAAGATGGCCTGCCCGACGCGGACCACGGTGGCACCTTCCTCGATCGCCACTTCGAAGTCTCCGGACATGCCCATCGACAACTGCGAAAGGTCGATGACGGGAGGTGCAGTGCGCTGCAGCTGGTCGCGCAGTTCGCGCAGGCGCACGAAGCAGGCACGCACGCGCTCGACCTCCGGGGTGAAGATGGCCAGCGTCATCAGGCCGCGCACGCGCAGGCGATCGAACGCTGGAAGCTGCTGCACAAAGGCCTCGACGGCAGCGGGTTCCAAGCCGTACTTGCTGGGTTCGGCGGAGGTGTTGACCTGCACGAACACATCCAGCGTGCGGTCTTCCAGCTGCAGGCGCTGCTGCAGTGCTTCGGCCACGCGCAGGCTGTCCAGCGCCTGGAACTCGCTGGCGAAGCGCGCCACGTAGCGCGCCTTGTTGGTCTGCAGATGCCCGATCACCGACCAGTGCACGCCAAGATCGGCCATCGTCTCGGCCTTGCGTTGCGCCTCCTGCACCTTGTTCTCGCCCAGCTCGCGGCAACCGGCGGCCACCGCCATGCGGATGCGGGCGTCATCGACGGTCTTGCTGACCGGCAGCAGGCGCACGCTGGCCGGGTCACGGCCGACGCGGGCGCAGGCATCGGCGATGCGTTGGCGCACCGTGACCAGGTTGGCGGCGATCTGTTCAACGGACTGGGCGACGGGCCAGTCGGCAGCGGCAAGGGGCATGCGGGCACCTCCAATGCAGGGTGGCCAGGGTGGGATACACTGGCACAGGACAAGAGATATTTTGGCATAGGACAAAATGAAAATCACCGGGCACAGCGCCGAGTCGATCTTCGACAGCATCCGCGACGGCATCGGCAAGGGCCGCCTGCCGGCCGGTAGCGTGCTGCCGCCGGTGCGTGAACTGGCCGAGCAGCTGGGCGTGAACCGCAACACCGTGGCTGCTGCCTACAAGCGCCTGGATGCGGCGGGACTGGCCAGCACGGCGGGCCGCCGCGGCACGGTGGTGCGTGGCCTGCCGCCGCCGCTGGCGCGCGAGGGCAGCACCCCGGGGCTGGCGCTGCAGGACCTGGCCGGTGGCAACCCGGATCCGCGCCTGCTGCCGAACCTGCGCCTGACCCCGGCGGCGCCGCGGCTGTATGGCGTGGGTACGGTCGACACGAGGTTGCAGGCGCTGGCACGCGCCTCGCTGGATGCGGATTGCCCCGAGGGATATGCGCTGGAGCTGACCCATGGCGCCGTCGATGGCATCGAGCGCCTGCTGGCGGCGTGGCTGCTGCCGGGTGATCGCATCGCGGTGGAGGATCCATGCTTCCTCGGCAGCCTCAATGTGCTCAATGCGTCGGGTCATGCGCCGTTGCCGGTGGCGGTGGATGCCCAGGGCATGCAGGTCGAATCGCTGCGGCAGGCGCTGGAGGCTGGTGCACGTGCGGTGCTGCTCACCCCCCGGGCGCACAATCCGACCGGGGCCAGCCTGGATGCGAAGCGGGCGCGGGCGTTGCGGCAGTTGTTGGCGGCGTACCCGCAGGTAGCAGTGCTGATCGACGATCACTATGCGCTGCTCTCGCAGCAGGCCTATCACTCGGTACTGCCGCTGGATGGGCGGCGCTGGGCGCTGCTGCGTTCGTTGTCCAAACCGCTCGGCCCCGACCTGCGGCTGGCCTGGCTGGCCTGCGATGAAGAAACCGCGATGCGGTTGCGGCTGCGATTGGCATCCGGTATCGGCTGGGTCAGTCACCTGCTGCAGGACGCGGCAACCTCGGTGCTGGCGTCGTCAACGCAGCGGGCGAAGATCGCCTCGGCAGGCGAGCGTTACCAGCAGCGCCTGCAGTCGCTGCAGGAACTGCTGCGCGCGCGTGGCGTGCCGACGCCGCTGCCGATGGAGGGATTGAACCTGTGGCTGCCGTTGCCGGGCGACAGCCATCCGCAGGTGCTGGCGCTGGCCGCGCGCGGATGGCATGTGCGCGCTGGCGAGGTGTTCGCGGTGGCGGCGCCGGCACATGGCCTGCGCATCACCTGCGCGGCGCTGGGCGCGGCGCAACTGCGGCCGCTGGCTGACGACCTGGCGGCGGTGTGCGGTCTGTAGCGTCGAGCGATGCTCGACGTTGCTTCGCCTTTGTAGAGCCGAGCCATACTCGGCTGCTGTTGGTAGAAGCAGTCGAGCATGGCTCGACGCTACAGAAGCAGATCAGGGCGCGGCGTTGGCGCCCGGGCGCACGTAGTGGGACTGGCCGCTGTCATCGACGAACATCAGTTCCGGCTTGCCCTGCCATGAGGTGAGCATGGCGCCGGTGTTGTTCTGGTGCTTGACCATCAGGCTGGCACCACGGTCCGGGTTGGCCACCACCTTGAACACTTCCGTGGTGCCATTGGCATCGTCCAGGGTCAGCACGGCTTCACCGCCGCGATCGCTGGTGCCATAGCCCCCGCGTTCGGAGCCATCCGGGCCGAGCAGGATCAGGCCGGACAGGGCGGTAGCGCGCGGCCCCTGGATACGGCCCCGGCTGAGGGGGTCGGGCACCGGCGCGCCTAGGATCACCCGGGGTTGGCCCGTGCCATCGTGGATGATCAGCCCTCGCGCTTCGATGATGCGCTGTGGCGATTGGCTGCGATGCAGGCTCCAGGCGGTCCAGCCGGAAACCAGCAGGGCGAGTGTGGAGACCACCAGCGTGGTCAGCAGCAGTGCGCGCGGCATCGTGTCGTCCTTCCTTGGATGCAGCGACGATAGCGGATGCGGGCGACCGATGGCCAGTTCATTGTGTGACGCTGTGTATCGTCAATGGAAATCGCGGCTGTGGCTGCGCAACCCCTGCAACAGTTCATCCAGGCAGTGCATGCGCTGCACGATGACATGCTGCACGCCATCGACGCGTTCCAGGCGGCCGTCGATCTGCATCAGCCGGGTATCGACCAGGACCCGGTGCTGGCGATCGGCCAGGTGCCGCCAGACCACGGCATTGACCATGCCGGTCTCGTCTTCAAGGGTGAGGAAGGTAACGCCACTGGCGGTCTGCGGGCGCTGGCGCATGCGGACCAGGCCGGCGATGCGCACGCGACGGCCATGGCCGTGGCCCGCAAGCTGCGCGGCATCCAGGCAGCCGCGGCTGCGCAGTTGCGTGCGCAGGAACGAGATCGGGTGGCGGCCGAGGGTGGTGCCGATGCTGCGGTAATCGGCCTGCATGTCCTCCCAGGCGCTGGGCAGGGGCAGCGGCACGCGTGCTTCAGCGGTGGCGCGGGCCTGGTCGAACAGCGGCAGCCGGTTCTCCACGCCGGAGATATCCCAGCGTGCACGATGGCGATGGCCGCTGAGCCCGCGCAGCGCACCGGCATCGGCCAGCAGGCCCTGCTGGCGGCGATCCAGGGCGGTGCGCTGGCACAGGTCGCCCACATCGTCGAACGGGCGCCGTGCACGTTCGCGCATGATGGCCTGTACAGCCGCTTCATTGCAGCCGTCGACCAGGCGCAGGCCGAGCCGGATCGCGGCCGCGCCCCTGCTGAAATCCAGCGTGCAGTCCCAGTCGCTGTGGCGCACGTCCACGGGAAGCACGCGGATGCCATGCCGGCGCGCGTCCTGCAGCAGCTGGTCGGGGCTGTAGAAACCCAGCGGCTGGCTGTTGATCAGGCTGGCGGTGAACGCGGCCGGATGGTGGCATTTCAGCCAGCAGCTGTTATAGGTCAGCAGGGCGAAGCTGGCGGCGTGGCTTTCCGGGAAACCGTAATCACCGAACCCCTTGATCTGCTCGAACAGGTGCTCACCGTATTCGCGGCTGAAGCCGTTTTTCAACATGCCTGCCAGCAGTTTTTCACGATGCGGTTCCAAGCCGCCACGGCGTTTCCAGGCCGCCATCGAACGGCGCAGGGCATCGGCCTGGCCAGGCGTGTAACCGGCTGCTTCGACCGCCAGCTGCATCACCTGTTCCTGGAACAATGGCACGCCCAGCGTGCGTGCGAACACGCGTTCCAGCTGCGGTGGGTAGAGCGGGTTGTCCGGGTCGTTCAACGCGTCCGGTCCCTGTTCGCGCAGGATCCGGCGCCGCTCCAGATAGGGGTGCACCATGTCGCCCTGGATCGGGCCAGGGCGCACGATCGCCACCTCGATCACCAGGTCATAGAACGTGCGTGGCTGCATGCGCGGCAGCATCGCCATCTGTGCGCGCGATTCGATCTGGAACACGCCGATGGTGTCGGCGGCGCAGATCATGTCGAAGGTCTTTGCATCCTTGGGCGGGATCGCATCCATGCGTCCTTCATGCAGGCCATGCTGTTTCAGCATGGCCAGGCACTTGCGGATGGCGGTAAGCATGCCCAGCGCCAGGCAGTCGACCTTCATCAGGCCGGTGGCATCCAGATCGTCCTTGTCCCATTGGATGACGGTGCGGTCGGCCATCGCCGCGTTTTCCACCGGCACCAGGGTCGACAGGGGATGTTCGGAAATCACGAAACCGCCGGGGTGCTGCGACAGGTGGCGCGGGAAGTCGATCAGCTCGGCGGTCAGCGCCAGCAGGCGCCGCATCAAGGGCGTGTCCGGATCGAAACCGCGCTCGCGCAGGGTTTCCGGCAATGGGATGTTGCCGCCCCAGTGGTCCATCGCCGCGCCCAGTTCGTTGACCTGGTCCATCGGCAGGCCAAGTGCACGCGCCACGTCGCGGATCGCGCTGCGGCCACGGTAGCTGATTGCCACCGCGGTCAGTGCGGCGCGCTCGCGGCCATAGCGCTTGAACACGTACTGCAGCACTTCCTCGCGGCGCTCGTGCTCGAAATCGATGTCGATATCCGGTGGCTCGTCGCGCTCGGCGGAGATGAAGCGCTCGAACAGCAGGTTGCTGCGTGCCGGGTCGATCTCGGTCACGCCCAGCACGAAGCACACCGCGGAGTTGGCCGCCGAGCCGCGGCCCTGGCAGAGGATGTCCTGGCTGCGCGCGAAGCGCACGATGTCCTGCACGGTGAGGAAGTACGAGGCGTAGTTCTTCTGCTTGATCAACGCCAGTTCGTGTTCGATCTGCTCGCGTTGTTTCGGTTCGATGCCGCCTTTCCAGCGCCAGGGGATGCCACGCTCGACCAGCACGCGCAGCCAGCTGTCCGGGTCATGCCCCTCGGGCACCAGCTCGCGTGGGTAGGTGTACTGCAGCTGTTCCAGGGTGAAGTGGCAGCGCTCGGCGATGCGCAGGGTCTCGGCCAGCAATTCGGGCGGATACAGTTGGGCCAGCGCGGTGCGCGGACGCAGATGGCGCTCGCCGTTGGGGAACAGGCGCCAGCCAGCCTCGGCCACGCTGCAGCGGTGGCGGATCGCGGTCAGGGTGTCCTGCAGGGCGCGGCGGCGGCGCACGTGCATGTGCACGTCGCCACTGGCGACCAGCGGCAGGCGGTGGCGTTGGCCGAAGGCCTGCAGCTGCTGCAGGCGGCGTGCGTCGTCGTGTTCGTGGTGCAGCTCCACCGCCAACCACAGCCGATCATTGAAGCCGGCGCGCAGCAGTTCCAGGTCGGTGGCGGCCGGTTGCCGGTCCAGCCACAGGCACAGCAGGCCGTCGGGCAGGCCGAGCAGGTCCTCGCGCAGGCAGCGGTACTCGCCCTTGGCTGCGCGCCGCCGGCAGGTGGTGATCAACTGGCAGAGCCCGGCATAGGCGGCCTGGTCGGTGCACAGCAGGGCCAGCTTCGGCCCGTCCTCGACCTGGAATTCGGCGCCGACGATCAGCGCCACGCCATGCGCCTTCGCCGCCTGCCAGGCGCGCACGATGCCGGCCAGCGAGCATTCGTCGGTGATCGCCAGTGCCCGGTAACCCTGGCCAGCGGCGCGCGCGAACAGTTCTTCGGCGATCGAAGCACCGCGCTGGAAACTGAAGGCCGACAGGCAGTGCAGTTCGGCGTAGCCGGGCAGTTCGCTGTGCATGGCGGCTCAGCCGAACCAGCCGTGCAGCATCCACGGCGCATGCGGATCGTTGCGCTCACGGAAGGCCCAGCCGCGCTGGCCGTGTGCGGTTTCCACCACGTAGTAGTCGCGGCGTGCGTCGGCCTGGTCCCACCAGCCCGATTCGATCCGCTCCGGCCCGGCGACGATGCGCAGGCGCGGGTCACGCAACGGTTGTGGGGTGTCCAGCAACCAGCCGGGGCGCAGTGGCCAGTACGACGGGGGCTTGGCCGGTGGCTGGGTGCCACTGGCGCGTTCGGGGCGATGGTCGGCCTGCACCGCCAGCGGCTGCACGGCGTCATCACCCAGCCGCGCACGCAGGCGCTCGCGCAGCTGGTTCCAGGGCATCGCCTGCGCCGGCCGGGTATCGAACAGGTCACGCGCGGCGGGCACGAACGGTGGCAGCTGCTCGGCCTGCAGGCGCAGTGCGCGGCTGCCGGCCGGCAGGGCGAACGCTTCCATGCGGTTGCGTGCGATCTCGAACAGCAGCGCAGGATCGCGTTCGGGGGCCAGCAGGCCGATGGTCAGCACGCTGGCCGGCAGCAGGTCGTGCTCGAAATGCAGGTCGAAGCGCTGCACGCCGCCATCGCGCGAACACAGGAAGGCGGCCAGGTCCAGCAGCAGGCGGCGCAGCGGGAACAGCAGGGCCTGGCTGGATTCGATCTCGTATTCGAATTCGATGCGCGCATCGAAACGGTCCGGTGGCTGGTAGTAGCGCAGCGGCGCGGTGGGCAGGCCGCGCAGTGCATCCAGCTGCTGCAGTACCTCCGGTGCGAAGCGCCGGGCCAGGCTGTCACGCGGCAGCTCGAGCACCGCACCCAGCGTGCGCAGGCCGGAACGGCCGAGCACGGTCACCGCGTCGCTGGGCAGGCCGCAGCGCGGCAAGGGTAGCTGTGCCAGTGCCGCTGGCAGCTGCTGCGCATCGATGCCGAGGCCGTCGTGGACGTTGGCCAGCACGCGCGCGGCATGTGCCGTGGGGGCGGCCACCAGGCGGTGGCGGAAACCGAGTTCATGCAGTTCGTTGCGCAGGCGCTTTTCGATCGTCAGCCAGTCACCGAACAGGGCACGGCTGGCGCCGATTTCCAGCACCAGTGCATGCGGGAAATCGAGGCTGACCTGCGAGCTGTAGGCGTAGGCCCAGCTGGCCAGCAGCTGCCGGGTGTGCTGTTCCGCGTCAGGGTCGTAGTCGTGCAGGTGCATGTCCTGCACCAGCACCTGCGCAGCCGACAGCAGCATGCCCGGGCGCAGCCCTGCTGCGCGCGCGGCCGGGCTGACCGCACGCAGCACGCGGCGCTGCGCTGGGCCCTGCAGCAGCACCAGTGGCCGCTGGGGGTCCGGCTGCAGGCGCAGCACGCTGTCCAGCGCCAGCTGCGGCAACAACAGGCAGGCCCAGTGCATGGCGCGGCCTCAGTGGGTGATGGCCAGTGGCAACGGCTGCGCGGGTGGCAGGCCGCCACGGCACTTCAGCACCCTTACCTGGCCGTGGTCGAGCTGCAGGCGCAGGCTGGCCGGGGAGGGGTTGCGCGCTGCCTGCGCCTCGCGGAACACGAAGCCCAGGCACTGGCCGCTGTCGGCGGCGACCTGCAGCCGGCGCAGGGCGCGATCGTCGGCCTGGTGCGGCCAGCACAGCACCGCCGCACAGGCGGCAGAGCGCAGGCATTGTTCGGCCGCCCACAGCGCCTGCTTCGGCGCAGCGTGGATGATCTGCAGCTGGGCCAGATCCAGCCCGGCCGCGGCCCAGGCCGGGGCATGCGGGCGATAGGGTGGGGCGACCAGCACGATCGGGCGGTCGCGCTGGCTCAGCCTGGCCAGCGCCGGCCAGACCAGGGCCAGTTCGCCAACGCCCGGCGCCGCCTGCAGCACCTCGCACAGCCCGCTGGCCGGCCAGCCGCCGCCGGGCAGGCGTGCGTCCAGCGCCGGGTGGCCGCTGGCCAGGTGGTCGCTGGCCGGCCCCTGGCGGGCCGGGCCGCGCCACAACTGGCGGCCGTCCAGCAGCCGGTCGAGGGCGACGACGGCGCCCATCAGCCGGTCCTCCAAGGGAGGCGCCGGGCGGGCTGGAAGCGGCAGGAACGGGCGGAAACGACAGGCATGGAGCGAGTATCGGCGGGCTGGTATCAGGGGCTGAGACCAGACATGCTACTCGCCTTGTGAGTAGAATTACTAATGAAATTGGCGGGCCGGGTTTCAGGTTGCTGAAGTGGAAAAGGAGTGCCGAGCCAGGTCGGCACCCACAGGGCCCGGTTACGGGCGGACCGGCAGCGCGACCGGGCGCAGCGGCGCGGCATCGCCGCCGCGGATCTTCAGCGGGCCGCCAATGAAGGCGAACTCGTAGACCTTGTCGCGGGCCAGTTCATCCAGCGCCACCAGTTCGATGATCGGCGCGCCCTGCTGGGCCAGCAGGTAGGTGTGCAGCGGCACGTAGTCGTCGGCCACCTCCGAGGGGAAGGTCTCGAAGCTCAGGTTGTCGGCGCCGACGATCATCGCGCCGCTGTCCTCAACCAGGAAGCGCGCCGCGTCCAGGCCCATGCCCGGCGGGTTGGCCATGTAGGCCTTGGGCTGTTCGAACAGGCGCATGCGGCCGGTACGGATCAGCACCACATCGCCCTGCTGCAGCTTCACCCGCTGGCGTGCCAGCGCATCCTTCAGGTCCTGGCGGGTGACGCGGTAGCTGTCCGGCAGCATGTCCACGCCCTTGGCGGCGGCCACGTCGATCAGTACGCCACGCGCGATCAGCGGCGGGAATTTCTCGATGCCGGTGACATTCCAGCCACGATCGCCGAGATGCTTGTCGGCCTCGAAGCCGTTCCAGATCTTTCCGTGGATGCCGAAGTGGTTCAGCGCATCGATGTGGGTGCCGGTGTGGCTGTACATCGAGAACGCGGTGCCGGTGTAGCTGCGGGTGAGGTTCATGCTCTCGCCCACGCCCATCGGATCATCCATCACCGTGCCGCGCGGGGTGTGGGTCATCCAGAACTGGTAGTGCGGGTCGCCGGCGTCCTGCCAGCTGGGCATGCCGACGTAGTAGTCGGTGGCCAGGTCATAGGCCTTGCCGCCGCTGACCCGCGACAGGATCGCCGCACGCGAGGCTTCGGTGATCAGGTTGAGCCGGCCGATCTCGTCCTTCGGCCCCCAGGGGCTGGTGCCGACCTGCTGGCCGGAGGGAACGCGTTCGTGCGCGGACACGGTGGTGGACGCCGCAGTGCCGGCCAGTAGCAGGGCCAGCGCGCTGGCCAGGATACGTGGGGTCATGGGGGAATCTCCTTGCAGGGTGGGGAGGGTGCGGCTCAGGCCGCGACCAGGGGCGCCAGGGCCTGGCGCAGTTGCGGCAGCGGCAGGGTCTGCAGGCGCAGGCCGTTGCCGCCGATCACGGTGGGAATGGAGCGGATGCCGAGGGCAGCGGCGTCGGCACGATCGGTCTGCACGTGCTGGCGTACTGCGTCGCTGCGCATGTGGTCAGCGAAGGCACCACGGGGATGGCCCAGTGATTCGGCGATATCCAGCAGCACTTCGGCGTCGCCGATGTTGCGGTGCTGGTGCAGGTGCGCCCATTGCACCGCGTCGAACATTGCGCCATGGGCATCATTGCCGCCGATCAACCCTGCGGCCTGGCAGGCCAGTGCGCCGAGCCAGCCGGAGGGATATTCGAAGTCCTGTGCGCGCATGCCTTCGATATCGATGCGCGCGCTGTCTTCATGCGCGGCGCAGTCGGTCCAGTGGCGCAGGATGATCGCCTTGGCGCGCTCCATCGAGCCGAACACCTCGACCATCTGCGCGCGCGAGTCCTGCAGCACGAAGCTGCGATGGCGCACCTGGATGCCGAGTTCGGCCGAGACCTGCTGCAGGCGCGGGGCCAGCACGAAGCACCAGCCGCAGACCACGTCGTGGAAGAAGTCGACCACCGGCGCGGCGGTGGCGGGGGAAGGAACGGGAGACATCTGCCTGCCATCGGTGAGAGGGGAGGCGGCAGATTAGGCAGCGCGGTGGGGCCGAAACAGCGCGCCGTGGGCAGCTCAGTTTTCGCTGGCGGTTACGAATCCAGGCCGGCGCAGCGGGGCAGCTCGGCGTGCAGGAAATCGATGAAGGCACGCACCTTGGGTTGCAGGTGGCGCGACGTGGGATAGACCGCATGCACGAAGCGTGGCGGATAGCGGTGGTCGGGCAGCACCTGTTGGAGTTCGCCACGGGCCAGCGCTGGTGCCGCCAGGAACGAGGGCAGGGCGCCGATGCCCATGCCGGCCACCAGCAGGTCGCGCAGCAGCAGGCTGTTGTTGACGGTGACGCGTGCCGGCAGGGTGATGGTCACCTGCCCATCCGGGCCGAGCAGCGGCCAGCTGCCGGGGGAGTCGGACAGGCTGTAGGCCAGCACACTGTGCACCTGCAGATCGTCCACCGACTGCGGTGCTGGACGCTGCCGCAGGTAGGACGGGGCAGCGCACAGCACCTGTTGCAGCGAGGCAAGCCGGCGCGCCACCAGTCGCGAGTCGTCCAGCTCGGCACGCAGCCGCAACGACACATCGAAACCCTCACCGACCGCATCGAGCAGGCGATCTTCCATCACCAGGTCCAGCGACAGCTGTGGATGCTGTTGAAGGAAGCGTGGCAGCAGCGGCGACAGCGTGCTCAGTGCGAACGACTGCGGTGCATTGACACGCAGGCGCCCGGCCACCTCGCCACGCTGTTCGGCGATGCCACGTTCCAATGCGTCCAATTCGTCGAGCAGGCGGCAGCATTCGCGGTAATAGGCGTGGCCGGTCTCGGTCAGGCTCATGCGCCGCGTGGTCCGCTGCAGCAGCACCACGCCCAGGTGCGTTTCCAGCGCGCGCAACTGCTTGCTCAGCCCGGCCGGCGACATGCCCAGGTCTTCGGCAGCGCGGGCCAGCCCGCCGCGTTCGACGATGCGGCGGAAGGCGCGCATCAGGTTGAAGGAATCCATGCCGGTACCGGGCGCGATGAGGGCGCCATTGTAGATCCACGCCATCCGTGGGTGGGGGAAACGCGGTGTCGGCCAAAGGGGGGATATCCACCGAGACGGGGCGGGTTGCGCCGTTTGTTCAAGCGCGCAACCGTCGTGCCGCGCCAGCATGCAGGCCCCTCACGTTCCGGGTTGCCCATGAAACACTGGATCCTCCGCCTGTATGCCCCGTTGTTCCTGCTCGGTTTCGTTGCCGCCGCCGTCGTCTGGGTCGGCCACCTCCATGGCGATCCGCTATGGCTGCTGGCCTTGCTGGCGGTCGCCATCGCGGTTTCGTTCGCTGCCGAACGTGCCTGGCCGTATGACCCCGCGTTCAACCACGACCACGGCGACAGTCTGCGTGACACCCTGCATGCACTGGTCAACGAAAGCCTGAACCTGCTGTCGATCGCTGCGGTGCCGCTGCTGGCAGCGCTCCTTCCGTGGCAGCTGTGGCCGCTGCAGTGGCCGTTCGTTCTGCAGGTACTGCTGGCCATCGTCTGCGCCGACCTTGGCATTACCCTGGTGCACTACGCCAGCCATCGCATCGGCTGGCTGTGGCGGTTGCACGCGGTGCATCACAGCGTCACCCGCATGTACGGCTTCAACGGCTTGATGAAGCATCCGCTGCACCAGGCGGCCGAAGCAGTGGGCGGCGTACTGCCGCTGCTGCTGTTGGGCCTGCCGATGCCGGTGGCTGCGGTGCTGGCCTTCGCCATTGCCATCCAGCTGCTGCTGCAGCACTCCAACGTGGACATGCGCCCGGGCCTGCTGGGCCGGGTGATGGCGTGGGCACCGCTGCACCGCTTCCACCACATGCGTTACGGCAACGCTGGCGACGTCAACTTCGGCCTGTTCCTGACCGTCTGGGATCACCTGCTGGGGACCGCCTTCGATGCGCCGGGCTATCGGCTGCAGCAGCGCGACCTCGGCATCGGCAGCCAACCGGACTATCCGCGCGATTATCCGGGACAGCTGCTGGCGCCGTTCCGCGAACTGCCGCATGGCGAGGTGCCGGAGCTGCCGGAAGGTCTGCGCAGGCGCGGATGATGGGCCGTGTCAGGCCGCGTGAAGCTGCAGGCCCTGCAGCTGCGCGGCACCGATACCGAACATGCGGCGCAGGCTGCGCGACAGATGGGCCAGATCGGCGAATCCAGCGGCATGCGCACTGTCGGTCAGGGTGTGCCCGCGCAGATGATGCATGAGTGCGCGGCGCAGCCGCTGCCACAGCACCCAGCCGCGCAGGGTCACCGCCAGATCAGACTGGAAACGCCGGTGCAGCTGGCTGGTCGACAGGTGCGCCGCCCCGGCGATATCGGCGGCCGGCACCGGGCCGGGCAGGTGCTGGGCGATACGGGCCAATGCCGCCTGCACGCGGCGGTCCAACGGTTGCGGGCGGCTCAGCCGGGGCAGCCAGCCGTGCAGTTCCAGCGCGTTGCCCGGCAGTGCGTGCAGGTATTGCTGGATCTGTGCGGGATTGGCATGCGTCGGCTCAAGGAACACCGTGCAGCCTGCTTCTGGCGCTAACAGGATCGCGTGCGGCTGGAATGACGGCAGCCACAGCCGCTGGCCTTGCTGCTGCACGCCATCGACCTCGACCTTCCAGGCTGCGCCATCGCTGAGCAGCAGTTGATGGGCGTAGTGCGCGTGCGCGGCGCTGTCACCGGCATGACCCTGCAGCACGGCCACGTGAGCATCCAGCAGCAACGTGCCATTCCAGGGCAGGGCGGGGGAGGACATTGAGGGATTGTAGATCCACGCCATGCGTGGATGAATCTCAATCGAAATCGATTATTTCGACAGACGGATTCACGGCGTCCCCGCAACCGGCCCCCACCCCCGCCAACCCACAGGAAGCCCGCTTTTGCTCCGGCTGTTGCTTCTGAGGTTGCCGGCCAGCGGCCGGCACTACCGCGGGTGCCGGGCGCCGCCCGGCCGTGCGCCCCCTCAGCGCCCGTGCGGATCCGGCCGGTGATGCACGTATTCAACCACGGTGCCATCGGGATGCACCGCATTGAACGCCGCCCCGGTCGGGACTACCTGCAGCGGGAAGATGATCTCGGCGCCGGCGGCGACCAGTTTGTCGTGATAGGGCCGAACGTCATCGACCAGCAGTGTCCCCGTGGTCGAGGTGAACGGTGCCAGTGCCGCCTGGCTGCCTTCGATCAGCAGGAAGGCGCCGACCATCGCCAGGCGCAGCCCGGCTTCCGGGAACGGGAACCCCGCATCGGCTACCACGCCCTGCAACTGCTCGTAGAACGCCACGCTGCGCTCCAGCTCGCCCGGGGCCACGAACACCCGGATCAGCACGCGCGGTGCGCGCTGGCTGGAGGTGTCACAGCGGTCGCGCCAGAGATGATCGAAGTCGCGATGTACGGTCATGGGCTCGATTCGTGGCCAGGGATCTCCATTATCAGCAGCCTCGCGCGGCGCGCTGATGACCGCCAGTGATGGACTGATAACCATTGGCCGGGTTGCCCCTGTGACTTAGGTCCTGTTGACAGGTGTGAACGCCCTCGCACAATCTTCACAGGATTGGGTCGCCCTGCGCGGCCCGGGCAGGCAGGTTGTCACGCCGGGAGGAGGGTCCCGCGCGCAGACCGGCCCGTCCATCGGCCTGCGGGGCGTTGCCTGGCAACCCCTGCGCGGCATGAACGCTGCACCCTTCGGCGGCACTTTCCCTGGACCGATTGCCTTGGCAACGGAATTACGCCTGCCGATGAAAACGTTTACAAAACCGCTTGCACTGTCTCTGGCCCTGTCTGCCGCACTGGCCGCTCCGGCCTGGGCCGACCCGACCGCGTTCACTGTGCTGACCCTGGAACAGGCGCCCCACGCCGAGGCGATGCCGGCGCTGGCCGCGCAACTGAAGAGCCTGAAGGTGGACGCGGTGAGCGTGCGCCAGGTGCAGCGCGGCATCGGCCAGGTCGATCCGCTGCAGGTGCTGGCCGATGGCCTGGGCTACGAGTACCGCTTCATTGCCGCCGGCAAGGACGATGGCCAGACCCAGCGCGGCCAGGCTGTTCTGACCCGGCTGCCGATCGCCGCTGAATCCGGCCCCGACCAGCCGGGCCTGAACTACCTGCGCCTGGACGACGGCCGCCACACTGTGGCGGTCTATACCGATGCCGGTGCAGGTGCGGCGCAGCTGCCGGCGCTGGTCACCCGTTCGCGGCTGGGTGCACCGGCGGTGCTGCTCGGCGCGGTGGCCGGTGAATCGGCCAAGGCCGCAGGCTTCGATCCGGCGCGTGTGGCGCTGGAAGCCGATGCCAGCTATTTCAGCGACGGCTTCCAGGCCGCCAGCAGCGCGCCGTTCAAGGTGGAAGGCAGCACGCTGCGTGCCACCCTGCTGACCCTGGCCTATGCCGCCGACAAGCACGGCAACACGCCGTGGATGGACACCACGCTCAACGCCGATGCGCGCGCTGCGCTGCTGCTGAAGGCGATGACCGAGGATGAGAAGTTCCAGATGCTGCACAGCTACTTCGGGCTGGGCAAGGACGGCGGCCCACTGCCGGAAGGTGCGGTCGGTTCGGCCGGCTTCGTGCCGGGCGTACCGCGGCTGGGCATCCCGTCGCAGCAGTCGGCCGACGCCGGTGTCGGCGTGACCAATCCGGGGGGCATCCGCCCGGGCGACTTCGCCACGGCGATGCCATCGGGCCCGTCCACCGCATCGAGCTGGAACCGCGAAGTTGCCTTCGCCGGTGGCGCCACGATGGGCCGCGAGGCGTGGCAGCAGCGCTTCAATATCCTGCTGTCGGGCAGCGTCAACCTGCAGCGTGACCCGCGCAACGGCCGCAACTTCGAGTACGCCGGCGAAGACCCGCTGCTGGCCGGCTCGATGGTTGGCGCGCTGATCCAGGGCGTGCAGAGCCAGCACGTGATCTCCTCGATGAAGCACTTCGCGCTGAACGACATGGAGACCCGTCGCAACTTCCACGACGTGCGCATTGGCGAACAGGCCATGCACGAGTCGGACCTGTTGGCCTTCGAGATCGCGCTGGATGCCGGTCGCCCGGGCGTGGCGATGTGCTCGTACAACAAGATCAACGGCACCTACGGCTGCGAGAACGGCTACCTGATGAACCAGGTGCTGAAGCAGGAATGGAAGTTCCCCGGTTTCGTGATGTCCGACTGGGGTGGCGTGCACAGTGGCTCGAAGGCTGCGCTGGCCGGCCTGGACCAGCAGTCGGCCGGTGAGGTGTTCGACGCGGCGGTGTTCTTCGATGAACCGCTGCGCCTGGCCGTGCATGGCGGCGTGGTGCCGCAGGCGCGCCTGAACGACATGGTGGCGCGCATCCTGCGCACGATGTTCCTGCATGGCAACTTCGACAACCCGCCGCAGCACCAGAAGGTGGATGCCGAGGCCGGCTTCGCCGTTGCCCAGCGCACGGTGGAGGAGGGCAGCGTACTGCTGCGCAATGAGGGCAACCTGTTGCCGCTGGCCGACAGCGTGAAGCGCATCGTCATCATCGGCGGCCATGCCGACAAGGGCGTGATCGGTGGCGGTGGTTCATCGATGGTGGGCGTGACCGCCAAGGGCACCAACGCGGTGCCCGGCGTGATGCCGACCACCTGGCCGGGCCCGGTGATCTTCCATCCGTCCTCGCCGCTGGAATCGCTGCGTGCGGCGCGCCCGGACGCGACTATCACGTATGTGGATGGCACCAACGCCGCTGCTGCGGCCAAGGCGGCCGCGCAGGCGGATGTGGCCATCGTGTTTGCCACGCAGTGGGCCGCCGAATCGGTGGACCTGCCGGACATGCAGCTGCCGGACAACCAGGATGCCCTGATCTCGGCAGTGGCCAAGGCCAACCCGAAGACCGTGCTGGTGCTGGAAACCAACGGCCCGGTGCGCACACCGTGGCTGGCGCAGGTGCCGGCGATGCTGCAGGCCTGGTACCCGGGCATCCGCGGTGGCGAAGGCATTGCCGCACTGCTGACCGGCCAGGTCAATCCGTCCGGCCGCCTGCCGGTGACCTGGGTGACGGACGAATCGCAGCTGCCGCGCCCGCACATCGACGGCCTCGGCTTCAAGCCGGCCAAGCCGTTCGGTGATGTGTTCGATTTCGATATCGAAGGCGCCAACGTCGGCTACAAGTGGATGGCGGCCAAGGGCCTGACCCCGACCTTCGCCTTTGGCCATGGCCTGTCCTACACCTCGTTCGCCTATGACAACCTGAAGGTGAGCGTGGAAGGTTCGCGCCTGGTCGCCAGCGTCGACATCCGCAACACCGGCAAGCGCGCCGGTGCCGACGTGGCCCAGCTGTACCTGAAGCTGCCGGCCGGCAGCACCACGCCGATCCGCCTGATCGGCTATGACAAGGTGACCCTGCAGCCGGGCGAACAGCGCCGCATCCGCATCGAAGCCGAGCCGAAGACGCTGGCCCACTACGATGCACAGGCGCGCCAGTGGAAGATCGACGGTGGCACCTACCAGGTGCAGCTGTCGCGCAACGCCGCCGAACCGCTGCAGACGGTGGACGTGCAGCTGGTGGAGCAGGTGCTGCGCTGAGGCTTGAAGGCACGGCCCGCAAGGGCCGTGCCTGAAAAAGGGGACGGAGGGGATTAAGTCGTTTATGCATAAACGACTTAATCCCCTCCGTCCCCTTTTCATATGGCGAACCACCCGCGCAGGAAATCGATAAGCTGCCGCACCTTCGGCGAGGGCTGCGTGCTGTGCGGGTAGACCGCGTACACGCTCTGCTGCGGGAAGCGGTGCTGGCGCAGCACCGGGCGCAGGCGGTCCCGGGCCAGGTCGTCCTCGATCAGCCAGCGTGGCAGCACGGTGACCCCGGCGCCGGCCACGGCGAAGGCGCGCAGGCTGCTGGCACCATCCACGCGCACCACTGCATTGCCCGGATTGGTGGCAAACAAGGCGTCGCTGCCGTCGGGCGCGACCACCGGCACGTCGGCCAGGCGCGGGTAACCCAGGCGGGGCAGGGTGCCCAGTTGCACGGGGTCGTTGGCCGCATCGGCAGAGGGCAGGCGTGCCAGCAGGGACGGAGCCGCCACCGCGCACAGCGGGTGCCGTTCCAGTTCACTGGCATGCAGGCCCGAATCGGGCAGACGGCCAAGACGGATCGCCAGGTCGAAGCGCTCGGGAATAAGGTCTGCCGGCGCGGGAGACGTGGACAGGTGCAGCTGCAGGGCCGGATGCCGCGCACGGAAGGCTTCCAGTGCGGGAATCAGGCGAAGCTGCGCGTACTCCGGGGTGGTGGTCAGGCGCAGCACACCCTGCAGCTGGTGCTGGTCGCGCCGCGCGGCATCGATTGCCGCCTGCGCGGCATCCAGCGCCTGTACGCAGTGCTGCAGGAACTGTTCGCCAGCGTCGGTCAGGGCCAGGTGGCGGGTACTGCGCAGCAGCAGGGTCACGCCCAGCTCCTGCTCCAGCCGTTTCAGGTTGAAGCTGACCACCGCACGGCTCAGGCCGAGCCGATCGGCCGCTGCGGTCAGGCTGCCGGCCTCGACCACGGCACGGAAGATATCGAAGCGATCGAGACTGACCATGGCGGTTCATTGTCAAAAAAGATTTGACAGTGTTGCAGGTGTTGTCGTGTTTTTCCAACAGCTCCCGGGCGGCATGCTGGCGGTCTCTCTGCTGGAGCACCGCCGATGCCGTCCCCCCGCCTGCGCCATGAGGCGATCTTCCTGCTGGTGTTCGCCCTGGATCTGGTCAACATGTTCATCGCCACGGTGGCCTATCCGGCACTGGCAGCGGAACTGCACGCTGATGTCGGTACCCTGGCCTGGGTGGGCACCGCCTACATGCTGGGCCTGAGCGTGGTGATTCCGCTGGCGCCCTGGTTGGCCGCGCGCTGTGGTGAGCGTCGCCTGCTGCTGGTGGCGTTGCTGTTGTTCGCGGTTGCCGCTGTGCTGGCCGGCGCCGCACCGGGTATCGGCTGGCTGCTGGGCTGGCGCCTGCTGCAGGGGCTGGCCGGTGGCCTGCTGATTCCGGTGGCACAGGCGGCAGCGTACCGACAATGCACGCCGGACCAGCGTGGTGCGCTGACCCGCCGCATCCTGCTGGTGGCGCTGCTGGTGCCCGCACTGGCGCCGGCGCTGGGCGGGTTGCTGGTGCAGTGGTTGTCCTGGCGCGGCGTGCTCTGGGCCAGCCTGCCGTTGGCGGTGGTGGCGATCAGCCTGGTGCTGGCCTGGATGCCGGCCGATGGCGCGCGCAGTGCGCCGCGCCTGCAGGCCTATGCGCTGTCCACCGCGATGCTGGCGCTGGGCGCGCTGCTGCTGGCGTTGACCTGGCTGGGTGAACCCGGCCATCGGGCCGCCGGTGCCGTACTGCTGTTGATCGCAATGCTGTTGGCGGCGGCCCACCTGCGGCATGCACGGCAGCAGGCGCAGCCCCTGCTGCGCTGGTCGCTGCTGTCCCATCGGGGCCTGCGCCTGGCGATGCTGGTCTATCTGGCAGTGCCCGGTGTGTTCATCGGCAGCCAGCTGGTCAGTACCCTGCAGCTGCACCAGGCCGGTTACAGCGCGGCACGCATCGGCGCGTTGATGCTGCCCTGGGCGCTGGCCTCGGCCATTGCGATCACGGCCAGCAAGCGCCTGCTGGCGCGCTTCGGCCCGGCCACGGTACTGCGTACGGGCATGCTCCTGCAGGCCAGCGGCCTGCTGTTGATGGCGCTGCTGCCGCAGCCGGCCTTCGCGTTGGCCGGGCTGCTGTTCGCGCTGATGGGCGCCGGCGGCAGCCTGTGCAGCAGCACCGCGCAGACGCTGGCCTTCCATGGGGTCGAGGGCGAAGCATTGGGCGATGCCAGCGCACTCTGGAACCTCAACCGCCAGCTCAGCTTCTGCCTGGGCACCGCGGCCATCGCGCTGCTGCTGGCATTGGCCATGCAATGGCTGCCGGCCCACGCCACCGGCATGGCGCTGGGTCTGGCCGCGGTACTGACCCTGCTGCCGATGGCGCTGCTGCGCCGGCCGCAGTTGCTCACCCTTTCGCAACCGGAGAACATCTGATGGATACCACCGCAGAACATGAAATCCACCACCTGCACGACAAGCTGCAGGCCTGGTTCCGTGCCGATGTCGGCGCCGATGCGCTGGAGGATCTGATGGCGCACTTCAGCGCGGACTTCAGCATGGTCGGCATCGCGGGTCGCCGATTGGATCGGCAAGCCGTGCAGGCGTTGTTCGCGGGCGGTCACGGGGCGCGCCCCGGGCTGCGGATTTCCATCGACGCCGTGCACGCGGTGGAAGCGCCTTCACCGCTGGCGGTGCTGCGCTATCGCGAAGGGCATTCGCTCGATGGCAGCACGCCTGCATGGCGGGAGTCACTGGCGGTGCTGCGGCAGGAAGAGGGTCGCTGGCGCTGGCTGGCACTGCATGAGGTGGTGGTGGCCTGATGTTGTAGAGCCGAGCCTACGCTCGGCTGCTCTTCGGGTAGGTCGCGGCGGTCTGAGCCGAGCGTGGGCTCGGCTCTACAGGACGCACTGCTCCCACATTGGCCGCACATGTGCCATCAGTCCTGCCTGCATCCACCGCAGAATGCAAAGCCCGCACACACTTCATGGCTCGGGGCAGGAGTAGGCTTGGAGCTTTCCTGCCGGGAGGGGTTGTCCATGCGTATGCGTGCCGTCGCTGTAGCCATTGCCCTTTGCCTGTCCAGCGCCGTGCTGGCCGCCGATACCCCGCCGATGACCCCGGACATCAGCGGCAAGCCCTTCGTTGCCCCCGATGTCGGTCGTGACTACGACAAGCGCGTGGTGATGGTGCCGATGCGTGATGGCACCAAGCTGTATACGGTGATCGTGGTGCCCAAGGGTGCCCGCAATGCCCCGATCCTGCTGACCCGCACCCCCTACGACGCTGCTGGCCGTGCCAACCGCAGTGACTCGCCGCGCATGCGCGACCTGCTGCCACAGGGCGACGAGGTGTTCGTCGACGGCGGCTACATCCGCGTGTTCCAGGACATCCGTGGCAAGTACGGCTCCGAAGGCGATTACGTGATGACCCGGCCGCTGCGCGGGCCGTTGAACAACACCAAGGTGGATCACTCAACCGACGCCTGGGACACCATCGACTGGCTGGTGAAGAATGTGCCGGAGAGTAACGGCAAGGTCGGCATGCTCGGCTCGTCGTACGAGGGTTTCACCGTGGTGATGGCGCTGACCGACCCGCACCCGGCACTGAAGGTGGCCGCGCCGCAGAGCCCGATGGTCGATGGCTGGATGGGTGACGACTGGCTCAACTACGGTGCGTTCCGCCAGGTCAACTTCAACTATTTCGCAATGCAGACCGAGAAGCGCGGCAAGGGCACGCCGCTGCCCAGCCTCGGCTATGACGACTACAGCACCTTCCTGCGCCTCGGTTCGGCCGGTGACTACGCGCGTTTCACCGGCGTGGACCAGCTGACCTGGTGGAAGAAGCTGGTCGAGCACCCGGCCTATGATGGTTTCTGGCAGGGCCAGGCGCTGGACGCGGTGATGGCCAAGACACCGTTGAAGGTGCCGACCATGTGGCTGCAGGGCCTGTGGGACCAGGAAGACATGTGGGGTGCCAACCACGCCTACCAGGCGATGGAAGGGCGCGACAGCGGCAACAACCGCAACTATCTGGTGATGGGCCCGTGGCGGCACAGCCAGGTGAACTACGGCGGCAGCGAGCTGGGTGCGCTGAAGTTCGATGGCGATACCGCGCTACAGTTCCGTCGCGATGTGCTCAAGCCGTTCTTCGACCAGTACCTGGTGGATGGCGTGCCGACGGCCGATACGCCGCCGGTGCTGATCTACAACACCGGCGAAAACCACTGGGACCGCCTGAAGGGTTGGCCGCGCAGCTGCGACAAGGGCTGTGCCGCCAGCAGCAAGCCGCTGTACCTGCGCGCCGGCGGCAAGCTGGCGTTCCAGGCACCGGCGGCGGGCGAGGGGGACTTCGAGGAATACGTGTCCGACCCGGCCAAGCCGGTACCGTTCGTGCCGCGCCCGGTCCGCTTCGGCGACCGCGACATGTGGACCACCTGGCTGGTGAAGGACCAGCGATTCGTTGATGGCCGCCCGGACGTGCTGACCTTCATCACCGAACCGCTGACCGCGCCGCTGCGCATTGGCGGCGCGCCGGTGGTGCACCTGCAGGCTTCGACCAGTGGCACCGACAGCGACTGGGTGGTGAAGCTGATCGACGTGTATCCGGACCAGGAAGCGTCGACGCCGGAGATGGGTGGCTACGAGCTGCCGGTGTCGCTGGCGATCTTCCGTGGCCGTTACCGCGAAAGCTTCAGCGATCCGAAGCCGCTGGCCGCCAACCAGGTGCTGCCGTACCGCTTCGACCTGCCCAACGCCAACCACACCTTCCAGAAGGGCCATCGGGTGATGGTGCAGGTGCAGTCCAGCCTGTTCCCCCTGTATGACCGCAATCCGCAGACCTACGTGCCGAACATCTACCTGGCCAAGCCGGGCGATTACCAGAAGGCCACGCAGCGGGTCTGGCACAGCGCAGCGCAGGCCAGTTACATCGATCTGCCGGTGTATTGAGGTTGATGAGTACGCCGGGTGCGCGATGCCCGGCGGCGGTAGTGCCGGCCGCTGGCCGGCATCCGCGACGGCGCGAGAGCGTGTCGACCAAGGTCGACACCTACCGGGGCTGAGTCATGACATGTCGAATCGGGCGGCTTTGGTAGTGCCGGCCGCTGGCCGGCATCCGCGACGGCG
>NZ_JCAFTS010000010.1:0-197301 GCF_059370495.1 Stenotrophomonas sp. YJH_SMC_69 | reverse complement strand
GCCGGCCAGCGGCCGGCACTACCGATAAAGAAGAACGCCGGCTTGCGCCGGCATTTTCCGTTTCCAGCATAAAGGGCCGCAGTGCTGTTCGTGCACTGCGAGGCCGGGCAGGACGCGCGCGAGCTGCTGGCGCGCTGAAGACGGGGAGTGCCGGCCGCTGGCCGGCAAGGTCCGGATCTGCGATTGCCGGCCAGCGGCCGGCACTACCGATAATGAAAAACGCCGGCTTGCGCCGGCGTTCCTTGATTCTTACGGGGCCTTCTGGATCACCGCACACGCCAGGCGTGCGCCGGCGTTGCCGGTCGGCTGGGTCTTGTAGTCGTCCGCATCGGCGTGGACGATCAGGCCGCGGCCGATGATGTCGAAGTCATCACCCTTGCCGATGTTGACATTGCTCGACACCGGGCCGTCGATGGTGGCCACGCCCTTGTCGTCGGCCTTGATGTTGGGCATGTCGCCGCCGTGGTGCGGATCGGTGGCGACGTTGCCGTGATCCTGCTTGCCCGGGTTGAAGTGGCCGCCGGCGCTCATGCCGTCCGGGGCGCTGCAGTCGCCCTTCTCGTGGATGTGGAAGCCGTGCTCGCTGCCCGGCTTCAGGCCGGTGATCTGGCCGGTCACGTGGACCTTGCCATCAACCACCTTGAAGGTGACGCTGCCCTTGGTCTCGTTGCCCTGGGTCGGTGCCAGCTCGGCCGTTGCCGAAGCATCGGCCGCCGGTGCCGCAGCCGGTTCAGGAGTTGCAGCCGGCTCGGTGGTGGCGCCGTCAGCCGGCGCGGCCGGCGGAGTCTCAGTCTGCGGCGCGGCGGGCTGCTGGTTACAGGCCGCCAGGCCCAGCGCGGCGATGGCCGCAAACAGCGAAGTGTGGATCAGACGCATTGGAATCTCTCCCTGGATGTTGCCTGCAGTGATCAGCGGACGACCCGGATCACGCCACAGGCGATGCGGACGCCGGCATTGCCGGCGGGCTGGCTGCGATAGTCGTCGGCGTTGGCATGCACGACCAGTGCACGTCCGGCGATATCGGTGGCGGCGCCTCCGCCAAGGGTAACGCCCTTGAGGTGGATATCGACGTTGGCGCGGCCCTGGGCATCGGCACGCAGGTTGTCCATGTCGCCCAGGTGGTGCTTGCCGGTGCCGCCGCGGCCATGCGCGGCGCCACCGGGATTGAAGTGGTTGCCGGCGCTGCTGGCATCCACCGCGCTGCAGTCGCCACGCTCGTGGATGTGGAAACCGGCCTGCTGCAACGGCTGCAGGCCACCGATCAGGCCGGTGATGTGGATACCGCCGGGCTCCACCATCAGTGCGATGCGGCCACTGACGATGCTGGCCGAGGCCGGCGACAGATTGGCTTCACCCTGCTTCGCTGCGCTGACCACGGTGGGCGGCGGCGGGGTGGGCTCGGCCTTCTTCGGCGCGCTGCCACAGGCAGACAGCAGCACGGCGGCGGACAACGGCAGGATGGCAAAGGACAGACGCATCGAAGACTCCTTGCAGGTGACACTAAGCACTGCATCGTCCATGAACGATCAACGGTTCGGCAAGCGGGCGCGAGGATCGCGTGCAGGGACCGTTCAATGGCCCCCGCGACGGCGCCCGGCGCCCAGCTTGCGGGTAAGGGTATTGCGGCCGAGGCCGAGGCGGGCAGCGGCTTCGGCGCGGCGACCGTGGGTGATCTGCAGCGCTGCCTCCAGCAGGGCATGGTCGACCCGCTCGCGCACCTGCGCGTGCAGCCCTTCCACGCCTTCGGCCAGCTGACGGCGCGCCCATTCGGCCAGCAGCGCTTCCCATTGGCCCGGATCGGCTGCGCTGGCGCTGTTGCGGCGGCCGCGCGCGCGGTTCAGCGCGGTATCGACATCGGCCACGCCGATGGTGTCGGCGGCGGCCAGCGCGGCCATCCGCCAGCACACGTTCTCCAGTTCGCGCACGTTGCCCGGCCAGTCGTGTTCGCGCAGCGCCTGCAGAGCCGCGGCGGTGAGGCGCTTCGGCGGCGTATCCAGCCTGCGTGCGGCGGCGGCCAGGAACGTGCTGGCCAGTTGCGCGATGTCCTCGCGGCGCTCACGCAGCGGCGGCAACTGCAGGCGCACCACGTCCAGGCGATGCAGCAGATCGGCGCGGAACTTGCCCTGCGCGACCAGGCCTTCCAGATCCTGGTGGGTGGCGGCCACCACGCGCACATCGACGCGGATCAGCTCGCGGCCACCGACGCGGAAGAACTCACCCTGCGCCAGCACACGCAGCAGGCGGGTCTGCAGCGGCAACGGCATGTCGCCGATCTCATCCAGGAACAGCGTGCCGCCGTTGGCCTGCTCGAAGCGGCCGACATGACGGCGCTGCGCACCGGTGAAGGCGCCAGCTTCGTGGCCGAACAACTCGCTCTCCAGCAGTTCGGCCGGGATCGCGGCGGTATTGAGCGCGACGAACGGGCCCTGCGCACGCGGCGATTCGCGGTGCAGCGCATTGGCCACCAGCTCCTTGCCGGTGCCGGTCTCGCCGGTGATCAGCACCGCCAGCGGTGCCTGCGCCAGGCGACCGATGGCGCGGAACAGCGCACGCATCGGCGGGGTATCGCCCACCAGTTGCGGCGGCTGGTCGCCGGGCGTTTCGGCGGCGGGGCTGGGGGCGGCCAGCGCGGGCGCCACGGCCGGCAGCACACGCTGCGCCAGCGCCACGGCATCGTCCAGGTCGAATGGCTTGGACAGGAATTCATGCGCGCCCCCGCGGAACGCACCGGCGGTGCTGGCGACATCGGTATAGGCCGACATCACCACCACCGGCAGCTGCGGCAACGCGGCCTTGAGCTTGTCCAGCAGTACCAGGCCATCGTCGCCGGGCATGCGCACATCGGTGAACAGCAGCGCTGGTGGCGGGCCCGCGCTCAACGCCTGCAGGGCGGGAGCGGCACTGTCGAAATCGACGACCTGGTACCCCGCCTCGCGCAGCGCGGTGCACAGTACGAAGCGCACCGCACGATCATCGTCGACCACCCAGATGCGCTGTGCGGTGGTGGGGGACTCAGACATCGCGCGGGGCCTCCTCGGCAGGAGCGGCGCCGTTGCCGATCGGCAACAGCAGGGTGAACACGGTATGGCCCGGACGCGAGCGGTAGGTGAGCGTGCCGCGATGCTCGCGCGCGACCTGCTGGGCCAGTGCCAGGCCCAGCCCGGTGCCTTCGGCACGGCCACTGACCAGCGGCAGGAACAGGTGTTCGGCCAGCTCCTCGGGCACGCCACGGCCGTCGTCGGCGATTTCCAGGCGCAAGGCCAACGTGTGCAACTGCTCGGCGATGCGCACCCCATGCTCCACGCGGGTGCGCAGGGTGATGCTGCCGGCACCGGCCTGGATCGCGTTGCGCACCAGGTTCCACACCGCCTGGGTGAGGCGGTCGGCGTCGCCGTGGAATTCGGGAATGCTGGGGTCGTAGTCGCGCTGCAGGCGTACCGCCCAGCCGGCCTCGTTCTCGGCCAGGCGCAGCACACGTTCCAGCGCGGCATGGATGTTCAGTTCCGCATGCGGCGCGGCCGGGGCCGGCGACAGCAGCTGGTCGAGAAGGCCGTTGAGGCGCTCGATCTCCGAGCCGATCAGTTCGATCAGCTCACGTTCGCTGGCGTCGCGCTGCGCCGCGCGGCGGGCCAGCAGCTGGGCCGCGCCCTTCAGCCCGGCCAGCGGGTTGCGCAGCTCGTGGGCCAGGCCCTTCAGCGCCGCGCTGAGCGCACTGGGCAGCGCCTGGGTTGGGTCCAGCCCGGGGAATTCATCGACCGGATGCGCCTCCAGCAGCCAGCCACCATCGTCGCGGCGGCTCATCCAGCCCTCGGCGAAGCGCGGCGCCTCGCCGGGCACCGCCAGCGCCAGCCGGTTCAGGCGCAGGCTGTCGCGCTCATCGCGGGCCAGGAAATGGGCAAGTGCCTCGCCCTGCACTTCCAGTGCGGCCAATGGCCGACCCAGCAGGCGCCGGACGCTGACGCCCAGCCAGCGGGCGAAGGCCGGATTGCAGCCGGCAATGCAGCCATCGGCCCCGGCCCAGGCCAGCGGCGTGCCCAGGGCATCAAGGGACGGCGGGGGTGCGGGGTCGGACATTGCACCAATGTAGTGCAAAACGCGGGGTTCGGGGTCAGAGCCCTTTCCTGGCGGAAAGGGATCTGACCCCTGCTGCAGGTCGAGCAAGCTCGACCATTGCCAGATGCAGGGCCGGTTACAGCTTCATGTTGAGGCCGACGAACACGCTGCGGCCCGGGGCTGGCGAGAACATCGGGCGGCCGCTGTCCCAGAAGAAGCTGTCGTACCAGGCGTAGGCGTACTGGCGGCCGGTGACGTTCTTCAGTTGCAGGTCCACGCTGAAACGCGGGGTGAGCTGATAGGCAGCACTGAGGTCGAGCACGGCGAAGCCACCGAACTTGCCGGCCACGTTGCGCTCCTCAAGGTAGTAGTCGCCCTGCGCGCGTGCCTGCAGGCCGAGGCGCAGCGCGTCGCTGGCGCGGTAGTCCACACCCAGATTGCTGATGTGGCGCGGGGTGGCGGCCACTTCGCGGCCGTGCAGGGAAATGCCGGCATCGCGGTCGTCGCGGGTGATCTTCGCTTCCTGGTAGGCGTGCGACGCCCATACCGTCCAGTCATCGCCCAGCTGCAGGCTCAACTGCGCATCCACGCCGCGCCGGCGGGTCTTGCCCAGGGTGACCGTGGTGCCGGTGGCAGGCATGTTGGATACCTCGTTTTCCGCGTCCTGCTGCCACACCGCCAGGCGCGCCTGGGCGCCCTGGAACGGCTGGAACTTCAGGCCCAGCTCCATGCCCGTATTGGTGGACGGCTGCATCGGCGCCTGCCCCGGGGTGAGGTAGGCCGGTGCGGTGGACCCGGTCAGCACCTGGAAGGTGCGGCCCCAGTTGGCGTAGACGTGGGTGGTCTGGCCCAGGCTGTGGATGATGCTCAGCTTGGGCTGGCCGATGCTGCCGTAATCCTGCAGCCGGGCGGTGATGCCGTTCATCAGGTGCGTGCGGCCACTGAAGCGATCGATACGATAGGCCGGCACGATCTTCCACGCCTCGGCGGGCTGGTAGATCGCCTGCACGTAGGCGCCCCAGTTGTCGAAGCTGTGGCGGTCGTCGTTCTGCACGCGCGCCGGCGGCTGGCTGTAATCGGTCGGTTCGGCGTAGGCATAGCGCTCGCGGATATAGCCGTTGTCCTGCTGCTCGTAGTTCAGGCCGCCTTCGACGGTAAGCGTGGAGCTGGCCTGCCACGTCAGCGTGCTGAGCAGGCCAGTCTGGCGTTCATCCCACACGCGGCGCTGGCGCGGCAGGTTGCCGGTGGGCAGGTCGCTGAAGGTCACGCGGCGGTCGTCTTCATAGCGGTTGTAGTAGAGCCGCGTGCCGAAGGTGAGTGCGTCGGACAGCTTCAGGTCGACGTGCGCGGCGATCTGGCGCATGTCGCGGTCATCGCCGTCGTTGCCGTTGCGCAGCTCGCTGCCACGGCGGTGCGTGCGCAGTTCCTCGGCGGTCATGAAGCCCGGTTCGTCGGCCTCATGGTGGTAGGCGCGCGCGGTCAGGCCCACGCGCAGCCCTTCGTCCAGCGTGCCGAAGAACCACTTGCCGCCCAGCGAGTACTTCCTGGAGGTGTCGTGGTCGCGATAACCATCGCTGGCCTGGGTGCCGACAAAGTAGTTCTGCGCGAAGCCATTGGCTTCGCGGCCAATCGCCAGCTGCGCATCACGGGTGTTGTAGCTGCCGTAGGCCAGGCGCGCATCGGTGTAGCTGCCGCCCTGGCGCGTACCGAAGTTCACGTTGCCGCCGATGTTGTGCAGGCCATAGCGCGGATCGTTGGTACCACGCACTACTTCGATGTAGCTGATGTCCAGCGGGAACAGCATGTCGATGAAGCGCTGGTTGCCGCTGTTGACGTTGCTGGGGATGCCGTCGATGAGGGTCTTGATGGCATTGAGGTAGCCCTCGCCGTTGAAGGCGCGGAAGCTGACCTTGCCCGATTCGGCACCCTGCCGGGTTTCGGTGAGCTGGATGCCGGGCATCTGCCCGAGCAGTTCCCAGCTGTGCGAAACGTTGCGGTTTTCGATCTGGTCTGCACCTAGCACGTCCACCGAGGTCAGCACCTGGTGCGCACTGAGCTGGCCTTCGCCGTGCTGGTGCACCTGCACCTTGCCGAGGGTGAGCGCGGCATCGGCGGCCTGTGCGAAAGCTTCAGGGGCGAACGGCGCGGCCGCCAGGGCGGCCACAAGGGTGGGAGTCTTCATGGGAAGGGGCGTTATGGTGAAATGTAATTATATAACATTTCACATGCCCGCTTTTGCAGCGTCGAGCAAGGCTCGGCGCTACAAGGGCGGGAGCCGGGGGGATTACACCGGGTAGCCGGTGGCTTCCCGTGCCTTCTTCCAGGCGGCTTCGAATTCACGCGCGGAGATTTCGTCGTCCTCGTCGAAATCCAGGAACGACACCGGCTGGTCGGCCAGCAGGAAACGGTCATCGCTGTGGGCGTGCTCGTCGGCCCAGACCATCTTGGTGCCGTAGATTTCCACCTGCCGCACGATCTTGTCGCCGCGCGCTTCCATCAGCACGTTGCCCTTGCCCAGGCCCGATTCGGCCCAGTGCTTGTAGTACTTCTTTGCGGCGGATTTCGCGCCGGGTTTTGCGTTGTGCTTTGCGTAGGTCATTGCAGGGGTCCTGGCCGCAGGCGCGGCCGGAAAGTTCGGAATGGCGCCATTATCAGGCATCCGGGGCCAGAGCCTTTCCTTTGGAAAGGGATCCGCCCCCTGCTGGTTCAGTTCGGCAGGGGCACGCCCTTCGGCCACAGCATCCAGATGTTGCCCTTCTGCTTCATGTCGCCGGCCAGCTTGCCGGCGGCATCGCCACTGCCCCAGTACAGGTCCGCGCGCACTTCGCCGGCGATGGCGCCGCCGGTGTCCTGCGCAGCCACCGGGCGTACCACGGGCGTGCCATCGGGGCGCGTGGTCGACAGCCACAGCAGGCTGCCCAGCGGCACCACGGTACGGTCTACCGCCACGCTGTAGCCCGCGGTGAGCGGCACGTTCAGTGAACCACGCGGGCCTTCCGGGCTGTCCGGATTGCGCACGAAGAACACATAGCTGGGGTTGCTGCGCAGCAGTTCCGGCACGCGCGCGGGATTGGCCCGGGCCCAGGCGCGGATCGCGTCCATGGTGACGTCTTCCTTCTTCAGCTGGCCCTGGTCCACCAGCCAACGACCGATGGCACGGTAGGGGTGGCCGTTCTGTTCCGCATAGGCCAGCCGTACCTGCTTGCCATCGGCCAGGCGCACGCGGCCGGACCCCTGGATCTGCAGCAACTGCAGGTCCATCGGATCGGTCAGCCAGGCCAGCACCGGCGCCTTGGCGCCCTTGGCCGCGATGGTGCCGGCGTCGTCATAGGGCTTGAGCACCTTGCCTTCGACGCGCCCGCGCAGGCGCTTGCCCTTCAGTTCCGGGTAGAGGCTGTCCAGCTGCACCACCACCAGATCATCCGGCGTGCCGTAGACCGGCACCGTCGCCTTGTCGGTGCGGGTCAGGCTGCCGGGGTAGATCGGCTCGTAGTAGCCGGTGATCAATCCGTCGGCCTGATGGCCACCGGCACGCAGCGCATAGGCATCGAGGTCGCGCTGCAGGAACTGGCGGATCGCGGCCGGGTTCTTGTCTGACACCGCTGCGGCGGTGGCGCAGGGCTTGGCCCAGACAGCGTCGTTTTTCAGGCGGGCGCAGCTGCTGCGCCAAGCCACGAAGCCGGCCTGCAGATCGCTGTCCGAGACCGCTGGCAGGGCTTTCCAGCCGACCTTGGCGTAGGTGGCCGCCGGCGGCGAGGTCGGCGTGGGCGCTTCGGAGCCCGTGCGGGGAGCGGTGGTGGCGCAACCGGCGAGCACGGCCGCTGCCAGCAGGGTCCAGTGCTTGCGCTTGAAGAAGGTGGCGGAATCGATCATGCCGCCATGGTGGCGGGCCGGCCGCTGGGCGGCAACCCAGCGCGGGGCCAAGCGTTCATGCGCGGAGTCACGGCGTCTGCAGCAGCAGCGAGTGCAGGATGCGGGCGTCCTCGGCATCCAGCGTCTTCGGCAGGTCGTCGCGGCCACGGAAGCGGCGGTGGAACGCAGCGACGGTGGCGTCGCGGTTGTCGAGCGGATAGCCGAAGCGGGCCAGCGCATTCCACGCGTCGAATCCTTCCGGTGCCGCGCCGTCGGCCGCGCGCGGCCACACGCCGAAGCCGGCCTCGGCCAACTGCTGCCATGGGAAGAAGCGGCTCGGATCCTGCTTGCGCGTCGGCGCCAGGTCGGCATGGCCGATCACCTGGCGCGGCGGGATGTTCAGGCGCGTGGTGAGATCGCGCAGCAGCACGATCAGCGATTCGATCTGTGCCGCACTGAACGGGCTGCGGCCATCGTTGTCGAGCTCGATACCGATCGAAGCCGAATTGAGATCGGTGATGGTGCCCCAGCGCCCGGCGCCGGCGTGCCAGGCACGGCGCTCATCAGCCACCAGCTGGTAACGATGGCCATCGGCGCCGATCAGGTAGTGCGCACTGACCGGCCCACCGCTGTTGGCCGTGCGCAACGTATGCAGGCTCTGCTGCACCGATTTCTGCTCGGTGTGGTGGATGACGATGATGACCGGGGTGCGCGCGTTCTGGTTGGGTGATGGGACCCAGGTGGCGAGCGGGTTGTGCTGCACAGGCGCGGTGGCGGTGCAGGCCGAAAGGGCCAGGGCCAGCAGTGTGGAAGCCAGAAGGCGGGGGCTGATCATGGACGAATTGTAACCATGACTGCAGCCGTGGTTCTTCGCTTCGTCCGGATCGCTGGAGAACTGGGGAGCTGTCATGCAAAAAACTCAATAACGCCCCCACCTCATGCCCAAATCTCAAACTCCAATTTGAATAGCCAAACGCCCAAGTTCCTCATCACCTACCTTCAATCCTCGAAACGGACCCAGCCATGCCGCCGAATCGATTCCAACACCGTGGACACGTGAACCCAGGGAACAACCCTCATAACAACTTAAACAAAATGATTCATCAACGGCCCCTCAGATCCCGCCAGTGGCCGATCTGGTCAATCCCTCCGCGCCCGCATTGCGAAGAAATCTACCTTGGCGCGTCACCACTGCTTCGACCGGTGACATACAGACTGGCAACACCGTCAAGCCGAGCAACTTCATCGAGGCGGCCGTTTAACCCCAACTTCCATTGAACAAGCAACCGCCCAGAACCCTATGCCCTCACCTTCCTAACCGACTCCACCCACTCAGCCCAGACAGAGGAATCATCAAGACAACCGGAATCACCTAGAGGCGACATAAGGCGAACAACAACTTCGAACAGCGGAAGATCCTCACCAGATCGATCAAAAATCGACTCAAGGAATACCATCATTACCGAGAACGCATCCAGCAACGCCAAGTACTCGCCCGACGAATTAATTTGTGCGCTACAAAATTCAGAATTAAGAGCACTCCCCACGATGACAACCTCTGCAAATGCATCACACCAGTCATCCCACATTGCCGGATCGTTGGGCAAGCCATTCGCCCATAGAAATGACCCTCCCGAAGATAACAGATCAACAAGAGTGTCCTGCCCCTCCCCCCTCTCCATATACTTCTGAAGGAACACGCACATCAATACATATGCAGCCTGAACGGAAACTCTTCCAGCATCTTTCACATCACTAGCACTCATTTCGTGACCTTCTTTTGCTCCGACAGCCCGCCCGCCAGTGCGCCAACTGCCTGCGACAACGCCAGCACCATCTCTTTCTGCTCCGGGCTCAGCTTGGAGGGGTCTCCGCCGGTCAATGTATTAGTCAGTACCTTCGCGGCCAACTCGCCGCCGGCCGCGGACACGGCTCCGGTTCCCGCACTGCCACCATCGGCTTCCGCCAGCAGCGCACCCAACACCGCATGCGACAGCAGTTGCAGAGTCGCATTGGGGTCGCTGCCGTGGTTCGGGTCAAGCGTGCTGCCGATGAAGTGAGCGGCATAGGGCGCCAGTGCATTGGACGCGGCCTGGCCAGCGCCCTGTCCCGCCACACCGCCCACCAGCGCCGTCGTCACTGCGTTCAGTGCACGGTTGTACTCATCGATGCCCCCTACTTCCCCGCGCCGCTGTATGCCTAGCTATTTGCCGCCGCCACCTTGCTGCGCACAGGCACCCGATTCCATCGCCCTCAGTCACAAGGCCGTGTTGACCTTCATCATTCGTCCAATCCGCGGCCAGATCAACATGTAGAAGGCACCCACGGCCAACCCGATGAAAAGCATGATGCCAGCGCGCCTGGGAGCCCACCCAAACCAAAAGGAAGGACTGGTCCAGACCTTTATCCAACCGCCAGGAGAGAAGGCACCCTCGAACGCGAGCCACGCCAACAAGGCACAGATTGGTGCAGCTACAACATAACGAGCTTTGAACCGCGGAAGAAACTTGTCCACAAGCATAACCCCGGGCACACCGAAGATGAGGCCCAACACAGCGGCTATGGCGCAAACCAGCGATGTGAAAATTGCAGCCTGCGAAAAGCTGCCTATCCGAGAACTCAGCGGAATGCCTATGAATAGAGCCGCTCCAAGCACGGAGCTGGCAATCACAGACACAATCTTTGCCCCCAACTCACGCTCACTCACTGGCAGATCTCCACCATCTTTCCATCAGAGCCCCGGTAGCTCATGCATTTCTGCCTTGAGGGAAAAGTACTCCAAGGCCACCGCAACTTGCCAACTTCGCCACCAGTATCGCGCGTATTGGAACTCCACACTTGGCCCACCAATTCGAGTTGAACATTGGACGCGAACCCGTACCCCAGCCTCTGGTTGAGACTGAGAATCCACCGAATCCATCCGGAAGCACCTGTCGGATCACAAAGCCCGGATCCAATGCATGTGCTCCAGGCACCGTGATGTTGATCAGACTGCTGGTGCTCGGATCGACGATCGATGCTGGAAAGCCCCAGCTCCGGAGGCAGGCCGTAGGAGAGTCGCCACAGACCGGAGGAAAGGCAGCGATAGGTGAGCTCCACAGCGAAGCTCCAGTGTTCTCGATCTCCTGCGCCGGCCACACTACGCACCAGCGCATGCGGACTGTAGTCGTCCAGGGTCAGCAGGTAGACATACCATTCGATGTCTTCCATCACTGCTGCGGAAGTCGCCTGGATCACGCCTACTCCGTTCTGTAGTCCATCGAGGTCGTTGGAGGCGTGTACACGCCCACCTGCAGACAGCCATTGGAGCAGGAACGGTAGAGCCACGCCATGCGTGGATGGGCTACCCGCTGTGCCGACCAACGGTCGGCACCCACCAGAGCAGACCCAGACCCCGTGCCAAGCAAGCTTGGCACCTACCAGAACAAGGACAGTGGAAGTGCCGACCAACGGTCGGCACCCACCACGTCAGTGCGCCGCCACGTCAGGCCTCGTAGGCGGACTCGCCGTGCGAAGTCACATCCAGGCCGGTGCGCTCTGCTTCTTCGGTCACGCGCAGGCCGACCACGACCTTGACCACCAGCAGGATGACCGCGGTCATCACCGCCGACCACACCACGGTCAGGCCGACGCTGACCACCTGCACCCAGACCTGATGGGCGATATCCAGATCGGCCTTGGTGCCGCCCAGCGACTGCGCACTGAACACGCCGGTGAGGATCGCGCCGACGATGCCGCCGACACCATGCACACCGAACACGTCGGCGGTGTCGTCCACCTTCAGCAGGCGCTTCAGGCCGGTCACGCCCCACACGCAGACCACGCCAGCGACGAAGCCGATCACGATCGCGCCGAGCGGGCCGACGGTGCCACAGGCCGGGGTGATGCCGACCAGCCCGGCCACCGCACCCGACGCAGCGCCCAGTGCCGACGGCTTGCCCTTGCCGATCGCTTCCACCAGCGTCCAGCCAAGCACGGCGGCAGCGGTGGCCAGCACGGTGTTGAGGAAGGCAAGCGAGGCCACGGTGTCGGCCGCTGCTGCCGAGCCAGCGTTGAAGCCGAACCAGCCCACCCACAGCAGCATCGCGCCGATGTAGGTAAACGGCACATTGTGCGGCTTCAGCGCGGTCTGGCCATAGCCCAGGCGCTTGCCGACGAACCACGCGCCGACCAGGCCGGCCACGCCCGCGTTGATGTGCACCACGGTACCGCCGGCGAAGTCGATGGCACCCAGCTCACCCAGGTAGCCGCCACCCCAGACGATATGTGCCATCGGGATGTAGCTGAGGGTGAACCACAGCGCCGAGAACAGCAGCACCGCGCGGAACTTGATGCGCTCGGCGAAGGCACCGACGATCAGCGCGGTGGTGATGCCGGCAAAGGTCGACTGGAACGCGACGAACAGATAGTCCGGCAGGCCCTTGATCGGCGTGTTGCCCACCGACTCCGGGGTGAAGCCCTTGAGGAAGGCGAATTCGGTGAACGAGCCGAAGAACGGATTGCCGGCGCTGAACACCGCGCTGTAGCCATAGGCCACCCACAGCAGCAGCACCAGCGAGAACACCACCAGGATCTGGCTGAGCACCGACAGCACATTCTTCGAACGCACCAGGCCGCCGTAGAACAGGGCCAGGCCCGGTACCACCATCAACAGCACCAGCAGGGTCGAGGTGAGCATCCAGGCGACGTCGCCACGATCATAGGCGGCGGCCGCTTCGGCCACGGCCGGCGCCGCGGCGGTGGCGGCCGCATCGTGCAGCGGCTCGACCGCCACGCTTTCGCTCGGCAACGGCGATACCTGGGCCTGGGCATGGGCGCTGCCCGGCCAGGCACCGGCGGCCAGTGCGCTGAGCAGCATCAACAGGCACACCAGGTGGAACCGGGCTTGCCACCCGGTGAGAAGGCGCATCTTCATGGGGGGAATCTCCGGAAGGGGGTTACAGCGCGTCGGCACCGATTTCGCCGGTGCGGATGCGGATGACCTGTTCGACGGCGGTGACGAAAATCTTGCCGTCACCGATCTTGCCGGTGCCTGCCGACGACTGGATCGCTTCGATCACCGCGTCGGCACGCTCGTCGGTGACCACCGTTTCGATCTTGATCTTGGGCAGGAAATCGACGACGTACTCGGCGCCGCGATACAGCTCGGTGTGGCCCTTCTGGCGACCGAAACCTTTCACTTCGGTCACGGTGATGCCCGACACGCCTGCATCGGACAGGGCCTCGCGGACCTCGTCGAGCTTGAACGGTCGGATGATGGCGGAGATCAGTTTCATGCGCATGTCCCGAGGGTGGATGGGGCCAGCGCGCCAGCGCGCGTTGGCATCAGGCAACCACGGGTCATCAGGATGATGACCGTGGCTGTTGCACCGGACACGTACAGGGCCGGGACGGCCGTGCCTCTCTCCTTGCACGACCGACGCGGGAGGGAGGGCGGCCCTGGTCGCGTATCCGGTCTCTCTCTTGCCCCTGGATAGGGATCAGCGCCCATTCGTAAACGAACGGGATCCGACCCCGATCTGACCGCGGCTCCCCAGCCGCGAAAACGGAAGCGATGGCGGCGGGTGGGAGGGGGAACCCACCGCCATCGCATCCGGTCAGCTGGCGTAGTACAGCTGGTATTCCAGCGGGTGGGTGGCCGCGCGGAACTTGGTCACTTCCTGCATCTTCAGCGCGATGTAGCCGTCGATGAAGTCATCGCTCATCACGCCGCCGGCCTTCAGGAACTCGCGGTCCTTGTCCAGCGCTTCCAGCGCCTGGTCCAGCGAGGAGCAGACCTGCGGGATCAGCTTCTCTTCCTCCGGCGGCAGGTCGTACAGGTCCTTGTCGCTCGGTGCACCCGGGTCGATCTGGTTCTTGATGCCGTCCAGGCCGGCCATCATCAGTGCGGTGAAGGTCAGGTAGCCGGACTGGATCGGGTCCGGGAAGCGCATTTCGATGCGGCGCGCCTTCGGGTTGGACACCCACGGAATGCGGCACGACGCCGAACGGTTGCGGGCCGAGTAGGCCAGCATCACCGGCGCCTCGAAGCCCGGCACCAGGCGCTTGTAGCTGTTGGTGCCCGAGTTGGCGAAGGCATTGATGGCCTTGGCGTGCTTGAAGATGCCGCCGATGTACCACAGCGCCAGCTGGCTCAGGCCACCGTAGCCGTCACCGGAGAACAGGTTGGTGCCGCCCTTGGACAGCGACTGATGCACGTGCATGCCGCTGCCGTTGTCGCCCACGATCGGCTTGGGCATGAAGGTGACGGTCTTGCCGTTGCGGTGCGCGACGTTCTTGATCACGTACTTCATGCGCAGCAGTTCATCGGCCTTCTGCACCAGGGTGCTGAACTTGGTGCCGATCTCGCACTGGCCGGCGGTGGCCACTTCGTGGTGCTGCACTTCCACTTCGATGCCGACCTGTTCCAGGGTCTTGCACATCTCGGCGCGCAGGTCGTGCAGGGTGTCGGTCGGCGGCACGGGGAAGTAGCCGCCCTTCACGCCCGGACGGTAGCCGCTGTTGGCGCCGTCGTACTTGGCGCCGCTGTTCCAGGCGGCTTCTTCGGAATCGACCTTGAAGAAGGTGTTGCCCATTTCATTGGCGAAACGGACCGAGTCGAAGATGAAGAACTCCGGCTCCGGGCCGAAGAACGCGGTTTCGGCGATGCCGGAGGACTTCAGGTAGGCCTCGGCGCGCTTGGCGATGCCGCGCGGGCAGCGGCCGTACGGCTGCATGGTGGCCGGATCGAGGATGTCGCAGCTGATCACGATGGTCGGATCTGCGTAGAACGGGTCGACGTAGGCGCTGGTGGTGTCGGGCAGCAGGACCATGTCCGATTCGTTGATGCCCTTCCAGCCGGCGATCGAGCTGCCGTCGAACATCTTGCCTTCTTCGAACAGCGACGGTTCGACAATGCTGACCGGGAAGGTGACGTGCTGCTCGACGCCACGCATATCCACGAAACGCAGATCGACGAACTCGATCTGGTTGTCCTTGATCAGCTTCTCAACGTTTTCCACGGACATCGGTACGACCTCGGATGGGGATGAATGCCTGCTGAGGTACAGCAACGACCGTGCCAACTTTTCGCTGGCCGCAAGTCATTGATTTCAAAAAGGGCGCTCCGTGGCGGTGCAGAACGGTGCGCACCAAACGGGTGCACCCGCCACCAGACGCACCCGTTTGGTGCGGCAGGGATCGTCTATCCTCTCGACCTTCTTCCTTCCGCCGCGCGTCACGCACCGTCCATGTCCGACCTGCTCTCCGCCCTGCTGCTGGGCATCCTCGAAGGCTTGACCGAATTCCTGCCGATCTCCAGCACCGGCCACCTGCTCATCGCCCAGCACTGGCTGGGTGCCCGCTCGGACTTCTTCAACATCGTCATCCAGGCCGGCGCGATCGTGGCCGTGGTGCTGGTGTTCCGCCAGCGCCTGCTGCAGCTGGCCACCGGCTTCAACCAGCGCGAGAACCGTGAGTACGTGTTCAAGCTGGGCGCCGCCTTCCTGGTCACCGCCGTGGTCGGCCTGGTGGTGCGCAAGGCCGGCTGGTCGCTGCCGGAGACGGTCAGCCCGGTGGCCTGGGCATTGATCATCGGTGGTGTCTGGATGCTGCTGGTGGAGGCCTACACCGCGCGCCTGCCCGACCGCGACCAGGTGACCTGGACGGTGGCGATCGGCGTGGGCCTGGCACAGGTCGTGGCCGGCGTGTTCCCCGGCACCTCGCGCTCGGCCTCGGCGATCTTCCTGGCCATGCTGCTGGGCCTGAGCCGCCGCGCCGCCGCCGCCGAGTTCGTGTTCCTGGTCGGCATTCCCACCATGTTCGCCGCCAGCGCCTACACCTTCCTGGAAATGGCCAAGGCCGGGCAGCTGGGCAGCGAGGACTGGGCCGACGTGGGCGTGGCCTTCCTTGCCGCGGCCATCACCGGCTTCGTCGTAGTGAAGTGGCTGATGGGCTACATCAAGTCGCACAGGTTCACCGCCTTCGCGATCTACCGCATCGCACTGGGCGCGGCGCTGCTGCTGTGGTTGCCCTCCGGCAGCTGAACAGCGCCGGGGTACGGTAACCCCGTTGCCGGCCCCACCCCGTTTCCCCCACGGTTCCCCAAGGAGAATCACCATGAACCGCAAGCTCACCCTGCTCCTCCCGCTGGCCCTGATGGCCGCCTGCAGCCAGACCCCGGCCCCGGCCGGCACCGGCGGCGACGACGTGGCCCCGGCCGCGGCCAAGGCAGCAGACCAGCAGACGCTGGCGCACCTGGATGCGCAGCGCCTGCAGAGCCAGCACTGGCTGCTGCAGCAGGCCACCGGCGCCGACGGCAAGCGCATCGACGCGCTGTTCGCCCGCGAAGACAAGCCGGTCACCCTGGACTTCGCAGATGGCCGCCTGTCGGTCAGCAACACCTGCAACCGCATGGGCGGCGGCTACACCCTGGCCGACGGCAAGCTGACGGTCAGCGCGATGGCCTCGACCATGATGGCCTGCACCGACAAGGCGCTGATGGCGCTGGACGAAGACGTGTCGAGCCGCCTGCAGGGCGAGCTGAAGGCCGAGCAGGATGCCGATGGCAAGCTGACGCTGACCAACGCCAAGGGCGACGTGCTGGTGTTCAACCCGGAGCCGACCGCTGAAACCCGCTACGGCGGCGCCGGCGAAACCGTGTTCCTGGAAGTGGCCGCCAAGACGCAGAAGTGCTCGCACCCGCTGATCCCGGACTACCAGTGCCTGCAGGTGCGCGAAGTGAAGTTCGACGACAAGGGCCTGAAGCAGGGTGAGCCGGGCAAGTTCGAGAACTTCTACGGCACCATCGAGGGCTACACCCACGAAGACGGCGTGCGCAACGTGGTGCGCGTGAAGCGCTACGAAGTGAAGAACCCGCCGGCCGATGCGCCGTCGCAGGCGTACGTGCTGGACATGGTGGTCGAGTCGGCCATCGAGAAGAAGTAAATAAACAGAAGGGCGGCCACGAGGTCGCCCTTCTACGTTCTGTAGCGTCGACGCAGCCCCACGTGCCAGCCTTGCCACGATGAAGATTCTCGCCATATCCGGCAGCGCGCGCCGGCAGTCGACCAACACCGCTCTGCTGGTGGCCCTGAAAGCCATCGCGCCGCCCGGCATGGAGATCGAGGTCTACGCCGGGGTCGGCGAACTTCCGGTGTTCTCCCCCGATCTGGAAGGCACCGATGAACCCTGCAGCGTGACGCGCTTCAAGGCGGCCATCGCCCGCAGCGACGGTGTGCTGGTGTGCAGCCCTGAATACGTGCGTGGCATTCCCGGCGGATTGAAGAATGCGATCGACTGGCTCGTATCCGGCGACCAGATCGTCGGTCGGCCCATTGCGTTAGTGCATGCGTCCCATCGTGGCGAGGACATGCTGCAGGCACTTCGCGCGGTGCTGTCCACGGTCAGTGCCGCGTTCAGTACAACGCTGTTCCTGCGTGTACCGGTGCTGGGCCTGGAACCGGAGGAGGTCTTCGAGGTGCTTCAGTCGGAAGTGCATCGCGCCGAAGCGGATGCGTTCCTGGCAGGGTTTGCTGTTTACTGCAGGTCCATTGCGTAGCAGAAGCAGCCGAGCATGGGCTCGGCTCTACAAGGCATAGTCGAGCATGGCTCGACTCTGCAGAAAGCAAAGCCGGGCATGCCCCGGCCCTACAAGGGCTCTCAGCCCAGCGCCGGGTTCAACGTGTAGGTGCCGTGCAGTGCCGCTTCGGCGAGCACGTGGCCGTGCATGGCGCGGTAGGCGTCGGCGGCGGTGAAGCGTGCCGGCAGCTGCAGCGATGCCACGTCCAGCGCGAACACGCGGAAGAAGTAGTGGTGCAGGCGTTCGTCGTTGAACGGCGGGTACGGGCCGTCATAGCCCAGGTAGTCACCGGCCATGTCCGGATTGCCTGCGAACCAGCCGGTGAAGTCGTTCAGGCCCTGGCGGCTGCCGGCCGGGCCGGCCGGTTTGGACTTGCCCTTCACCACGAAGCCGTCGCTGCAGCTGCCTGCGGCGATCTCGCGCACCGAGGCCGGAATGTCGGCCATTACCCAATGCACGAAATCACAGCGCGGCTGGTCGCGCGGCACGCTCATGTCGGTGCGGCCGACCGTCTCCGGCACGGTCGGCACGTCCGGATCGACACACACCAGCAGGAACGAACGGGTGCCCTCCGGCACATCGCTCCAGGCCAGGTGCGGATTGCGGTCCGGTGCGAAGCCCGCGGCATCGCCGGCGGCGAATTCGCGGTCGATCGGAGCACCGTTGGTCAGGCTGTGGCTGCTCAGTTGCATCGGCGTGTCCTCACTCTTCCGGGTAACCCAGGCGCACCGCGATCGGGGTGAGCTTGGCGAAGGCGGCGCTCATCACGTCGCGGTAGTTGCGCCAGTGGCCCGGCGGGAAGCGCGGCGCACCCAGTTGCGCGGCTGGCGGCATCGGCCGCTCGAACAGGCGGCCCAGCAGTTCGGCCATCGCCTGCGGATCGTTGCCGATCTGGTCGATGCGCAGCAGCACCTGCGGGTACAGATCGTCCTCGTGCAGGGCGGCGACCTGGGCCAGCGCGCGCGCCAGCCATTCGCTGGCTTCGGCCAGCGAGGTCATTGCCAGCGGTGCGGCGGCACCGTAGGCCACCCAGTCCAGCAGCATGTCGCGCGGATCGCGCAGCACCACCAGCAGGCGGCCCTGCGGCAGCTGCGGGCGCAGCGCCCACAGCAGCGCGTTGTCCCACCACAGCAGCCAGTCGATGATCGCGTCGTCCTGCACGCCGCGCGACGGCAGCTGTTCGCGCCAGCGCTGCACCAGCCGCTCCGGGGTCAGCACGCCGGAGGCGAGGTCCTGCAGCGTGTGGTAGTTCTGGAACGCGTCGTCGGGTGCGTTGGAGGTATAGCGGTCGCTGCGCAGCACCGGGCTGGCGGCGGCCAGGCCGGTCGCCACGCGCTCCACGCCCGAACCCGGCGCGCCCCACAGGAAGATCGGCGCGGAAGTGGCATCACCGTCGATCTCGCCCTTGTCCGGCCAGCTCGGCGGCGCCTTGGCCTGCGGCGGCAGCGGCAGGCGCTGCGGTGCCTGGTCGGCCTGCAGTGCCAGCCAGGTCTGCAGCGCGTCTTCGTGCTGCCCGGCGCGATCCTGGATCTCACCCAGCCAGGTGCGCAGGTCGGCGCGGTGGCCTTCCGGTGCCATGTCGATCAGCGCCTGCACGCGGGCGACCGCGGCGGCCGGATCGCGCTGCAGCAGGCCTTCGACCAGGCGGGTTTCGCCGCTGACGCGGCCCGGTTCGAGGTTGACGATGCGCTCGGCGATCGCTTCGGCCTGGGCGTGTTCGCCCACCATGTCGTGCAGGCGCAGGCGCGCTTCCAGCGCCGGCAGGTGGCCCGGCATCGCGTCCATCCAGCGCTCGACCGTGGCGGCGGCGGTGGCACTGCCGACCTCTTCCACCGCCAGGCGTGCCAGCCACAGGTCGTGCAGCTGCGGGTGCTGCTCCAGGGCGGCATCCAGGCGTGCGCGGGCCTCGTCTTCGCGGCCCAGGCGCTGCCAGGACATCAGCAGCAACTGCAGTACGTCGCGGTCGTCAGGCAGCGATTCCAGCAACGGCAGCAGGTGCTCCAGCGCCTGCAGCGGCTGGCCGCTGCGCAGTGCCAGTTCGCCGGCCAGGCGGCGCATCGATGGCGTATCCAGGCCCTGCTGCTGCAGCGCAATCTGCATCGCTTCGGCGGCAGCGTCCAGGTTGCCCTGGCGCATGGCCAGCTGCACCACCAGGCCATGCAGCGAGGCGATGGTCGGGTTCAGTTCCAGCACGCGGCGGAACGCCTGCTCGGCGAAGGCCAGCATGTTCTTGCCCAGGTAGGCGAAGCCCAGTGCGTAGAGCACGCGAATGTCGTTGGGCTGGGCCTGGTTGGCGGCCGACAGCAGCGTCAGCGCGCGATCGGCATCATCGCGGCGCAGCGCGATCATGCCGTCGATGGTCAGCAGTTCCGGGTGGTCCGGTTCGACACGCGAGGCCAGGGTGGACAGGCGCTGCGCTTCATCGAAATCGTTGCGGCCGATCGCCAGGTGGGCCTGCATCAGGTAGGCAGCGAAGGCGTTCGGGTCCAGCCCGGTGGTGCGCGTCAGTGCTTCGCCAGCGCCGTCGAACTGGCGCAGGGCCAGCAGCAGGCCGGCGTGCTGCAGGTGCAGCTGGGCATTGTCCGGGGCCAGCTGCAGCGCCTGCTGCAGGGCCTCCATCGCGTCCTCGGCCTTGCCCTGCTGCTGCAGCGCAAGCGCCAGCCAGCGGTGGGCCTCGGCCTGGCCGGGTTCATCACGGGTCCACGCCTGGGCCAGCTGCACGGCCTGGTCGGCCTCGTTCTGGCGCAACGCTTGGATGATCTGGTCTTGCATGGCGGTCCGGTTCAAGGGCAAACCCGCATTGTAGCGGCCTGCGCGCCCGTGCCGGTTCAGCCTTGCAGCACGCGCTGCAGGCGCTGCGCCACCCAGCGCTCGGAGAAGCCGTCACCGCGCCAGTTTTCCAGGAAGCCACAGTGGCCGCCCCAGCAGGCGGTTTCCAGGTGCGCGTTGCGCGGCAGCTGCCAGTCGCTGAAGGTCGCGTACGGGATCACCGGGTCGTCCTGTGCCATCAGGATGTCGGCCGGCACCTGCAGCGAGGACAGGCGATCGCCGGCAATCGAGTAGCCGTCGAAATAGGCCTGCAACGAGCCGAAACTGGTGTGGCGCTCGACCAGCCAGGCGGTCAACGCGCGGATGTCCAGCTTCAGCACGCGGTCGTCGCAGTCGCTCAGTTCGGGGAACAGGTCGCGCTTGCGCCGCAACGAACCGGCCCACTTGCGGCGGAAGTACCAGTCGTACATTGCCGGGCCGTTCTCGATGCTCTCCATGGTCAGCGCCGGGTCCAGCACCGGGCATACCGAGGCGACGCGCAGCAGCGGCACGCCGGCCGCCGGCGCACGCAGGGCCAGGCGCAGCACGAAGTTGCCGCCCAGCGAGTAGCCGGCGGCCACCAGCGGCAGCTGCGGCCAGCGCTGGGCGATATCGCCTGCGGCATGCACCACTTCGTCGATCAGGTTGGAGTGGAAGATGCCGGGGTTGAGGTGATGGGTATTGCCGTGGTCGCGGAAATTCAGCCGCACCACGTCGAAGCCCTGTTCGAGCATGCGCGCGGCCGCCATGCGCATGTAGCTGGATTCGGCACTGCCTTCCCAGCCATGCAGCAGCAGGGCCATGCCCTTGGGTTCGCGGCCTTCGACATGGCTGTGCCAGCCCTGCAGGCGCACGCCGTCGCCGCCGTCGAGGATCAGTTCCTCGCTGATCGCGCCGGTCGCGGCCAGCAGCAGCAGGCCGCGCTGCAGGCGCATGCGGCTGGAGCTGAGCATCGACTGCAGGTGCGGATTGCGCAGCCAGCGCGGTGGCTGGTAGTCAGCCGCGTGCAGCGTCGGCGTGCCGGCGTCCAGGACGGGTGGCGGGATCAGGGCCACCGCACCCTCACTGCGTGCTCATGGCCGCCACGATGCGCGCGCGCGACGTCTCCGCGATGCGCCGACGGCCTTCCAGGTCCTGCGCACCGATCGGTGCCAGGAAATGCACTTCCGCACGCCGCGCCGGCTCACCGAGCAGGCGCAGGAAATTGGCGAAGAAACTCTCGCCGGGGCCGAACGCGACAATGGTCTGCGCGTCGCCCTTGAGCCCGTACACCAGAGCCACTGGCTGCACCGGCACGCCGGTCTCAACCGCCGCCTGGAAGATGCGGGCATGGAACGGGCCCACTTCGTGGCCACCGCGGGTACGCCCTTCGGGGAACACGCCCACTGCCTTGCCTTCGCGCAGGCGATCGGCCATCACCTGCATCACGCCACCGAGCGATTCGGTGTTGCCGCGCTGGTGGAAGATGGTCTGCCCGCGCGCGGCCAGCCACCCGACCAGCGGCCAGCTGGCGATCTCGCGCTTGGCGACGAAGCCCATCATGCGCTGGCTGTGCAGGATGCAGATGTCGACCCAGCTGACGTGGTTGGCGACGAACAGCACGGCGCCGGGCAGCGGCCTGCCGATCTGCACCAGGCGGAAGCCGAAGATCCACATCAGCCCCCCCTGCCACCAGTTGACCACTTTGGCCCCCAGGGTCGCCTCGCCCACGCGCAGTTCGCCCCACGGCCGAAGCATGCCGATCAGGATGAGCGGCAGGAACACGATGATGTGGACCAACAGCAGCGGTACGCGGTACAGGTAACGGCACACACGCGCCACGCCGCCGCGGGGGGCCGGAGTGGGGGAAGTCATCCGCGCACGATACCGGAGGGCCGTCATCGCTGCCAGCCGATTTAGGCCATAACACCCATCGACCGGGGCAATCGGCAGGGAACGCTGGGTTCCGCTGCCGTCACCGCCCGTCCGGGGCTCAGCCGTGGCCGGCCGCCACCACCGCCAGGGTCAGCCGCGAGATGCACACCAACCGGCCCTGCTCGTCCTCGATGCGGATCTCCCACAGCTGGGTGCTGCGGCCCACGTGCAGCGCGCGGGCGGTGCCGGTGACCGTGCCCGAACGCACCGCACGCACGTGGTTGGCGTTGATTTCCAGCCCCACGCAGATCTGCTTGGCCGTATCCACGCACAGGTTGCCGGCGCTGCTGCCCAGAGTCTCGGCCAGCACCACCGACGCGCCGCCATGCAGGATGCCGTAGGGCTGGCGGGTGCGCTCGTCCACCGGCATGGTGGCCTGCAGCCAGTCGTCACCGGCCGCGCTGAAGACGATGCCCAGCGACGCGATCGCGGTGTTGCGGCTGAGCGTATTGAGCTGCTCGAGGGAAACGGCTTCGCGGAACACCTGGGTCATGCGGGCACCTTCAGAGGATGGGAACGAGGCCGGCGCCGAATGCGGTCAGCATGCGTACCAGCAGCCACTTCGGGCCGACATTGACCTCGGGGAAATCACCCACGGCGACATAGCAGCGGTGGAAGCCCGGGTCCTGCCGGGGCAACGGCTGCGGGCAGTCCGGGCCGGGCTTGAACTCGTAGTCGGTGGCATAGCGCCACGGCCAGAAGTCGAGGATCGGCAGTGCTTCGGAGGCCTTGCCGACGCTGTAGTTGAGCCCGGACAGCACCGGCGGCTTGGCCCGCGGCGCCACCGTCCACGAGTTCTGCGGGTGGGTGTCGCGCAGGATGCTCTCGGCCAGCTGCTCGGCGAAGGCCGGGTCATCGATGATCACCGCGCCTTCGGTGTTGTAGTTCTCGCTGCGCGGGTCGAAGTTGTGGGTGCCGACCACGCCGATGCGGCGATCGACCACCAGCGACTTGGCATGCAGGCCCATGCGCGCGCCCTTGCGGGTGACCGGCAACGGCTTGTTGACCGCCTTGCTGCCCAGGAACGAGGGCCGGGTCTCGGTGCGCAGCAGGCGGGTTTCGACCTCGCTGCCGGCCGCACGGCGGCGCTCGCGCGCGTTCTGGTAGGCACTGCCGGTGCGCGGATGGTTCACCGCCCCCTGCTTGCCGGTGGGTGCCGGGTGCTCATCGCGATCGCGACGGTCGCCGGCATTGCTGCCGGCAGCACTGCCGCCGATCAGCGGGTTGCGCCCGCCGTCGTCGTCGCCTTCCGGCGCGGCGATCGGGTCGGGCAGCAGGTTGCGGTAATCGACCGGTGCATCCAGCGGGAACGGCTTGTATTCGAAGATGTTGAAGCCCAGTTCGCGCATGTTGCGCCGCTTGTACTTGTACGACAGCGCATAGACGATCGGGTTGTCGGTCGCCGCCAGGCTGTTGCTGGACACCACCACGCGCGGCGGCTGCGGTCGCTTGCGCAGCTCGCGGAACAGCTTCTGCGCCGGTTTGGACAGCACCAGGTACGGCGTCTGCAGGATCACTTCCTTCTGCGCGCCGGCGATCAGCGCATCCAGCTGCGGCTCGGTCACGTGCTGTCCGGCCAGCGGCGCATCAGCCTTCTCGCGCCGGTGCTTGCGCGGCAGGTCGGCGACATAGCGCACCGAGGCCACCGGCAACGCGGTATCGACGAAGGAACGGCTGACGAAGTCCATGTCATTGGCTTCGGCACTGACCCGCTCCACCCGCTCGGGGCGGCGGAAGCTGGCCGGCGGCAGGGTCGGCACGCCCTCGCGCAGCAGGGTGCGGCCGACATCGTTCAGGCGCTCGGCCGGCACGCTGCGCCTGGCGCGCCAGAAGGCATCGAAGTTGGCCGCCATCGCCCGCGCCTCCGGGCCGGCGATCAGCACGTCGCGGTCGCGGAAGTTGTACTCGCGGTCCCAGTCGTAATAGTCGTCCTGGTAGTTGCGGCCGCCGACCACGCCGATCGCATCGTCGATCACCAGCAGCTTGTTGTGCATGCGCTGGTTGAAGCGGCGGAAGCAGCACAGCACGCTGCCGGCATAGTCGAAGTAGTTCAGCCGGGCCTTGCCGAAGGTCGGGTTGTAGACCCGCAGCTGGAAGTTCTGGTGCGCGCCGGACAGGGCGCCGAGGATCTGCAGGTCGGAGATCGCCGAGAGCTGGTCGATCAGCACCCGCACCTTCACCCCGCGCCGCGACGCGGCCAGCAGCTCGTCGATGACCAGCCGGGCACTGTCGTCCTTGTCGAAGATGTAGGTCTGCAGGTCGATGCTGCGGGTGGCGCTGCGCAGCAGGTTCAGGCGCGCGACCAGGGCGCCCTCGCCCTCGTCGAGCAGGGTGGCGTAGTGGCGTGGCTGTTCCGGGGTGGATTCGGTGAACGCCCGGCCCGCCAGCGCACGCAACGGCGAGTCCTGCGCGCAGCGGTCGGCGCGCTGGCAGTCGACGTCGGTCGAGCGCGCCTGCACGGCAATCGCTTCGGCACGGTCACGCTCGGCATGCGAGAGCGATGCACAACCGCTGCCCAGCAACACGGTTGCCAGCGCCAGGACGCGCAGCAGGAGGTTCACGGTTTCGGCGCCTCGCTCAGGCGCGCACGCAATACGAAGGTCACTCGGTCACTCAAGGCTAGCTGCCAGCTGTCCATTCCGTACCGGCCTCGCTGCACGGTACCGCGGCTGACGACGTCGCAATCATAGCCGGGTCGGGCGCACTCCGCCTTCTCGACCTGCAATGACTCGGGGTGGCTGATGCCGCGCAGGGTCAGCCGGCCGTTGATGGCGCCGCCCTGCTCCACGGTCTCCGGCCAGTAGGGCAGCGAGTCGAACTCGACCACCGGATGGCGCCCGGCATCGAAGAACTCCTCGCCGCGCATCCAGCCGGTATAGCGCGCCTTGCCGGGGATCTCCACCGAGCGGGTGAACATCTTCAGGTGCACCTGGTGACGGCCGTCGGACAGGATCTCGATACGCCCCTCGAAGTGCGGGAACACGCCTTCGATGCGCTGGCCGAATCGGGTGCGCACCTCGAAGCCGATCCGCGAGCGCTGGGTATCCAGGCGCAATACCCGTGGCGCCTCGGCGGACACGGGCGGCAACGGGGTCGGTGGGGGCGCCGCGGCCCAGGCCGGGCCGAGCGCCAGCAACGCGGGCAGCAGGAAGCGGCTGCGCCGCGCCAGGCTCATCGGATCACGGCCACCAGAACGCGTTCAGGCTGGCCACGCCGGGTTCGATCGAGGCCTCGCGCGGGAAGCCAAGCACGGCCACGCCGCCCGGCGGCATGCCGCGATAGTCACTGCTGGTGCCGTCGGTCATCAGGGCCACCAGCTGCTCCAGGCCCGGGTTGTGGCCGACGATCAGCACCCGGTCCAGGTCACGACGCTCGTCCACCAGCGCCGCCAGGGTGCCCGGGGTGGCTTCGTAGATCCGGTCTTCCAGGCGCTTTTCGACATAGCCGATGGCCGTCATCACCGCTTCCAGGGTCTCGCGGGTACGTCGCGACGGCGAGCACAGCACGCAGTCGGGCAGCAGGTTGTTTTCCTTCAACCACTTGCCGGCGGCTTCGGCCTCGGCGAGCCCCACCGGCGACAGCGGCCGGTCGAGGTCGGCCTGGCCGGAAACGGCGGGTTCGGCATGGGCATGGCGCAGCAGGATCAGTTCACGCATCGCGGGTTTCCATGGAGAAGAGGATGCAGCAGGAGAAGTGAGGCAGGCATCAAAGCTTGAGCCAGGACAGCAGCGGCTCCCAGTCGGCCTGGTGTTCGCGCACCTGGGCGGAGCGATAGTCGAACAGGCTGCGGCCCAGGCCGGTCATGACCACGTAGCTCTGGCTGTCACGCAGCTGCGCGACCACCGGGTATGGCCATTCGGCCAGCATCTGCAGCGCCTGCTGCGAGGTCTGGGTCCAGGGTTTGGTGCGGTTGAGGACCAGCCCCACCGGCAGCTTGCGGCTGTGCACGCGCGGGTTCTGGGCCAGGCTGTTGAGGAAGCCGACGATGGCTTCGATATCCAGCGCCGAGGGCAGCACCGGCACCACCACGGCGTCGGCCGCGTCCAGGAAATGGGGGATATCGTCGGCCAGCGCACCGGCCGGTGCATCGATGATGACGGTATCGGTACCGTCGGGCAGCTTCTGCGCCCACTGCTTCTTCCGATACACATCGATGGGGAGCACCGCGCTTTCCAGCCCTGCACGCCGTTGTGCCCAGCGGGTGCTGGAGCCCTGCGGGTCGGCATCGGCGATCACCGTGGCCTTGCCCTGCAATGCCGCGTACGCGGCCAGGTGGGTGGCGACGGTGGTCTTGCCCACCCCGCCCTTGGAACCGGCCACCAGGATCGTCTTCATGCCAGCCTCGCTTCCGGGTACGTGCCCCGAGCGTACACCGGCGGTGGTGACGGGAGGTAGCACCGTGCTGAACCAGTGGCCATCGCCTTTGCTATCGTGGCGCCCCCGAAGGATCGAACCGGCATGAGCGAACTGCAGGACCTGAGCGCACTGATCCGCGCCAATACCCCCCTGATCGTGATCGAGACCCAGGATGAGGCCCGCATCGTCGAGCTGTTCCGGCAGACGCTGATGCACGTGTGGCGGGCCCTGCACCGCTGGTCCATCACCGAGGGCCTGCGTCGCATCGACCTGGACCGCGAGGACCCGCCGGTCGGCCCGCCCGATGCCAGCGCCGCCCTGCAGATGATCCGCCAGGCCGATCAGCGGGGTGTCTACCTGCTGCTCGATTTCCACCCCTACCTGGGGTATGCCAGCCACCAGCGCGCGCTGCGCGACCTGATCCAGCGCCGCCATAGCGAGCCGCATGTGCTGGTGCTGATCGGCGCCAAGGTCGAGCTGCCGGCCGAGCTGGAGGCCCTGGCGGTGCGCTTCAACCCGCGCCTGCCCGATGCCAATGCCCTGCTGAAGATGCTGCGCGAGGAGGCCGACGCCTATGCGCGCGAACACGGCGGCCGCCGTGTCGAGGTCGACAGCGAGGCGGTGAAGAAGATCCTGAAGAACCTGCAGGGCCTGAGCCTGGTCGATGCCCGCCGCATCGCCCGCCAGCTGATCTACGCCGATGGCGCGCTGCGCGACGACGACCTGCCGCAGCTGGCACGGCTGAAGTTCGAGCTGCTCAACCGCAGCGGCCACCTGTTCTTCGAGCATGACAGCGCGCGCTTCGGCGACGTGGCCGGTGCCAACCGGCTCAAGCGCTGGATCAGCCAGCGCCGGGTGGCCTTCATCGCCGGCTCGGCACCGGCCGGCCTGGATCCGCCGCGCGGCATGTTGCTGCTGGGCGTGCAGGGCTGCGGCAAATCGATGCTGGCCAAGGCCACCGCCGCCGGCTTCGGCGTACCGCTGCTGCGCCTGGACGTGGGCGCGCTGTACAACAAGTACCACGGCGAGACCGAGGCCAACCTGCGCCAGGCGCTGGCCTCGGCCGAGCAGCTGGCGCCCTGCGTGTTGTGGATGGACGAGATCGAGAAGGGCCTGGCCAGCGGTGGCGAGGACGGTGGCGTATCGCGCCGCGTGCTCGGCTACCTGCTGACCTGGATGGCCGAACGCAAGGCGCCGGTCTTCATCGTCGCCACCGCCAACCAGGTACACGAGTTGCCGGCCGAACTGCTGCGCAAGGGCCGCTTTGACGAGATCTTCTTCGTCGACCTGCCCACGCCTGAGGTGCGTGTGGAGCTGCTGCGGCTGCACCTGGGGCGACGCCAGCTCAACGGCGACGACTTCGCGCTGCCGGCGCTGGCGGCCGCGGCCAATGGCTTCTCCGGCGCCGAGATCGAGCAGGCGATCGTGGCCGGGCTGTATGCGGCGCACGCCGAAGGCCGGCCGTTGGATACCGAGCTGCTGATGAACGAGATCCGTGCGACGCGGCCGCTGTCGGTGCTGATGGCCGAGCAGGTAGAGGCATTGCGGGCATGGGCGTCGGGTCGGACGGTTTCCGCGGACGATTGAAGTGGAAGCGCAAAAGCAAAAGCGCTTGGCTGGCTGCTCTTGAGGGCATGGGGGTCAGATCCGTTTTCCTCTGGAAAACGGATCTGACCCCAGTTCGATTTCTATCCCTGGCAGATCTCATCCACGCATGGCGTGGATCGACCGTGTCGACCAAGGTCGACACCTACCAACAGCCGCCGGAACCTGTCGAAGGCGGGGCACTGTGGGTTTGCGGGGTGTGAGCCGCATGGATGCGGCGACCAAGCCCCCATGGATGGGTTTACGGCGGCCCCGCAAACCCACAGTGCCCCGCCATCCCGCAGGAAGCCCCCTGTTGCAACGGCTGCTGCAGTTGCTCCAGCCGTTGCCTCTGCGGGTGCCGGGTGCAACCCGGCCCCCCCCTCCCTCAGGGCCAGGCCGGCGGCGCGGCCGCCCAGGCCTGCTGCACTTCCGCCAGCGAGGCGCGCTCGTCGTCACGCCACAACGGCAACAACTGCGCAAAGCGGCTGCTGTCGCTCCATTGCGTCGGCTCGGTACGCACCGCTGCGGCATACCACTGCACCGCCTCCTGCTTCTGCCCGGCCCGCCACAGCGCCAGCGCATAGGTGGGTGGCAGCCAGCCCGGCTTGCTCAGCGAACCACCGGCAGCGGCCTGCCATTGCTCCAGGGCGGCTTCGGGCTGGCCCTGACGCAGCAGGTCCCAGCCGTAATTCCAGCGCACGCTACGGCCCAGGCTGCCCTGCACCGGCGCATCCTTCAGTGCTTCGCGATACAGCTGTTCACCCAGCTCGGTGCGGCCCTGCGCAATGGCCACCGACGCCAGCTGCACGGTGGCCTCCACGGTACGCCGGCCGCGCTCGCGCTGTTTGAGCAGCTGCGCCACCAGCGCATCCCCGTCGGACTGGACCACGATCATGGGCACGGCGGCCGCATCGCTGTCGAAGTAGAACTCCTGTGGTGCCGGCACCGCCGGCGCGGCCCACACGGGGGCCGTTCCCGAGACCAGCAACATGCTGCCCAGGATCTTTGCTGCAACTGACATCCCTTCTCCCCAGGCCGCAACCGCAGCCTCCCTCTCTCTCCCCGATCCTAACCCCAGCATGGCCGCCGGCGCGAGTGCCGGGGCGGTCGGGCCTCGCTGCTACAATTCGCGCCTTTCCCGCCGCGTGCCTGCACGCGGCCGGTGCCAGCCGATCCTGACCGGGCCAGCCATGACCAGTACCGCGCAACTCACTTCGCCCTCTTCCGCCGACCTGATCGACCGTGACTACACGCTCGACCACAAGTACACCCGCAACGAGGGGCGGATCTACCTGAGTGGCGTGCAGGCGCTGGTGAAACTGCCGTTGATGCAGCGGCTGCGCGACGCGCACGAAGGCATCGACAGCGCCGGTTTCGTCAGTGGCTACCGTGGCAGCCCGCTGGGCGGCTTTGACCTGGAGCTGTGGCGCGCGCGCAAACACCTCGACGCGGCCAAGGTGAAGTTCACCCCCGGCCTGAACGAGGACCTGGGCGCCACCATGGTGTGGGGCACCCAGCAGACCAACCTGTTCCCCGGCGCCAACGTGCAGGGCGTGTTCGGCATGTGGTACGGCAAGGGCCCGGGCGTGGACCGCTGCGGCGACGTGTTCAAGCACGCCAATGCCGCCGGCACCTCGCGCCATGGCGGCGTGCTGGCGCTGGCCGCCGATGACCACGCCTGCCGCAGTTCAACCCTGCCGCATGGCAGCGAGGACGAGTTCGTCAGCGCCATGATGCCGGTGCTGAACCCGGCCGGCGTGCAGGACATCCTGGACATGGGCCTGCTGGGCTGGGCGATGAGCCGCTACACCGGCCGCTGGGTCGGCTTCAAGACGATCGCCGAGACGGTGGAATCGTCGGCCTCGGTCGAGGTCGATCCGATGGCGCGCCGCATCGTGCTGCCGGAAGACTTCGAAATGCCTACGGGCGGCCTCAACATCCGCTGGCCGGACCCGCCGCTGGACCAGGAAATGCGCCTGCACCGCTATGCGGTGAAGGCTGCACAGGCGTTCGCCCGCGCCAATGGCATCGACAAGGTGGTGATGGATGCGCCGCGCGCGCGGCTGGGCATCGTCACCACCGGCAAGAGCTACCTGGACGTGCTGCAGGCGCTGGAATACCTGGGCCTGGACGAAGCCGCCTGCGCCGACATCGGCATCCGCGTGTACAAGGTCGGCATGACCTGGCCGCTGGAGCCGCAGGGCATCGCGCGCTTCGCGCAGGGCCTGGAAGACATCATCGTGGTGGAGGAGAAGCGTGCCTTCATCGAGCGCCAGATGAAGGAACAGTTCTTCAACTGGCCGGCCAGCTGGGGCCAGCGCCCGTCCATCGTCGGCAAGTACGACGAGAGCGGTGAGTGGATCCTGCCGTCCACCGGTGAACTGACCCCGGCCACCATCGCCGGCGTGATCGGTCGCCGCATCCAGAAGTTCTTCAACAACGCATCGATCGAGCAGCGCCTGCAGTGGATGCAGGAGAAGGAAGCCGAACTTGCGTTGCCGCGCGCCAGTTTTCCGCGCGTGCCGCACTACTGCTCCGGCTGCCCGCACAACACGTCCACCAACGTGCCGGAAGGCTCGCGTGCGCTGGCCGGCATCGGTTGCCATTACATGGTGACCTGGATGGACCGCAGCACCGATACCTTCACCCACATGGGCGGCGAAGGCGTGACCTGGGCCGGGCAGGCGCCGTTCACCGATACCCCGCACGTGTTCCAGAACCTCGGCGACGGCACCTACTTCCACAGCGGTTCGCTGGCGATCCGCCAGGCGGTCGCTGCCGGCGTCAACATCACCTACAAGATCCTCTACAACGATGCGGTGGCGATGACCGGCGGCCAGCCGGTGGACGGTCCGCTGAGCGTGCCGGACATCGCAAAGCAGATGCGCGCCGAAGGCATCCACACCATCGTGGTGCTGTCGGACAACATCGGCAAGTGGACCGGCCAGCGCGAGCACTTCCCCAGCGACGTCGAGTTCCATGACCGCAGCGAGCTGGACGAAGTGCAGAAGCGCCTGCGCGAAGTGAAGGGTGTTTCGATCCTGATCTACGAACAGACCTGCGCCACCGAGAAGCGCCGCCGCCGCAAGCGCGGCAAGCTGGAAGACCCGCAGAAGCGGGTGCTGATCAATTCGCTGGTCTGCGAAGGCTGCGGCGACTGCGGCAAGAAGAGCTTCTGCGTGTCGGTGCTGCCTAAGGAAACCGAGTTCGGGCGCAAGCGCGAGATCGACCAGTCCAACTGCAACAAAGACTATTCCTGCGTGAACGGCTTCTGCCCGAGCTTCGTCACCGTGCACGGTGGCCAGCCGCGCAAGGGCAGCAAGCGCGATGCGTCCACGCTGCTGGACAACCTGCCGGCACCGACCCTTCGCGACAGCCTGGAACAGCCCTGGAACATCCTGATCACCGGCGTCGGCGGTACCGGCGTGGTGACCATCGGCGCGCTGCTGGGCATGGCCGGCCACCTGGAAGGCAAGGGCGCGACCGTGCTCGACCAGACCGGCCTGGCGCAGAAGGGCGGCGCGGTGACCACGCATATCCGCATTGCCCGTCGCCCTGAAGACATCCACGCCGTGCGTATCGCCGCCGGTGAAGCCGACCTGGTGCTGGGCTGCGACATGGTGGTGGTCAACGATTACTGGGCGCTGTCGAAGGTGCGCGCCGGCCGTTCGCAGGTGGTGCTGAACACCTACGAAGCGATGCCGGGCACGTTCACCACCCGCCCGGACATGCAGTTCCCCGCCGCCGACATCATCGCCGGCGTGCGCGTGGCACTGGGCGGCCAGGAACCACTGCTGCTCGATGCCACCCAGCTGGCCACCGCGCTGCTGGGCGATGCCATCGCCGCCAACCTGTTCATCCTCGGCTACGCCTGGCAGCAGGGCCTGGTGCCGCTGTCGTTCGACTCACTGATGCGCGCCATCGAGCTCAATGGCGCCGCCGTGGCGATGAACCAGCAGGCCTTTGCGTGGGGCCGCCTGGCCGTGGTCGATCCGCAGGCCGTGCAGCAGGCCGCCGGCCTGGTGCGCAACCGCCACACCGATGCCGAATCCACCCCGGGCCCGCTGCATCCGCTGCCGCCAGGCGAGTGGGAGGGCAATGAATGGGGTGCCACTGCGGCACCGCGCAACACCGGCGACGAACGCGAACTGCGCGGCCTGCCCTCGCACGGTGGCGACGTGGCGTTCCTGCCGCTGGATGACGCCCGCCTGTCGCGCTCGCTGGATGAAATGATCGAGCGCCGCGCCGCGTTCCTGGTCGAGTACCAGGACACTGCCTACGCCAACCGCTACCGCCGCCTGGTCGAGCGCGTGCGCACCGCCGAAGCCGAGCGCATCGGCGGCTCCACGGCGCTGACCGAGACCGTGGCCCGCTACCTGTTCAAGCTGATGGCCTACAAGGACGAGTACGAAGTGGCCCGCCTGTACACCAGCGGCGACTTCCAGCGCCGCCTGCAGCAGCAGTTCGAGGGCGATTACCAGCTGCGCTTCCACCTGGCGCCGCCGCTGTTCGCCAGGAAGGATGAGCAGGGCCGGTTGCTGAAGAAGGAATACGGCCCGTGGATGTTCAAGGCCTTCGGCCTGCTGGCCAGGCTGAAGTTCCTGCGTGGCGGCCGCTTCGACGTATTCGGGCGCACCGCGGAACGCCGCATGGAGCGCAAGCTGATCGGCGATTACGAGGCCACCGTGCAGGTACTGCTGGACGGCCTGGATGACGACCGCCTGGCCCTGGCGGTGGAGATTGCCAGCATCCCCGAGCACATCCGCGGCTTCGGCCACGTCAAGGAAGCGCATTTCGAGCAGGCCAAGGCGCGCGAAGCGGCCCTGCTGGCGCAGTGGCGCAATCCGAAGGCGCTGCATATCGTGCAGGTGGCCTGAAGGGAGTGCCGGCCGCTGGCCAGCATTCATCCCGGCAATCGGTTGCCGGCCAGCGGCCGGCACTACCGATGGTTTACCCCAACCGCCACAGCAGCAGGCGGTTGTTGGCCGGCATCGCTACATCCCCCAGGCGGGTGAATCCGTGCTCGGCGGCCAGCGCCTGCACCGCTTCGCTATCGCGGATGCCGCTGCGCGGGTCGCGCGCCTTCAGCCAGGCATCGAACTGCGCGTTGCTGTCGCTGCTGTAGCGGCCGCCGTAGTTGAACGGGCCGTACGCGGCCAGCAGCGCGCCGCGACGCAGCACCGATGGCAGCGCGGCGAACAACGCCTGCACGTGCGCCCAACTCATGATGTGCAGCGTGTTGGCGCTGAACGCGGCGTCGAACGTGCTGCTCTGTGGCAGGCTGAGCCCAGGCGCCGGTGGCAGTTCCACCTGCAGCGCCACCGCCGGCAGCAGGTTCAGCAGCGCCGCTTCCGCGCGCCAGGCCTCGATGCCGGGCAGATGGTCCGGATGGTCGCTGGGCTGCCAGCGCAGCCAGGGCCAACGCTCGGCGAAGAAGGCCGCGTGCTGGCCGGTGCCGCTGCCGATTTCCAGCACCCGATGGCGGTCGCCCATCCACGGGTCGAGTGCGGCGGCGATCGGTTCGCGGTTGCGCTCGCAGGCTTCTGAATGCGGCTTGCTCGACATCAGGACGGTGTCCGGGCGGGGTCGGCCCCATTGTGCACGAGGGGGGTGTTCCGAGCAGGGCTGCGCCCTGCACCTGCTTCAAGCCACAGCAACGGCAACAGCCAAAGCAACAGCAACAGCGGGCTTCCTGAGGGATGGCGGGGTGGAGTGGCAGGGGACGCCGTAAATCCGTCCATGGAGGCTCGGTCGCGCCATCCATGGCGCTCACGCCCCTGCCACCGGACCCACCCCGCCTTCGACAGTTGGCCGCGATCTGTCGGAAACATCTTGGGGTCAGATCCGTTTTCCGCAGGAAAACGGATCTGACCCCGAATTTCATTCGATATCTGACAGATGTGTCGACCAAGGTCGACACCTACCAGCAGCGCACGGAATCTGTCAGAGGCGGGGCGGTGTGGGTGGGCAGGACCGTTGGCGCCATGGATGGCGCCATCGAGCCCCCATGGGTGAGGGCGCTTTGCTTGCGAAGCACTGCTTCGCAAGCGCCCGAACGCACAGCCGCCAGCGGCTGGGCCGGACCCCGGAGGGGGGTTAACGGCGTGTCCTGCCCACCCACACCGCGCCGCCATCCCTCAGCAAGCCCGCTGTTGCTGTGGCTGTTGCTCCGGCTCTGAGCAGGTGCAGGGCTGCAAGCCCTGCCGAAACACCCCCAACCATGACTGCAGTCACTTGCCCGGATGCCCCGCGCTGGCGAAAGTCGAGTGGTTGACGTGATCGGCTCGGCCCGTTGCCGGCCGCACGCAAGCGAGAGAGAGAAACGCTGTGCAACGACGTGAGTTCCTGGCTTTTTCCGGTCTGGGCCTGGCGGGCCTGCTGCTGCCGCATTCCCGTGCCATCGCCGCCGAGCAACTGCTCGCCCCGGTCGACACCCTCCAGCGCAGGCGCCTGGCGGACGTGGCGCTGGCCACCGCACGCACGGCCAAGGCCAGCTACTGCGATGTGCGCATCGGCCGCTACCTCAACCAGTCGGTCATCACCCGCGAGCATCAGGTCGGCAACGTGACCAACCGCGAATCGTCCGGCGTGGGCGTGCGGGTGATCGTCAACGGGGCCTGGGGCTTCGCTGCCACCCACCAGCAGACCGAGGCCGCCGTACGCGCTGCGGTCGAGCAGGCGGCCGCGATCGCCCGCGCCAACGCCAGCATCCAGACCCGGCCGGTGCAGCTGGCGCCGACGCCGCCGGTCGGGGAGGTGCGCTGGCAGACCCCCGTCCGCAGGAACGCGATGGCGGTGCCGATCCAGGACAAGGTCGAACTGCTGCTGGCCCTCAATGCCGCCGCGCTGGATGCGGGCGCCGACTACATCAATTCCACCCTGTTCCTGGTCAACGAACAGAAGTACTTCGCCTCCAGCGATGGCTCGTTCATCGACCAGGACATCCATCGCATCTGGCTGCCGTTCACCGCCACCGCCATCGACAAGGCCAGCGGCAGGTTCCGCACCCGCGCCGGCCTGTCCTCGCCGATGGGCATGGGCTATGAGTTCCTCGATGGCGATGCGCGCGGCAAGGTGCACCTGCCCGGTGGCATCACCGCTTACCGCGATTCCTACGACCCGGTCGAGGACGCCATTGCGGCCGCCCGCCACGCGCGCGAGAAACTGAAGGCGCCGTCGGTGAAGCCCGGCAAGTACGACCTGGTGCTGGACCCGTCCAACCTGTTCCTGACCATCCACGAAAACGTCGGCCACCCGCTGGAGCTGGACCGCGTGCTCGGCTACGAAGCCAACTACGCCGGCACCAGCTTCGCCACGCTGGACAAGCGCGATGCGGGTTTCCGCTGGGGCAGCGACATCGTCACCTTCTTCGCCGACAAGACCCAGCCGGGCAGCCTCGGTGCGGTCGGCTACGACGACGAGGGCGTCAAGACCCAGCGCTGGGACCTGGTGCGCGACGGCATCCTGGTCGATTACCAGGCCACCCGCGATGAAGCCCATATCCTCGGCCGCGATGCATCGCATGGCTGCAGCTACGCCGATTCCTGGTCCAGCGTGCAGTTCCAGCGCATGGCCAATGTCTCGCTGGCGCCGGGCAAGCAGCCGCTCAGCGTCGAGGACATGATCAAGGACGTGGAGAACGGTATCTACATCCACGGCCGGGGGTCGTACTCGATCGACCAGCAGCGCTACAACGCGCAGTTCGGTGGCCAGCTGTACTACCAGATCAAGGACGGAAAGATCGCCGGCATGGTCGAGGATGCGGCCTACCAGATCCGCACGCCGGAATTCTGGAATGCCTGCACGGCCATCTGCGATGAACGCGATTTCCGCCTGGGCGGTTCGTTCTTCGACGGCAAGGGCCAGCCCGGCCAGGTCTCGGCGGTCTCGCACGGTTCGTCCACCACCCGCTTCAACGGCATCAACATCATCAACACCGCGCGCAGTCTCGGCGCTTGAGCCACCCATCCTTCGACATGGAGAGCAGCCTTGCAAAGACGTGACTTCCTGGCCCTGACCGGGCTTACCGCGGGCGGGCTGATCGTGCCCTCCTTCTTCGGCAAGGTGATCGCCGCCGAGCAGCTGCAGTCCAGCCTCGACCCGGCATTGAAGAAGCGCCTGGCCGACGCGGCGCTGCAGGCGGCGCGCAGCGCCGGTGCCACCTACTGCGACGTGCGCATCGGCCGCTACCTGCGGCAGTTCGTGATCACCCGCGAGGACAAGGTGCAGAACGTGGTGAACACCGAGTCCACCGGCGTGGGCATCCGCGTGATCGTCAACGGCGCCTGGGGCTTTGCCGCCACCAACGCACTGGGTACCGCCGACGTGGCCAGGGCCGCGCAGCAGGCGGCGGCCATCGCCAAGGCCAATGCCGGCGTGCAGACCGCACCGGTGCAGCTGGCCAAGGCGCCGGGCGTGGGTGAGGTGAGCTGGCGCACGCCGATCCGCAAGAATGCGATGGAGGTGCCGATCAAGGACAAGGTCGGCCTGCTGCTGGACGTCAACGCTGCCGCAATGGGCGCTGGTGCCAGCTTCGTCAACTCGATGCTGTTCCTGGTCAACGAGCAGAAGTACTTTGCTTCCACCGATGGTTCCTATATCGACCAGGACGTGCACCGCATCTGGGCGCCGATGACGGTCACCGCCATCGACAAGAGCAGCGGCAAGTTCCGCACCCGTTCGGGCCTGTCCTCGCCGATGGGCCTGGGCTACGAGTACCTGGACGGCGCCGCCGCCGGCAAGGTGGTCAGCCCGAATGGCGTGGTCAACTACAGTTCTTCCTACGACATGAAGGAAGACGCCATCGCCGCCGCCCGGCAGGCGCAGGAAAAGCTGAAGGCCCCGTCGGTGAAGCCGGGCAAGTACGATCTGGTGCTCGATCCGTCGCATACCTGGCTGACCATCCACGAGTCGATCGGCCACCCGCTGGAACTGGACCGCGTGCTCGGCTACGAAGCCAACTACGCCGGCACCAGCTTCGCCACCCTGGACAAGCGCGAACAGCATTTCCAGTACGGCAGCGAGCTGGTCAACATCTTCGCCGACAAGACCCAGCCCGGCAGCCTCGGCGCGGTGGCATACGACGATGAAGGCGTGAAGTGCAAGCGCTGGGACCTGATCAGCAACGGCAAGCTGGTGGACTACCAGACCATCCGCGACCAGGCCCACATCCTCGGCAAGACCGAGTCCGACGGCTGCTGCTATGCCGACTCGTGGTCCAGCGTACAGTTCCAGCGCATGGCCAACGTGTCGATGGCACCGGGCAAGACGCCGCTGAGCGTGCCGGACCTGATCAAGGACGTGGAGAACGGCATCTACATCATCGGTGATGGCTCGTTCTCGATCGACCAGCAGCGCTACAACGCGCAGTTCGGCGGCCAGCTGTTCTACGAGATCAAGAACGGCCAGATCACCCGCATGCTGGAAGACGTGGCTTACCAGATCCGCACGCCGGAGTTCTGGAACGCCTGCACCGCCGTGGCCGACGAACGCGACTACCGCCTGGGCGGTTCGTTCTTCGACGGCAAGGGCCAGCCGGGACAGGTCTCGGCGGCCTCGCACGGCTCGTCCACCGCGCGCTTCAACGGCATCAACGTCATCAACACCGCACGCAGCCTCGGCTGACCGGTCAGGAGCCCTTACACCATGAGTATCTTCACCGAAGCCCAGGCCAAGGCCATCCTCGACAAGGTCATCGCCCTGTCCAAGGCCGACGAGTGCACCGCCGTGCTGGCCGGCGCGATCAGCGGCAACATCCGCTTCGCGCTGAACAATGTCTCCACCAGTGGCATCGTCGACAACACCGAACTGGCAGTCACCGTCGCCTTCGGCAAGCGCGTCGGCACCGCCTCGATCAACGAGTTCGACGATGCCGCGCTGGAACGCGTGGTGCGCCGTGCCGAAGACCTGGCCCGCCTGGCCCCGGAGAACCCGGAGTTCATGCCGGCCATCGGCAAGCAGAGCTACCGCGCCAGCCCCACCTTCAGCGAATCCACTGCTGCCATCGATCCGGCGTTCCGTGCCAAGGTCGCCGCCGATTCGATCGCCCCGTGCCGTGGTCACGGCCTGATCGCCGCCGGCTTCCTCGAGGACGGCCAGGGCTTCCAGGCCACCGCCAACAGCAACGGCAACTTCGCCTACCAGCGCACCACCAACTTCGATTACACCTGCACCGTGCGCACTGAAGATGGCCGCGGCTCGGGCTGGGTCGGCCGCAACCTGAAGGATGCGGCCGACTTCAAGGCCGACCAGGACATCCGCATCGCCATGCGCAAGGCCACCGAGTCGGCCGAAGCCAAGGCGCTGGAACCGGGCAAGTACACGGTGATCCTGGAGCCGGCCGCAGCGGCAGGCCTGATCAGCTTCATGATGAACTTCTTCAGTGCGCGCTCGGCCGATGAAGGCCGCAGCTTCCTGTCGAAGAAGGGTGGTGGCAACAAGCTGGGCGAGCAGGTCTACGACCCGCGCGTGACCATGATCGCCGATCCGTGGCATCCGGACGCACCGGTGCTGCCGTGGGACAACGAAGGCCTGCCGCGCGAGCGCATGGCCATCATCGAGAACGGCAAGATCGCCAACCTGGACTACTCGCGCTTCTGGGCGCAGAAGCAGGGCAAGACCGCCAAGGCCTCGCCGGGCAACCTGCTGATGAGCGGTGGCGACAAAAGCACCGCCGAGCTGGTGCGTGGCACCCAGAAGGGCATCCTGGTCACGCGTACCTGGTACATCCGCATGGTCGATCCGCAGACGGTGCTGCTGACCGGCCTCACCCGCGACGGCACCTTCTACATCGAGAACGGCCAGATCAAGCACCCGGTGAAGAACTTCCGCTTCAACGAGTCGCCGGTGATCATGCTCAACAACATCGAAGAGCTGGGCAAGCCGGTGCGTGTGGCCGGTGATGAGTCCAGCTACGTGATGATGATCCCGCCGATGAAGCTGCGCGATTTCACCTTCACCTCGCTGTCCGACGCCGTCTGATGGATCGCCGGGCCTGCCTGCGCTGGTTGGCCGCTGCCGCTTCGGCGGCGGCGCTGCCGGCCTGGGCACAGGCAGGCCCGCGCAGTTCGCGCTACGACTTCTGGTTCACCCGCCTGCAGTACGACTCCGGTGACTGGGACGTGGACGCGCGCATGCCGTCCAACCTGATCACCTCGCTGATCGACTACACCTCGCTGCGCGTGGACCCGCAGGAGCACGTGGTGGCACTGGCCGACCCGCGCATGCTGGAAGCGCCGTTCTGCTACCTGGCCGGCCACACGCTGGTGGAGTTCAATGCCGCCGAGCGGCAGAACTTCGTGCGCTATGTGCGCAATGGCGGCTTCGTCTTCGTCGACGACTGCAACCACGATATCGATGGGCTGTTCGCCACCTCGTTCGAGGCACAGATGGGCCGCCTGTTTGGTCCCAGGGCACTGCAGAAGCTGCCCAACAGCCACCCGCTGTACCGCAGCTTCTTCCGTTTCCCCGATGGCCCGCCGGCCACCAGCTTCGAACTCAATGGCTGGGGCGACGACCTGGTGCACGACTACCTGAAGGGCATCGAGGTCGATGGCCGCCTGGGGCTGCTCTACAGCAACAAGGACTACGGCTGCGAGTGGGACTACGACTGGCGCAACAAGCGTTTCCTGGCCGAAGACAACACCCGCTTCGGCGTCAACATCGTGATGTACGCGTTGAACAATTGATAGGACCTGCACGCCCATGACTTCCCCCGACCTCGATTCCCTGTTGCCACGCCTGGATGCGCTGCGCGCCGCGCTTGCACGCGCCGTGGTGGGCCAGCACACCGTGGTCGAGCAGCTGCTGATCGGCCTGCTGGCCGGCGGCCACTGCCTGCTGGAAGGCGCGCCCGGGCTCGGCAAGACCCTGCTGGTGCGCTCGCTCGGGCAGGCGCTGGAACTGCAGTTCCGGCGCGTGCAGTTCACCCCCGACCTGATGCCCAGCGACATCCTCGGCACCGAGCTGCTGGAGGAAGACCACGGCACCGGCCATCGCCATTTCCGTTTCCAGCAGGGCCCGATCTTCACCCACCTGCTGTTGGCAGACGAACTCAACCGCACCCCGCCCAAGACCCAGGCCGCACTGCTGGAAGCGATGCAGGAACGCACGGTCAGCTACGCCGGCACCACCTACGCACTGCCGGCGCCGTTCTTCGTGCTGGCCACACAGAACCCGATCGAGCAGGCGGGCACTTACCCACTGCCGGAAGCGCAGCTGGACCGCTTCCTGCTGCACGTGCTGGTGGATTACCCCAGCGAGGACGAGGAGCGGCAGATCCTGGAACAGACCACCGGCGGCGCCACCGACGCGGTGCCGAAGGTGATGGATGCAGAGGCGGTGATCGCGCTGCAGGCCGCCGTACGCCAGGTGCATGTCAGCCCGGATGTGCTGGCCTGGATCACCCGCCTGGTGCGCGCCAGCCGCCCAGGCGAAGGCGCACCCGCCGCGATCAACCAGTGGGTGAAGTGGGGCGCGGGCCCGCGCGCCGGACAGTCGCTGGTGCTGGCGGCAAAAGCGCGCGCATTGCTGCAGGGCCGCTTTGCCGCCACCCGCGAGGATGTGCAGGCACTGGCCGCGCCGGTGATGCGTCATCGCCTGCTGCTGTCGTTCGCCGCCGAGGCCGAGCAGAAGCGTGCCGACGACGTGGTCGCCGCCCTGCTGCAGGCCGTGCCGTTCCCGGGTTGAGCCACCCGTGAACGCCGGTACCCCGCTGACCTTGCCACCGGAACTGCGTGCGCGCCTGCGCACGCTCCGCGTGCGGCCACGCCTGGCCAGTGGCGCCAGTGGCATCGGCCAGCACGCCAGCCGCAGCCGCGGTGCCGGCCTCGAATTCGCCCAGTACCGTGCCTACGAACCAGGCGATGAGCTGCGCCAGATCGACTGGAAGCTGTATGCACGCTCGGACCGCTTCTTCGTGCGCGAATCCGAACGCGAAAGCCCGATCACGGTCTGGCTGCTGCTGGATGCCACCGCCTCGGCCGGCCAGGCCGATCGCGCGGCACCGCAGCGCACCCGCCTGGACCACATGCGCGGTGTGGCCGCCTGCGTGGTGGAACTGGCCCTGCAGCAGGGCGACCGTTTCGGCCTGCTGGCGATCAATGGCGATGGACTGCAGTTGGTGCCCGCAGCGAACGGCGCACGCCAGCGTGATCGCGTGCACCTGCAACTGCATGCGCTGCAGGCGCGTGGCGGCTGGCCTGTGGCCGATCGCCTGCGCCCGTTGTGGGAGCGCGTGCGCCCGGGCGACCTGCTGCTGGCGATTGGCGACGGTTTTGACGAGGCCGGCATTGTGCTGCTGGAACAACTGGCCAGCGCACGCCGCGAAGTGGCACTGCTGCAGATCCTCACCGCCGACGAGCGTGACTTCCCGTTCGGCGCAGGCCATCGCTTCCGCGATCCGGAGACCGGCGAGGAACTGCTGGGCGATGGCGCGGCGATCCGCACCGACTACCTGCAACGCTTCGCTGACGCACGCAACGCATTGCAGTCGCGCCTGCAGGCCAGCGGCATCGCCAGTGCCACTGGCTGGCTCGACCAGCCGCTGGACCAACCACTGCAGGCACTGTTTGGCCGCAGGGGCGGCGCATGACCCTGCTGTTCCCGTTGGGCCTGGCCGCGCTCGCTGCAGGGTTGCTGCCGCTGCTGATCCACCTCGCCCGCCGCCATCCGTACACACCGCTGGATTTCGCCGCGCTGCGCTGGCTGCGTGCACAGATCCGGCCGCGCCAGCGCATCCGCTTCGATGACTGGCCGTTGCTGCTGGTGCGCCTGCTGTTGCTTGCCGCGTTGGCCTTGCTGCTGGCACGACCTGCATTGACCGGGCCTGCGCCAGCCCCCACTGCGTGGACGGTCGTAGCCCCAGGGCTGGACGCGACCGCACTACGCGGCACCGCCGAAGCGGGCAACTGGCATTGGCTGGCGCCCGGCTTCCCGGCCATTGATGAAGTGCCACCCGCGTCCACGGCTTCCCTGCCCAGCCTGCTGCGCGAACTGGACGCACAGCTGCCTGCGGGCACCGCATTGACCGTGCACGTTCCCGATCCCCTGCCCGGCCTGGACGGCGCACGCCTGCAGCTGTCGCGCGAGGTGCAGTGGCGTCCGCAGCCGATACCGGTGAGTGAGCAACCGAGTGCCGCAACGTTGCCGCGCCTGCGCGTGCACAGCGATGCTTCGGCCGCCGTCCAGCACTGGTTGAATGCACTGCAACGCGCGTGGGGCAGGCAGGCGCCGCTCGCGCCTCTGGTGGCGGATGCGCTGCCCGAACGCGGCGAGATCGGCGTGTGGAGCCGCACTGGCGCACTGCCGGCGAACTGGCAGGCGTGGCTGCAGGACGGCGGACGTGTAGTGACTGCCGGCAAGCCTGCCGCCGAGGCCAGCATCCTGCTGCGCAACACCGAGGGCTCCCCGCTGCTGTGGCAGCAACGCATCGGCCACGGTGTCCTGCTGTCTCTGCCCGGCGACTGGGATGCCTCAGGCAACGCTGCGCTGCGCGATCCGCAGTTGCCACGCGCGCTGCTGCTGGCTCTGCAGCCGCATCCGCTGCCACGCCTCGGCGATGCCCAGGACCAGGCCCCCCGCCAGGCAGCACTGCCTGCGGCAACGCCGCCGCTGCGCAAGCTCACCCCGTGGTTGCTGCTGGCCATCGTGCTGCTGTTCGCGCTGGAACGCTGGATGGCCAGCAGTCATCGACGCAGGGGGCCCGCATGAACACCCTGCAGCTCGCCTGGCAGCACGCGCGCCGCCGCCGTGCGCTCGTCACCCTGCTGCTGGGCCTGCCGTGGGCGCTGGCCGCAACGGTGCTGGCGCTGCGCCTGGCGGGCTTCGATATCGCCTGCGTGATCGGCACCATCGGCCTGCTTGCCTGCGCAGCGCTCGCCACGGCACGCTCCCGCCAGCTGGACCCGCAGTGGTTGCAGCGCCAGCTCGATGGCAGCGGCGCCAGTGAGGACAGTGCCGACCTGCTGTTTGCCGATGCGCTTACCCTCAATCCGCTGCAGCAGCGCCAGCGCGCGCATGTGCTGGCCACGCTGGAACGCGCGATGCCGGAACTGCGTCCGCGCTGGCCGCGTGGAGCATTGGCGCTGTGCTGGATCGCAGGCCTGGCCATCGTTGCGCTGGCATTCGGCTGGCCACGTTCCAGCCCCGGCTCCGCGCCGGCCCGTGCGTCGGCGCCTGGCAGCACGGCTGCCGCGGGCCCACTGCACCTGCAGTCCACCCGCATGCGCATCGACGCGCCGGCCTATACCGGCCAAGCCACGCTCACCCAGAACGCACTGGATGCCAAGGTCGCCGCCGACAGCCGGCTGTCGTGGTCGTTGCGCTTCGATCGCGCACCGGACAAGGCATGGCTGCAGTTCCACGATGGTCGCCGGTTGCCGCTGAACGAACACGATGGCCAGTGGCAGGCACAGGATGTGGCGCGCACGCCGGTGCTGTACCGCGTGGTGAGCGAGCCGGCGTTGGCCGGAACCGACCTGCATCGTCTGGACGTGGTCGCCGACCGCGCGCCCGGCGTACGCGTGCTGGAGCCGGCCGCCAGCCTGGTGCTGGGCACGCCCGGGCAACGCCAGTGGTCGTTGCGCTTCGAGGCCACCGACGACTATGGCGTAGCCGCGCAGGCAACGCTGTCGATCACCACCACCCAGGGCAGCGGTGAGAACATCACCTTCGTGAAACGCAGCGTGACGCTTGCCGGCAGCGGCGAAGCCACCGCGCGGCGTTTCGCCCACACGCTGGATCTGGCTGCGCTGGGCGCGCAACCGGGCAACGATGTCATCGCCCAGCTGGAAGTGCGCGACAACCACGCGCCAACACCGCAGACCGGGCGCAGCAGCAGCGTGATCCTGCGCCTGCCCAGCGCCGAGGTTGCACTCGGTGCCGAACTGGAAGGCCGCATCAAGAAGACCCTGCCGGCCTATTTCCGCAGCCAGCGGCAGATCATCATCGATGCCGAAGCGCTGATCCGGCAGCGACGCAGCCTTGCCGCCGAGGACTTCGTGAAACGCAGCGATGCGATCGGTGTCGACCAGCGCATCCTGCGCCTGCGCTATGGCCAGTTCCTGGGCGAAGAAAGCGAAGGTGCACCGAAGCCACCGCCGACCAGCGACCTGCCCACCAGCGATGCGCCGACCGCAGACAGCCACGACGACGAACACGATCACGACGATGGCGCCGAGGCCGGTGCGCACGACGCGCATGGCCACGACCACGGCGGCAAGGCGTCCAATGCCGATGCGCCACCGGTGTTCGGCAGCGCCACCGATGTGCTGTCGGAGTACGGCCACACCCACGACCATGCCGAGGCCGCGACCCTGCTCGACCCACAGACCCGCGCCACGCTGAAGGCCGCGCTGGACCAGATGTGGTCGGCCGAAGGCGAGCTGCGCCAGGGCCGTCCGGAGCAGGCACTGCCGTTCGCCTACAAGGCACTGGGGTTCATCAAGCAGGTGCAGCAGGCCGAGCGCATCTACCTGGCACGGGTGGGGCCGGAGCTGCCGCCGATCGATGAAGGCCGCCGGCTGGGTGGCGATCGCGCTGGGCTGGCCAGCCGTGAACTGCCGTTGGCCGCCCGCACCCCGCCCGATCCGGCCATCGTCGAAGCGTGGCAGCGCCTCGGCGATGACACCAGCGTGCCCGACCTCGACGCACTCGCCAGCTGGCAGCAGCGCAATGCCGCCTACCTGCCCGACGCACTCGATCTGGCTGCCGCCATCGAGCAGCTGCGCATCGAACCCGGCTGCCGCGACTGCCGCCAGCGCCTGCGCGCACAGGTATGGCGCGCGCTGCAGCGACCCCTGCCGCAGGCAATGCGGCGCAACGCCGCCGATGCGATGGGGCAGCGGTACCTTGATGCGCTGGAGGTGCAGCCATGAACGCCTCCGCTGTGAACCTGTGGATTGCGCTGGCACTCGTCCTGATCGTGGTCATCGCCAGCGTGCGCCAGCTGCGTGGCAATGCCGCGCGTCGTGGCCGCCAGTGGATCGTGATTGCGCTGCAGCTGATCGCTGCCACGCTGCTGTACTTCTGCCTGGTCCCGCCCACCGGCCAGCAACCCGCAGTCGGCCTGGTCGTGCTGGGAATCGATGCCGACAAGGCCGGCGCGCTGCCGGCCAGCGCAGGCCCGCGGCTGCTGTTGCCTGAGGCTGCCGATGTGCCTGGGGGCCAGCGCGTGCCGGACCTGGCCACGGCGCTGCGCCAGCATCCGGCTTCCACGCTGACGCTGGTCGGTGCCGGCCTGGTCGCGCGTGACCGCGACGCGGTACTGCCACGCGACGTGCGCTGGCAGCCGGTAGCTCCGACGCGCGGGTGGATCGCGCTGCAGCCACCCGCCGACACCGCGCCCGGCGCACGCTTCGACGTGCATGCACAGGCGCGCGGCGTCGCCAAGGCCAAGGCGGAACTGCTTGACCCCGCCGACAGCGTGGTCGATCGCGTGGACGTTGCCGAGGACGGTCACGTGCAGCTCAGCGGCATCGCCCGCGCCGAGGGCCGCAGCGTGTTCCAGCTGCGCCTGCTCGATGCCGGCGGTCATGTGGTGGACAGCGCGCCGGTACCGCAGCAGACCCTGCCGGCGGCACCGCTGCGCATGCTGGTGCGTGCCAGTGCGCCGGGCCCGGAGCTGAAGTACCTGCGCCGCTGGGCCGCCGATACCGGCATCCGCGTGCAGGTACAGGCCGATACCGGGGCAGGTGTCAGCGTGGGGGATGGCGCGGTCGCGCTGGATGCAGCGTCACTCGCGCGCAGCGATCTGTTGCTGCTGGACGAGCGCAGCCTGACCGCATTGAGTGCCGGCCAGCTGGCTGCCGTGCGGCAGGCGTTGCGTGACGGCCTTGGCGTTCTGTTGCGCAGTGCAGGCGCACCTGCAGCCGGCGCGCGCCAGCGCCTCCGCGATCTGGGCCTGCCAGTGCAGGGCGATGGCAGCAGCCACGCCCTCGAACTTCCCGGCGATGGCGACAGCGCGGTCCTCGCCGCACGACGCGGCCCGCTCGCCGCCGGAACGCTGCCGACCGGCTACGGCGAGGAGGCTGACCGCAGCTCGCACAGTGCGCCCCTGCCCGCGCTGGAAGCACTGGCGCTGCAGGCGCCAGGCAGCAACGCCCTGCTGCGGGATGGGTCGGGCAAGGCCGTCGGCGGCTGGCGCGCGGTCGGCAAGGGCCGCATCGGCCTGCTGCCGATCACCGACAGCTGGCGCTGGGTGTTGGCCGGACGCGATGATCGCCACGGTGAACTCTGGAGCAGCGTCGTCGCCACGCTGGCGCGCGCGCAGGGCAGCGGTGATGCGCTGTGGTCGCCGCAGACGCTCGGCTGGGCGGGCGAACGGCAGGCGCTGTGCGGCGTGCAGGCGCCACTGCAGGTCTTCAACGCGCGCGGAGACAGCGTGCCCCTGATCGTTGACGGCGCAACGTCGACCCTGCGCTGCGCCGGCTGGTGGCCGCGCGAGGCGGGTTGGCAGCGCCTGCAGCACGGCGACACCACGGTCTGGCGCTATGTGTTCGACCCGAAGGCCGCACCTGCACTGCACCAGCAGGCGATGATCGATGCAACCACGCGGGCGTTGGCCGTCAGCGGGCCGACGAACACGGCGATGATGCAGCCCGTGCCGGGCTCGCGCTGGCCCTGGTGGCTGGCGTTCACGGTGTGCGCTTCGCTGCTGTGGTGGCTGGAGCGGCGGCGCTGACCCTGGGTCGGATCCCTTTCGCCCACGACAGGGCTCTGACCCCCTCCGTCATGCGTCCTTCAGCGTTTCCCCGCGCGCCGGTACACGCCGTTGAAGCGCACGTTCATGCCACCGCATTCGCTGTTGTCGGCCACGATCAGCACCTCGCCCAGCGAGTGCACGCGCACCCGGCACGTGTCCTCGACGAACTCGACATCAGCACCACGCGGCGTCGCGCGCGCTTCCACCTGGCCCATGTTCGGGCCATACGGGCGCTGTTCCGGCGTGGGGTTGGCAGAAGGCCAGTAGGCGTCGCCATCCACATGCAGTTGTCCACCCTGCACGGTGATGCGCAGGCCGTTGTCGCCGTCTTTCCAGTGGCCCACCCAGTCCTGCAGCGTTGGCACGGCCACCGGCAACGGCTGCAGCTTGCTGCGGTCCACCCAGCCGGCGCTGCCACCCACCTTGTTCGGGAAGAACGCACAGCGGTAGCGGCCAAGGTCGCGACCGGTCACCACCGTATCGCCGTTGACCACATAGCTGCGCTGGCGGCAGGCCGGTTCGCCCTTGGCGGGGCACCCGTCCATGTCGCCGAGCAGATACAGGCGCGGTGCGTCGACCACCCGCGCCAGCGCGAACCGGCTCTGTTCGGAGGGGAACGCGCCATTGCGGCACGCGCCATCACCGGCGATGCCGGCAGCAAAGGCGGACGCGGGCAGCAATGCAGCCAGCAGGCAGAACGAACGCAGGAACATGGCAGCGCTATCGGTTGAGGAACCGGCAGGATATACCGGCCTACTTCACCGGCGGTGCATCACCGGCATCCTGCTGCTGGGAGAACCGCAGCGCACGCTGCCGCTGTTCGGCACTGAGCTCAGGCGGTGGCCGGGCGATGGCGGACTGGATCTGGTCGGGGCCACCGGTGAGCTTGTTCAGGCCCCGGCCCGCCGCCAGCACGCCCTTGACCACGCCCATCATGATGTAGCCGCCGCCCATGCTGACCTGCTCCGGTGACGGTGGCTCGCTCCAGTCGCGGCTGAAGCGGTTGTCGCCGAACTTCACCGGGTTCTTGAAGCGGTACAGGTCCAGCGGCTCGTCGTCGGGCTTGAGTGCACGCACCTCGCCGAGGGTGGTGACGTTGTCCTGCGGCAGGGCGGTGGAGATCGGCGCGGTGGCTGCTGCCGGGGCATCAGCAGGGGGAACGGGTGCAGGATCGGGCACCGATACCGGCGCGGCCTGCTGCGCCTGCGCGATGCCGGCCAGCAGCATGCCGGCCAGGAGTGCTCCCTGCGTTCCACGTCGTGCCACAGCCATCCGCCCTGTTGGTTGCGTCCAGCGCCCAAGGATACGGATGCCGGCTTCAGATTTCGTTGCTGCACTGGCAGCTGTTCAGCCAGGGGAGATGCGGCGGCGCCACGGGACGCGAGCACTGAACGGTTCACGCCCTCCGTGTGCGATGTCTCACATCCTGAGACGTGGATGTGGTGCCATGTGACCCCTCGCAATCCGTCCCGGCTCCACTTTCCATGGCTTACGAACTCGCCAAGCGCACCGCCGATGCCGAGCAGAAGCTCGCCACCCGCGATGGCCTGCCCGCCCGTGACGGCGCCCTGCTCAGCGCGCGCCTGCAGCGCCGCTACCAGGACCGCATCACCGGCAGCTTTGCCATTCCCGGCCGCGAGGGCCGCTATGCCCCCATTCCCGATGCGGTACCGTCGGCCCTGGCCGCGGCCCTGAAGGCACGCGGCATCGAGCAGCTCTACAGCCACCAGGCCGAGGCCTGGGAGGCCAGCCAGCGTGGTGAGCACGTGGCCATCGTCACCCCCACCGCCAGCGGCAAGTCGCTGTGCTACACCCTGCCCGTGGTCAGCGCGGCGATGCAGGACAAGGCCAAGGCGCTGTACCTGTTCCCGACCAAGGCGCTGGCACAGGACCAGGTGGCCGAGCTGCTGGAACTCAACCGTGCCGGCGATCTGGGCGTCAAGGCCTTCACCTTCGATGGCGATACCCCGGGTGATGCGCGCCAGGCGATCCGCCTGCATGGCGACATCGTGGTGTCCAACCCGGACATGCTGCACCAGGCGATCCTGCCGCATCACACCAAGTGGGCGCAGTTCTTCGAGAACCTGCGCTACATCGTCATCGACGAAGTACACACCTACCGCGGCGTGTTCGGCAGCCACGTCACCAACGTGCTGCGCCGGCTCAAGCGCATCTGCGCGTTCTACGGCGTGCAACCGCAGTTCATCCTGTGCTCGGCCACCATCGGCAATCCGCAGGCGCATGCCGAGGCGTTGATCGAGGCACCGGTCACCGCGATCACCGAATCCGGTGCGCCCAGCGGACCGAAACAGGTACTGCTGTGGAACCCGCCGGTGATCAATCCGGACCTGGGCCTGCGCGCCTCGGCACGCTCGCAGAGCAACCGCATCGCGCGCATCGCGATCAAGTCCGGGCTGAAGACCCTGGTGTTCGCGCAGACCCGGTTGATGGTCGAAGTGCTGACCAAGTACCTGAAGGACATCTTCGACCACGACCCGCGCAAGCCGCCGCGCATCCGCGCCTACCGTGGCGGCTACCTGCCCACCGAGCGCCGCGAGACCGAGCGTGCGATGCGCGCCGGCAACATCGACGGCATCGTCAGCACGTCGGCGCTGGAACTGGGCGTGGATATCGGCAGCCTGGACGTGGTCATTCTCAACGGCTATCCCGGCAGCGTGGCCGCCACCTGGCAGCGCTTCGGCCGCGCCGGTCGCCGCCAGCAGCCGGCGCTGGGGGTGATGGTGGCCAGCTCGCAGCCGCTGGACCAGTACGTGGTGCGGCATCCGGACTTCTTCGCCGAGGCCTCGCCCGAACATGCACGCATTGCACCTGACCAGCCGCTGATCCTGTTCGACCACATCCGCTGCGCAGCCTTCGAACTGCCGTTCCGGGTTGGCGATGGCTTCGGCCCGATCGATCCGGAAGTGTTCCTGGAAGCGCTGGCCGAAACCGAAGTCATCCACCGCGAAGGCGAGCGCTGGGAATGGATCGCCGACAGCTATCCGGCCAACGCGGTGAGCCTGCGCGCGGTGGCCGACGGCAACTTCGTGGTGGTCGACCGCAGCGACGGCCGCCAGCAGATCATCGCCGAGGTCGATTATTCCGCCGCCGCACTCACCCTGTACGAAGGCGCCATCCACATGGTGCAGTCCACGCCCTACCAGGTGGAGACGCTGGACTGGGACGGCCGCAAGGCCTATGTCACCCGCACGCATGTGGATTACTACACCGACAGCATCGACTTCACCAAGCTCAAGGTGCTGGACCGTTTCGACGGTGGCGTGGCCGGCCGTGGCGATTCGCACCATGGCGAAGTGCACGTGGTGCGTCGCGTGGCCGGCTACAAGAAGATCCGCTATTACACCCACGAGAACATCGGCTATGGGCCGGTGAACCTGCCCGACCAGGAACTGCACACCACTGCGGTGTGGTGGCAGCTGCCGCAGGCGCTGCTGCTGCGCGCGTTCGCCAGCAAGCAGGATGCGCTGGATGGCTTCCTTGGCGCCGCGTATGCCCTGCACATCGTCGCCACCGTGGCGGTGATGGCCGATGCGCGCGATCTGCAGAAGTCAGTCGGCAACGGCGATGGTGCCTGGTTCGCGATCGCCGACCAGAGCGGCCGTGGCCAGCTGCGCGGCAGCGAAGGCGACCCTGGCGCGGTGGAGCTGCTGCAGGAGTTCGTGCCGACCGTTTATCTGTACGACAACTTTCCTGGCGGCGTTGGCCTGAGCGAGCCGCTGTGGCAGCGCCAGGCCGAGTTGGTGCAGCGCGCGCGCGAACTGGTGCAGCGTTGCGACTGCAAGGCCGGTTGCCCGGCCTGTGTCGGCCCGGTGCTGGCTGCACAGGAGGAAGATGAAACCTCGCCGCGCGCGCTGGCGCTGCGCGTGCTCGACCTGTTCGACGCAGAAGCCTGCCAGCACGTGCGCGACCTGGTGGTGACCACGCGCGAGCCGATGGAGCTGCTGGCACCGTGAGCCTGAGCCTGGACAAGCTGCGCCTGCTGCGGAAGCAGGCCGGCGACCCGAAAGCAGTCACGCCGGTGGCACCCGAGCCGCCCCCCCCGGCGCCGGCCCCGGTAGCCGCCAACGATGCACGGCAGCCACCGGCAGAGCGCTCGGTGTTCGCCTGGGTCGAACAGGAAATCCGCCACAAGCCGACCGGCGCTGCCGCGCCTGTGACGGCCGCCGCACCGTTGCGTCGACCGGAAGTGGGCAGCCTGCACCGCCTGCTCGGCCTGCGCTCGCGTGGTGGAGCCGCACCGGCACGCGCCAGTGCCCAGGATCGCCAGCTCCCCGGCGAGGAAATCGCGCCGGGGCTGTTCCTGATCGAGTCGCTGCAGCCGCAACCGATTCCCGTAGAACCGCTTTCCCTGGCTTTCGCCAGGCGCGAGCACGAGCACGTCGCCGCGCGCGACCTGCTGTTCTTCGATACCGAGACCACCGGCTTGGCCGGCGGCACTGGCACCCGCGCCTTCATGATCGGCGCCGCCGACTGGCATGTGTGCCCGCAGCGTGGCGAAGGCCTGCGCATCCGCCAGTTGCTGATGTCGACGATGGCCGCCGAGGACGCGATGCTGGCCACCTTCGCCCGCTGGCTGCAGCCGTCCACCGTGTTCTGCAGCTACAACGGGCGCAGCTACGATGCGCCGCTGCTGAAGACGCGCTACCGGCTGGCCCGCCAGCGTTGCCCGATCAGCGCGCTGGATCACGTCGACCTGCTCTACCCGACCCGCCGCCGCTATCGCGGCACGTGGGAGAACTGCAAGCTGTCCACCATTGAGCGCCAGCTGCTGCGCGTGGTGCGCGAGGATGACCTGCCTGGCTCCGAAGCCCCGGGCGCATGGCTGCGTTTCCTGCGCGGCGGCGATGCGGTGAACCTGCGTCGGGTGGCCGACCACAACCATCAGGACGTGGTCACCCTGGCCCTGCTGCTGCAGCGACTGGTGCGCGAGGAGCAGCGCGAGCGCGAAACACTGGCGCTGGTCGGGCGGTAATGGCCCAGGGCCGCGTTGACATGCCCTGACGGTGGCAGCGGTGACACTGCCGCCACCATCCACGCCTGGAGCCCGACGATGCGCCTCAATCCGCTTGCCCTGCTCGCCATCCTGCCGCTGGCCGCCTGCAGCCACGCCGGCAGCAGCACCACCCACGATGCCGCACCGGCACCGGTGGCCGATGCCGCCCACGAATGCAGGCCGGAAGCGCTGGAAGCCTTCACCGGCAAGACCGCCGACGAGGCCACCATCAAGAAACTGGTCGCCGATAGCGGTGCCCGCAACGCGCGCGTGGTCAAGCCGGGCATGGAGGTAACCATGGACTTCCGCCAGGACCGCGTGACGGTGCAGGTGGACGGTCAGAACCGGATCGAGCGCGCCAGCTGCGGTTGATCAACCCAGTGGGTGCCGGCCACTGGCCGGCACCCCACATTGCCGGCCAGCGGCCGGCACTACCAGTCAGAGTCGCTCGGCCTTGCCGCTGGCCAGTGCGCGTGCGATCACCTGCTGCGCCTGCCGCGACGCCTGCTCATGCACGCGTGCCTGACGCTCACCCAACGCAGCCTGCCGGCTGCCCAGCGCCGCCTGGCGGCTGGCCAGTTCAGACTGCTGGCTGGCCAGGCGCTGCATGCCGCGGGTGTGGGTGGCCCGCGCGGTTTCGTTGTCCACTTCCTGCATCGCACGACGTGCCTCTGCAGCAGCCTCACGTGCAGCCTCACGTGCAATGGCCGCATCGTTGGTCGCGCCCCGCGCCGCCTTCGCCGCTTCTGCCGCCGCTTCGCGGTTGATGTCATGCGCGGCCACCGCGCTGCGCGCAGCCTCGGCAGCGGCCAGTGCCATGCGGCGCGCCTCCTCGCCCTGCAGGCGGCCCATCTCGCCCATCTGCCTGCCGAGTTCGCCCTGCTGGCGACCCAGCGCACTCTGTTGGCGGCCCAGTTCGCTCTGCTGGCGGCCCAGATCCGCCGCGCCGCTGTAGGCACGCTGCAGGCTCTGGATCATCATCGGGTCTCGCACCACGTAGCGCTTGTCGCCCTTGCGGAACCACAGCGCCGGACCCTTGCCGAGCTGTCTGCGGGCCACCGTCACGTCGTCCATGCCGCCGTTGGCGAAGGTCGAATCGCCATCTACCAGCACGAAGGCCTCCGGCGGCGATTTGCCCAGGTCCAGGCGGCCGTAGGTGGTGATGGAAGTGGTGCGGGAGGTCGTGTGTTCACTGTGCATGCCGGTATCGACATCGACATCCGCATCCACGTCGACCGCCACATCCGCATCGTCCGGACCTGACAACGCCTCGACATCAGCCGGCTCGGCGGGCGGCGCGGGCGCCACCGGCACGGCCGGAACGCGCGCGGACGAAGGCGGTGCGGGCGGCGCTTTCGGAGCCTTCGGCGGCGGCGGCGGCACGACCTTCGGCGCCGCAGGAGGCGCGGGCGGTGCCGGCGGCACCGGCGCTGCGACCAGCCGCATCGGCGCCACGCCCACCACCAGCACCACCGCAGTCAACGCCATCGCCAGGATGCGCGGGCAGGACCGGCGCGACTGCAGCGAGAGCAGGCGGCGCTTGAGGCTGGTGGTATCCGGTGCGGCACTGGCCACGCCCAGATGCGGCTGCGGTGCCACGCCCAGCTGCAGCAGCAGACGGCCATAGGCCTGGCGGCTGGCACCGTGCTGGCCAACCACCGCTGCATCCACCGCTTCCTCGCGCGCCTGTGCATATTCACGCACCGACAGGCGCAGCAGCGGGTGGAAGAAGAACAGGTGCTGGGCCAGTGCAGGCAGCAGGCCCCATTGCAGGTCACGCCGCTGCAGGTGCTGCAGTTCGTGGGTCAGGGCCAGGTCCAGCGCGTCGCCCTGCAGGGCGTTGTCGCCCGCCGGCAGCAGCAGCACCGGGCGGAACGGCCCGACCAGTTGCGGTGCGTCCACCTGCGTGCTCATCCACAACCGCGGCGCAGGACGCACGCCGTGCGCATCGGAGGCCAGCTGCAGGGCCTGCACCAGCGCCTCGTCCTCGCAGGGATAGGCCGCTGCCAGCAGCGCGCGGCAGCGACGCCACTCACCGAAGGTACGCAGGGCCATCAGCAGCACGCCGGACATCCACAGCGTGGCCAGTGCGACGGCCCACCATGCCACCGCCGGCACGTCCGCGGCGGGCATCGGCATTGCGGCCAACAGCTGTGCCGAGGCCTCCGGGGCCAGCGGGTAGACCATGTCGGCGGCCACATCGGTCGCGCTCATCGCCACCGCCTGCGGCGCCGGCAACCAGGCCAGCTGCAACGGCTGGCTCCAGAACAGGCCGAGCACAGCCTGCAGCGAGACCAGCCACCACAGGCGGCAGCGGGTCGCCGCCGACAGCGACGGCAGCGCGCGGCATACGCCATACACCAGGGCCACCAGCAGTACGGTCTGCAGGCTGGTCCAGCCCAGCCGTTCCAACATCGGGATCAGCATCGTGGTGTCCATGGCTCAGCCCTCGTGGCGGCGCGATTGGAGTTGGGCAACCAGCGCTTCCAGTTCGGCCAGCTCGTTGTCGCTGACCTGCTGGCGCTGCGACAGGTAGGCCACGAACGGCGACACCGAGCCCTGCAGGGTGTTGTCGACGAACTGCGCCACCGCGCCCTGCAGCACGCTCTGCGGGCCACGCGTGGCCTGGTAGCGGTAGACACCGTCCTGCTGCTGGCGCTGAAGATACCCCTTCGCCCGCAGTCGCTCCATCATCGTCAGCACGGTGGAGCGGGCCAGCCCACGGGCCTCCCCGTAGCCACTGGCGACCTCGCCGACCGTGGCCGGCGCATGTTCATCGATGTACTGCAGCAGGGCCAGCTCCTGGTCCCCGATCGTCTTGCCACGCATGACACCACTCCCTTGACTACACGTGTCGCCACTGTCTGCGTGACGACAACTGTAGTCAACCCCCCGGAAGTCATGGGCCGACGAACGGTAGGCACCACCGAGCGCCTAAACCTTTGACCCGCCCGCTGCATCCGATCTGCAACGCCCCGCTGGAATTCCACATGTCCCGCCCAATGCTCCGTGCCCTGCTCATGCTCATCAGTGCACTGCCCTTCGCCGCCGTTGCTTCCAGCCAGGACCACGCCAACGACCAGACCCGCCGCCTGATCCGCCAGATCATGCTGGAGCAGCGCATCCCCGGATTGCAGGTCGCGGTGGTCAAGGACGGGCAGATCGTGCTGTCCGAGGCCTACGGTCTGGCCAATGTCGAGAACGGTGTGCGTGCCTCGCGCGACACCCGCTTCCCGCTCAACTCGGCCACCAAGGCATTCACCGGCGTGGCGGCTGCGCAGCTGGCGCAGGAGGGACGACTGGATCTGGACGCGCCGGCCTCGCGTTACCTGGATGATCTTCCGCCAGCATGGAGAGACGTGCGCGTACACCAGTTGCTGGCGCATGCCTCAGGCCTTCCGGACATCCTTGATGCGAACGGACTGCTGGGCGGTGGCTCCGAAGCACAGGCGTGGACGGCGGTGACAGCGCGGCCGCTGGAAGCGGCGCCCGGGCAGCGCTTCGCCTACAACCAGACCAACTATGTCCTGCTGGCACGGATCATCGCGCAGCAATCCGGTATGTCCTACGAACGTTTCCTGGCCACACGCCAGTTCAGCAGCGCGCGCATGGCCCGCACCACCTTCGGCGACAGCTACGACCTGATTCCGGATGCGGCGACGATGTACAGCCTGGCCCCGCGTGCCACCGATGCTGTGGATGCACCGTCCCGCCTGTCGCACTGGTTCTACGACATACCGCCTTCGCTCTGGGCCGGTGGCGGCATCCTCACCACCGCCGACGACACCGCGCGCTGGCTCGTCGCACTGACCGAAGGCCGTTTGCTGCCGGAGACGGCCCTGCGGCGGATGTGGAGCGCAGAGCACCTCGCTGATGGCCGCGCCGGCCCGTGGGCGGGTGGCTGGGCGGTATTGCGCGCATCGCCCGACCTTCAGGTGGCCGGTATCGGCGGTGCGCGCTCGGCCTTCGTGGTCTATCCCGAGCGCGGCGTGGCGGTCGTGGTGCTGACCAATCTTGTCGGTGCCAATCCGCAGCAGTTCATTCCGCGCATTGCCGACTTCTATGTGCGCGATGCCTCAACGCCCCGTCACGAACGGGTCGGCCTTGCACGGCAGCAACGGGCTGTCATCGCAGGGCCATAGCGCGGCGGGAACGGCCCTGGCCACTTCGAAGTGATCCTGGTTCCAGTGCAGGAATCCGCCGTGGATGGCATTGCCATGGTCGAAGCTGCGTGCATCGGCGGCCAGTGGCTGTTCGGGGTCGGCTTCGGCCACCCAGCGCAGCACTGGCACTTTGTCCAGCACGCCGATGAAGGCGAACAGATCGCCCGCGCCCTTGTCCTGGTAGGCCGTCATGGTCGCCGCATCGGGCAATCCGGCCTGCGCCAGGATGGATGCGGTGACATCCTGCAGCGGTGCGGCTCCCTGTGCGATGTAGGCGCGCATGCCCGTGGTGGTTGCCGGGCAGCCCTGCAGCTGCACCAGATAGCCGGTGGTACCGCCACTGCCGGAGAACGACCGCATCCAATAGCGGAAACGCGGCCCGCTGCGATCAGTAACCATCAAATCCTGCTGGCCATCCTGCGCGGGAATGGAGAGCACCTGCACCTTGCTGGCGCTCTCCACGTTGCACTTCAACTGCGCCAGCACCTGCCTGGCAGGTTCGGGCAGCGTAGCGTAGCGGCCGCCGGGATGGCCGCTGCCGGAAGCCTTCGGCAATGCGGGCAGTCCGCGATCCGTGGGAAGGGTCTGCGCAGGCAGGGCCTCCGGTTTCGCGGCCGAGCTGGCAGTGGGCGCCACCGGCGCGACGCGCTCTCCAGCGGGCGCGCAGGCACTGCAGGCCAGCAGCAGCATCAATGGAACGCTCGGCGTCAACTGCGATCGGATCATCGATCAACGCCCTCCCATCGCCGGCGCGTCCTGCTGCTGTGCCGGCGCGGGCGCAGGTGCAGCCTGTTCGCGCGATTGCTGCTGCAGCTGGCGCAGGCTGGATTCCACCGCGGTCTCGCGCACCTCGGCCGCATTGACCCCTGCGCGCAGCGCCGCAGGATCGCCCGGGCTGCCTTGCACCAGGAACAGTGTCTCGCCAGCCGCACGGCCGGCGCTGGGATTGCTGGCCACGATCTGGTCGACCCGGGTGATGCCTGCGGCCTTCGCTTCGCGCAGCATCACCAGGCTGTAGTCCTCGGCATGCTCGGCGTAGCGTCCGCCCAGGGCCTGCAGGCGCGTACTGATCTGCTGCTGCAGGGCATGATCGCGATGCTGCGGCTGACGGGGGTCCTCGTTGGCCGCGAGCGGCACGTCCTGCCCCAATTCGCGCGTCTGGCCGGGTGCAACCGAGGTCAGCACGTACTGCCAGCGGTTCTGCCCAGGCGTGCCGCGCACCGTCGACACGAAGTCGTCATACTCGCCGCCACCGATGGTCTGGCAACCGGCCGAATCGGTGTTGGAACGGCTGCCACGATGGATCTTGAAGGTGTCGTTGAGGTCCTGTACGCCCTGGGTATCACGCGCATCGAACCAGCCATCGCCATTGCTGTCGCGCTCCACCCGTCCGGCGCCCGCAGTGATCGCGTCCTGCGAAGGACGCAGTGCGAACTCATCGGGATGGCCATTGCGCGGATGGGTGGTGGCGCGCATCTCGATGGTGCCCTCGCCCAGGCGCCCCAGATCCTTGACCCGGTCGCCGTTGACGTCCTCACCCTCGGTCTTGGCACGCGTCGCCACATTGCCAAAGCCCGGGCTGCGCGGCGCGGTCTTGGCATGGCCGTCGTACTGGGCGGTCGGCTCGGTCGTGGCCTGGTTGAACTCGCGCACGTGGCCGCGGCCCTGCGCATCCTTCCACAGCACCACGATGCGGTCATCGTAGACGCCACGTCCGCGCGCCTCGGTCGTGCGGTTCTCATCGCGCAACCCCAGCACCACGCGGTCCTGGGTCGCCATTGCATCGTTCGCTGCGATGTTGCCGCGCTGGGCCACGATGCTGCCATAAACGTCGTACTGCTGGGCCTGGCTCAATCCCGCTGTCTCGGCAGCATCGGGCATCCGCGGCGGGCGCGTCGCCTCGCCCAAGCGATCCAGCATCGGATTCACCGTAGCTGCATCCGCTGCGGCCACGCCCCCGTTCCGGCGCAAGCCCTCAAGCTCGGCGGCCGCACGCGCCGAGATATAGCGATCCAGCGATTCCTGCACCACTGCGCTCTGGCCGTCGTGCAGGGCCTGGAGGCGGGTGGCGGCAGCACGCGCATCGTTCCGCCGCAGCAGGGCGACGACCTCGTTGGCTGCGGCATTGATATCCATTTCGGGCATGGTCGGTCCTTGAACATGGTCGGTACAGGATCAGCCTACCCCAATCGCACGGTGTGGGGCCTTTGACAGGCCGCACACCTTCGCTGCCGCCGGATCTCCAGGCGGGAACCGTCACGACTCAGCCGCGCGGCCCACCCATCACCGGCAGGATCGCCCCGCTGATGTAGCTTGCACAGACCGGCGAGGCCAGGAACACATACGCCGGTGACAGCTCTTCAGGCTGTGCAGGCCGGCCCATGTCGCTGTCCTTTCCGAACTCGGCGACATCCCCGGCCTGCTTGTCGGCCGGGTTCAGCGGCGTCCATACCGGCCCCGGCGCCACGCAGTTGACCCGGATGCCGCGCGGCAGCAGCTGGCTGGCCAGGGCCTTGGTGAACGCATGGATCGCGCCCTTGGTGGCCGAGTAGTCGATCAGCGCCTTGCTGCCGAAGAGTCCGGTTTCCGAGCCGGTGTTGATGATGCTGGCCCCCTCGCCCAGATGCGGCAGTACCGCACGCGCCATCTGGATGTAGCCGCCGATGTTGGTCTGCAGCGTCTCCTGCAGGTGCGCGTCTTCCAGATCCTCCAGCCGCTCGCAGTGCAGCTGGAACGCGGCGTTGTTGACCAGGATGTCGATGCCACCGAAGGCCTTGGCCACCTGCTTGACCGCCTTGTTGCAGAAGCGCGGGTCGCGCACGTCACCGGCGATCACCACACAGCGGCCACCTTCGCGCTCCACGTGCTGGCGGGTAATGTCGGCATCTTCGGCCTCGTCCAGGTGCAGGACCGCCACATCGGCGCCTTCGCGTGCGAACAGCACGGCCACAGCACGGCCGATGCCGGAATCACCGCCAGTGACGATCGCGCGCATGCCCTGCAGCTTGCCGCTGCCGGTGTAGTCCGGCGCGAGGAAGCGCGGTGCCAGCTCCAGTTCGTGTTCGCGCCCCGGCTTTGCCAGCTGCTGGGCCGGCATGGCCTCCGGCTGGCGGCGTGCGCCGGCCTGGGTCGCGGTCTTTTTCGTGGCCTTCTTGGCTGCGCGGGCGTCCTTGGCCTTTTCCTGGTCCTGCAGGCGCCGCTGCCGGGCGGCAACGCGGGCGGCGCGGGGATCACCAGCCGCCGCCTTGCGGGTTGCGGTCTTCACCACCCGCGGGCGAGCGGGATCGGCAGCGGTCTGGGTCGCGGTGCTGCCTTTGCGCACCTTGGGTGAGGCTTTGCGGCGGGCGGGGGTCTTTCGGGTGGTGGCCATGCAGGTCTCCTCGGGGGGGGAATGGGATCGCCGGCCAGCGGCCGGCACTACCGGGCGCATGCGCCGCAGTACCGGGGGCGGCATCCGCCGCGACTGCAGTGTCTCCACCCAGGCTGTTGGCGGGGGTGAGCGCACCGTATCCACGATGTGCACGGTGTTCATTCCGCCACCACGTGCGCCGTCGCACGCTGCACGCAACCACACCAAGGAATCCTTCCATGAAGCATGCCATCGCCACCGCCGCCGTCTGTCTCGCCCTCGCCGCCTGCAGCAGTACGCCGGTGGCCCAGGTGCAGCCGATCGACGGCGTGATTTCCGGCCAGTGCCACAGCGACAGGGTGCGTGGTGCGCTCGGCCTGGCCGCCTCCGCCGCAACCGTCGAGCGCGCGCGCGTGGACAGCGACAGCCTGCACGTGCAGGTGCTGCGCCATGACGGCCCGCGCGTGCCGCCGGCACACGAAGGCGGTGACCGCCTGACCATCGAGAAAGGCCGCACCAACAACATCACCGCGATCTATTGCGGCTGACGTCTGCGGCTGAGCCGGCGCGCCCTGCGCAGCACGCGCAGGGTGGCCTGCTCCCACTGGCGCGGCCCACGCAGGCCGGCCAGTTCCGCCAGTTCACCGCGCTCCCAGCCGGCGAACACGCAGGGGTCGATGTAGGCCTTGCGGCACACCGCAGGCGTATTGCCCAACTGGGTCGCCACCTTGCACACCACCTCACGCTGTACCTTGGCCAGCGCACGCTGGCTGGCCGGTTCGGGCAACTCGGTGGCCGCGAACGCTTGCACCGCGGCCAGGGTGCCGCCCCAGGTGCGGAAATCCTTGGCGGTGAATTCCTCGCCCATCACCTCGCGCAGGTAATCGTTGACCGCACCGGAGTCGACCGGCTGGATGGCACCGTCGTCGTCGCGATACTGGAACAACGCCTGGCCCGGCAACTGCTGCACGCCGCGCACCAGCGTGCCCAGCCGGCGGTCACCTACCGTCACTTCGTGCAGCTGCCCGGATTTGCCGCGGAAGCGCATCCGTACGCGCCCGCCGCGCAGCAGGTCGAGGTGCCGGTTGCGCAGCGTGGTCAGGCCAAAGGATCTGTTTTCCTTGGCATAGGACTCATTGCCTACCCGCACCAGGGTGTCGGCCAGCAGCGCGACCACGACCGCCAGCACCTTTTCGCGGGGGAAGCCGCTGTGCTTGAGATCGCGGCTGAGCCGGCGCCGCAGCGCGGGCAGTGCTTCACCAAAGGCGATCACCCGGTCGAACTTGCCGGCGTCGCGCACTGCGGCCCAATCGGCGTGGTAGCGGTACTGCTTGCGCCCGCGGGCATCGCGGCCGGTGGCCTGCAGATGGCCATTGGCGTGGGCGCAGATCCATACGGCGGTATAGGCCGGTGGAATCGCCAGCGCGCGGATGCGCTGCAGGGTGGCGGCATCGCGCACCGCATGGCCATCGGCATCGCGGTAGCTGAAGCCCTTGCCGGCGCGGCGCCGGCTGATGCCCGGCTGGGTGTCATCGACATAGCGCAGGCCCGCAGCGCGCGCGGCCTGTCGTTCGGGGGTAGAGGGGGTCGGCATGCGTGCAGTGTCGCTGCCGCGCTGCCGCGATCCTGTCGATAACACAAGACAAACACGTGAGGATCGGTTCGCCGCTATGCTCGGGCTTTCACAATCCCTTCCGGAGTCATGATGTCGTTCCCGATTCGCGCCCGTTCGCTCTCCGCCCTGCTGCTGCCGGCCGCGCTGGCCCTGACCGCCTGCCAGGCACCGGCGCTGGATGAACAGGATTCGGCCACGGCCCATGCCCAGCAGGCTGCCGAAGCCGCCAAGGCACCGGCCGACGAAGCCGGCAAGGCCACCGAGGCACCGCCGGTCGGCACCTGCGATGCCAGCCAGGTGCAGAGCCTGGTCGGCCAGGCCTACGCCGACGCGCTGGGCAAGCAGGCGCAGGAAGATGCCGGTGCCCACCAGCTGCGCGTCATGAAGCCCAACGACGTGGCCACGATGGAATTCCTCGGCGACCGCCTGAACATCGAAGTGGACGACAAGGGCCTGGTCAGCGGCGTGCGCTGCGGCTGAGGCCGACCCCGCGCCGGCACGGGGTTGCCGGCGCGTTCTGTTGCACCTGCAACCGTGTATTGCGGCGCTGCAGCAACCTGTGATCTAGTCGAGGCATCCGGTGGCCTCACGATGCGCTCCAGGGAATGAGCGGGGACGAGTGTCGCCGCCAACCCTATACGCATCGAGGTAGAGATGGCCCCCCGCAACCGCCAAGGGCTTTACGACCCGCGCTCCGAGCGCGATGCCTGTGGATTTGGCATGGTCGCCCAGCTCGACGATCAACCTTCGCGCCTGTTGGTTGATACCGCCATCGCCGCGCTTTCACGCATGACCCACCGTGGCGGCGTCGCCGCCGATGGCCTGACCGGCGATGGCTGTGGCCTGCTGCTGCGCCGCCCCGATGCATTCCTGAAACTGCTGGCCAGCGAAGCCGGCATCACCACCGCCGCGCGCTTCGCTGCCGGCCTGGTGTTCCTGCCGCACGACACCGAGGCCGCCGACGCCTGCCGCACCCAGCTGCAGGCGCAGGTGGAAGCGGTCGGCTGCAAGGTCGCCGGCTGGCGCGAGGTACCCACCGATGACAGCGTCTGCGGCCAGCTGGCGCGCGATACCCTGCCGCGCATCGAACAGGTGTTCGTCGATGCCGGTGTCGGCCAGGACGATGCCGGCTTCGCGCTGGCGCTGTTCCTGGCCCGTCGCCGCAGCGAGCAGCAGCTGCGCGATCACGCTGATTTCTACGTCACCACCCTCACCCCCGATGCGATCAGCTACAAGGGCATGGTGCTGCCGGACAAGCTCAGCCGCTTCTATCCGGACCTGCAGCGGCGCGAACTGGCCTCCAGCGCGATCGTGTTCCACCAGCGCTTCTCGACCAACACGCTGCCGCGCTGGCCGCTTGCCCACCCGTTCCGGATGCTCGCCCACAATGGCGAGATCAACACCATCGAAGGCAACCGCCGCTGGGCCCAGGCGCGCAGCAAGGTGTGGAAGACGCCGCGCTTCGACATCGCCGAATTCGACCCGGTGATCTCCATGCACGGCTCGGACTCGCAGAGCCTGGACAACATGCTGGAACTGATGGTCGCCGGTGGCATGGAGCTGATCCAGGCGCTGCGCATCCTGGTGCCGCCGGCCACCCAGTCGCTGGAGTTCAAGGACCCGGACCTGGCCGCGTTCTACGAGTTCCACGGCCTGAACAGCGAGCCGTGGGATGGCCCGGCCGGCATCGTTGCCTGCGACAGCCGCTACGCCGTCTGCACCCTCGACCGCAACGGCCTGCGCCCGGCACGCTGGATGCTGACCGCCGACCGCCACTTCCTGGTTGCCTCTGAAGCGGGCGTGTGGGAAGTGCCCACCGAGCGGGTGGTACGCAAGGGCAAGCTCGGCCCCGGCGAAATGATCGCGATCGACCTCAAGCGCGGCGACCTGCTCGACTCCGATGCGGTCGACCGCATCAACCGCGGCCGCGCGCCCTACAAGCAGTGGCTGCAGCAGGGCGTGACCTACCTGCAGACCGAACTGATCGACCCGTCGCTGGTGGAAGAGCCGTTCGACGAAGCCACCCTGCGCAGCTACCACAAGCTGTACCAGCTCAGCAGCGAGGAAGTGGAGCAGGTGCTGCGGCCGCTGGCCGAGACCGAGCAGGAAGCCACCGGCTCGATGGGCGACGACACGCCGATGGCGGTGCTGAGCCAGCGCAGCCGCCCGCTGTACGACTATTTCCGCCAGGCCTTCGCGCAGGTCACCAACCCGCCGATCGATCCGCTGCGCGAAGACTGCGCGATGTCCCTGTCCACCCAGCTCGGCAAGGAGACCAACATCTTCCATGCCGGTCCGGAGACGGTGAACCACGTCATCCTCAATTCGCCGGTGCTCAGCCAGCGCAAGCTGCGCCAGCTGCTGAAGATGGAGCAGTACGTGCAGGCCAACCGCCTGCTCGACCTGTCCTACAGCGAAGACGAGGGCCTGCGTGCCGGCATCGAGCGCATCTGCGCCGAGGCCGAACAGGCCGCGCGCGACGGCATGGTGATGCTGCTGCTGTCCGACCGCTACCCGGTGGCCGGGCGGCCGATGGTGCATGCGCTGCTGGCCACCAGCGCCATCCACCACCACCTCTCGCGGCTGGGCCTGCGCTGCGACGTGAATCTCATCGTCGAGACCGGCACCGCGCGCGACCCGCACCACATGGCCTGCCTGCTCGGCTTCGGCGCCACGGCGGTGTATCCGTACCTGGCCTATCAGACCCTGTTCGACCTGGGCCGCCGCGGCATCCTCAAGCTCAGCAAGGGCGGTGAGCAGTCGCAGATCGGCCGCCGCTACCGCAAGGGCGTCTACAAGGGGCTGTCGAAGATCATCTCGAAGATGGGCATCTGTACCGTGGCCAGCTACCGCGGCGCGCAGCTGTTCGAGATCATCGGCCTGGAACCAGAGGTCGTCGATCTGTGCTTCCCGGATACCGCTTCGCGCATCGGTGGCGCGGGTTTCGCGCGCCTGGATGCCGACGCGCGCGAGCTGTGCGCGCAGGCGTGGGACGCGCAGCAGGACGTGGATGTCGGCGGCCTGCTGAAGTACGTGCACGGCGGCGAGTACCACATGTACAACCCGGACGTGGTCACCACCCTGCAGCGCGCGGCGCGCAGCGGCGATCCGCGTGCCTGGCAGCAGTACTGCGATGCGGTGCATGCGCGCCCGCCCTCGGCACTGCGTGACCTGCTGGAACTGGTCCCTGCCGCCACGCCCGCACCGCTCGATGAAGTGGCCCCGGCCAGCGAACTGTTCCCGCGCTTCGATACCGCGGCGATCAGCCTCGGCGCCCTGTCACCGGAAGCGCATGAAGCGCTGGCGATTGCGATGAATCGCCTGGGTGGCCGCAGCAATTCCGGCGAAGGCGGTGAAGACCCCGCACGCTATGGCACCGCCAGGCGCAGCAAGATCAAGCAGGTGGCCTCCGGGCGCTTCGGCGTGACCGCCGAGTACCTGGTCAATGCCGAGGTGCTGCAGATCAAGGTCGCGCAGGGTGCCAAGCCCGGCGAGGGTGGCCAGCTGCCCGGGCACAAGGTCAACGAACTGATCGCGCGGCTGCGCTATGCGCGCCCGGGCATCGGCCTGATTTCGCCGCCGCCGCACCACGACATCTATTCGATCGAGGACCTGGCGCAGCTGATCTACGACCTCAAGCAGGTCAACCCGACCGCGCTGGTGTCGGTGAAGCTGGTCAGCCATGCCGGCGTCGGAACGATTGCGGCGGGCGTGGTCAAGGCCGGTGCGGATCTGATCACCATCTCCGGCCATGATGGCGGCACCGGTGCCTCGCCGGTCAGCTCGATCCGCTATGCCGGCGTGCCGTGGGAGCTGGGCGTGGCCGAGGCGCACCAGGCGCTGCTCGCCAACGACCTGCGCGGCCGTACCCTGCTGCAGACCGATGGCGGCCTGAAGACCGGGCTGGACGTGGTCAAGGCCGCATTGCTGGGCGCCGACAGCTTCGGCTTCGGCACCGCGCCGATGATCGTGCTGGGCTGCAAGTACCTGCGCATCTGCCACCTCAACAACTGTGCCACCGGCGTGGCCACCCAGGACGAGCGCCTGCGCGAAAACCACTTCACCGGGCAGCCCGAGCGCGTGGAGAACTTCTTCCGGCTGCTGGCCGAAGAAGTGCGTGGCTGGCTGTCCTACCTGGGCGCGCGTTCGCTGGAAGAGATCGTCGGCCGTACCGACCTGCTGCGCCAGATCGAATCCGCGCCGCGCGACGGCGTGCGCGTGGACCTGTCGCGCCTGCTGGCCGACAGCCGCTACGAGGGCAGCCACTGCGCCGCGCAGCGCCTGTACGAATCGCCGGACAGCCTGGCCACGCAGATGGATGGCCTGCTGGCCCCGGCCATCGAGCACAAGCGCGGCGGCGAGCATCGCTTCCTGATCCACAACACCGACCGCAGCATCGGTACCCGCCTGGCGGGTGCGGTGGCACGCGCGCACGGCAACCAGGGCATGGCCGAGGCACCGCTGGAACTGCGCTTCCGTGGCAGCGCCGGGCAGAGCTTCGGCGCCTTCAATGTCGGTGGCCTGCACCTGGAAGTGGAAGGCGAAGCCAACGATTACGTCGGCAAGGGCATGGCTGGCGGCCGGCTGGTGGTGCGGCCGCCGCGTGGCGCGCGCTTCGAGGCACGCAGCACCGCCATCATCGGCAACACCTGCCTGTACGGTGCCACCGGCGGTGAGCTGTTCGCTGCCGGCCGCGCCGGCGAGCGCTTCGCGGTGCGCAATTCCGGCGCACTGGCCGTGGTCGAAGGTGCCGGTGACCACTGCTGCGAGTACATGACCGATGGCGTGGTGCTGGTGCTGGGCAAGGTCGGGCTGAACTTCGGCGCCGGCTTCACCGGCGGCCTGGCCTACGTACTGGACGTGGACCGTGATTTCGTCGACCGCTACAACCACGAGCTGATCGACATCCATCGCGTGTCCGCCGAAGGCTTCGAGAACTACCGCCAGCACCTGCACCGCCTGATCGGCCGCCATCGCGAGCTGACCGGCAGCATCTGGGCACAACAGATCCTGGACGAGTTCCGCGATTACATCGGCAAGTTCTGGCTGGTCAAACCCAAGGCCGCCAGCATCGAGTCGCTGACCGAAACCCTGCGACGCGCCGCGTGATGTTTTCCGGTAGTGCCGGCCGCTGGCCGGCAACGTTCCCCCCCGCATTCCAGAGCCCGCCATGAGCCGCAAGCACGCCTTCCAGTTCCTCGACCTGCCCCGCACCATGCCGCAGCGCATCCCGGTGGAACTGCGCACGTCCGGCGACTGGGGCGAGCTGTACGGAAAGTTCGGCAAGGAGGACGCCCAGTACCAGGCGGGCCGCTGCCTGGACTGCGGCAACCCGTACTGCAGCTGGAAGTGCCCGGTGCACAACGCCATTCCGCAGTGGCTGCAGCTGGTGCAGGAGAACCGCATCCACGAAGCCGCCACGCTGTGCCACAGCACCAACCCGCTGCCGGAGGTGTGCGGCCGGGTCTGCCCGCAGGATCGCCTGTGCGAGGGCAGCTGCACGCTGGAAGAGTTCGGTGCGGTCACCATCGGTGCGGTGGAGAAATACATCGTCGATACCGCGCTGGCCAGCGGCTGGCGCCCTGATCTGGGCGCGGTGCAGCCGACCGGCCGCAGCGTTGCGGTGATCGGGGCCGGTCCCGCGGGCCTGGCCTGCGCCGACCGCCTGGCCCGCGCCGGCATTGCCGCGGTGGTCTATGACCGCTACGAGCAGATCGGCGGCCTGCTGCAGTTCGGCATTCCCAGCTTCAAGCTGGACAAGGACGTGATCCACCGGCGCCGCGACGTGCTGGAGGGCATGGGCGTGCAGTTCCGCCTCGGCGTGGAGATCGGCCGCGACCTCAGCGTGCAGCAGCTGCTGGACACCCACGATGCGGTGTTCATCGGTACCGGCGCCTACCGCTACACCGATGGTGGCCTCGACGGCCAGGACCTGAAGGGCGTGCTGCCGGCGCTGCCGTTCCTGGTGCAGAACAGCCGCATCGTCGGCGGCGATGACCCGAAGGGCCGGCCGATTGCCGGCTGGGAAGACACCATCGCCCTGCCCGACCTCAACGGCAAGCGGGTGGTGGTGCTCGGTGGTGGCGATACCGGCATGGACTGCGTGCGCAGCGCGGTGCGCCTCGGCGCGGCCAAGGTCACCTGCGCCTACCGGCGCGACGAAGCCAACATGCCCGGCAGCGCTCGCGAAGTGGCCAATGCGCGCGAAGAGGGCGTGCGCTTCCTGTTCAACCGCCAGCCGCTGTCGATCGAAGCCGGCGCCGACGATGAAGTGATCGGCGTGACCGTGGTCGAAACCCGGCTGGGCGAGCCCGATGCCAATGGCCGCCAGAACGCCGTGCCGATCGAAGGCAGTGAATCCCTGCTGGAAGCAGACGTGGTGATCATCGCCTTCGGCTTCTCGCCGAGCGTGCCGGCGTGGCTGGCGGACCTGGGGGTGGAAGGCCAGCCCAACGGCCGCATCGTCGCCGGGGGCAAGGACCGCCTGCCATTCCAGACCGCGCATCCACGCCTGTTCGCCGGTGGCGACGCGGTACGCGGTGCAGACCTGGTGGTGACCGCCGTGGCCGAAGGCCGCGATGCCGCAGCCAGCATCGTCCGCCTACTGGCGCACTGAGTCCGGCAACAGCAGCTCCTCCAGCAGCGCGCGCAGTTCGCACGGCGCCACCGGCTTGGCCAGGAAATGGTCGATGCCCGCATCACGGCAGGCCTCGCGCGTGCGTTCCAGCACACTGGCAGTCAGCGCGACGATCGGCACCTGCGCACGGATGGCACAGGTATCGCCACGGATCGCCCGTGCCAGCGCGAAGCCGTCCATGTGCGGCATATGGCAGTCGGTGATGACCAGATCAAAGGGCTGCGCCTGCCAGGCCTCCCATGCCCGCTGGCCGTCGTCGCAGGCGTGTACCTGCAGCCCCAGCTCGCGCAGGCGCTGTACCAGCAACTGCAGGTTGGTCGGATGGTCTTCAACAACCAGTGCCCGCGCCGGCGGCAGCGGCCGTTGCACGGCCGTCGTGAGCACCGGTACCACCGTCGGTGCCGCACAGGCCGCCAGCACCAGTTCCAGCCATACGGTGGTTCCCTTGCCCGGCGCGCTGCGCAGGTGCAGCTGGCCCCCCATCGATGCCGCCAGCTCGCGGCAGATCGACAGGCCCAGCCCACTGCCACCAAAGCGGCGCGTGGTCGAGGTCTCGGCCTGCTCGTAGGCAGCGAATACCGCCTGTTGCCGCTCCATGCTGATGCCCACGCCCGTATCGGTCACCTGCAGGCGCAACCGCTGCCCGCCATCGCGCTGCTGCAGCACATGGGCCTGCAGCACCACGCTTCCCTGCAGAGTGAACTTGAGTGCATTACCGGCCAGGTTGAACAGGACCTGGCGCAGGCGCAGCCCATCGGCCAGCGACCACTGCTGCAGCATGGGGTCGATCTCGCTGTGCAGGTGCAGGCCGCGGCTGGCCGCGACGGGCATCAACAGCTGCTGCACCGCGCGCACCAGCGCCGCAAGATCGGTCGGCCGCAGCTGCAGTGGCGCTGGCTGCAGGCGCTGGCTGTGCAGCACATCGTCCAGGATCTGCCGCAGCATCTGCGCGGCATCACCCACGGTGGTCAGCACCTGCCGCTGGCCCGCATCCAGGTCACTGGCAGCCAATCGCTCCAGCATGCCCAGCAGGGTACTCATCGGCGTGCGGATCTGGTGGCTCATGGTCGCCAGGAAATGGCTCTTGGCCAGCGCCGCCTGCTCGGCCGCGCGGCGCGCCTCGGCCAGCGCTACTGCACGCGCCTGTGCTTCACTGACATCCAACCAGTAGCCGCTCCACTCCACGCTGCTGTCATCGCACTGCAGCGGTCGTCCCTGCGAGCGGACCCAGCGCCAGCCCTGCGCCGACCGGGTGCGGAACGTAACGTCGATGGGACCGCGCACCAGCGCGGCCGCTTCGATGCACGCCATCACCCGGCTGCGGTCGTCGGCATGCACCGCGGCCAGCAGTTGCAGATGGTCGATCCGCGCAGTCTCCACGCTTACGCCGAACAACGCCTGCACGTCACCGGCGATCTGCGCCAGGCTGTAGTGGCCGGTTGCCGAACGGCGGGCCTGGTAGACCACCGCCGGCAGGTTCGCGGTGACGTCGTGCAACCGCTGCTCCAGCACGCGGCGACGCACGCTCTCGCGATGCACGCGCCAGTAGCCGAAGGCATGCAGCAGCACGAGCGCGAGCAGGATCAGCGACGCCGGCACCAGCCAGCGCAGCGCCGAACCGGTGAGCCGCGCGCGTGGCCGGTCCGGCAGCCAGGCGCTGCGGCTCGACGCGCGATGTGCATCGCTCTCCTGCAGGAGCCGCTGGTCGAAAGCAGCGACCACCTCGGCACAGGCCGGCACGGCCGCGAGTACCAGTGCATCGCCGAAGCCCGCGGGTGCCGCGATCACCACAGCATCGCCTGGCTCCGCGCGGAGCGCGGCCTCCAGTTCAGCGAGATTGGCGACCACGGCGTCGACCAGCCCGGCACGCAGCAGTGACAGCGCGTGGTCCAGCGGCGCAGGGGCCAGCAGCTGCGCCCCCGGGGCCTGCTCGGCCAGCAATGGCTCCAGCGGCAGCCGGTCCGGGCTGGCCACGCTGCGGCCACGCAGGCCCTCCAGCCCCAGCACCGCAGCGGCGCCCTCGCGCCGCACGATCACCTGCGGCACCTCCAGGTAGGCCCTGCTGGCCACCCAGCCTGTCGGCAGCTGTGCGCGCGGCCAGCCCAGCAGCACCTGGGTGCCGGCCGGCAGTGCTCCCTCGGTAAGTACCGTCGCAGGCAACGGCTTCGCATGCTGCGCCGCCTGCATGCCCAGCAGCGGCAGGTAATCCGCGGCCAGTCCAGCAACCTCGCCCTGCTGGCTGTATGACAGGGGCGCCCGGTCGGAGCGCCATGCCACCTGCAGGGGGCCCGTACAACCGGATGCAGCGGCGATGCCGGGCAGCAACAGCGATGCCATGACGGCGGCGACGGCGCGGCGGCCGGCGACATTCACGGTAGACGTCCTCATTTCGCGGGCAGGAACCACGGCCGCGCAGCGGTACCGCTGCCAGCCACGCTAGCGAGGCAGGCTTCCGCGACAATGAGAAAAATTGGAAAAGCATCCGCATCGGCGAATGCCGACATACACTGCCGCTTCTACCCGTCCTACGGAGCGCTCGATGCGTATCGGCCTGGCTGCCAACCGTCTCCATCACCACGATGCGCGCGCGGCGCTGTTCCGCTGGCTGCGTGCCAGCGAGGCAGGCCTGCGCGAACTGGGGGTGTCACTGCATGCGGTCGGGCGCACCCACGATGCGATCGAACGGCAGGGATTCCTGGCCGGCTACGGCGGCCTGCACCGGTATCCCTACGGGCGCGAGGGAGGCCTGATGAAGCTGGTGGCCGAAGTGGTCGGCATGGGGCCGGAGCGGACACTGGACGGTGCGATCTACCTGATCGACCCGGTCGATCCGTCCTCGGTGTTTCCGGAAGCAACCGCGCTCAAGCGGCAGTGCGTGATCCACGGCAAGCCGTTCATTTCAACCGTGGCCACTGCACGCGACTGGATCGAGGTGGAGCGCATCCACGCCGGGCTGGCTGCCGACACCGGTGCCGACGACCTGCATGCCTTCCAGGGGCAGACGCTGGCGCTGATCGCGCATGATGCGATGAAGCCGGCGATGCTGGCCTTCGCCGATGAACACTTCGATGTGCTGGCCCGGTTTGGCCAACGCGTTGCGACGGGCACCACCGGGCAGCGCTTGAACGAGCTGGCCTGGAGCCGGGGTTGGCCCAGCGATACGCCGTGGGTGACGCGTTACCAGAGCGGCCCGATGGGCGGCGATGCACAGATTGCCGACCGGGTGCTGGAGGGGCGCTGCCAGCGCGCGATCTTCTTCGAGGACCCGCATGTGGCACGCCAGCACGAGGCCGATATCCAGCTGCTGGAGCGCGCGGTGACGACGGTGACCGACCAGGCGGTGTGCATCACGGCGCCGCGGGTGGCGGCACGCTGGGCGGCAGCGGCGGCGTTGCGGGCGGGGTGAGGGTTTCGGCCAACGGCTGAGCCGCTCGTGGTGGGTCGTTCAAATCAGAAGCCGTGCTCTGCCGGGCGGGGTGGATTGCGCAGGGGTCGCTGCAAGTACGTCCTTGCAAGCTCGGTCGCCGCATCCATGCGGCTCACGCCCCTGCGCAACCCACCCCGCCCGGCCACGGACAGTTTCCTGTGTGCCCATCACGGAAGAAAGAAGGAAGAGCAGGAGCGGGTCGCGCGCTGCGCGCGCTTTTGTAGAGCCGAGCCATGCTCGGCTGCTGTCGATCGCGAGGGCTGGATATCCGCGCCACGCGCGTCAGCCGAGCATCGGCTCGGCTCTACAGCAGCTGGCGAAGCATCGCCTTCAGCCTGCGCCCTTCCAGCTGGAAGTAGTCGCGCTGCTCGCGCCACGCGGGGAAACGTTGTTCCACTTCGTACCAGAACGCGGGCGAATGATTCGGCTGGATCAGGTGGCAGAGTTCGTGCACCAGCACATACTCGAATGCTTCAGGGCGCCCCAGCACCAGTGCCAGGTCCAGTGCCATGCTGCCGTCCGGCGCCAGCGAGCCCCACTGCGAAGACATCACCTTCAGCCGCAGGCGGCTGGGTGCACGTGGCAGGGTGGGCAGGTACTTCGGCAGCCAGCGGCCGACATCGGCGCGGGTCTGTGCTTCGTAGAACTCGCGCAGCAGGCGGCGCAGGGTGGCATCGCCGGCACGGGTCGGCCACTGCACGCAGGCGCCGTGTTCGTCGATTTCCAGCCGCGCATAGCGGCCTTCCTGCCAGCGCAGCGGCAACAGGTCGCCGCGCAGTGGCAGCACGCCGTCCTCGCCCGGCTGCAACGGGGCGGGCAGGCCCTGGCTCTGGTACTGGCGCAGCTGCAGCGCCAACCAGTCGCGGTGCTGTTCCAGGAATCGCTCGCCCATCACCAGGCTGGCCCGCGGCGGCAGCGTCAACCGTGCGCCGCGCTCGTCCACGCTCAGCTTGATCCGGCGCGCGCGCGGATCGCGCACGCGCAGCACCTCGATCTCGGCATCCTCCAGGCGCAGGCGAACGGTGTCGCGCTGCACGGTAGCGGGCGGGGTCGGGCTGATCAGGCGGCGCAGCAGACGGCTCATGCGCCCAGCATAGCGCTGCTTCGGGCCGCCGGATGACCGGCGGCCCACAGGGTGCCTGTTCAGTCAGCCTTGCTGAGCTTGAACGCTTCTTCCAGCAACAGGAACAGGCGGCGGATCTCGGCGCTCTGCAGGGCGAAGCGGGCGTCGAACTCGGCGCGGCGGCCGTCTTCGTCGGCATGCTCCAGCTGGTCCAGTGCGCCGTCGAGGAACTTCAGCTTGCGCACGATCAGGTCGTCGCCGATCACGAAGGACAGGTTGTCCTCGAAGATCAGCGCCAGCTTGGTCACCTGCTTGCCGGCGTCCAGGTGCTTGTCGATCTCGTCGCAGCGCAGTTCCTGGTGCTGGCACTTGACCACGGCGCCGCCTTCCACCGGATCCTTCATCTCGCACTCTTCGCCCAGGCTCAGCCCGGTCGGCAGCGGCTCGCCGGCGATCCAGCCGGTCAGGATCGAACGCGGTGCGACTTCGGCGTTCAGCGGCATCGCCGGGAAGCTGCCGAGCAGGCCGCGGATGTCGGACATGAAGTACTCGCCGGTCTTGCGGCTGGAGGTATCCACCGCCACGTAGCCGTGCTGCAGGTCGATGAAGGCATCATTGCGCGAGGACTTCACGAAGGCGCGCGGCAGCAGTTCATGCAGCAGGTCGTCCTTCATCCGCTTGCGCTCGCGGCCACCCGGGCGGCGGCCTTCCTTCTCCTCGATCTCCTCCAGCTTGCGCTCGAGCAGGTCGTTGACCACCGCCGCCGGCAGGATCTTGTCCTCGCCGCCCACGGTCAGCCACAGGTGTTCGGCGATGCGGTGGGAGAGCAGTTCCTTCTCCTCGCGGCCGAACGGCGAGATGAAGCCGCGCGAATTCATTTCCAGCGCGCCGACCGGCTTCAGCAGGGCGTGCGGCAGCAGGGTGTCGACTTCGGAAAAATCGGTGGTGGTCGGGAAACGGAAGAACGTCAGGTTGCGAAAGAACATGGAATTCCGGATGGCGAAGAGGAAGGGCGCCCGACCTTAAACGGTGGGCGTCTCGGGATCTGCGTCGGCGTCGGCCGGGGAGCCGGCCAGCCAGGCATGGGCGTCGGGCAGCGGCGCGTCGTCGCGACGGCCCAGCGCCATGAAGTCGAACAGGGTGGTGTCGGCCAGCTGCGAGGGCCGGACTTCACCCATGGCGCGCGCGATCTGCTCGATGCGGCCCGGGTGGTCCTTTTCCCATTGCTTCAGCATCAGGCCGACCTGGCGGCGCTGCAGGTTCTCCTGGCTGCCGCACAGGTTGCAGGGAATGATCGGGAACCGGCGTGCCTGCGCGTACTCGACGATGTCACTCTCGCGCACGTAGGCCAGCGGCCGGATCACCACGTGCCTGCCGTCGTCGCTGCGCAGCTTCGGCGGCATGCCCGACAGCTTGGCGTGGTGGAACAGGTTCATGAAGAACGTGGCCACCATGTCGTCGCGGTGGTGGCCCAGCGCGATCTTGGTGAAGCCGTGGGTCTCGGCGTAGTTGTACAGCGCGCCACGACGCAGGCGCGAGCACAGCGAACACATGGTCTTGCCTTCCGGGATGACCCGGCTGACCACCGAATAGGTGTCCTGCTCGATGATGTGGTACGGCACGCCCAGGCCTGCCAGGTATTCCGGCAGCACGTGCTCGGGGAAGTCCGGCTGCTTCTGGTCCAGGTTCACCGCCACCAGCTCGAACGGCACCGGCGCCTTCTTCTGCAGCTGCAGCAGCACGTCCAGCAGGGTGTAGCTGTCCTTGCCGCCGGACAGGCACACCATGACCTTGTCGCCGGCCTCGATCATGCCGAAGTCGGCAATCGCCTCGCCGACCTGGCGGCGCAGGCGCTTGGCCAGCTTGTGCTGCTCGCGCTCGGCCACGCGCGGATCGCGGGCGGCGCGCGGTGGGGGATCGGGAAGGGAAATCACGGCACTCATGGGTTCCATTCTAACGGCTCGGAGCCGCCCCGGCCGGGGATCGGGATTCCCCTCTCCCGGCGGTCATCATCGCTGTGTATGCTCGGAGGCTGTGGACACCTACAGCCCCGCCGAGATCGTCGAGCGCCTCGTCGCCCTGCGCGCCGAGCACCGCCTGCTGGATGAACAGATCACCCGCATGGCCGCCAACGGCGAGGACGAGCTGGAGTCCAAGCGCCTGAAGCGGCGCAAGCTGCAGCTGAAGGACTGCATCGCCAGGCTGGAAAGCCTGCAGATTCCCGACGAGCCGGCCTGAGCGGTGCCCATCCACGCATGGCGTGGACCTACTGCTTCGCCCCGGTAGATGCCAACCTTGGTTGGCATGTCGTTCGCCGGGCAGGACCCGGCGCTGCCTTCAATCCTGCGGCGCAGGCTCGTCCGGGCGGGCCGCTTCCGGGCTGACCCGTTCGATGGTGTGGCGCAGCTCACGGCCCAGGATGAACTTGGCATCCTTGGCCCAGGCATCCAGGCGCTCGTCGAACAGCAGCTTGCTGTTCTCGTCCGGCCACACCAGGCGCAGTTCGCGCAGCTTCTGGATGAAGCCACGGAACAGGGACTTGTCGAAGAACTCCGGCGCGGCCGGCGCATAGAGCAGGCTCAGCCGCTGCGCGGCCTGCTGGCACAGGCTTTCCAGCTCGGCAGCGCCGAGCACGCCGGGGCCGTTCTTCACCAGCACCGAGATGGCAATGTAATAGCGCTCGAACGCCTGCTGCAGCGAATGGCCGATCGCGCGCAGGCGGAACACCTCGTCGGTCTGCCCGGTGTTGCGCGCCAGGATGCCGCCGTCGTCATCGTTGACGTTCTGCAGCAGGCCCTCGCGCACGAACACATCGATGGTCCGGTCGATGCGCTGGGCGAACTCGTCCTCGCTCCACGGCAGGAACAGCTCGGCCTGGAGGAACGGGTACACCGTACGGCCCAGCTGGACCAGGCCGGTGCGGCTCATGCGGCGGTTGTTCTGGAAGCAGCAGGCCACCCACGACGAGGCGGTGAACAGGTGCACCACGTTGTTGCGGAAGTAGCTCAGCAGCACTGCGGTGTCGCCACTGACGCTGAGCACATCGCCCAGCGGGTGCTTGATGCGGGTGAGGACGTTGATTTCCTCGGCGTGGGCGATGATCCGCTCCGGCGAGTGCGGCGTCACCGTCACCCGGTCCGAGTACGGCATCTCGACCAGCAGGGTCTTGCACAGTTCGATCTGCGCGATCAGGTCGGCCTCGCCCATCGCGTGCTTCGGCGTGGACAGCAGGGCCAGCGCCAGCAGGTTGATCGGGTTGACGTCGGCGGCGCCATTGATGCGCACCTGGATGCGTTCGGCCAGCGTGTCCACCGTGGTCGACAGCCAGGCCGGCTTTTCGTCCTCGGACACCGCCTCGCCCTTCCACTCCGGCGCCTTCTCGGCCAGCACGTCGTTCAGCGCGATCGGCTCGCCGAAGTTCACCACCACCTGGCCGTAGTTCTGCTTGAGCACCTTGGGGATGCCCCACAGCAGCGACCAGATCGATTCCTTCTCCTTCGGCCGGCCGGACAGTTCGTCCAGGTAGCTGCCGCCTTCCATCAGCTTCTCGTAGCCGATGTAGATGGGCTGGAACAGCACCGGCTTGCGCGGCTGGCGCAGGAACGCGCGCAGCGTCATCGAGATCATGCCGCCCTTGGGCTGCAGCAGCCGGCCGGTACGCGAGCGGCCGCCTTCGACGAAGTACTCCAGCGAGTAGCCGCCGGCCACCAGCTGCGCGACGTATTCGCTGAGCACCGCCGAGTACAGCGCGTTGCCACGGATCGAGCGGCGGATGAAGAATGCACCGCCCTTGCGCAGCAGGGTGCCGACCACCGGCAGGTTCAGGTTGATGCCGGCCACGATGTGCGGCGGCACGATGCCACGGTCGTACAGCAGGTAGGACAGCAGCAGGTAGTCCATGTGGCTGCGGTGGCTGGGCACGTAGACCACTTCGTGCCCCGGCGCGGCGGCCTTGAACTTGTCCAGGTGGTGCACCAGCACGCCCGCATAGATGCGGTTCCACACGTGGCTGAGCATGAAGCTGGCCGAGCGCACTACCGGGCTGGAATAGTCCGCAGCGATTTCCCAGGCGTAGGCGTGTGCCTTCTTCCAGGCATCGGCCGGCTTTGAGTTGTCGCGCTTGGCCTGTGCGGCGATCGCTTCGCGTACCGGCTCGGCGGCCAGCACCTGGTCCACCAGCAGGCGCCGGGTCGACAGGTCGGGGCCGATCACCGATTCACGGATGCGTCGGAAGTGCGTACGCAGCACGCGCTGCAGCTTGCGCACCGTGCGCTCCGGCTCCAGGCCTTCATCCACGGTGTTGCGCAGGGAGATCGGCGGGGCGAAGCGGACGATGGTGCTGCGGCCGTTGAGCAGCACCGCCAGCAGGCGACGGAAGCGGCCGACCAGTGCCCAGTTTTCCGAGAACAGCACCGCGAACCAACCGCTCTGCTTGTCCGGGGCGCGGCCGACGAAGATCGACACCGGCACCAGGTGCACGTCCAGGTCATCGCGCACGCGGTGCGCCTGCAGGACCTTGGCCAGCGAGTCGGAGTGGGTCTTGGCGCCGCGCTGCTCGGGAATCAGCGAGTTGCTGGAGCTGCGCCGCGACAGCGCCAGGTAGGCGCGCTTGCGGCCGGTCGGGTCACCGGCCAGCGGCACCAGCGGCGACGGCAGGCCGGCCTGGCGGCAGGCCTTGTCCAGGATCAGCGCGTTGGACAGGCCGTAGTCTTCCAGCACGTACATGACCGGGCGGCCATCGTTGTACTGGCCCGGGTCTTCCGGTTCGATCTTCAGCGACAGCCACGGCTCGACCAGGCGGCCGAGCAGGCGAGCCCACAGCGGGCGGCGGCCGGCCGGACGCGCGTGCGCGGGCGGCGGTACCGGGTTCGGGCCGGTACCGGTCGAGGGGGACGCCGGCACCGTATCGGCGGGCGTCGACTGGGATTCTTCGCCGGGGAACGGCAGCGGGTTCTGTTTCGACATCGGCGCCATTATGGCTTAGGCGGCGGCGTTGCCGCTTCCCCACCTTCGGCGGGGGCTTCAGCGGCTGCCGGCGACGCAGCCGCGCGGGCCGCGTCGGCCTTGCGCAGCAGCGCGTCGGTGTCGGCCAGGGTACGGGTCAGGTACCAGTGGCCCTCGCGCCGGCTCAGTGGCAGCTGCAGGCTCATCTCGCGGCCGGCCAGGTCGTAGTGCAGGCGTACCAGCGCATTGTCGCCTTCCACCGAGAGCAGCTCGCCCCGTACGCTGCGAAGCGCGTCATCCACGCCCAGCCCGTAGCTGCCAAGCACCGCCTTGAGGGTGTGGATGAACGGCGCCAGCTGCTGCAGGCTGCCCTCCATGCCAGCCGCCTGCAGGCCAGCCTCGTCATCGAAGCCGACCTTGCCGGCCGCGCCGACCAGCGCGGCGATGGTGCTGCGTGCACGGGCGCGGTCACTGATCGGCGCGCCCTGCGCCCAGACAGCAAGGGTTTCGACCAGGGCGATGTAATGGGCCTGCTGGCCGGGCGTGTAGCCCTTCTGATGGCGCAGGTACTGCACCCCGAAATTGCCCATCGACTGCGCGGCCTGGCGCACGGCGCTGGCCTGGCCGGCCAGCTGGCGGTCGAAGCTGCGCTGCAGTTCGGTGCTGGCATCGGGCTTGCGCAGCGCGGCCAGCATCGGCAGCAGCTGGTCCCCCAGCGGCAGCTCGGTCAGCGGCCACTGGCTGTGTCCCTCCGCCCAGGCCTGCTGCAGCCGCTGATACTGGCCTGGCGGTACCGACAGCTTTGCGTAGCCGACCAGATCATCTTCGGCCAGGCGCAACGCCATCGCCTGCACCGCAGCCACCGGCTCGGCCGCCGGCCTGGCCGGATCGTTCACAGACTCGCGGCATGCCGCAACGGCCAGCAGCAGCATCGCCGCCAGCCCCCATCCACGCGCAGACCTTCCTCGCACCGCCACGCTCATGCACTCGGACTCCCCGGACCGGCCCGCATCTTGCGGCCTGCGACGTGACAGCGGCAAGCCGTGCGGTCACGTTTCCAACCAAGGGGGTCAGATCCCTTCTGCCGGCAGGCAGAAGGGATCTGACCCCAGAACCACCAGCGGGATAAAAAAAGAGCCCGGATCACGGGGATCACAGGCTCTTCAAACCGGCACGGGGCCGGAGGACAGTGTTGTGGCACATGTCCGGTCCGAGGACCGGATGGCGGCGATCCTACGCTGCCCTTCAAGTTAAGGCAACACTTCACGTAATACCATGTATGTATTTGATTTTATTGAATCAATCGTGCTGCCAGACGGATTCAATGAAATCTACGGCGTGTTTTTCGGCGATTCGGGCATAAATCCCCGGATAGCCGGCCAGCGCGCAGCCCTCGCCCCAGCTGACGATGCCGAACTGGGTCCAGCCCTCACGCAGGCGCAGCAGCAGCGGCCCGCCGGAGTCCCCCTGGCAGCTGTCGATGCCCTCGCGGCCGGCGCAGATCACCTTGCCGCGCGACAGTTCCCCGCCGTAGGCCTGCTGGCATTCATCGAATGCCACGAACGGCACCTGCACGGTCTGCAGCTGGGTCGGGTAGACCCGGCCATCGCCGATGTCGGTGTCGCCCCAGCCGATCACGGTGAATTCGCGGCCCGGCTTGAGATAACTGGCGTCGGGCCGCAGCCGCAGCGCCACCGGCTGTGCACCGTCCAGGGGGGCGTTGAGCTGGATCAGGGCCACGTCGTGCTCCAACGAGTTGCCGCTGTTGAATGCCGGATGGACGTGGATCGCCTTGACGTTGGAGGCGCGGGGCGAGGCTTCGGTGGACAGGGCCGCGGCGTTGCCGACGACGGCGATGCCGCCCGGCGCTTCCCCCTGCATGCAGTGCGCGGCGGTCAGCACCCACGAAGGCGAGATGAGGGTGCCCCCGCAGAAGTGGCGGTCATGATCCGAATCGCCGTCGAAGATGCCCTGGATGCTGACCATGAACGGGTACTCGCCAGCCGGCGCTGCTTCACCGCCGATGATGCGCGGTGCTTCGCGCACCTGTGGCGCAGCGAAGGCGGGTACGGCGGACGCGGCCAACAACAGGCCGATGAACAAAGAGGTGCTGCGATACATATCCCTGTACTCCTCTATCAATGGTTGGAACCGGCGCGGCCGCGGTCCGTGCCGGTGCATCGATTGGGAAGCAGGGATGAAGCCTGCAGCGCGAACGCGCGCACAGTTTCGGTGCAATGCGCTGCCTGCGACAGTCGCAGGCCAACAATTGCGAACGCCATCCCGCATGGATCGGAATGGCGTTCGTGGTGCCGGCGTGACCGGCGTCAGCGGTGGGCTCAGCGTGCAGCCAGAGCCGACGCGATTTCCTGCTGGATTGCCTGCGCAGCGGCCTGCGGATCAGCCGCCAGGCGGATCGGGCGTCCGACCACGATGGCGTCGGCGCCATCGGCGAAGGCCTGGGCCACGCCAACGGTGCGCTTCTGGTCATCGCCGACCGGACCACCGGGACGGATGCCCGGACAGACGATCGAGAACCCGCTACCGGTCGCGGCACGGATCGGTGCAGCCTCCTGGCCCGAGGCGATCACGCCATCGACGCCCGCTGCCTGGGCGGCCAACGCGCGTTCGACCACCACGTCCACCGGCTCGCGGTCGACGCCCATCTGCGCCAGATCGGCGCGCCCCATCGAGGTCAGCACGGTCACCGCCAGCAGCCGCATGTCGCTGCTGTTGGCGGCCGCGCAGGCCTCCATCATCGCCGGGTGCCAGCCATGGATGGTGGCGTAGCTGACCGGCCACTGCGACAGGCGCTTGATCACCGCTGCAGCGGTCGCCGGGATGTCGAAGAACTTCAGGTCGACGAACACGCGCTTGTCGCGGCGGGCCAGCTCATCCAGCACCTGGAAGTACTCGCCGGAGGCCAGCAGTTCCATGCCGATCTTGTAGAACGCCACGCTGTCACCAAGGCGATCGACCCAGTCCAGTGCCTGCACGCGATCAGGCACGTCCAGCGCGAAGATCAGGCGCTCATCGGCGCGCAACGGCAGCGGTGCGCGGCTCACGGGGCGTAGTCCAGGGCGGCGCGCTTGGCGTCGTGGCGGGCCTGGCGCGACTGGCTGTAGTCGTTGTTGAACTGCGCCGGCTCGAAGCCGCCGTAGGTCGGGTTCGGCAGCATCCACCAGCGCTCGCCGAACCAGTCGTGGTACTGCTGCAGCAGCGCGTCACGGCCGTCGTTGGTGTTGGCGGTCACTTCGACGAAGTCACCCAGCTGGTCGCCGAACTGCATCAGCACGCGGTACTTCTGCCCTGCCAGGCGGCGGCGGCAGTTCTTCTCGCTGCCGGCCTGCTCGCAGCCCGGCACCACCGTGCCCAGGCCAAGGAACACGCTGTCGTCGGCCACCGGCAGGCCCTGCTCGCGCAGGTTGGCCAGGGTCGCGTCCTTCAGGTGCACGGCGCGGTTGGAGATGTAGAGCAGGGTCACGCCCTTGGCATTGGCGGCCTTGGCGAAGTCGACCACGCCCGGGATCGCCTTGGCCTTCTTTTCGGCTACCCACTGGTCCCAGGTCAGTTCGTCGTATTCCTTGCCATCGCGCACCAGGCGCGCCTGGTAGGGCGAGTTGTCCAGCACGGTCTCGTCCACGTCCAGCACCACGGCCGGCTTCAGGCCCTTGGCGTCGTTGCCGCGCTCTTCCGGCACCAGCGCATCCCAGTGGGCTTCCTTCAACGCCGCATCCAGGTGGTCGGCGGCGGCACGGTAGGTCTGCTCGGTGATCGCCCTGTACTCCTGCGCGCGCTGCATCCACAGCACTGCGTTGAGGTTGTCGTTGGCGGTGGCATCGAGCGCGCCGTCGGCCTTGGCGGCGGCAGCGGGCGCCTGCGGGGCCGCGGCTTCGGCGGCGGGCGCCTCCACGCGCTTGCAGGCGGACAGGCCCAGCGCCGCAGTGGCGAGCAGGGTCAGGGACAGGGAAACGGGACGACGCATGGATTCACCGGCAATCAGATATACCGGCGCATTTTACCGGCAAAGCCGGCCCCGGGACGGCTATGCTTGGCGGTTGACCCGTTGCCCTTCCGGAGGCCGCCATGACCGATTCCGCCCAGACCCCTGACGTCCCCCTGCTCGACGCCGTGCAGGCCCGCCTGCTGGGCTGCCTGGTGGAGAAGGAGGCGACCACCCCGGACACCTACCCGCTGACGGTCAACGCGGCCCAATCGGCGGCCAACCAGAAGACCGCGCGCGAGCCGGTGATGAACGTGGACGCTGGCAGCGTGCAGCACGCGCTGCGCCAGCTGGAGGCGTTGGGCCTGGCCCGCCAGCACTTCTCCTCGCGCGCCGATCGCTACGAACACCGCCTGCAGGCCGCGCTGGACCTGACCCGGCAGCAGACCGTGCTGCTGGCGCTGCTGCTGCTGCGCGGTCCACAGACGCTGGGCGAGCTGGTCACGCGCAGCGAGCGCCTGCACCGCTTCGCCGACACCGACGAAGCCCGCCATGCCATCGAGCGCCTGCAGCAGCGTGCCCTGCTGGTGGTGCTGCCGCGTGCCAGTGGCCAGCGCGAAGACCGCTACATGCACCTGCTGTGCGGCGAGGTGGATGGCGCGGCGCTGGCGGCGAAGTACGCCAGCAGCAGCGGCAGCAGCGATGCGGCCGACCCGGGCCTGGCCGAGCGCGTGGCCCAGCTGGAAGCGGCCGTGGCCGAGCTGCAGGCACAGCTGGCCGAACTGCGCGGTTGAGGCAATCTACTGGGGTCGGATCCCGCAAGGCGGGCTCTGACCCCAGTGCTATCCCGGGTTGCCGGCCAGCGGCCGGCACTACCGGATGTCCTGCCGATGCAGTGCAGACCAACTGTCGGCACCCACCATGATCAAACCTCGGCCGCGCCCGGCGTGGCATACAGCCGGCTCGGGCTGTCCACGCCCGGCAGCTGGATCACCCCGCGTTCCTGCATGCCCAGGCCCAGCAGGATCTTTCCGGACACCACATTGTCCAGGTCGGTGATGCCATACAGATCGTGCAGGCCCAGCGCTCCGCGTGCATGCGCGAACACTGCCCGCGCCGCCTCGCCGGCATAGCCCTGCCCGGCAAATTCCGAAAGCACCGCATAGCCGATATCCGGCCCCGGCAGGCCATCACGCCGCACCAGCCCGGCGTTGCCCAGCCAGGCACCATCGGACAAGCGCTCGATGGCATACATGCCGAACCCGTTCAACGCATAGCTGTGCAGTACCCGCAGCGCGATGTACTCCCGCGCCTGCGCCTCACTGCGCACATCACGGTCGCCGATGAAGCGCAGGAAACCCGGATCGTTCAACAGCGCCAGCATCGGCACCGCATCGCGATCAGGTTCGATCGCACGCAGGCGCAGGCGTTCACTTTCAATCGGATGCACGCGCAGACCTCCAATGGAAAACCGATTGTAGAGCCGTGAGCTGGGATCGGATCCCTTCCCATCGGGAAGGGGTCCGGCCCCGGTCAATCGAACAACGCCTCGATCGCCGCCAACCCGGCACTCGCCCGCTCCTTCTTCCGCGCCGCATCGGCCACCGGGTCGGCACCGTCGCGCTGGATCTCCTCGGCCGGGATCTCATCGAAGAACCGGCTCGGCTTCAGCCGCACGTGCTCGCCAAACTTGCGCGTGAGCTTGCTGTAACTCATCCACAGCTGGATCTTGGCGCGGGTGATGCCCACGTACAGCAGGCGACGTTCTTCCTGCAGGTTGCCCTCGTCCAGGCTGACCTGGTGCGGCAGCACGCCGTCCTCGCAGCCGACGATGAACACGTACGGGAACTCCAGGCCCTTGGAGGCATGCATGGTCATCATGCGCACCTGGTTGCCGCCCTCGTCCTTGTCGCTGCGCGACAGCAGCGCCAGCTGTCCGGCCAGGTCGGCCGCGGTTGCACCGCGCGGGCCGCCCTCGAACCACTGCGCCAGTTCCTCGATGTTGTTGGCACGGCGCTGGTAACTGGCTTCTTCCTTGGCCTGCTGGCGAAGTTCGCTGAGCAGGCCGGACTCCTTGGCCACCTTGCGGATCATGTCGCCGGAACTGACCTGGCGCATCTGCGCACGCAGGTCGCGCAGGATGTCGGTGAAACGCGCCAGGCTGTTGGCCGCACGCGGCGGCAACTGCTGCAGGGCGCCGATCGCCTCGGCGGCCTGCGCCATCGGCATGTCTTTCTCCTGCGCCAGTTCGGCCAGCCTGGCCAGCGTGCCGGCACCGACATCGCGCTTGGGTGACTGCACCGCACGCATGAACGCGGTGTCGTCATCCGGGTTCACCAGCAGGCGCAGCCAGGCCAGCGTGTCCTTCACTTCCTGGCGCTCCAGGAACATGGTGCCGCCGGTCAGGTGGTAGGGGATGCGCAGCAGCTGCATCGCCTTTTCCAGCGGGCGCGACTGGAAGTTGCCGCGGAACAGGATGCAGAAGTCACTCCACGGCACGTTGCGCGATTGCGCCACGAAGGCGATCTCGGCGGCGACCTTCTCCGCTTCATGTTCGCTGTTGCGGCATTCCCAAACACGGATGCGTTCGCCGTCGGCCTGGTCGCTCCACAGCTTCTTCAGGTGCTCATGCGGATTGTTGGCGATCAGCGCATTGGCCGCACGCAGCACGCGGTTGGAGCAGCGGTAGTTCTGCTCCAGCTTGATGATTTCCAGCGTGGGGTAATCGCGCCCCATCTGCTGCAGGTTTTCCGGGTTGGCGCCGCGCCAGGCGTAGATCGACTGGTCATCGTCGCCGACGCAGGTGAAGTTGCCCTTCTCACCGGCCAGCTGCTTGAGCAGGCGGTACTGCGCGTCGTTGGTGTCCTGGCATTCGTCCACCAGCAGGTAGCCGATGCGCTCGCGCCAGGCCAGCGCGATCTCCGGGTTCTCTTCCAGGATCTGCACCGGCAGGCGGATCAGGTCGTCGAAGTCGACCGCATTGAACGCGGTCAGCCGCAGCTGGTAGCGCTCGTAGACGCTGGCCGCTTCCTTCTCGCGGTTGCTGCGCGCGGCGGCCATCGCCTGTTCGGGCGACAGGCCAGCGTTCTTCGCGCGCGACACCAGGTTCTTCATGTCCTCGATGTCATCGGGCTTGGCGCCGTACATCAGGTCCTTGATCTGCGCGGCGGCATCATCGGCATCGAAGATCGAGAAACCGCGCTTCAGGCCCACGGCGGCATGTTCGATCTGCAGGAACTTCAGGCCCAGCGCATGGAAGGTACAGATGGTCACCTCGTCGGCGTCCTGCTCGCGCAGGCGCTTGGCCACGCGCTCGCGCATTTCCTTGGCCGACTTGTTGGTGAAGGTGATCGCAGCGATGCGGCGGGCCGGGTAGCGGCCACAGCCGATCAGGTGGGCAATCTTCTCCACGATCACGCGCGTCTTGCCGCTGCCGGCGCCGGCGAGCACCAGCAACGGGCCTTCGACGTGCAGGACCGCGGCAGCTTGGGGAGGATTCAGACCGTGCATGGGGACAGGATTGTAGCGGGGTGCCGGCAGGCCCACCTGACTTGCATGGCGCCCGCCCGTAAGGTATTGAATCGGCACCGGAACACAGGAGCGTGGTCCATGTCCCCGACTGTCATCGCCCGTCCGCTTGCGGCCGCCCTGCTCGGCCTGCTGGCCCTGCCTGCGGCCGGGTCCGGCCCGCCGCCGCGCACGGATGCCTATGAAGCGATCGTGCTGCAGTCGCACGAGTTCCTCATCTACCATCCGGACCTGCGCTTCCGTGGGCTCGGCATGCAGGCCCGCGAACGGGGCCGCCACGAAGAAGCCCGCATCGACTTCCGCAATGCCGCGCGCTACGGCGACAAGCTGTCACAGGCAGCGCTGGCCGACATGCTCTGGAACGGGCAAGGCGGCCCGGCTGACCGCGCCCTGGGCTACGCGTGGATGGACCTGGCGGCCGAGCGCGGCACCGAGTGGCTGGTGGTGCAGCGTGAACGCTTCTGGGAGGCGCTGTCCGCCGACGAACGCGAGCGTGCGGTGCGCGAGGGCCGCGCGCTGTACGCCGAGTTCGGTGACCCCGCCGCCACACCGCGGCTGGAACGCGAACTGCGCGCCGGCAGCATGCAGCAGACTGGCAGCCGCGCCGGCTGGAGCGGCGCCATGCGCAGCCAGGGCCGCGGCGATGCCGGGCCGCGCGTGCTGCAACCGGAGAAGCACCAACTGGCTCGTTACTGGGATCCGGTGGCCTACCGGCAATGGCAGGACGAGGCGTTGGCGAAGTCGGGGCGATGACGTTGGCTTTTTTTTATGGCCATGGCCAGGAGGGCGATCATGAAGGCGAAACACGCTCCACTTTGCCTGTTGCTGCTTCTGTCGACGGCCGCTGCCGTCGCCGCAAAGGAATGTCCGGTTGAGGCCCCGCGACGGATTCCGCCCACCGTCCTGACCGGAGGGTTTTTCGATTCGCACCCGGACCTCTTCTGGCGAAGCATGGCCCAACGGGCCGAACAGGATAAACAGCCCGCCAGGGCCCTGGTCTACTACAAACGCTCGGCACGCTACGCCGACAAGTTCTCCCAGGCAATGGTGGCAAGGCTGTACCAGGAGGGTATCGGCACTGCGCCGGACCCGGTGATGGCCTACATCTGGATGGACCTGGCCGCCGAGCGTATGTACCACGACTTCCTGGTCCTGCGGGAACACTACTGGGCACGCCTTGATCCGCTGCAGCAGGCACAGGCGATCGAGCGCGGCCAACAGGTATACGCCGACTATGGCGACCGCGTAGCCAAGCCCCGCATGGAACGGGCGCTTAGCGACGGGCGCCGGCAGATCACCGGCAGCCGCGTCGGCTACGTGAGCTCGGCCCTGGTCGTCGTGCAGCGCCGCGGCGACGAGCAGGGCATCGCAACGCCAGGCAACATCGTCTACGACAACGACTACTGGAAGGCCGCCGACTACTGGTGCCTGCAGGACAACTACTGGCGGCCAGCGCTTGCGCCCAGCATCGAGATCGGTGCACCGCAGCAGATCCGCGACGGCGGGCCGGGGGGCGACTAGAATTGGCCGATGGCCAAGCTCTACTTCTACTACTCGGCGATGAACGCCGGCAAGACCACTACCCTGCTGCAGAGCGCACACAACTACCGCGAGCGCGGCATGCGGGTGGCAATCCTGACCCCACGCCTGGACGACCGTGCCGGCGCCGGCGTGGTCGCCTCGCGGATCGGCCTGCGCGCCGATGGCATGGCCTTCGACCGCGATACCGACCTGCAGCGCTGGGTGGAGCAGGATCTGGCGGCCAACGGCCCGATGGGCTGCGTGCTGGTGGACGAGGCGCAGTTCCTGACCCGGGCCCAGGTCTGGCAGCTCAGCGAGGTAGTCGACCAGCTGCGAATTCCGGTGCTGTGCTACGGCCTGCGTACCGACTTCCGCGGCGAGCTGTTCGAGGGCAGCCAGTACCTGCTGGCCTGGGCCGACGAGATGCAGGAGATCAAGACCATCTGCCACAGCGGCAAGAAGGCGACCATGACCGTGCGCGTGGACGAGCATGGCCACGCCGTGCAGGATGGCCCGCAGGTGGAGATCGGTGGCAACGACCGCTACGTGTCGGTCAGCCGTGCGGAGTTCAAGAAGATCACCCGCGGCGAAGGACGGATCGATCCGGCGCAGGCACCCCTGCCGCTGTAAGGGGTGTTCTTTTGCAGGGCTTGCAGTCCTGCACCTGCAGAGACAACAGCAACAGCAACGGCAACAGCGGGCATTCCGTGGGATGGCGGGGCGGTGTCGGAGTGCGGGGACGCTGCAAGTACGTCCCTGTAAGCTTGGCAGCTGCATCCATGCGGCTGACACCCCGCACTCCGACACCGCCCCACCTCTGACAGTTGGCCGCGGCTGTTGGTAGGTGTCGACCTTGGTCGACACATCTGTCAGATATCGAGTGAGATTCCGGGGTCAGATCCGTTTTCCTTCGTAAAACGGATCTGACCCCATGAGCAATTCCGACAGATCGCGGCGATCTGTCGAAGGCGGGGTGGGTCCGGTGGCGGGAGTGTTCGCGGCATGGATGCCGCGACCAAGCCCCCAGGGAAGGGTTTACGGCGTCTCCCGCCGCCGGACCCACCCCGCCGTCCCACGGAATGCCCGCTTTTGACGTTGACGTTGATGTCTGCAGGTGCAGGGCTGCAAGCCCTGCAAACCCAACCCCCTCTTAGTACAGCGTGCGCTCCGGCGCACCCGCCGGCGGCGGGGTGTACTGGTACAGCCAGGTTTCCGTAAGCGTCTTGCCGCCACTGCGCAGGAACAGGCGGATGTCGATCTGCTCGGTACTGCCTTCCGGCGGCACCAGGTCGAACATCGCGCGATAGCCGTTGATCTCGCGCAGCGGGCGCGCCGACACGATCTCGACCCGGCCACGGCTGGCTTCCACCACCGCCTCGACCTCACCCTTGTCGATCAGGCTGGCCAGCTCGCCCCCTTCGAAGTCCACCGCGAAGCGCCAGCTGAAGTACTCGCGCTTCTTGCCGACCACACCGCCCAGGCCGGTGCGGCTGGCCACGCAGTGCGCCAGCGGCGGGCGCGCCGGCGGTTCGGCGCCCCAGTACAGGCGGTAGCCGACCAGCAGCTCCTGGCCCGGCTGCGGCTTTTCCTTCGGGTTCCAGAACGCCACGATGTTGTCGAACGTCTCGTCCACGGTGGGAATCTCCACCAGCTGCACCGAGCCCTCGCCCCATTCGCCCTTCGGCTCCACCCACAGGCACGGGCGCTTCTCGTAGAACACGCCGTCGTCCTGGTAATGGTCGAAATTGCGGTCGCGCTGCAGCAGGCCGAAGCCGCGCGGGTTGCGGTCCACGAACATGTTGAAGCGCAGGTTGCGCGGGTTCAGCAGCGGCCGCCAGATCCATTCGCCAGCGCCGGTCCACAGCGACAGGCCATCGGTATCGTGGATCTCCGGGCGCCAGTCCCATGCCATGCGGCGGTCGTTCTCGCCCACCTGGTACATGCTGGTGCACGGTGCGATGCCGAGCCGCTCGATCGGCTTGCGCGGGTACAGCGCGCTGTCGATGTCCATCAGCAGCACGTCGCCATTGGTGATCGCGAAGCGATAGGCGCCAGCCACGCTGGGTGAATCCAGCAGGCCGTAGACCACGATCGTGTCCGAATCAGCCGATGGCTGTTCCAGGTAGTAGGCGATGAAATCCGGGAATTCCTCCGGCTTGCCCATCCCGGTGTCGATCGCCAGGCCGCGCGCGGACTGGCCGTACTGGCCTTCCTTGCCGACCGCGCGGAAGTAGCTGGCGCCGAGGAAGGCGGCGAAGTCGCGGTCAGTGTCCTTGCGGGTGTTCAGGCGGAAGCCGGCGAAGCCGAGGTCGGCCGGCAGCTCGCCATCCTTGATGCCGCTCTTGCCGTAGTTGAACGCCGCGCCGTCATAGGCCAGCTCCTGCGCCTTGCCGTCGACCACGTCGAACATGCGCACCGGCGAATGGAAGTACAGGCCCAGGTGGAAGAACTTGGCCTGGAACTTGCCGGGCTGGTCGGCCCACAGCGCATGGTCCTGGCGGTAGCCGATCGACTGGTACTGGTCCCAGTCCAGTCCTTCCAGACGGCCCGGCAGCACCCGCTTGTGGCTCTTGTAGGGCGCCTGCGCCAGCGCGCGCGCCTGGCCCTTCAGGGTGGCGAAGTCGAACGGTTGCGGCTGGCCGAGGCGGCGCAGGCCCATCTGGCCGCTCCTGCTGGCCGCGCACGCGGGCAGGGACGGCAGGCCGAATGCAGCCAGGGCGAGGGAGGCATTGCGGATGAAGTCGCGTCGTTGCATGCAGGCGCGTCAGGCACAGGGAGGAAGGTCGGCCATCATAGGCAGACAAACGTTAACGGGCAGCGGAGACGCGCCCTGCCCGTTCAGCTGCCGCTGGCTGCCGGCTCAGCGCTGGCAGTGGCTGCACCAGACGCTGGCGCGCTGGCCGATGGTGGCGTGCTTCAGCGCGCGGCCACAGTTCGGGCAGGGCAGCCCGTCACGGCCGTACACCAGCAGTTCCTGTTCGAAGTAGCCCGGCGCGCCATCGGGGCTGATGAAATCGCGCAGGGTGGTGCCGCCACGGGTGATGGCATAGCCCAGGATCTCCTTCACCGCGTCGGCCAGCCGCTGGTAGCGTTCGCGCGAGATCTTCCCAGCCTCGCGCAGCGGACTGATGCCGGCCTTGAACAGGCTCTCGGCGGCGTAGATGTTGCCCACGCCCACCACCACCGCCTGGTCCATCAGGAAGGTCTTCACCGGCGCACTGCGGCCACGGCTGCGCGCAAACAGGTAGTCGCCGTCGAATCCCTCGTCCAGTGGCTCCGGGCCCAGCCCCTGCAGCAGCGGGTGGATCTCACCGGCGGGCTGCCAGAGCAGGCTGCCGAATCGGCGCGGGTCGTTGAAGCGCAGCAGGCGGCCGTTGTCCAGACTGATATCCACATGGTCGTGGGCGCGCAGCGGTGTGTCACCGGGCAGCACGCGCAGGCTGCCGGACATGCCCAGGTGCAGCACCGCGCTGCCGATGGCGGTATCCAGCAGCAGGTACTTGGCGCGCCGGCGGATGTCCTCGATGCGCTGCCCCGGCAGCAGCTCGGCCACTTCCGGTGGAATCGGCCAGCGCAGGTCGGCGCGGCGCAGGATCACGCCATGCACGCGGCGGCCCTGCAGGTGCGGCGCCAGGCCGCGGCGGGTGGTTTCGACTTCGGGCAGTTCAGGCATGCAGGGATTCTATCCCCGCTCTGCGGCCGGCACCTGGCCGTCGATGCCGGGGAATGATCCCCGGCATCGACCGGTGTCAGGCGCCCTGGCCGGCGCGCACAGGCTCCGCCGGAACCGGTGCCGCAGCGGCGGAGCGGTCCGGGAACAGCGACGGCAGCGTTTCCACGAACCGGGCCAGGCACTGGTCGCTGTAGCGCTCGGCCGTCTGCTTGACCAACGCATAGTCGTCGGCCTGCCAGGCTTCCAGGGGTGCGGCCACCGGTGCGTCGACCTGGCACTGCACGCCTTCGCCACCGACCAGGCGCAACAGCTTGCGGGTATACGGGAAGCCGACGTGCTGGGTCTGGCGCAGCTCGTACTGGGTATCGGCATCGCCCAGTTCCTTGTAGATCAGGGTGAAGCCATCGGCGGTGATCTGCACCGGCCGTACCTCTGCCGGCACAGCGCCCGGATGCGCGGTGAAGTACTCGGCCAGGCGCATGCGCACCTGGTCCTGCAGGTAACCGAAGGCCGGGTTCGGAACGGTCTCCACCCGGGTTCCCTTCAGCTGGTCCTTCTTGAACGAGCTGCCGCCGAGCGTGCCGGAAAACAATGACACGGCAACCTGCGCGGCCACCAGCTTGCCGGTGGTGGAACGCTGCACCAGGCGCAGCGTCTTGTCGCCGACTGGCTGGCCATCCGCGCCCATCTGCAGCTTTACGCTCACCGGCACCCGGCTTTCCCAGGCAGGCAGCTCCGCCACGGCGGCGACAACGCCGGCATCAGCGGCGGGAACGTCTGCAGCCGTCGCCGTGTCGGACGGGGCGGTCGGGGGTGGCTCATGGGCCAGCACAGGCGAGGCGATGACGAGGCTGCCGAGCAGCGCGGCCGCCAGCAGCGGTGGGTTCGATTTCATGGGGGATCCTTGGGTCGTGTCGGGCCAGTGCAGGCGATTCCGTTCGGCATCGATCATCGCAATGGCACCGCACTCCCTTCCATGTCCTTCCCCCTACCGCGATCCATCGCGGTCGACATGCCAGATCGCCTTACCCGTGCGGATCGACCCGTACCCGGGATCGCGTCGAACCCACCATCGGCAGCACGCCGGGAATCTTTAGCGCGGAGGCGCCGCCAGTTCGCGCGCATCCAGGAAACCATCACCGTTGGCATCCTGCTTGTGGAAGCGCTGCACGATCACCTGCCGCTGCTGCTCGCGGCTGATCGCCCTGCCCTTGCCACCGGGCAGCTCCTCGGCCGTCAGCACACCATCACCGTTGCGGTCCATGCGGTCGAAGGCATACAGCATCCACTGCACGTACTCGGCCTCGCTGACCCTGCCGTCGCCATCGCTGTCCATCCGCTGCAGATAGCTGGCGGTGTCGGTGACCTGGGCCAGCGCCGCGCCCGGCAGCAGTGCCGCCAGCAGAAGCCCGTACCCTGCCCTCACGCGCCCACCAGGCTGTAGCCCTTCAAGCGTGCGGCGTAGGCCTGCAACGCCGCGATACCGCTTTCCTCGGCCTCGCGGCACCACGCCTGCAACTGGTGCAGGCGCTCGGCGGCGTCGTGGCCTCGGGCTTCCAGCAACGCCGCCAGCCGCGCGCGGTACTCGACAAGGGTGCGGATGCGCGGGCGCTGTGCCACCCATGCGCTGAGCTGGGCACGGCTGTCCGGCTTCAGCCAGCGACCATCGTTGACCAGTCCACGGCGCAGCCGGCGCGGCAGCAGGCGGCGCAGCTTGGCTCCGGCCTGGGCGGCTTCCTCGCGCAGGGCCGGCATGAACACATTGCGCTGGTAGTCGGTCATCGCCTGGAAGCGATGCGACAGCAGCGCCTTAAGGGTCTCGGCATCGGGCACGGCGATGTTCGGACGCACGTCCATGGCCGGTGCCACCCGCAGCACCTTGGCCAGGCGCAGCGCCTGCAGCAGGCGGATCGCACTCCAGCCGATGTCGAATTCCCAGCGCCGCATCGCGAAGCGCGCCGAGCTGGGGAAGGCATGGTGGTTGTTGTGCAGCTCCTCGCCACCGATCCAGAACCCCCACGGCGTGAGATTGGTGGAGGTATCGGCAGACTCGTAGTTGCGGTAGCCCCACCAGTGGCCCAGGCCGTTGACCACGCCGGCCGCCCAGAACGGGATCCATGCCATCTGGATCGCCCACAGGGCCACGCCGGGCAGGCCGAACAGCACGCTGTTGATCACCAGCAGCAGCACCGGGCCCAGCGTGGCGTGCGGGGTATACAGGTGGCGCTCGATCGCATCGTCCGGGGTACCGCGCCCGTACTGTTCGATGTCCGCGCGCATGCCGCGTGCCTCCCGGTACAGCTCCACGCCGTGCCAGAACACCCTGCCGATGCCGCGGGTGACCGGGCTGTGCGGGTCGTCCTCGGTCTCCACCTTGGCGTGGTGCTTGCGATGGATGGCCACCCACTCGCGGGTGATCATCGAGGTGGTCAGCCACAGCCAGAAACGGAACACGTGGGCCAGCGCCGGGTGGAAATCGACCCCGCGATGGGCCTGGCTGCGGTGCAGGTACAGGGTCACCGAGAAGATGGTGATCTGGGTGAAGACCAGGAGCACTGCCAGCATGGCCCACCACCCCAGGCCGAGCACACCACCGGTCAACAGGGACATCAGGGCATCAGGCATGACGGCTCTCCGGATCGACGCGGGGATGGCAGACATGATGGCCGCTTGCGTTGCAAACTGCATCCCTGCGGCGATGTATCGCATCGCCATCCGTGGCACCGTTCACAGTTGGGGACCTGAGTTGTCGAGCCTTGATCCACGCGCCAGCGCCATGACCGCCGCCCCGCCCGTCGCGGAGCTGCCCCCCTTGATCGAACTGGACCGCGCCACCGTGGTGCGCGGCCAGGTGAAGGTGCTGCACGGGCTCAGCCTGCGCATCGCGCAGGGCCAGCACACCGCCCTGCTCGGCCCCAACGGCTGCGGCAAATCCACCTTCATCAAGCTGATCACCCGCGAACTGTATCCACTGGCGCAGGGCGACGGCACGGTGGCGGTGAAGGTGCTGGGCCAGAACCGCTGGCAGGTGGACCGGCTGCGCTCGCAGCTGGGCATCGTCACCGGCGACCTCAGCAGCAACCTGGCCGACATGCCCGGCCTGACCGTGGAACAGGCGGTGCTGTCCGGCTTCTTCGCCAGCTACGTGGTGCCGGCCTTCCGCGAGGTGACCGCCGACATGCGTGCACGCGTCGGTGAAACGCTGGCGATGACCGGCGCCCTGACGCTGCGCGAGCGCGCCTATGCCGAGCTGTCGGCCGGCGAGACCCGCCGCGTGCTGATCGCCCGCGCGCTGGTCAATCGACCGCAGGCACTGCTGCTGGACGAACCCTCCACCGGGCTGGACCTGGTCGCCCGCGAGCAGCTGGTGGCGACCATGCGGGTGCTGGCGCAGCAGGGCATCACCCTGGTGCTGGTGACCCACCACATCGAAGAGATCATTCCCGAGATCGAGCGCGTGGTGCTGCTGCGCGATGGTCGCGTACTGGCCGACGGCACCCGCGCCGAGCTGCTGCGCAACGAACCGCTGTCGGCGGTGTTCGGCGGCGCGATCACCGTATGCGAGCAGGAAGGCCGGCTGACCGCGTACGCGGGGTGATCGACATGCCACTGTAGAGCCGAGCCGATGCTCGGCTGCTCCTGATCACGACAAACAGCAGCCGGGCATCGGCTCGGCTCTACAGGATGCAATGCAGCGGGCCGGATATCCCGGCCCGCCACCGCCGTGCTCAGAACCGCAACGCCAGCGCGCGCGACTCGATCGGTGCCATCCGGCTCTGGTCCTGCAGCTGCAGGTCGCGCAGTTCGTACGGCGCACCGAAACCGGCCGGCAATGCGGCCTGGTCGAACGGCAGCACCAGCTGGCCTGCACCGGGGCCATCGAACCACGCCGCCGCATGTGCCTGCGCGACCGGCTTCAACTGGCCATCGCGGGCCGTGGCGTACAGCGTGCCGCGTGCTTCGTAGCGGCCAGCGGCGGCCACCTGCAGCGGCAGTGCCACCTGGCGGCTGGACGGGTCCGGTGCCGCCTGGCCACTGAAGCGCGCGGTCGGCCGTGCCACCGCGAAAGCCACCTTGCCGTCGCGCAGCACGCCATCGGCCTGGGCGAACACCTGCAGTTCCCACAGCCCCTGCACGCTGCCGAGATCGGCGGGGATGCGCACCTGCGCGCGCAGGCTGCCGTCGGTGGTGCGCAGCAGGCGCTGCGGCCAGCTGCGGCCATCCGGTGCGACCAGCAGGGCTTCACCGCCCAGGCCGCCACGGCGCGATGCCAGCTGCGCGGTGGTGGCGCCGTCTTCCAGCAGGCGTGCCTGCAGCTGCACGTTGCCACCAGCCAGCACCTGCGCCTGGTTGGCCTGCACTTCCAGCCGCAGCGGGCTGTTCGGCTCAAGCACCTGCACCACATAGCGGCCCTGCGCCTGCGTGCTCTGCAGCGTGTACGCACCGGCCGAACTGGTCGCGCCGGTGCGCAGCATGCTGCTGCCATCACCCACCGGCATGCCGGCATCCTGCAGCGCGCGCGCATCGACACTGCGGGCCACGCTGCTGCGGCCGGCCGGGTCACGCACCTGCAGGGTGTTGGCCGGCAGCGCGCGGGCACCTGCGGCCGGGCTCAGCTGGATCACCGCATCGGGCGCCGTCAGCGGCAGGTCCAGGCCGCGTTGCAGCTGCGTGCCATCGACCTGCTGCCAGTAGCTGCGGCTGACCGAGGCATACGGCGTGGCCGCCTGCAGCGGTTGTGCCGGGTCCAGCGCCCAGGCAAAGGACAGCGGCGCGTGCTCGCTTTCATCGGCGGGCAGCGGCGCGGCCACCAGTGCGGCAGGCACCTGATCGCCCGCGCGGGCGGCCTGCAGCGGCTGCGCGGCCTGCGCTGCGGAAAGGGACAGCACGGCCAGCAAAGCACTGGCCAGCAGGGTGGAATGGTTCGTCATGGTCATCTCCCTCACTGGTTCAGGTCGTTGCGCAGCAGGGTGCCGAGGCCGAAGCACTCGCGCCGGCTCTGGTTGTGGCTGAGTGGTTCGGCGCCCTGGGTGCGTGCCTTGTCGGTGAACCAGGTGGTGCCGGCAGCCTTCTGGCTGCTGCACTCCAGGAAGCCATCGGAGCAGGACGACAGCCAGTTCTGGGTGAACTCCAGGCCGACATTGGCGGCGTAGCCACCGCAGTAGCTGTTGCTGTCCCACACCGCCGATTCCACATCGCTGCCGACCACCGCACGGAACGGTTTGGGCAGCGCCGGGCGACCGGCCGTGCCGTACAGGTTCTGCGCGTTGTAGGTGGCCATGCTTGCCACCTGCTGCTGGCGTACCGCGTCGTTCTTGTAGCCCAGCAGCCAGCCCAGCGACGTTTCGAAGGTATTGCCGTTGAGCACTGCATCGGCCAGCGGTGTACCGGCCGAGGACGGAGCCAGCGCATTGACCTTGCGCACCGTGCGGATGATCTTCGGATAGCGGCTGTCGTAGGTCGGGTTGGACAGGATCCAGCGCATCACGTTGCCGCCGTTGGAGTGGGTGATCACCACCAGCTGGGTGATGCCACGGCTGTCGATGAAGCCGGTCAGCTGGTTGGCCAGGCAACCGGCCGCTTCCGGTTTCCACATGTACTGGGTGAAGTCACAGTTGATGACGACGTAGTTGCTGCTGTTCGGCAGACCCTGGCGCACGGTGTCGATGATCGCCGGCTGCCAGTAGTCCTGGGTGGCATTGGTCTGCGCGCCGGTGCCATGCACGAAGGCCACGCCGACCACGTCGGCGGCCTGCGCCGGGGCGGTTGCCAGCCCGAGGAGCAGGGCCAGGACGGTACTTCCTGTTGCGGTGCTGCGCATCGCTTCTCTCCCTCTGTCAGTGGATCCCCCCGACCCGGCTGGAACTGGACGGCCTCTCGACCCCGTTGTGTCGATGCTCGCGGCGCAGGCGCGTGAAAGTCCGTGCGCTGCGCCCGGATTCAGGAGACTGACGACACTCGATGACGTTTTTCATACTGCCCCGATGACCATGCCGGGTCTGGCCGTATGACCGATGGCCACTGCGGTGTCGCATACGGGCTGCGATCATGACGCGATGTTTTTCCTCTGGAGCCGTCCATGTCGCTGATTTCCCACACCGCCCGCCCACTGCTCGGTCTCACCGTTGTCGCGGTCCTGGCTGGCTGCGCAGCCACCGCCAGCAAGCCGACCGCCGTCGAAGCCAACATCACCACCAAGGCGGTGGGCTATCTGGACACGAGCGCGGTTCCGGCCAGCCTGGACCTGGTGCCGGCACCACCGGCGGCCGGTTCGGCCGCCCTCGCCCTGGACGAACAGGTCAGCCGTGAAGCCCGCGCGCTGCGTGGCAGCCCGCGCTTCGCCCAGGCCGGCGTCGATGCGGAACTCGGCTTCCCCGAAGGCGCCAACCACTTCTCCTGTGCCGCCGACATCGACGTCGATGCAGTGAAGACCCCGGCGCTGTACCGACTGCTGGAGCGCAGCCGGATCGACGCCAGCGCCGCCACCAAGGCGGCCAAGAACCACTACCAGCGCCCGCGCCCGTTCATGGTCAACGGTGAGCCGACCTGCTCGCCGAAGGACGAGGACGGCCTGCGCAAGAACGGTTCCTATCCGTCCGGCCACACCTCGATCGGCTGGGCCTGGGCCCTGATCCTGTCGGAGATCGCGCCGGACCGCGCCGATGCCATCCAGGCCCGCGGCCGCAACTACGGCGAGAGCCGCCTGGTGTGCAACGTGCACTGGCAGAGCGACATCCTCGAAGGGCGCTTCATGGGCGCGGCCGCCGTGGCCCGCCTGCATGACAACGCTGCCTTCAACAAGGACCTGCTGGCCGCACGCAAGGAGATCGAGGCGGCGCGCAAGGCCGGTCGGCACTCCAGCCGCGACTGCGCCACCGAGAATGCGGTGCTGAAGGTGCGCCCGCAGAGCGCGCTGTAGGCCATGCCTCTGTAGAGCCGAGCCATGCTCGGCTCAGAGCAGCCGAGCGCAGGCTCGGCTCTACACGAAGCAGGAAACAGAAGGGCCGGCATTGCGCCGGCCCTTCTGCATTGCATCAACGCAACCACCGCATCAGAACTTCGCGGTGAACTCCACGCCCCAGGTACGCGGCTCGTTGAGGAAGCCGGTCAGGTTGTTGAAGTCGATCGCGCCGACCACGCGGGTCTGGTTGGTCAGGTTGCGACCGAACACCGCCACGTCGTACTGGCCGTAATCCCAGTTGTAGCCCAGGCGCAGGCCGCCTTCCAGCGAACTGCGGCCGCGGAATTCCGGCGACTCGTAGATGAAGAAGTTCACCGCACTGCGGTAGGCCCAGTCGGTGTAGGCGTACAGCTCGCTGCCATCGCTGAGCGGGAAGCCCACGCGCAGGGTCGCGTTGTGGATCCACTTCGGCGCCTGCGGCAGCGGGTTGCCGTTCACCAGCGCATAGGTCTGGCCGTTGATCACCGTAGTCGGGTCGGTGATGGTGCAGCCACCGCCGCAGATCGCCACCGCCAGGTTCTTGTCCTTGATCTCGGTGTCGTTGTAGCTGCTGCCGAAGGTCAGCAGGACGTTGTCGGCCAGGTAGGCCTCCAGGTCCAGCTCGACGCCCTGGCCGATGGTCTTGTCGGCGTTGAGCAGGGTGGCGGTGTTGTTGCTGCCGCCCACCGCGATCAGCTGCTGGCCATCGACGTTGTAGCGGAACACGCTCAGGCCCAGGCGCGCGCGGCGCTCGAACAGGTCGGCCTTGATGCCGGCCTCGTACGAGATCACCTTCTCCGAATCGGCCTGCGACAGGCCTGGCGCGAAGGCCAGGCGGCCCTGGATCGACGGCGCGCGGAAGCCCTTGGCCACACGGGCATAGGCGTTGATGTCGTCGGTCAGCTTGTAGACGCCGCTGAGGTCCCAGCTGACGTCGTTGACGTCGGTGTTGGCCAGGTACGGGCCACTGACCGGGGTGCCGAACGGAACGGCCTGCAGCACGCTGGCGCTGAAGTCCTTCTTGTCCTGGGTGTAGCGCACGCCGGCACGCAGCTTGAAGCGGTCGGTGACATCGAAGTCACCCGAGGCGAACACCGCCCAGGCCTTGTTGCGCTGGTTCTGCACCACGTGGCCGGTCTGCGGATTGCCCGGGGCCAGCGAGTCGTAGTTGAAGTTGTTGATGGTCACGTCTTCATCGAAGTAGAAGACGCCGGCCTGCCAGTCGAAGCGGCCCCACTCGTTGGACTCGATGCGGACTTCCTGCGTCCACTGGCGGTGATGCGGCAGGCCGTCAGCCGACTCCGACGAGAACGGAATCAGGCCGGGGCCGTAGTTGCCGGCGCCAAGGAACGCCGCGCCGTAGCCACCGTCGATGTCACCGCGGTTGAGCGATTCGGCGGTTTCGTAGCCGGTGATCGAGTGCAGCGTCACCGAGCCGAGGTTCCACTGCAGGCGCGCGCTGCCACCCCAGGTCTTCAGGTCGGAGAAGTTGACGCCGTCGTTGGCCACCTTGTCGCGGTCGAAGTTCTCGACCAGCGAGTTGCCACCCTTCTCGATGATGTTGGCGCGGAACAGGCGGGCGGTGCCATTGAGCTTGCGCTTGTGCAGGTTGAACAGCGCTTCGAAGTCATCGCCTTCGTACAGGAACTGCACGCGGCCGGCGGCTTCGTCATAGCCTTCGAAGCCACTGTTGGGAGCGCCGACGCGGGTGTTGTCGACCCAGTCATCGCGGCGCTGGTAGATCGCCGAGACGCGTGCCGACCAGCGATCGGTCAGCGGGCCGCCGTAGGCGCCCTGTACGTTCCAGCTGTTGTAGCTGCCGTAGCCGACGCGGATGTAGCCATCGGCATCCTGCGACGGACGCGCCGAATCGAACTTGACCACGCCGGCCGGGGTGTTGCGGCCGAACAGCGTGCCCTGCGGACCACGCAGCACTTCCACGTTGGCCAGGTCGAACAGCGGGAAGCCCTTCAGCAGCGGGCTTTCCTGCACCACGTCGTCGTACACCAGCGACACCGGCTGCGAAGCATTGAGGTCGAAGTCGGTGTTGCCCAGGCCGCGGATGTAGAAGCGCGGGAAGGCACGGCCGTAGGACGACTCGATGTTGAGGCTGGGCACGCGTGCGGCCAGGAAACGGATGTCATCGCCGGCCGAACCGAGCACATCCAGCTTCTCGCCCTGGATCGCGGAGAGCGCGACCGGCACGTCCTTGGCGTTCTCGACACGGCGCTGCGCGGTCACCTGCAGGGCGTCGAGGGCAACCGGATCCTTGGCAGCGGGGGTTTCCTGGGCGGCTGCTACCAGCGGCAGCAGGGCGGAAAGAGCGGCAACGAGGGGGCGCGCGACCGGAAATCGGCCACGGGAAGTGCGGGTCGGGGACATGGCGGTAGGCTGTGTTTGGAGGGGTGGTAAAACGGCGCTACCAGATAATTGTTGCAATACAGCACCTACGCCGCAAATGCCCGCCGTTCATGGCCCCGTCGCCGGCACCCCCGGGCGCTCGCTAGACTCGGGGTTTCCACGCGACGGACCCGCCGCCATGACCCAGTGGTACTTCCATGCCTCCGCCCAGGCCGAGCGCATCGGCCCGCTTGATGACGGGGCCGCACGCCGCTACGCGCAGGCCAATCCACGCGCCCTGGCATGGTGCCAGGGCATGAGCGGGTGGACGCCGATCGCCGAGGTGGCCGAGCTGCAGGCTCCGGCCCCGGGCATGCCCAACACACCGCCGCCGGTCCCGGTCGCCGCCGGCGCCAGCGGCCGCGCCGACGACATCGAGTTCCGCATCGTCGGCCATGAAATGCAGTTCGTGGAGCTCGAGCTCGACCCCGGCGAGAGCGCCATTGCCGAGGCCGGCGCCTTGATGTTCAAGGACGCCACGGTGCAGATGGACACGGTGTTTGGCGCTGCCAACGGTGACCAGGGCGGCTTCATGGGCAAGATGATGGCCGCCGGCCGCCGTGTGCTGACCGGCGAGAGCCTGTTCGCCACCGTCTACACCCAGAGCGGGCATGGCAAGGGCAAGGTCGCCTTCGCCGCGCCCTACCCCGGCACGGTGCTGGCGATGAAACTGGACCAGCACGGCGGCCGCCTGATCTGCCAGAAGGACAGCTTCCTGGCCGGCGCGCGCGGCGTGCAGATCGGCGTGCAGTTCCAGCGCAGGATCATGACCGGCCTGTTCGGCGGCGAGGGCTTCATCATGCAGAAGCTGGAAGGCGACGGCTGGGTGTTCATCCACGCCGGTGGCTGCGTGATCGAGCGCGAGCTGGCCGCCGGCGAGCGCCTGGACGTGGATACCGGCTGCGTGGTGGCCTACCACTCCAGCGTGGACATGGACGTGCGCCGGGTGGCCGGCATCAAGAGCATGCTGTTCGGCGGCGAAGGCGTGTTCCTGGCCACGCTGACCGGCCCCGGCAAGGTCTGGCTGCAGTCGCTGCCGTTCTCGCGCCTGGCCGGCCGCATGTGGATGGCCGCACCGCAGGGCGGCGGCCAGAGCCGCGGCGAAGGCTCGGTGCTGGGCGGCCTGGGCCGGATGCTGGATGGTGACAACCGGTTCTGACCCACTCATTTGGTAGGTGCCAACCTTGGTTGGCACATTCCTTCAGCGCGCGACCAGGCATTTGTGCGGACCAAGGTCCGCACCCACCAGAAGCGATTCACGTTTTTTTTGCTGAATAGGGAGTTCCCCCCACCCTGCCCGCCCCGCCACGGCTTCGGTATGCTGGCGCCCTTTCCTGAATCCAGCGCCGCGAGCGCACTGCCGATGAGCCTGTTCCGCCCCCGCATGCTGCTGTCCGTCGCCCTGATCGGCCTGCTGGCCGGCTGCGGTGGCGACCCGGTCCGCCCCACGCCGCCGCCGGCGCCGACCGTGGTGCCGCAGGCCAAGCCGATCAGGATCGGCATCGCCCTCGGTGGCGGCGCGGCCAAGGGCTTCGCGCACATCGGCGTGATCAAGATGCTGGAAGCCAACGGCTTCGAGCCGGCCGTGGTCTCCGGCACCAGCGCCGGCAGCGTGGTCGGTGCGCTGTATGCCAGCGGCATGGACGCCTTCCAGATGCAGAGCAAGGCAGTCGCGCTGGACGAAGCCAGCATCCGCGACGTACGCCTGTTCTCCGGTGGCCTGGTGCAGGGCCAGAAGCTGCAGGACTACGTCAACGAGCAGGTCGCCAACCGTCCCGCCGAGCGCCTGAAGAAGCCGTTCGCCGCCGTTGCCACCCAGCTGGAAACGGGCGAGCGCGCGATCTTCGTGCGCGGCAACGTCGGCCAGGCGGTGCGCGCGTCGAGCAGCATCCCCGGTGTGTTCGAGCCGGTGAAGATCGGCGGCCGCAACTATATCGACGGCGGCGTGGTCAGCCCGGTGCCGGTGGATGCCGCGCGCCAGCTCGGCGCCGACTTCGTGATCGCCGTGGACATCTCCAGCAAGGCCAGCGGCAAGGCACCGACGGACATGCTGGGCATCGTCAACCAGTCCATCTCGATCATGGGCCAGCGCCTGGGCGAGCAGGAGCTGGCGCGCGCCGACATCGTCATCCGTCCGAAGGTACTGGACATCGGCGCCGCCGATTTCAGCCAGCGCGGCACCGCGATCCTGGAAGGCGAGAAGGCCGCAATGGCGGCCATGCCGCAGATCCGCGCGAAGATCCAGCAGTTGCAGCGCGCGCGCGCCGCCGCAGCGGCACCCGCGCCGGTGGCCGCACCAAAGTGCGAGGAAGCCTCGCGCCTGGGCAAGCTGATGGGCCGCAAGGACAAGTGCTGATCCATTGATGCCAGGCCACCGGGCACGCCTGGTGGCTGCTCAGGGCTCCAGCTGCGACAACGGCAACGCCTGGAAACCCTTCACCGTTCGCAGCACGAAGCTGGAATTGGCATCGGCCACGCCGCCGGCGTTGAGCAGCCGGTCCAGCAGGAAGTGCGAGAAGTGCTCCAGGTCGCGCACGTAGACGTGCAGCAGGTAGTCCATGTCGCCGGTCAGCGCATGGCAGGCCACCACCTCGTCCCACGCTTGCACGCTGTCCACGAAGTGGCCGATGGCGGCCTGGTCATGCTTTTCCAGCTGCACGCGCACGAAGGCCTGCAGGCCCAGGCGCAGCTGGCGCGGTTCCAGCCGCGCGCCATAGCCGACGATCACGCCCTCGCTTTCCAGCCGCTGCAGGCGGCGCAGGCAGGCCGAGGGCGAGAGGTTCACCCGTGTCGCCAGCTCGGCGTTGGTGGCGCGCCCATCCCGCTGGATTTCAGCCAGTAGACGTATATCCGTGCGATCGAACTGGACTTCTCCGGCCATTGTTGCCCCGCAACATGGTGAGTACGCAAGGATATTGCGCCAACAAGGCCAATCGACGCAACTTTTGCAACCCTGTTGCGTGCGCCCTGCCCTAGCATCGTGGGTATCCCGTCAAGGAGTGCCCCATGGACCTCGCCCAGCCCCGCCGCGTCGAACACCAGCAGACCGACAAGGGCTACGTGCCGGTGTATACCACCGCGCTCGTCGAGCAGCCGTGGGACACCTACAGCGCCGACGACCACGCCACCTGGAGCACGCTGTACCAGCGCCAGCGCGAACTGCTGGTCGGCCGCGCCTGCCAGGAGTTCCTGGACGCGCAGGACGAGATGGGCATGAGCGCACACATGATTCCGCGCTTCGACCAGCTCAACGAAGTACTGGGCGCCGCCACCGGCTGGACCCTGGTCGGCGTTGAAGGCCTGCTGCCGGAACTGGATTTCTTCGACCACCTGGCCAACCGCCGTTTCCCGGTGACCTGGTGGATCCGTCGCCCGGACCAGATCGACTACATCGCCGAACCGGACCTGTTCCACGATCTGTTTGGTCACGTGCCGCTGCTGATGAACCCGGTGTTCGCCGACTACATGGAGGCGTACGGCCGTGGCGGCGTCAAGGCCCACGCGATCGGCCCGGATGCACTGCAGAACCTGACCCGCCTGTACTGGTACACGGTGGAGTTCGGCCTGATCGATACGCCCGACGGCCTGCGCATCTACGGCGCCGGCATCGTGTCGTCGAAGGGCGAGTCACTGTACTCGCTGGAATCGCCCGCGCCCAACCGCATCGGTTTCGACCTGCAGCGGATCATGCGCACCAAGTACCGCATCGACACCTTCCAGAAGACCTACTTCGTCATCGACAGCTTCGAACAGCTGATGCAGGCGACGTCGCCGGACTTCACCCCGATCTACGCGGCACTGGCCGACCAGGCGCATCTGCCGGCCGGTGATGTGCAGGACGACGACCGCGTGTTCCAGAAGGGCACGGGTGAAGGCTGGGCCGACGGCGGCGACGTGTAAGCGCGTAACGCACACCGCTTCGCAGTGGAAACGGCGCACCCCGGTGCGCCGTTTTCGTTGTTGCCTGCACCGTTCTGTCGCGACGGCGCAGGCGAGGGCAGGACACTCAGCCGTCCACGGCCCGGCAGGAACCGCGCACCATCAGTTGCGGATGCACGCTGGCCGCAGCCGGCGCCTCCGGTACGTCGGTCTGCACCAGCATCGCGGCAGCCATGCGGCCGATGTCGGAGACGTGGCGGCGTACCGACGTCAGCGGCGGCCACAGCCGCGACGCCAGCGGGCTGTCGTCGTAGCTGACGATCGACAACTGCTGCGGCACCGCGATGCCCGCACGCAATGCCACCTGGTAGACGCCCGCGGCGATTTCGTCGTTGCCGGTGAAGATCGCACTGGGGCGTTGTCCGCCCATCAGCAGGCGTTCGGCGGCATGCACGCCGGACTCGAAGGTGTCGCCCGCTTCCAGCACGCGCTCGCCCGGCAGGGTCACGCCGACCTGGGCCAGCCGATCAAGGAAGCCGTGGGTCCGCTCGCGGGCAGCGCGCCGGTCACCGGGACCGGCAATCACCGCGATGTCGCGGTGGCCGAGCGAGAGCAGGTAGCCCGCAGCCGCCGCCGCACCATCGCGATCGTGGGTGACCACCGCCTGCACGTCTTCTTCCGACGCATGCGCGTTGATGCGGATGTGGCGGCAGTCGATCGCGTCGAGCATCTGCGCCAGCGCCATCGATTCGGAGGCGCGCGGGCCGAGGATCACGCCATGCAGTTTCTGCTGCTGCACGAAACGGCGCACGCCGTCCGCACAGTCCGGATCCTGGCTGTTGCACGGGTGCACCACCAGCTCATAGCCGGTGCCGCGCAGCGCTTCCAGCGCGCCGTGCTGCAGGTCGACAATGCATTGGGCGCCGGGGTCGTCATACACCAGGCCGATCAGGAAGGAGCGGCGGAACGCGAGTCCGCGCGCCAGCGGGTCGGGCACGTAACCGACCTCCCGCATCAACGCCTCGACCTTGTCGCGGGTGTCTTTGCGCACCAGCGGCGAGTTGTTGATGATTCTTGAAACCGTTTTCTTGGAAACTCCCGACAGTCGTGCGATGTCGTTGATCGTGGCAGCCTTGCCTTTCGATGCCGGCAACGCGGCATCGCTCATATTTCGCACTGACATGTATAGAACCAGGTAAGTCGGAGAATTCTAGCCTTGCACCCGTCGGATGCGAAGTTGCGGAACGTCGCAGCGGGTCCGAATCGCGTCGTGTTCGACACGTTTTGCTGCGCGAGGTTCCATTGTGATTGCTCTAGTGCCTCTGCATCTGAACCGTTCTTCTGCGCGTGTTCACCCTGAATGCGGACGCGACGCGCGCGAACGCCAACATTCCCTTAACCATGCTCCGCTACAGTCAGGTGCATGGACCTGCAGACCTCTCCGTTTCCGCCGTTCCGTGGCCGCGACCGGTTGATCGCTGCGGTCGACGCGGCGGTGACCGCCGGTGATGCCGGGCGCATCACCGCCGACCTGCAGCTGGCGCTGCAGGAAGCCATAACCGACAGCCGCATCGAATTGCCCGAATGCGTGCATCGGCCGGTCAGTGATCATTACGCGCGACGTCCGCTGTACCACAGCCGCGAACACGGCTACAGCGTGATCGCCATGAGCTGGGGCCCAGGGCAGGGCACGCCGCTGCACGACCACAATGCCATGTGGTGTGTGGAGGGAGTGTGGTTGGGCGAACTGGAGATCACCCGTTACGAGCTGCTGGAGCGCGCCGGCGAGCGCTGGCGTTTCCACCGCCACGCCACGCTGCGCGGAGGCTGCGGCAGTGCCGGCAGCCTGATCCCGCCGCACGAGTACCACACCCTGCGCAACGCCAGTGACGACGCATTGGCGATTTCTGTGCACGTGTACGAGTCGCAGATGGAGCGCTCGGCGGTGTTCGATCCGCTCGGTGGCGACTGGTACCAGCGCCGCATCCAGGCGCTGCAGGCCGACCCGGCCTGACCGGGGCAGGGCGGGGCGACGCTGCCAGCACCTTCGTGAGCCACGTGGCATCATGCGCCGCTGCGCTGCCGTACCCGGCGGCGATCCGCGATGCCCCGTCGGGCAAGGAGCAAGACCATGTCCAGCGCTGATCCGCGCCTGCGCGCGCTGTTGAAGCTCGCACCGGTGATCCCGGTGTACACCCCCGAAGACGTGAATGAAGCGGTCGACGTCGCCCAGGCACTGTTCCGCGGCGGCTTGCCGGTAATCGAGGTGACGCTGCGCACGCCGCAGGCGCTGGATGCGATCAAGGCGATGGTCGAGGCCGTGCCGGACGCGGTGATCGGTGCCGGCACCGTACTCGACGCCGCGCAGATGCAGGCAGCAAAGCAGGCCGGCGCGCGCTTCGCGGTGTCCCCCGGTGCCACGCCGGCGTTGTATGCGGCCGCGCGTGATGCCGACCTGCCGTACCTGCCCGGTGCCGCCACCGCCTCGGACCTGATCCTGGGCCTGGAGCATGGCCAGGACACCTTCAAGTTCTTCCCGGCGGTACAGGCCGGCGGCGCCGCGCTACTGGCCGCCTGGCACGGTCCGTTCGCCGATGTGCGCTTCTGCCCGACCGGCGGCATCAGTGCGCAGACCGCACCGCAGTTCCTGCATCTGCCCAACGTGCTGTGCGTGGGCGGTTCGTGGCTGACCACCCCGGCCCTGCTGCAGACCCGCGACTGGGAGGCGATCGAACGCCTGGCCCGCGAGGCGTCCGTGCTGGCCAGCTGAACCTGCTCCGCGAATCTTCAAAGGTTTGATCGTGATCAAAGCGCCGGCCTCGTGCCGGCGTCATTCTGTGGGCAAGCGCACTACGGAGATCCGAACATGAATTCGACCATGAAGGCCGCTGTCGTGCGTGAGTTCGGCAAGCCACTGGTGATCGAGGAAGTCTCGGTACCACGCCCGGGGGCGGGCGAGGTACTGGTCAGGATCGAGGCCTGTGGCGTCTGCCACACCGACCTGCACGCCGCCGAGGGCGACTGGCCGGTGAAACCGAACCCGCCGTTCATCCCCGGCCACGAGGGCGTGGGGCACGTCGTGGCCGTGGGAGGCGGGGTAGGGCACGTCAAGGAAGGCGACAGGGTCGGCATCCCCTGGTTGTACTCGGCGTGTGGCCATTGCGAACACTGCCTGGGTGGCTGGGAAACGCTGTGCGAGACACAGCGCAATACCGGTTACTCGGTCAACGGCGGCTTCGCCGAGTACGCACTAGCCGATGCCAACTATGTCGGCCTGCTTCCGAAGGACGTGGGCTTCGTCGAGATCGCACCGGTGCTGTGCGCCGGCGTGACCGTCTACAAGGGCCTGAAGGTCACCGACACCAAGCCCGGTGACTGGGTGGCGATTTCCGGCATCGGTGGCCTGGGCCACATGGCGGTGCAGTACGCCCGTGCGATGGGCCTGAACGTGGCTGCGGTGGATGTGGACGACAACAAGCTGGCATTGGCCCGGCAGCTGGGTGCGCAGGTCACCGTGAATGCGCGCACCACCGATCCGGCCGCCTTCCTCAGGAAGGAGATCGGCGGCGCGCACGGCGCCCTGGTCACGGCGGTCTCACCGAAGGCGTTCGAGCAGGCGCTGGGCATGGTCCGCCGTGGCGGCACCGTCTCGCTCAACGGACTGCCGCCCGGTAATTTCCCGCTGGACATCTTCGGCATGGTGCTCAACGGCATCACCGTGCGCGGCTCGATCGTCGGCACCCGGCTGGACCTGCAGGAGTCGCTGCAGTTCGCCGCCGAAGGCAAGGTCGCGGCCACGGTCAGCACCGACCGCCTGGAGAACATCAACGACGTGTTCGCGCGCATGCACGCGGGCACCATTGAGGGCCGCGTGGTACTCGACTTCGCTGCCTGACCGCCTGTGCATGGCCGCCGTCGCTCCGTCCCCCTCTCCCACGGACGCGGCGGCCATGCCGATTCATCGGTAGTGCCGGCCGCTGGCCGGCAAACCCCAGGCGGTTCGGTAGTGCCGGCCGCTGGCCGGCAACGCGGGCACTCTGTGGCCGCCGTACAATGCGCGCATGCCCGGCCTGCTCAAGACCCTGTTCCTGTCCATCGTCGCCCTGATCGGCGGCGTCCTGTCGCTTGCGCTGGTCAGCAGCGTCGCCAGCTGGCTGCCCCCGTTGCTGGGCCTGTCGCCGGACAACAACAGCGTGCAGCTGGGCTGGGACCTCACCTTCAGCGTTCTTGGTGGCATCGCGGGCGTTTCCTTTGCCACCTATTACGCCCCCTGCTGGCCGCGTTCGCATGGCTTCTCGATCTGGTCGCTGATCGCGCTGGGCTGTGGCTACGCGATGTGGACGGCCGGTGCGGATTTCCCGTTCTGGTTCGTCATTTCGCTGCTGGCATCGCTGCCGCTGCAACTGCTGGCCGGTTGGTGGTTCGGCCGCCGCGCCTCGCGCGACGCAGGGTAACGCCGCCTTTGTAGAGCCGAGCCCATGCTCGGCTTTCATGCACATCGACACAGGCAGCCGAGCATGGGCTCGGCTCTACAGGTCCATGCGCGGCAGCGTCTGCTTCAACTGCGCGATGCCCTGCCATGGGTCACTCTTCAGGCGTTGCGCCCTCGCCAGCGCCTTGCCCATGGGAAAGGCGTCGGCAGCACTGATACGCGCCAGTTCCTCCCAGCGCAGCGGCACTGCCACACCGGCGGAATCGCGCGCGCGCAGCGACCACGAGCACACGCTGGTGGCCCCTCGGGTGTTGCGCAACCAGTCGATGAAGATGACGCCACTGCGCTTGGCCTTGCTCATCGTCGCCACATAGCGATCAGGTTGCTCCTTTGCCATTGCCTGCGCAAAGGCCTCGCAGAACGCCTTCGCCTCGTCCCAGCCAGCCTTGGGCTGCAGCGGTACCACCACATGCAGCCCCTTGCCGCCAGACAGCCGCACGAAGCTCTCCAGGCCCACCTGCTGCAGGCGGTCACGCACATCGCGTGCACCCGATTTCACCTGTGCCCAGCTGACGCCGTTGCCAGGATCGAGATCGAATACCAGTCGATCCGGATGCTCGGTGTCTGCTACGGTCGCACCCCACGGATGCAGCTCCAGCGTGTTCATCTGCACCAGCTGCAGCAGGCCCCGTGCGTCGTCGATATAGACGTAGTCCTCGCGGCCGCTCTTCTGCTGCAGGGGCACCGCGTGCACCGCGTCGCCCAGGCCGGGGCCATGATGCTTCTGGAAGAAACAGGCCTTGCCCACCCCATCGGGGCAGCGCAGCAATGACAGCGGCCGTCCGGCAATTTCGGGCAGGATCCAGCGCGCCATGCGCCGGTAATAGTCGGCCACGTCGCCTTTGCCCAGTCCCTGACTGGGAAACACCACCCGCTCCGGATGCGTGATCTGGACCTCACCCCCGGCTTCAGCAACTGCGGTTGCGTTGCTCATTCCCAGGTCCTCCTTCTGCTTGTCGCTGCGCAGCCGCTTGAAACTGGCCTGGCGCAGCAGGCCTTCCTTGCCCCAGCCACGGAACGCCACTTCCGCCACCGTCACCGGCTTCACCCAGCGCACGCTGGCGGCGCGGAACGGCACATGCGCCGGAAGCTGCAGCACGGGCGTCTTTACTGCCAGTGGCTGCAATGCCTTGAGCAGCGCGCGCAGGTTCTCGTCGTCGAAGCCGGTACCGACGCGGCCCACATAGCGCAGACCCTCCTTGTCCGGCGTTGCCAGCAACAATGATCCGAAACCCACCCGCGAGCCCCTGGGGGCCGTGTAGCCGACAATCACGAACTCGTCGGTGTCTTCGTGCTTCACCTTCACCCAGCTGCGCGCGCGGGTATTCACGTACGGGGCATCCACCTGCTTGCTGACGATGCCTTCGAATCCGGCCTGGCCACTGGCATCGAACACCTGCGGGCCCTGGTCGATCACATGTTCGCTGAAGGCCAGGATGCCGGGCACGGGTCCGATGAGATCCTTCAGCAGCGCTTTGCGTTCCAGCAATGGCGCACGACTGATGTCCGCGTTGGCCACACCCGGAAGATCGAACACGATGTAGCGCAGCGGATGCTTCGAGCTTCCATCGATCACGCGCTGCAACGCTGCGAAATCGCTGCGCCCTTCCTTGTCCAGCACCACCAGCTCACCGTCCAGGCGCGCATCGCGCACCGGCAGCGCCTGCACGGCCTGCACGACCTCGGGGAAGTCATCGGTCCAATCCAGGCCATTGCGGGAGCGGAGCTTCACCTCGCCGTCGTGTAGATCGGCCAGCAGGCGATAGCCGTCCCACTTGATCTCGTGCAGCCAACGCGCGCCGTCCGGCGCGCTGTCGCGATGATCGGTCAATTGCGGTTTGAACCCATGCGGGTAGGGCGTGTCACGTGCGCCGTCCAGTTTCAGCGCGCGCGCATGCCAGCGTGCATCGGCCTTGCGGGTAGCCGTGCGTGCGGCGGGCACAGCACGCCCTGCCTTCCCCCCAGTGCGCTTCATCACGGTGGATGCGCGCTTGGGCACGTGCGCGTCCAGCAGATCGTCTGCTTCGGCATCGCGCGCCTGCTCGTCGTCGCGCTTGATCAGCAGCCACTGCACCTGGCGTCCCTTCATTGCCGTGCGCACCAGCTTCCAGCCACCGGCCAGGCGTTGTCCATGCAGTACGAAGTCGATCTTTCCAGCTGCCAGCGCCTGCAGTGGATCGCCTTCGCAGGCCCAGGTGCCCTGATCGAACACCTCCACGTGCCCCGCGCCGTAGTGGCCTTCGGGAATGTCGCCCTCGAAGCCAGCGTAGGACAACGGGTGATCTTCCACTTCCACGGCCAGCCGCTTCTCGCCGACGCGAAGCGAAGGACCTTTCGGCACCGCCCAGCTCTTCAGCACGCCGTCCATCTCAAGGCGGAAGTCATAGTGGCGCGAACTGGCATGATGCAGCTGGATGACGAAGGTTGGCCGCCGCTGCGGATCACCGCGTGCGGGTGTGTCGTCAGGCTCCGGCGTCTGCCCTGTGCCTCCGCCAAGCCGGCGCTTGCGCCGGTACTGGTGCAGCGACATGGTTCAACCTGCCTTGCGCCGTGGTGCGGCCTTCTTCGCAGCCTTCTTCGTTGTCTTCTTTGCGGCCTTCTTCACCGTCGACTTTGCAGCTGCCTTGCGCGTTGCGGCCTTCTTCGCCGGCGTGCGCTTGTTCGCATCCAGGCTCTTCTGCAGCAACGCCATGAAGTCGACAACGTTCGTTGTCGCATCCTCGTGTGGTGCGGGCTCATCTTCCACCCGCGTGGTGCCGCCCTTGGACTTGATGCGCTTGTTCAGCACCTGCTGCAGGCGCTCGCGGAATTCATCGTGGTAGTGCGATGGGTCCCAATCGCCGGACATCGACTCGATCAACTGCTCGGCCATCGCCGTTTCCTTGCTGGTGATGCGGTAGTCGGACAGCTTGCCGGCAGGCAGCTTGTAGTCCTCGGGATCCACCAGTTCCTGCGGATAGCGCAGAATCATCAGCACCAGCGCGTCCGCATGCGGCATCACCGCACACAGGTACTCGCGCGTGCGCACCACCACCCGGGCAATGCCTACCTTGCCGGTACTGCGCAGCGTTTCGCGCAGGAGCACGTAGCCCTTTTCGGCCTTCTTGCCGGGCACCAGCAGGTACGGCTTCTCGTAGTAGCGCGGGTCGATCTGCGCTGCGTCCACGAAGGATTCCACCTCCACCGCTTCGTGGCTTTCCGGCGCCGCCGAGCGGATGTCGCCTTCCTCCAGCACGACATAACTGCCCTTGTCGTACTCATAGGCTTTGACGATGTCCTTCCAGGGCACTTCCTCGCCGGTGTCGGCGTTGACCCTTTCGAAACGGATCGGCTTGCGATCGCGCGAGTCGAGCATGCGGAACTGCAGGTCAACCTTGCGTTCGCCGGACATCAGCGACACCGGCACATTGAGCAGTCCGAAGGACAGCGTACCGGTCCAGATCGGGCGGGCCATGGACGCACCTTTGATGGGGCAGGGCACCCAGCTTCGGATGGGCGGTGTAAACCACCCGTGTCGATACCGTGCACGTAGGTTCCACGCAGGTGCGGTAGTGCCGGCCGCCGGCCGGCAGAGCTCGCGGCCTCAAGTGTCCTGGGGTTGCCGGCCAGCGGCCGGCACTACTGCAGCAACGGCCTCACCGCCGCCGCCGGAATATGGTCCAGCGCGCGCCAGGCGTCCTCCACCACCGGCCGCGCCTGCGACCAGCCCAGCCGCGACTGCCCGCGCATCTGTTCCCAGTGCTCGGCCAATTCCTCGCAGGTATCGGCAGCGTCGCCGCGCGGCCAGTCGGCAGCATGGGTTGTCAACGCGAAGGCATAGACCGGGCACAGGTCACGCCAGTTGCGATGACTTTGCCCGCGACGTTCCTCGTAGTCACTGAGCATGTACTGCAGATAGTCCTGGGCCACCGCCTGCGGATCCTCATGGCGGCGCGTGCGGCGCTGCGCGGTACGTTGGCCGAGCGGATCGAGCAGGGCGTTGAACACGGACGGTGCGGGTCGTTCAAGACGGGGCATGGCCGGCTCCTGCAGCGGGGCGGGTGGGCAGGAATACGCGCGGTGCCGTTACCAGCGGGTGAGCGAGATGTTCATGACGCCAGGTTCGCGGCGGCTTTACCTGCGTCGCGGTGTAGTGGGAACCCCGAGCGCAGGTAGCCAGACCATGAGCCGAGAGACCTCCCGCGACCCGCTGCGCGCAAACCACCCGCCCATTCCGGGCGAGCAGCGCGGCAAACGCGATGCCGACAACGCCGACTACCGTGGCACCGGCGCACCGTTCTTCGATGCCGAGCACGGGAGCGACCATCTGCCGGTGAAGCACGAGGCTGAACAGGCGGCGCAGGACCGCAAGGATGGCGGTGACCGCCATCGCGGTGGCCAGGAAAGCCCGCTCAAGCGCCGCGAACGCAAGCAGCGCGCCAGCGACAACCAGGACGAAGCGCTGGAGGAGACCTTCCCGGCCAGCGACCCGACATCGCCGTTCGTGCCAGCCAAGGCCCCCGACTGACGGGTAGTGCCGGCCGCTGGCCGGCAACCTCCTGACGTCCTGCACGGCGCGATGCCGGCCAGCGGCCGGCACTACCCCTTCAACGCCACGACCATTGCAGGCCGACGTTGGCCCGCCGTCCCGGTCCCGGTTCGTAGAAGCGCCCGTTGCCATCGTTGACGATCACCGAGCCTATGTAGGCCTGGTCCAGCACGTTCTCCATCCGGGCGAAGGCGCGCAGCTCGCCACCCGGCAGGGCCCAGCGACGGCCGGCTTCCAGATGCAGCAGGGCGAAGCCGGGCGCGCGTTCGGTCGCCACGTCGTTGACTACGGTATCACTGCTGGCGGAGGCCTCCAGCGCCCACTGCCACTGGCCGGGCGACCATTGCAGCCGGGCAGAGGCCTGCTGGCGCGGTACCCCGGGCAGGCGGCTGCCGGCGGCAACCAGGGTGTTGGAGGTGAGGTACGGCGAACGCGCCTGCGCCTGCAGCCTGGTCCACGCCAGCTGCAGCTCCAGCTGCTCGGCCAGCGGCTGGCGATACTGCAGTTCCACACCCTGGCGGCGGGTGCGGCCGATGTTGCGATAGGTGCTGCGGCCGCCGATGTTGCTGGCAACTGCCAGCTCATCGTCGGTATCTGCACGGAACAGGCTGACATCGAGCTGGGTTCCATCCTGTGCGTGCCACTTGCTGCCTAGCTCCAGGCTGCGGCTGCGGGCGGCCGCCAGATCCAGCGCCAGACCCGCCTGACCATCGGCGCGATACCCCAGCTCGTTGAAGGTGGGGGTCTCGAATCCACGCCCCACGGCGGCATGCAGGCGCCACTGCGGGCTGGCCTCGAAGCTGACGCCTGCCACCGGCGTGGTCGCCTGGTAGCGCCGGTGGCCACTGTCATCCGGGTTGCGGGTGGTGATGTAGCGATCGTCCGAGTCGAAACGCACCGCGCTGTGGCGCACCCCGGCCAGCAGCGACCAGCGCGGACTCCATTGCCACCAGGCCTGGGCGAACTGGTCCACGTTCTGCACGGTATCGATCTGGTCACGGCGCAGGCGCCCGCGCACCCCGAGGGCGCTGCCCACGAAGTTCTCGTAGCCGGTGCGGTGCTGGCGCTGGCGGTCGGCGCTGAGCCCGGCCACCAGGTCCAGCGGCCGGCCGGCGAGGTCGCCGTGCCAGCCCCAGCGCGCGTCCAGCCCGCCATACCCGCCCTGCAGATCGATCACGCCGCCGGCATGCAGCGGGCTGTTGGTCTGGGGTGCCGGCGGAATCGGCAGGTATTGGGTCACCGTGCGTTGGCCGGCATAGCCCATCAATTGCCAGCGCTGTGCCCCGGTCTCCCGGGTCCAGCGCAGGCCAGCCTGCTGCTGGCGCACCGATTTGCGGGTGTTGTACTGGTGCGCGACTGCCGTGGCCTGGCGCGGATCAGCCGCCACCTGGGCACGGCTCAGGCCCAGCGGATCCTGCGCATCGGGGGCATCCAGCGCATTGAGCAGCAGCTCCAGCCGCCCACCGCCCAGATCACCACCAATGCGTGCGTTGAGCGATTCGCGGCGCGCACGGCTGTGGTCCCGCCAGCCATCGGTGCGGAAGTGGTTGGCCGCGATGTTGTAGTCCAGCGCTGGGCCGGCACCCTTGAGCTGTGCGCCGACACTGAGCGTGTTGTCGGCGCCGGCATTCACGCGCAACCGCCACGGGTCACCGGCCTGGCCCTGCGCGCTCCAGACCTGCAGCACGCCACCGGAGGAATTGCCGTACAGCGCCGAGAACGGCCCGCGCAGCACCTCGATGCGCTCGGCGCCCAACAGGCTGGCATGCGACAGCTGGCCCTGGCCGTCAGGCATGGTGGCCGGCACGCCGTCGATCAGCACCCGCACCCCGCGCACGCCGAAGGTCGAGCGTGCGCCGAAGCCACGAATCGACAGCTGCGTGTCCTGGGCGAAGTTCTGCCGGTCACGTGCCAGCAGTCCGGGGACCCCGGCCAAGGCCTCAGACAGCTGCGCACCGGTGCCCGCGCGGCTGGCGTCGATCCAGACCGTGTCCTGGCTGGCCGGCAGCGCGAACGGATCGATGCCCGGCACCCGGGCGGCCTGTACCTGCACCGCAGGCAGGGCGGTGGGCGCAGGCTCGGCCACCGCCGTCCAAGGCGACAGCAGCAGGGCGGACAGCGGCAGGCAACGGCGTCGTGCGGCGGGATTCATGATTCAGGTTGATGGATCGGGCGGCAACGCACGCCATGGTACGGGGCCGCGGATGACGATGGCGGCGGCCAGCCCCGGCAGGCTTTGTTACGATGGGCTGTTTCCGGCCGAAAAGCCGCGGACCGCGTAGCGCACTTCCTCCCCCTTTCCGTCTACCGAACGAGTACCGCCGTGTCCTTCTTTGCAAACGTGGAACTGGTCCCAGGCGACCCGATCCTGGGCCTGACCGAGGCGTACAACGCCGACAGCCGCCCGACCAAGGTCAACCTGGGTGTGGGCATCTACTACGACGAGAGCGGCCGCATTCCGCTGCTGCGCGCCGTCAAGCAGATCGAGCAGCAGCTCGCCGCTGAAGCCAAACCGCGCGGCTACCTGCCGATCGATGGCCTGCCGGCGTACACGCAGGCGACGCGTGAGCTGGTGTTCGGCAAGGATTCGCCGCTGCTGGCCGCCGGCCGCGTGACCACCGCGCAGACCGTTGGTGGCAGCGGTGCGCTGCGCGTCGGCGCCGACGTGCTGAAGAAGCTGCTGCCGCACGCCACCGTTGCGCTGAGCAACCCGAGCTGGGAAAACCACCGTGCGGTGTTCAGCGCCGCTGGTTTCGAGGTGCTGGATTACACCTACTTCGACCCGGGCACCCATGGCGTCGATTTCGACGGCATGCTGGCCGACCTGGGCAAGCTGGAAGCCGGCACCGTGGTGCTGCTGCACGCCTGCTGCCACAACCCCACCGGCGCTGACCTCACGGTCACCCAGTGGAAGCAGGTCGCGCAACTGCTGAAGGACAAGCAGCTGTTCCCCTTCATCGACATGGCCTACCAGGGCTTCGACAAGGGCATCGAGCAGGACGGCGCAGCGGTGCGCATCATCGCCGAAGCCGGCATCGACAGCTTCATCGTCGCCAACTCGTACTCCAAGTCGTTCTCGCTGTATGGCGAGCGCGTGGGTGCGCTGTCGATGGTGGCGCCGACCGCCGCTGACGCCAAGGCCGTGCAATCGCAGGTCAAGCGCGTGATCCGCACCATCTACTCCAGCCCATCCACCCACGGCGCTGCACTGGTGGCCGGCGTGCTGACCAACCCGGAACTGCGTGCGATGTGGGAGCAGGAGCTGACCGAGATGCGCGAGCGCATCCACGCCCTGCGCCACGGCCTGGTCGAGAAGCTGGCCGCTGCCGGTGCACCGCAGTTCGGTTTCATCAACGAGCAGGCCGGCATGTTCTCCTACTCCGGCCTGAGCCGTGAGCAGGTCGAGCGCCTGCGCGACGAGTTCGGCATCTACGCCGTCGGCACCGGCCGTATCTGCGTGGCCGCGCTGAACCAGAACAACCTGGAATACGTCGCCAAGGCCGTGGCCACCGTCGCCAAGGGCTGAAGCAACGCTCCAGTAGCTTGAGGACAAAGGCGCCGAAAGGCGCCTTTGTTTTTTGCGCCCTGGTCTCTGTAGAGCCGAGCCTACGCTCGGCTTGTGCGGCATGAAGGACGAAGAGCAGCCGAGCGCGGGCTCGGCTCCACAGAAGGAAGGCGCCACGAGCGCAACGCATCTGGAAACGATTACGCCTTCCCGCGCTCACGCACGGCCCCGCCAGACGGGCGACAATAGGCGTTTTCCCGCTGCCGAGACCTGCCCGCTCATGTCCCGTACTTCGTTGACCCGCTTCCTGATCCAGGAACAGCACGCCGGCCGCATCAATGCCGACCTGCGCCAGCTGATCGCGGTCGTCGCCCGCGCCTGCACCAGCATCTCCATCGCCGTCAGCAAGGGCGCCCTCGGTGGCGTGCTCGGCGACGCCGGTACCGGCAACGTGCAGGGTGAAGCGCAGAAGAAGCTCGACGTCATCAGCAACGAGATCCTGCTCGAAGCCAACGCCTGGGGTGGCCACCTCGCCGCCTGCGCCTCGGAGGAAATGGACCACAGCCAGCCGGTGCCGGACATCTATCCCCGCGGTGATTTCCTGCTGCTGTTCGATCCCCTCGATGGCAGCTCCAACATCGACGTCAACGTCTCCGTCGGCACCATCTTCTCCGTGCTGCGCTGCCCGACCAATGTCGAGCTGCCGGGCGACGACGCCTTCCTGCAGCCGGGCAGCAAGCAGATCGCCGCCGGCTACTGCATCTACGGGCCCAGCACCCAGCTGGTGCTGACCGTCGGCCATGGCACCCACGCCTTCACCCTGGACCGCGAGAAGGGCGAGTTCGTGCTGACCACCGAGAACATGCAGATCCCGGCGGCCACCCAGGAATTCGCGATCAACATGTCCAACCAGCGCCACTGGGAAGCGCCGATGCAGGCCTACGTCGGCGACCTGCTGGCGGGCAAGGAAGGCGTACGCGGCAAGAACTTCAACATGCGCTGGATCGCCAGCATGGTGGCCGACGTGCATCGCATCCTTACCCGCGGCGGCATCTTCATCTACCCGTGGGACAAGAAGGACCCGTCCAAGGCCGGCAAGCTGCGCCTGATGTACGAAGCCAACCCGATGGGCCTGCTGGTCGAGCAGGCCGGCGGCGCCGCCTGGACCGGCCGCGAGCGCATCCTCGACATCCAGCCCGACCAGCTGCACCAGCGCGTGCCGGTGTTCCTCGGTTCGCGCGAGGAAGTGGCCGAGGCCGTGCGCTACCACCACGCACACGACGACGCACAGGGCTGACAACCGATCGCCTGACAGCGGTCATGGCAGATCGATGACATGACCGTGGGGTGACACCGAGGGCGGCAAACGGCACCATCAAGCCGTTGCCGCCGAAGGAACGCACGCATGCACGAGCAGGGCCCGGTCGATTTCATCGAAGTCATCCACAACGCCGTCCCCAGCGAGGTCTGCGCGGCGATCGTCGAGCGCATGCGTGCGACGCGTGGCCTGCTGCCCGGTGCGGTGGGCAGTGGCGTGTTCCCGGAACTCAAGCACAGCAAGGATCTGCGCATCAGTGGCCTGGACGGCTGGCAGGATGTTGATCAGCAGCTGCAGATTGCGGTGTTCAACGGCCTGCTGACTTATCTACGCCGTTATCCACAGGCGTTGATCGCCCCACTGATGTTGCAGATCCAGGACAGCAACGGCCAACCGCGACGCCTGTCTGCCGAGGACTTCCCCGACATGCCGCAGCAGCAGCTGGCCGACCTGGCCCGCACCTGCCTGCGCCCGGGTGCGATCAACCTGCAGTGGTATGCGGCGGGCGAGGGCGGCTACCCGTACTGGCACTGCGAGCTGTACCCGAAGGATGCGCAGGCCGAGACCCTGCACCGGCATGTGCTGTGGACGCTGTACCTCAACGACGACTTTGACGAAGGTGAAACCGAGTTCCTGTTCCAGGGCCGCAAGATCGCGCCGCGTACCGGCAGCCTGCTGATCGCCCCGACGGCGTTCACCCACACCCATCGTGGCAACCGGCCGCAGGGTGGCGACAAGTTCATCGCGACGAGTTGGATCCTGTTCCAGAGTGCGCAGAAGTTGTTTGGAGGAGGGTGAAGCAAACTGGTCACTCGATGTTCTCAGCATCTTGTCCGGATCAAGAAGCGGGCCCCCGAGATCCTGTGCTGTCGTGCGGGCAGTTGGTGCTATCTCCTAAGGCAATCCGCTACTCGGGCTGCCCTCGCTGATAAGAGAATCTCCAGGGGCGTGCACGCCTTCCCAGGCGCCCACCTGACCCAGCGGTCTCCGGATGGCATTCAGTTCATAGCTGAGCTCGCGCATCTTGCAGTGGTCCTTCCAGCCCGCGGGGCTATCGAGATCAAAGCGCGCGTTGATGCGAAGCTGCATCAGATCATTGGATTTCCTGAGGATTTCGACGCTGCCTGAAACGGCCTTTCCGTAGCATCCAGTGCTGCCAGGTCTCAGGCTAAGGCCAGTGCTGTAGAACGCCCTGATATCACCCTCCGTCAAACTGAAGACATCGCCCTCCGCCAGATTCGGGGGAAGGATCAATGTCAGCTTCCTGTATCTTTCATTCTCAATCTTGGTCGCTGTGTACTCGCGCAATGCCACTACGACATTGTCGCCATCAACAATCCGATGGCACGCAAGTGAAATTTCCCTGTAGTCAGACCTTTCGCAGCCGGTCACATCAGAGTTGGCGTTAGACACGTAGAAGGCGCTGATCTTATGGCTACCAGGAAGCAGCGACGCGCACGCGCTGCAGCTCAAGCCTAGAACAAGCGCAATCAACAATCTCGTTCGCACAGTCGCGCTCCCCAGAAACATCTACTTGTACGGTGCGAATTTTTTATATCGCTCGCGTCGTAACCACGGCGGTCGACACCGACCAGCTCGCCCGGAACCACCGGCTCAGAATCAGGGTCTCGGCTTCCTACCTGGCCTGATCAAGGTCTTGTGCATGACCCAGGCGATCCAGCCGCAGACCAATCCGATCCCCGCGACAATGATTTCCTCTTCCTCGAAGGCAGTTCCATTTAGCCCTTGATAGGCGACGAACGCGATTGCTCTCAATGACAGCAAAGCAAATAAACCAACAGGTACCCAAAGTAGAATCTTCATCACTCTCCAAATCGCGATCGCACAAACCAGTGCTGGACGACTGGCAATCCTGGATCTCTTTTCCTGCTTTTTCGCGGTGCCATAAGTTCCTCGCACAGTCGCCTTACCGCGGATGATGTACCCAGTGCCTTGAATCCGCCGCGAGCGGTCGTCCAGTCAGAAATGATTCTGACTGCCTTGGCTCTGTGATGCCCCAGGAGAGCTCCGCCACTCTTCAAGGCTGCCATGCCAGGACCTCCAGTCAATGCTTTCTCAGCAATGGACCCGGACCACGGTCGAACGAACTCACCTCTACCGAGGGCGGCGGCGATAGAGAATCCCTCCCGCCATCAGACCAAAGAGGGCGACGCCGAAGCCCACGAGTTCTTCGTTCCCAAGCGCGTTTCCTGACATCAGCTTGGCAGTCGTCAGCAGAAGAAAGTTCAGTGGAAGCATCCAAAGGAACGCGATGCCGAGCCGGTGGATGATCTTCATTTCAGTTATCGCATTGTTCCAGATACATCGAAATAAGCCAGTATTGGGTAAAGGTTGATCCGCTCGATTATCTGGCAGGTCCAAAGGATCCCAAGAGGTTGCCGTTGCCGCCTTGCCAGGCACTGAGCTTCTCGACGGGGATCTCCTCGAGTTGACAGGTGAACTGGAGATAGAAGGAACGGTCCTCCTTTCGATAGCTGTTCCACCCAACAGCCGTCACTTTGACTTCGATCCGACTGTCGCCCTTGTGCGGCCGATGTAGTTCGATATCCGCTGAATCGGACAACCAGTAGTCTCCCTTGTGCGCGAAGCCCGCGCTGCCACTGCTCAGGCGTGCGCCGAGCACGGCCGGAATCCCTTCAGAGGACGGAGTGTATCCAGACAGGGTGCCGGTGACCTTGGTGAACTCTTGGGAATCCATCACGCCCGGTGATTCCGAGAACAGGCGAAGCAGAAGAAGGGTGTCGGTGCCCTTGCTGACCACCTGACCTGCATTTGCTGTCCACAAACGTTGTTCGAACTCGTCCAGGCCAGCCGGCATTTCAGTGACGACCGCGGCCTGCGGAACGACGATGCATTCGTGCAGGGCGCGGGCCTGGACTTGCAGGGTCGCAAGGCAGAGAAGAAGACCACTGGCACGGAAGCAGTGACTGCATTTCATCGTGTACAACACCAGGCGATGCGGCAGGGTGTGGATTGTTACCGGTGGATCGCGCTGCGGTCCAGAGCCCTAGAACAGACTGCCCTGCGGCGACTCCTTCTTCGGCGGCAGCGGCTTCTGGAACCGGCTGCAATCCAGCTTCGGCCAATGGCTGTTCTGTGCATTGAAGCCCAGACGCTTGCGTGCCAGCTTGAACCGGTTGTTCAACAGATCGGCATACACGCCCTGGCCACGCATACGCGTGCCGAACTGGCTGTCGTAGTCCTTGCCGCCGCGCAGCTGCTGGATGGTGCTCATCACGTGCGCAGCGCGATCGGGATGGTGCGTATCCAGCCAGTCGCGGAACAGCGGTGCCACTTCCAGCGGCAGGCGCAGCAGCACGTAACCGGCGGTGCTCGCACCTGCGCCGTGCGCAGCCTCCAGCACGGCTTCCAGCTCGCTGTCGTTGATCCAGGGAATCACCGGCGCCACCATCACACCGACCGGAATGCCGGCGTCATGCAGGCGCTTCATCGCGCGCAGCCGTGCATGTGGCGCTGATGCACGCGGTTCCAGCTTCGCGGAAAGATGCGGGTCCAGCGAGGTCACCGAGAAGTGCACGCTGACCAGGTTCTCCGCGGCCAGCGGCGCGAGCAGATCGATGTCGCGCTCGACCAGCGCGTTCTTGGTGATCAGCGAGAACGGATGCCGGGTCTCCAGCATCACTTCAATCAGCTGGCGGGTCAGCTTGAACTTGCGTTCGATCGGCTGGTACGCATCGGTGTTGATGCCCAGTGCGATCGGCTGCGGCACATAGCCCGGTTTCGACAGTTCCTTGCGCAGCAGCTGCGGCGCATTGGTCTTGGCGAACAGCTTGGTCTCGAAGTCCAGCCCCGGCGACAGGTTCAGATAGGCATGCGAAGGGCGGGCGAAGCAGTACGAGCAGCCGTGCTCGCAACCGCGGTAGGGATTCACCGATTGACTGAAGCCGACGTCGGGCGAGTTGTTGCGGGTGATGATGCTGCGCGCGGTTTCGGCGCGTACTTCGGTGCGCAGGCGCGGGGCGAGGAACTCTTCGCTTTCGTCGACCGCCCAGCCGTCGTCCACCGCCTCGCTGACGGTGCTTTCAAAGCGCCCGGCAAGGTGGGACGTGGAACCTCGGCCCTTGATCGCAATACCCATTGCGGCAGGGTACGTCGTGGCCGTCTCAATGGCTGCGACGGCCGCCTGAAGGGTTCAGGGCGAGGCTGAGCCGAGCATGGACTCGGCTCTACAGTTGATGCAGAGACCTTGTGGAGCCGAGCCTACGCTCGGCTGCAATGCATCAAAGCAGCGCCAGGTACCCGCGCACGGTGGCATCCAGCCCGTCATACAGTGCCTCGCCGATCAGCGCGTGACCGATCGACACCTCCAGCACCTCCGGGACGTGGGCCAGGAAGTCGCGCAGGTTGTCCTGCGACAGGTCGTGGCCAGCATTGACACCCAGGCCGACGGCCTGCGCTCGTCGGGCAGCAGTGGCGAACAGCGCCAGCATCGCATCGGCATCGCCCGCCGCATGCGCCTCTGCATAGGGCCCGGTATACAGCTCGATGCGGTCCGCCCCCACCTCAGCTGCCTGCTCCAGCAATGGGTTGCCCGCGTCAACAAACAGGCTGACCCGACACCCCATGGCCTTCAGCGCAGCCACCAGCGGACGCAGGCGCTCGGCATCGCGTTCGAAGTCGAAACCGTGGTCGGAGGTGATCTGGCCATCATCATCGGGGACCAGGGTGGCCTGCGCCGGACGGGTCTGTTCGCACAGCGGCAGCAGCCCCGGGTAGCCCTCGCGCGGCGGCGCGAACGGATTGCCTTCGATGTTGAATTCAACGCCACGCGAGCGGGTCAGCGTGGACAGGGCCAGCACGTCCTCGGCGGTGATATGCCGGCGGTCCGGCCGCGGATGCACGGTGATGCCATGCGCGCCGGCATCCAGGCAGGCCTGGGCGGCGCGCACCACGTCCGGTTCGGCGCCGCCGCGCGAATTGCGCAGGACGGCGATCTTGTTGACGTTGACGCTGAGCTGGGTCATGGAACGGGACTACTTGGAAAGAGGGGACGGGTCGTGGTCGTTGTGGTCGTCAGTGCGGCGGACCTGGGCCTGTTCGCGCAGGCGGCGCAGCTCCTCGGCATCGATCAGCGTGGCCGGGTCGCGCTGCAGGTCACCGAAGCGGGCCACGTAGCGGCCGCGCACCCAGGCCAGCAGGAAGCCGAGCGCCGCCAGCAGGCACAGGGTCATCAACCCCGCGCTCGGGGTCTTCAGCGCGAAGGCAAAGCAGCCCAGCGCCAGCAGCAGGTACAACCAGTACATAGTCGGGCTCCCCGGATGATCGCCGCAGTGTAGCGCTGCGTCAGAGCAGCGGCGAGGCCAGCCGGGCGAAGGCCTCGGGCAGGCGGTGCAGCCACAGCGAGCGGCCGGCCTGGTCGTGCACCCGCATGGAACGGTCGAATTCGCCCTGCAGCAGTTCGGCCAGCGCAGCGACGCGGTCACGGTCGCTGATCATCATCGACAGTTCGAAGTTCAGCCGGAAGCTGCGGTGGTCGAAGTTGGCGCTGCCGACGATGCAGACATCGTCGTCGGCGATGAACGCCTTGGTATGCAGCATGCGCGGGCCGTACTCGTAGATCTTCACGCCCGCGTGCAGCAGTTCGTCGAAGTAGGACCGTGCGGCCTGGGTGACGAACCAGGAGTCGCTCATCTTCGGCACCAGCAGGCGCACGTCCAGGCCGCCCAGCGCGGCCGAGGTCAGCGCCATCCTCGCTGCTTCACCGGGCACGAAGTAGGGCGTCACCAGCCACACGCGCTCGTGTGCTTCCTGGATCGCCGCCACGTGCAGGCGGTGGATGGTCTCCCAGCCCGAGTCGGGCCCGGACACCAGCACCTGGGCGCTGATCGATCCATCCGCACGCAGCGGCATGTCGGCCGGCCACAGGCGGGCGATGTCGAAACGCGAGTGGTCCTGGCCACTGGCATAGAGCCAGTCCTCGGCGAACACCAGCTGCAGGCTGCGCACCACGTGGCCGCGGATACGCATGTGCAGGTCGCGGTAAGCGTCGGGCCTGCGGCTCTCGTCTTCCTCGTCAGTGATGTTGATGCCGCCGGTGAAGGCGAGGCGACCGTCGACGATCACCAGCTTGCGGTGGGTGCGCAGGTTCAGCCACGGGCGCTTGAACGGCTTCAGCAGCTGTCGCGGATGGAACCAGATCGCTTCGCCGCCGGCGTCCAGCAGTGGCTGCAGGAAGCGCCGGGGCAGGGCGGAAGAGCCCACCGCATCCAGCAGCAGGCGCACCTGCACACCGGCCTGCGCACGTTCGACCAGGGCATCGCGCAGTGCGGTGCCGGCATGGTCGGGGTTGAAGATGTAGTACTCCAGGTGCACGTGGTCGCGCGCCTGCGCGATCGCGTCGAGCAGCGCGGCATAGGTGGCTGCGCCGTCGACCAGCCAGGTCACCTCGGTGGCACTGCTGGGCGCCAGTCCGGTGGTGGCCTGGGCAACCTTGGCCAGCTCGGTGCAGTCCGAATCGGGCGGGCAGACATCGCTGTAGTGCTCCATGCCCGAGCGTGCACGGCCACGACGCAGCCGTTGCCGCTTCACCTTCTGCGGCCCCAGCAGGTAGTAGATGAAGAGCCCGAGGTAGGGCAGCAGTGCCAGCGAAAGGATCCAGCTCAGCGTGGCCACCGGCTCGCGCTTCTGCAGCATGATCCAGCCCGCCAGCGCGAACAGGTAGAGCAGGTAGGCCACCGCCAGGATCGTGCCGAGGTGGGCGATGCCGTCGAGCCAATGGCGCAGGGAGTCGAAGAGGGCGAGCATCCGCCGATCATAGCGGCGCCTGCTGCCGGATGGGGTCGGATGGGCTCAGATCCCTTTCCTCAGGAAAAGGGATCTAAGCCCAACCCGTGCGCCACGACGAGAACACAAAAAAACGCCCCTGTTTCCAGGGGCGTCTGCAGTCGCGTCATGACTGTTGTATTGCGGTGTAGCGTTTACTGCTGCACAAATCCGATCTTCTTCATCTGAGCATTCTTCGCGGCGGCCAGAACCTTGGCCATCACGTCGTACTCGGAATCCGGGCTGGCGTCGATGCGCAGTTCCGGCTGGTTGGTCGGGTCACGCTGGACCTCCTGCTCCATCCGCTGCTGCAGCTCGCTGGTATTGATCGGGCTGTTGTTCCACGAGACCTGGTTGCTGGCGTCGATCTTCAGTTCGATCGGCGGCGGCGGTTCGACCAGCTGCGGCGGTGGGTTGAGCACGCGCTGCGGCAGGTCCACGGCGATCGGGTACGTCATGATCGGCGCGGTCACGATGAAGATGATCAGCAGAACCAGCATCACGTCCACGAGGGGCGTGACGTTGATGTCTGCCATGGGGCCCTTGCCACCACCACTACTGAATGCCATGGCTTATTGCCCCTTTTCTTTGGTCGCAACGAAGCCGACGTCCAGCATGCCCTGTTCCTGCGCGACCTTGGTCAGGTCGTTGATGACGCGCATCTTGGTGGTGCGGTCACCACGCAGGTTCAGCGGCGGCTGCGGGGTCTGCTGTGCGGCGGTCGCCAAGCGGGACTCGAGAGTCTGCTTGTTGATTTCTTCGTCGTTCCAGTAGATCGAGCCGTCTTCCTTGACTGCCAGCGTGATCGGGTTCGGACGCTTTTCAGCATCTTCCGGCTTCTGGATCAGGTTGGCTTCCGGCAGATCCACCTTGACCTTGTGGGACATCAGGGGCGCCGTGATGATGAAGATGATCAGCAGCACCAGCATCACGTCCACGAGGGGCGTAACGTTGATGTCGGCCATGGGGCCGCCGCTGTTACCACTACTGAAAGCCATAACGGGCTCCGTCTAGATCTTGGTGACTACTTACTTCGTCGCTGGGTGACGCGCGCCGCAATTAGCGGACGCGCGAACCGGTGGCGAAGAAGTCGTGCAGGTCGTGCGCGAAGGTATCGAACTTGCTGATGGTCGCGCTGTTGATCTTGCTGAAGAAGTTGAAGGCGAACACGGCCGGGATTGCGACGAACAGACCGATCGCGGTCATGATCAGCGCTTCACCCACCGGGCCGGCAACGGCGTCGATCGAAGCGGAGCCGGTGGCACCGATCTTGATCAGCGCGCCGTAGATGCCCCACACGGTACCCAGCAGACCGACGAACGGAGCGGTCGCGCCGACGGTGGCCAGCAGGGTCATGCCCGACTGCAGCTTGTTGCTTTCGCGGGTGACGGCCTGGCGCAGAGCGCGGTCGACGAACTCCGAACGGCTCAGGTTCTCACCGACGCCGCCGGTAGCACCGCCTTCAGCGCGCTGGTGGTGGGCAGCGGCCTGGGCAGCGTCCAGGGCGATCTTCGAGAACGGCTCCGAAGCCGGCTGCTCTTCCATCGCACGGATGGCGTCCTGCGCGTTCGGGGTGTCCCAGAACAGGCTGACGACGCGGTCAGCGGCGCTCTTCAGGCGGGTGGCACGGAAGATGTTGATGACGGTCCAGTACCAGGACATGGCCGACATGGCGATCAGGGTCAGCAGCACGACCCAGGAAACCGCGAAATCACCCGGCTTGGTGGTCATTTCGTGGATCAGGTGCTCGAAGCCCATCTGCGACAGGGCGTTGGACGGATTGCCCCCGGCAGCAGCGGCGATGAAAATTTCCTGCAGCATGACGCTTACCTTTGTTGTGTGTGGTGATAAAGGGTGTAGCTAAGCTAAACAATCGAACCGGGAGCGGGGGTGGCCGGAGGGCCACCCGGACGCATCAGTTCAGCGCAAAGTTGACCGGGACGCGAACGCGACCTGCCGCCTTCTTACCGCCAGATTCAGCGGCGTTGAAGCGCCACTTGCGAGCTGCTTCCATCGCAGCACGGTCCAGGTCGCGGTTACGGCTGGACTTTTCCACCGTGACATTGGTGACGTTGCCGTTGGCATCGACATCAATGATCAGGATCACTTCGCCCTGGATACCCGCGCGGAAGGCGGCCGGCGGATAGCGCGGCGGATTCATGGCCTTCGACGAGATGTCAACGCTGGCCTCGATCGAGGTCGGCGGAGCCGGCGGCGACGGGGGCGACGGCGGGGTGACGATATCGTTCGGGCGCGGCTCCGGCACGTCCACGACCGGCGCCTGCGGCGGCGGCGGTACGGGCGACGGCTTCGGCGGCGACAGATTCTTCACCGGCGGTGGCGGAGTATCCTGCGGCGGCGGCGGCGGCGGCGGCGGTGGGGGCGGCGGCGGCGCGTCGACGATGGTCACCATGACGTTGCGCTCCTTCTCCGCGACGGCCTTGGGAGCCACGGCGGGAATGAGGAGCATCATGAAGGCGGCCAGATGCAGGGCAATTACAAACGCGATGCCGACGATGCGAGGCCAGCTCAGCCCCTTGTCATCGGGTTGTTCGTACCGGTGAACGACTAGTTGTTCCGTCATGCGCCAAGAGCTCAATAGTGGGGCCGGAATCCCGGGGGCGGGATCCCTGATCAGCGGTGCATGACACCGCAGGAACCTCCAAGCTTATACCAATCCTGAGCGCCTGCGCATCAACTGAGCAGGCATTCAGGCGTTATTCCTACTTACTTCAGGTTGATGATTTTTTTGGCATCCGCCTGGTTCTTCACGCCCTTCGCCAGCGCCTGCTGGGCGGCCTGCTTGGCCTCGGGGACGCGACCTTCGGCATGCAGGACGCGTGCCAGGTTCAGGTAGGTCTCACCGTCCTTGGAGAGCGGGGCAGCCTTCTGCCACGCATCGATCGCCTGCGGCACCTGGTCGGAGTAGTAGTAGGACTGGGCCAGCGCCAGGTAGACCTGGTAATCCGGCTTCAGGATGCCCTTCTGCAACCCTTCGTTGATGACCGCGATGACGTCCTTTTCCTTGTTCTCGGTGTTGGCATAGATCGAGTACAGCTGCTTGTACTCGCGCTCTTCAGTGAGCTGGCCGCTGCTGCGCAGCTTGTCCATCACCGCGGCGGCCTTCGGCATCTGGTCAGCCTGCATGTACATGTTGGCCAGATTCAGCTGGGCCTTCTTGTCCGTCGGGTTCTTGGCCGCCAGCGCTTCTGCGGCCTGCACGGCCTCACCGGTCTGGCCGGCTTCGGACAGGGCCGCCATCAGCAGCTGGTTCCAGTTGTCCTTCGGCTCGGCGGCGCCGGCGATGGCCTGCTTCAGCACCGGGATCGCTTCCTGGTAGCGCTCCAGCTGGTACAGCGCCTGGCCCTTGGCGATCAGCTCTTCCGGCTTGGTCGACTTGCTCTCTGCGAAGTACTTGTCCAGGGTGGCCAGGCCTTCGGCGGTCTTGTCTTCCTGCAGCTGCAGCTGGCCCAGCATCAGCATCGACTGGAAGTGGCCGTTGTTGTCCAGGCCGTTGAACTGGATCACCTGCTTCAGATACGCGATGGCGCCCGGCACGTCGTCGGTCTGGTAGGCGGCCTGCGAGGCCAGCTGCGCGGCCAGCGACTTGTCGTACTCGTTGGAAGCGCTGTCGGCCAGGATCGCGTCAGCCTGTTCGCGCGTCTCCGGGAACTTTTCCTTGTTGTAGCTGTCGATCATTTTCTGCAGCTTGCTGCCCATCTTGGCCGAGGCCTTGGCGGTCGGCTCCTGGCGGGTCGCATTCGGGTACAGCGGTTCGGCCTTGGCCTGCTTGCTGCTACCGCCGCGGCTGCCACGGTCGGAGGAACGCGAGGACTGCGCAAAGGCATCGGTGACCACGGCGCCGGTCAGGGCGGTCGCGACGAGGACGGAAAGCACAGCTTTGTGGTTACGGAAAATCATCGTTCACCTCGATCGAACCGCCGGATAGCGGCAAAGTCGGACTGTCAGAAAAATCTGAGCCGCCAAACGTATCAGAAACAGATGGCGTGAGAAATCGTTTTATGTGCTGCAATACAGCATAGAACTGCGCACTCATCCGCACTTTGGCCGCAGCCCGGCCGCCTGCGCCTGCTGGTAGACCGGCGTCAGGCCCGGTGCATCACGTCGCAGCTCCTGGATCCGGTTGGCCGGATCGGGGTGGGTGGACAGCCATTGCGGGCTGCGACCGCCGCTGGCGGCCATCATGTTCTGCCACAGGTCCACGGCCTGGGCCGGGTTGAATCCAGCCTGCGCCATCAGCCGCTGGCCAATCACGTCTGCCTCGCTTTCCTGCGTGCGCGAACCCGGCAGCAGGAAGGCCGCCTGCGCGCCCATCCCACCCAGCTGGTTGACCGTGCTGGCGGCGCCATCGCCATAGGCGGCACCGGCCAGCGCGCCCAGCACGGCCAGGCCGGTCTGCGCGCCCATCTGCCGGGTGATGCGTTCTTCGTGGTGACGCGCGATGACATGGCCGATCTCATGGCCGATCACGGCAGCCAACTGGTCCTGGTTCTTGGCGACGGTGAAAATGCCGGTGTTCACGCCCACTTTTCCGCCGGGCAGGGCAAAGGCGTTCGGTTCCTTGTCGACGAACACGGCGGTCTCCCACCGTACGCCGCGGTACTGAGGCGGCAACTGCGCGACCAACGCGTTGACCACGCACTGCACGTAGCCGTTCTGGCGGCCATCGGTGCTGATCTTCTCTTTCTGCTTGGTCTCGGCAAACGCCTGCGCGCCGAGCTGGTCAAGCTGTGCCTGCGATACGCCGCCCACCATCTGCCGTCTTCCGGTTGGCGAGGTGGTGGTCGCACAGGCACTGACCACGGTGGTGATGACTAGAGCCAGCAGCAGTTGTTTCATGGGTCCGCCCCCGTGTTCATGTGCGCAGTGTGTAGCGTACCTGCTTAATCTTTCGTCAAGCGGGCACGGCGTTACGTTGACCCCAGGAACACCATTGCGGCGAGCGCCACCGCGTTGTTCAGCGCATGCGCCGTGATCGCCGCCCACAGGGTGCCGGTGCGGCGGTACAGCCAGCAGAAGGCGGCACCCATGCCGCCGTAGACCAGCCACAGCTGCGCCATGCCCAGCAGCGAGTTCTTGCTGACACCGGGCACTTCATGGACCAGGGCGAACGCCAGGCTGCTGAGGATGAGGCCCAGCCAGGGGCGGCCGGCCTGCCACAGGCGCCCGAACAGGACACGACGGAACAGCAGCTCTTCGTAGGCGGGGGCGAGGACGACCGCAAACAGCACCAGGAACAACGGGAAGCGCGCGATCGCGCTCTGCATCAGTTCCACGTTGGTCGGCACCGGCTCGATGCCGAACTGCTTGGAAAGGAAGGCGACGCCGTTGCTGCCAACCACGATCAGCGTGGCCACCAGCAGGGTCCAGCCCCAGGTGGAAGGACGCTGCAGCGCCTGTCGCGAGGCCAGGCGTTCGCCGGCGTTCGCCGGGCGCCGCCAGAAGTACAGCAGCAGCGCGGCACCACCGGTGGCGATCAGGGCCATCAGGATCTGGGCCAGGGCCCCGGGCTGGCCCACTGCCGCGCCGGCGCTGTCAGGTGTGAGTGCACCGCCATTGGCCGCGACGTTGGCGCGGCTGACCACGATCGCACGGTAGAAGCCCCAGAACAGTCCGGTGACCATGCTCAGGCCGACCAGGGTGACGGCGGCGATGCCCAGGTCGATGAAGAAACCTGCCAACGGTGCCACGGCGCGCGGCGGGGTAGACGGCGGCGGAACCGGAGGCGGAGCGGCGGAGACCGGGGCGGATGCGGACATCAGGTACCTGCGTTCAAGGGACGAAGGCCGGTGCAGCTCCCCGCGCACCGGCCAGGTCCCGATTGTGTCAGATATCCAGGTTGGCGACCTTCAGCGCATTGTCTTCGATGAAGTCACGACGCGGTTCGACCACATCGCCCATCAGGGTGCTGAAGATCTGGTCGGCAGCGACCGCATCCTCGATGCGCACCTGCAGCAGGCGACGGGTCTCCGGGTTCACCGTGGTATCCCACAACTGCTCCGGATTCATTTCACCCAGACCCTTGAATCGCTGGATCTGGCGGCCGCGCTTGGCCTCCTCGAGCAGCCATTTCTGCGCCTTCGCGAAGCTGTCGACTTCGATCGACTTGGCGCCGCGGGAAATCGTTGCACCTTCGCGCACCAGCCCGTGCAGCAGCTTGGAGGCCTGGTGGATCGCGCGCAGTTCGCCACTTTCGAACGCCGACAGCGGCAGCACCTGGATGTGCTCCTCGCCCATGTGGCGACGGGTCACCAGCACGGCGGCGGGGCGCTCCTCGTTGGCCTCCTGCAGTTCCAGGCTGAAACGCGGGCTGCCCAGGCTGCCCTGGTTGAGGCGCTTGGCCAGCGCATCCAGGCCTTCGCCTTCGCCCGCATTGCGCAGGCTGTCCATGTCCATCGGCACGAAATCGACCAGCGCTTCGAGCAGATTGCGGTCATAGCGGTGGGCATTGCGTTCGATGGAATCGAGCGCGGCGGCATAGGCCAGCAGCAGCTTTTCCAGCGCCAGGCCTTCGATGCCCGGTTCGCCGGTGGCCGGCACCAGCGCGGCGTTTTCCACCGCACTGCTGGCCAGGTAACTGTCCAGCGCCGGGTCGTCCTTCAGGTACAGCTCCTGCTTGCCCTGCTTGATCTTGTACAGCGGCGGCAGGCCGATGTAGACGTAACCGCGCTCGATCAGCTCCGGCATCTGACGGTAGAAGAAGGTCAGCAGCAGGGTGCGGATGTGGGCGCCGTCGACGTCGGCGTCGGTCATGATGATGATCTTGTGGTACCGCAGCTTGTCCGGGTTGTACTCGTCACGGCCGATGCCGGTGCCCAAGGCCGTGATCAGCGTACCCACCTGGTCGGAGGACAGCATGCGGTCGAAGCGTGCGCGTTCCACGTTGAGGATCTTGCCGCGCAGCGGCAGCACCGCCTGGTTCTTGCGGTTGCGGCCCTGCTTGGCCGAGCCACCTGCCGAGTCACCCTCGACGATGAACAGTTCGGACAGCGCCGGGTCCTTTTCCTGGCAGTCGGCCAGCTTGCCCGGCAGGCCGGCGATATCCAGCGCGCCCTTGCGGCGCGTCAGGTCGCGGGCCTTGCGCGCCGCTTCGCGTGCACGCGCAGCGTCGACGATCTTGCCGGCGATCGCCTTGGCTTCGTTCGGGTTTTCCTGCAGGAACTCTTCCAGGCGCGCGCCGAAGGCGTTTTCCACCGCCGGGCGCACGTCGGAGCTGACCAGTTTTTCCTTGGTCTGGCTGGAGAAGCTCGGGTCCGGCACCTTCACCGACAGCACCGCGATCATGCCTTCGCGCATGTCGTCGCCGGTCAGGTTGATCTTGGCCTGCTTGGCGATGCCGTTCTGCTCGATGTAGTTGTTGAGCACGCGGGTCAGCGCACCGCGGAAGCCGGCAAGGTGGGTGCCGCCGTCCTTCTGCGGAATGTTGTTGGTGAAGCAGTACATCGTCTCCTGGTAGGAGTCGGTCCACTGCAACGCCACATCCACGACGATGCCGTTGTGCTCGCCGGTGACCGAGATGACGTTCGGGTGCAGCGGGGTCTTCAGCTGGGCCAGATGCTCCACGAAGCTGCGGATGCCGCCTTCGTAGTGGAAGTCATCACGACGGCCATCGCCACGTTCGTCGGCAAGGACGATCTTGACGCCGGAGTTCAGGAACGACAGCTCGCGCAGGCGGCGAGCCAGGATGTCGTAGTGGAATTCCACGTTGTCGTGGAAGGCGACGGTCGACGGCCAGAAGCGCACGGTGGTGCCGCGCTTGGTGGTGGTTTCCAGCTTGGCCAGCGCGGTCACGGCGGCGCCGTTGCTGAATTCCTGCTGGTAGTGGAAGCCGTTCTGGAACACGTCCACCAGCAGCTTCTGCGACAGCGCGTTGACCACGCTGACGCCGACGCCGTGCAGGCCGCCGGACACCTTGTAGCTGTTGTCGTCGAACTTGCCGCCTGCGTGCAGGACGGTCATCACCACTTCGGCAGCCGACACTTCGCGACCGAGCTTGGCGCTCATCTGCTCGTGCTTGCCGGTCGGAATGCCGCGACCGTTGTCGGATACCGAAACCGAGCCATCGGCGTGGATCGTCACTGCAACGTGATCGGCGTGGCCGGCCAGCGCTTCGTCGATCGAGTTGTCGACAACCTCGAACACCATGTGGTGCAGACCGGTGCCGTCATGCACGTCGCCGATGTACATGCCGGGTCGCTTGCGGACAGCCTCCAGGCCTTCCAGGGCGGTGATGCTGTTGGCGTCGTAATTGCCGTTGTTTGCCGGGGTGTTCTGTTCGTCGCTCATTGCGCTTGCCGTAGGCTCCGCAGGTCGGCCACCGCTTGGAGCGATGCGCCGAGAATGAAAGGATTTCAACCCGAATTATACCAGCCGGGGTCGAGCGGCCCTGGTGTGCCCACTATGGCACAGCCACGATCTGTGCATGTTCCACGTGGAACCGGGCGATGTGGGTCAGTTCCTGCAGCGCCGCCGGCGTTTCGGTGGCGGTGATGAAGATCTGCGCCGGCCCACCGAGCAGGCGCTGCAGAACCCGCGCCTGGTGGGTGCGATCCAGCTCCGAGCCCAGATCGTCCAATGCGATCACCGGCCATTCGCCGCGCTGTTCCGCGTAGTCCTCGGCCTGCGCCAGCAGGCAGGCCAATGCCGTCAGCTTGGCCTGGCCGCGGGACAGCGCATCGCGACCCGGAATGCTGTGGAAATCCACGCTCCAGTCTGCCCGGTGCGGACCGACCGAGGTGTATCCGGCCTGGCGGTCACGTTCCCGGGCCAGAAGCAGCGCATCGGCCAGAGGGAGCTCGTGCCGACGCCAGCCCGGGCTGAGTTCCAGTGCCTGGATGCCGAGCTGCGGGGCCAGGCTGGAAGCCAGCGCCACGGTGCGCTGCTGCAGACGCTCCAGGTAGTGCTGCCGACGGCTGGTCAACGGCTCGCCGGCTTCAGCCAGTTCGTGATCCCAGGTATCCAGCATCCGCGACGGGCCACCTTGCTTGAGCAGGGCATTGCGCTGTTTCAGTGCCCGCGAATACCGGCGCCACAGGGACAGGAAATCAGGTTCCACGTGGAACAAGCCCCAATCGAGGAATCGGCGGCGGGGTTCACCACCACCGCTGACCAACGCATGGCTGCCTGGCTCGAATGTGACTACCGCAAGCGCTGCGCACAGATTGCCGAGCTGGGCCACGTCTTCGCCGTCCAGGCGCCCCTTCCAATCCTGACCACTGTGCCGCAGGCCGGCCTTTCGGCGGTGCGGCGGGTGATTGGCACGTTGTTCGTCCCATTCCACGAAGATTTCCAGCGCTTCCTGGCCCTGGCGCACCAATCCATCGCGGACACGACCACGGAAGCTGCGCCCATAGGCCATCAGGTGCAGGGCCTCGAGCACGCTGGTCTTGCCGGCACCGTTGTCGCCGGTCAGCAGGTTCAATCCCGGCTGGGGCGACAGCTCCACCGCATTGAAGCGACGCAGTTGGTGCAGGGCGAGGCGGCGGATAAGCATGGGGCGCGAAAGACCATCCGCACGGGGCGGCAGAGGGGCAGGGAATTCATCAGCTTACTGCATCGGTCAAGCCGGACGTGCCCGGCCAGCTATCCGGCCAGCTATGGAGCAGTTACCGCAGGTCTGCCTGCGCCCTGACCGCTGGTTCCACGTGGCGCTGTTTCCTCATCCCAGCAGATGCGGGTCTCGGCAAGCCCGGAAATCCTTCGATTCTGCGAAGGGTAGCGGGGGTGTGAGCCTTGGATTTCGCCGATTTCAGGCGATGCCGTGGACAGCGCTTGCCTCGCCGCCGGCGAGTACCAGCGGATGAACCTGCAGATTCCTTGAAATCTACGGTCCCATGCCCTGGGCGGTTCCACAGATTTCAAAGAATTCAGACCGATCGTTCCACGCTGCCACAGCTGCCCTGTATGACTTATACACAAGGTATGGGCAATCTGTGGATAAAAAAGCCCTTTTGCCATGCCTTCGAAACTATCCACAGGTTCCCCCCCAGGCTGGGAGGCCGATATACAGGGGGTTTCAGGTGCATAAATTTCTTTTAAATCAGTCAGATAAGGTGTTTTTCCACGAGATCTGGCTCTACCAGCACCACCATGCTTTAGATTTATACCCAGATTTAGAAGCTAGGCTTGCCCCAATCTGCATCGAATCTTCCCTGTGGACAGCGGCGTTTGCAGAGGGAAGTCCATCGCGCCGCGATGCAGGATCATCGGTCCCTGTCAGGCCAGATCTGGGGACAGGCGACGAGTATCGGATCCTGCACCTGGACTTTCGATCAATCGCGACTCGTCATTGCTACGATCCAGCGATCCTGTTTTCAACGATCGAGACGAACATCCCGGAAAGGCAACGGATTTCAACCGAGCCCATCGACGGAAGTGACGTCGTCCGGAGAACTGCGTCTTCTCGATGCTCCACGTGGAACCTGCAAAAAAAAACGCCCGGGAAGATCCCGGGCGTCGTTCGGTTCCACGTGGAACAGCAGCTGTCAGAGACGCAGCGGCATCACCACGTGGCGCGACTTCTCGCTGCTGGACTCACGTACAAGCGCCGAGGAGTTGGAATCGCGCAGCTGGATGATGACTTCCTCATCGCGCAGGGCGGAGAGAGCGTCCAGCAGGTAGTTCACGTTGAAGCCGATGGCCAGATCGCTGACCGTGGTGTCGGCTTCGATCTCTTCCTGGGCTTCTTCCTGTTCCGGGTTGTGCGCGCTGATCTTCAGGTTGCCCGGCGAGACTTCCACGCGGATGCCGCGGTACTTCTCGTTGGACAGGATCGCGGCGCGCTGAAGCGAGGCGCGCAGCGCTTCGCGATCAACCTTCACTTCACGGTCGGCACCGATCGGAATCACCGCTTCGTAGTCCGGGAAGCGGCCGTCGATCAGCTTCGAGGTAAAGGTGACATCGTCGCGCTTGACGCGCACGTGGCTGCGGCCGACTTCCAGCTCGATCTCGCGATCGCCGCTTTCCAGCAGGCGCTGCAGTTCGGTCACACCCTTGCGCGGCACGATGATCTGGCGCTTGGACCCGCTGGGCTTGGCCAGATCGGTTTCACACAGCGCCAGGCGGTGGCCGTCGGTGGCAACGGTACGCAGGGCATCGCCGCGCAGGTCGAACAGCAGGCCGTTGAGGTAGTAGCGCACGTCCTGCTGGGCCATCGCGAACGCGGTGCGCTCGATCAGCTCCTTCAGGGTCGCCTCACCGATGGCCACGCGCTCGGTGGCTTCCACTTCATCCACCGACGGGAAGTCGTTCGAAGGCAGCGTGGCCAGGGTGAAACGGCTGCGACCGGCCTGCACGGTGATCTTGTCTCCGGTCTGCGAGACGGTGATCCGGCTGCCGTCGGGCAGGGCGCGGATGATCTCGAACAGCTTGCGGGCGGGAATGGTGGTTTCGCCGTCCTGGGCATCTTCAACCGCGATCCGCGACACCATCTCCACTTCCAGGTCGGTACCGGTCAGCGACAGCTGGCCGTTCTGCACCTGGACCAGGAAATTGGCCAGAACCGGAAGGGTCTGGCGGCGTTCGACCACGTTGACGACCTGTGCCAACGGCTTGAGAAAGGCTTCGCGCTGCAGTGTGAAACGCATGTGGTTCCGTGCCCCTATGCTTTAAAAAATGTGGAATAAATCAAAAGCTTGGTGGTGCTGGTAGAGACAGAATCGCTGGAAAACAATGCTAAGTCTTTGTAATTAAAGGTATTTCAGACCTCGAAACCCTCTGCATTACCGACCCCCAAGGGGTGGGGAAAGCTGTGGATAAATCTGGCGCGATTTCAAACGGCATTTTTATCCACAACGTGTCCCGCGCTTGCTACCGGATTCTGCACCGTTTTGTGCGATGACGCCTCATCGGCATCCGTGCATCATTCGCTCAGCTTCCGGATCAGCTTGTCCCAGTCCTCGCGGAGCTTGCCGTCGGTCTCCATCAGGGTCCGGATCTGGCGGCAGGCATGCAGCACCGTGGTGTGATCGCGACCGGCAAAGGCGTCGCCGATCTCGGGCAGGCTGTGCTCGGTCAGTTCCTTGGTCAGGGCCATGGCGACCTGGCGGGGACGGGCCAGCGAGCGGGTCCGACGCTTCGACAGCAGATCCTTGATCTGCAGGCCGTAGTAGTCGGCAACGGTTTTCTGGATGTTGGGAATGCTGATCGCCTGCTGCTGGGCGCGCAGCAGGTCGCGCAGGGTTTCCTGGGCGAATTCGGTGGTGATCGCGCGGCCGGTGAAGTTGGCGCGGGCGGTCAGGGTATTCAGCGCGCCCTCGAGGTCGCGCACGTTGGAGCGCATCTTCTTGGCGATCAGGAACGCAACATCATCGGGAATCTCGGCACCGCGTTCGCGCGCCTTGGCCAGCACGATCGCGGCGCGGGTCTCGAAGTCCGGCGGTTCGATCGCGACCGACAGGCCCCAGGCAAGCCGCGACTTCAGGCGCGCTTCCAGGCCCTCGACTTCACGCGGATAGCGGTCGCAGGTCAGGATGATCTGCTGCTTGCCATCGAACAACGCGTTGAAGGTGTGGAAGAACTCTTCCTGGGTGCGGTCCTTGCCGGCGAAGAACTGGATGTCATCGATCAGCAGCGCATCCACCTGCTGGAACTGGCGCTTGAACTGATCCATGGTCTTTTCCTGCAGGGCCCGGATCATCGCGCTGAAGAACTGTTCCGAACGCAGGTACAACACCTTTGCACCTGGATTGGCCTGGCGCATGGCGTTGCCGGCGGCGAACATCAGGTGGGTCTTGCCCAGGCCCGTGCCTCCGTACAGCAGCAGCGGGTTGTGCGCCCGGTCGCCCGGCTTCTGCGCTGCCTGGAAGGCGGCGGCCAGGCCCAGCTGGTTGCTGCGGCCTTCGACGAAGTTGGCGAACGTGTAGTGGCTGTCCAGATTGCCGGCGAAGGGCACCTGCGGTTCGCTGGACACATGCGCCGACGGCGTGGAAACCGGCGCGTTCTGCGCCTCCACAGGGCGCGGGCGCGAGCCGATTTCAAGAAAAACGTCGCTGAAACCAGCGAAATGCGCCAGCAGCTCGCGGATCCGGGCCAGGTACAGCTCGCGAACCTGGTCGACGATGAAGGCATTCGGTGCATACAGCACCAGGCTGTCCACGCGCAGATCGGCCTGCAGCGGCTTCAACCAGGTATGAACGTCTTCCGGCGGGAACTCCGCTTCGAGGCGCTCGAGACTACGGGACCAGGCATCCATCAGCAATAATCGTCCGGTGGCCGGGGCATGGACGCGACAAGGCGCCCAAACACAGGCCGGAAAGGGGGGAAATGGATGGCTCAGACTACCACCGAGCGCCCGCCTTCGGAATGCTTGTCCCCTACTTATTCACAAAAACATCCACAGCTATTGCACAGCCCGGTGAATTCGCGTAGCTGCCAGGGGTTGACGCGGGGTAGGGTACCTCTCTAGAATTTCCGGTTCTTTCCGTCCCATTCATACGAGAGGCCCCCAATGGCCACGAAGCGCACCTACCAGCCCAGCAACCTCAAGCGTAAGCGCGACCACGGCTTCCGTGCCCGTATGAAGACCGCTGACGGCCGCAAGATCCTGTCGCGTCGCCGCGCCAAGGGCCGCAAAGTCCTGAGCGCCTGATTGCCATGCCGCACCCCGCGGCAGACGCAATCCCTTCGACAGTGAATACTGCAGACCCGCGCAAGCGATTCCCTCGCTCTGCGCGGGTTCGCACGCGTGCCGAATATTCAACGGTCTTCAACGGCGCCCGCCGTGTGTCCGATCCGCTGATGACCCTGCACTGGCTGCCGGCTGACCGGCCGGCCAGGCTGGGTCTGGCGGTTTCCCGCAAGGTTGATCCGAACGCCGTGGGGCGTAACCGGATCAAGCGCGTCCTGCGCGACATCCTGCGTCAGACACGTACCGAAATCCAGCCAGGCGACTTCGTCGTCGTGGCGCGTAGTGCTGCGCGTTCCGCCAGCAACGACGAGATCCGCCAGGCCTTCCTGCGCCTGCTGCGTCGCCTGCGTGCATTGCCCGCGCCGGGCGTGGACGGCACAATGCCGCCGCCTGATGGCATCGCAACTCCTTCTTTGACCGAGCCGGCATCGCGTCCCGGCCCCGCCGAGCCTGTCCGCTGATGAACCAGACCCGCGTATTCCTCATTTTTGCCTGGCTGATGGTGGCCGTGCTGCTGTGGATGGAGTGGAGCCGTGAAAAGGCTGCTCCGACCCCGGCACCGACGACCACGTCGGCCCCGGCTGCTGCACAGAGTGTTCCGGGCGCGACCCCGGGCAGCATCCCCAGCGCGCAGGTCCCGGGTGCGCCGGGCCAGGCCGCTGTGCAGGCCCAGGCCAGCGCCACCCCGGCCAGCCAGCGCGTGACCGTCACCACCGACGTGCTGCGCCTGGTACTGGACGGCGGCCGTGTGCTCGATGCCGAGCTGCTGCAGTTCCCGCAGACCAAGGACGAAGGCAGCCCGCCGGTTCGCCTGCTGACCGAAGACCCCGCGCATCCGTACAGCGCGATCAGTGGCTGGGCCAGCGAAGACAAGAACACCCCGGTTCCCGGCGCTGACGGCTTCAAGCTGGTCGGTGATACCAAGGACTTCGTGCTGGCCAAGGGCCAGAACGAACTGCAGATCCCGTTCGTGTGGACCGCCGACAACGGCGTGACCATCAAGCGCACCCTGACCGTCTCGCGCAACGAGTACGCCGTGCGCTTCAAGGACGAAGTCAGCAATGCCGGCGCCGCACCGTGGAACGGCTACGTCTACCGCACCCTGGACCGCACCCCGACCATCCTGTCGCGGAGCATGACCAACCCGGATTCGTTCAGCTTCAACGGCGCCACCTGGTACGACAACGACAAGAAGTACCAGCGTCGTGCGTTCAAGGATTACCTGGACGACGGCGCACTGAACCAGAACATCACCGGCGGCTGGCTGGCGATGCTGCAGCATCACTTCTTCACCGCCTGGATCCCGCAGAAGGACCAGACCGCGCACTACGTGCTGTCGCAGGTGGCCGGTCGTGACCTGATTGAAGCGCGTGGCCCGGCCTTCACCGTGGCCCCGGGCCAGTCCACCAGCACCGAGGCCCGCCTGTGGGTCGGCCCGAAGCTGGTCAACCTGATCGCCAAGGAAGACGTGCCGGGCCTGGACCGCGTGGTCGACTACAGCCGCTTCTCGATGATGGCGGTGATCGGCCAGGGCCTGTTCTGGGTGCTGAACCAGGTGCACAAGCTGGTCGGCAACTGGGGCTGGGCGATCGTCGGCCTGGTGGTGCTGCTGAAGCTGGTGCTGTACCCGCTGTCGGCGACCCAGTACAAGAGCGGTGCCAAGATGCGCCGCTTCCAGCCGCGCATCGCGCAGCTGAAGGAACGCTATGGCGATGACCGCCAGAAGTTCCAGACCGCGATGATGGAGCTGTACAAGAAGGAAAAGATCAATCCGATGGGCGGCTGCCTGCCGATCCTCATCCAGATGCCGATCTTCTTCGCCCTGTACTGGGTGCTGGTGGAATCGGTCGAACTGCGCCAGGCGCCCTGGTTCGGCTGGATCCAGGACCTGACCGCACGCGACCCGTACTTCATCCTGCCGGTCATCAACGTGGCAGTGATGTGGTTCACCCAGAAGCTGACCCCGGCACCGGGCATGGACCCGATGCAGCAGAAGATGATGCAGTTCATGCCGCTGGTGTTCGGCGTCATGATGGCCTTCATGCCGTCCGGCCTGGTCCTGTACTGGGTGGTCAACGGTGGCCTGGGCCTGCTGCAGCAGTGGTGGATGACCAAGCGCCATGGCGGCGAGCCGGTTGCGGCCACCACCGCTCCGGCCCCGGTCAAGAAGAAGTAATCGGTAGAGCCGGCCGCTGGCCGGCTGACCCCAGCAAAAGCCCGCCGCAAGGCGGGCTTTTCGCATGCGGCGGTAGAATCGCCGGCACACCGTTCCTCCCACCTTCGAGTCCGCCATGCCGCGTGCGTCGTCGTTCCGCCTGTTCCTGCCCTCGCTGTTGTTGACCCTGGTTGTTGCCGGCTGCGGCGACAAGGACGCGAAGGCGCCGGCGACCACCGTCACCCAGCCAAGCGCGCAGGCCGCGGCCGCCGCCGATCCGGCCGCCGCGCCGTTGCTGGCGGCGCTGCAGAAGCAGCTCGACGGCTACCGCCGGATCATCGTGCTGCTGGCAGACGAGGAACAGCAATCGGCCGCCGACCGCGGCACCTCCACGCGTGTGGGCCAGCAGCTGTTCCACGATGGCCTGGAACAGCGCACGGCGATCGCCGCGCAGTTCGACACCCTGCTGCGCGGCTCCAGCCCGCAGCGCTTCGCCACCCTCGGCACCGTGCTGGACTACATCGAGTCGGCGCCGGAACTGTTCGACGCCGACCGCCTGGCCTTCCGCGAAGTGCTGCGTGATCTGCATGAGCGGGTCGGCACTGATTCGTCGCTGCCGGCGGTGAAGCTGCACCAGCGCATCGGCGAGGACCTGGAGGCACTTGACGAGATCGAGCGAAACTACAACCAGGAACTGACCCGCATCTTCAGCCGCTTCGAGCGCACCCGTGCCATCGAGCTGAAGCGTGAGAAGTGGGACGACTACATCGCCCACCTGCACAAGGACTACAGCCGCGAAGCGATCCTGCGCGACTACGGCGTGATCGAGCCCTACCCGATGTCGATGAAGGACAGCGACCGCGAGATCTTCGGCCGCGACCTGCCGGCCAAGACCGTGGTGCTGACCTTCGACGATGGCCCGCACAAGGCCTATACCGATGAAGTGGTGGCCATCCTCAAGCGCTACGACGTGCCGGGCGTGTTCTTTGAAGTGGGCCGCAACCTTGGCAAGGTCGAGGCCGATGGCAAGGTCAGCCTCGGCCCGATGGCGAAGATCAGCCGCAACCTGATGGAAGAGGGCTATGCGGTCGGCAACCACAGCCTGACCCACGCCCAGTTGTCGCGCACCACCGGTGACGCGCTGCGCCAGCAGGTGCTCGACACCGACACGCTGCTGAAGGATGTCGACAGCAAGCGCGCGCCGCTGTTCCGTTTCCCGTATGGCGCGCGCAATGCCGAAGGCCTGCAGCTGCTCAACGAGGCCGGGCTGAAGTCGATCATGTGGAACATCGACTCGATGGACTGGGCCGACCCGGTACCGGAATCGATCGTGCAGCGCGTGCTAGACCAGGTGAACAAGGAACAGCGCGGCATCATCCTGTTCCACGACATCCACGACCGGGCGGTGAAGGCGCTGCCGCAGATCCTCGACCGGCTGATCGCCGATGGTTACCAGTTCGCCGGCTGGAACGGCCGTGACTTCACCGTCGCCCGTGCGCGCAAGGGTGATGCCGGTGCCGCCACGGTCACCACCGGCTACGAGAAGTCCTGGGCGATCGTGGTCGGCATCGACAACTATGCCAAGTGGCCGAAGCTGGAGTACGCCAGCCACGACGCGCAGGCGGTGGCCGATACCCTGACCGGGCAGTTCGGCTTCCCGTCCTCGCAGGTGATCGTGCTGAAGAACGAGCAGGCGACCCGCAACAACATCCTCGCGGCCTTCCACGATCGCCTGGCCGATGACCGCACCGGCAAGAACGACCGCGTGTTCGTGTTCTTCGCCGGCCATGGCGCGACCCGCCAGCTCGCTTCCGGGCGCGACCTGGGCTACATCATTCCGGTCGATTCGGACCCGAAGGAATTCGCCACCGACGCCATCGCGATGACCGACATCCAGAACATTGCCGAGAGCATGCAGGCCAAGCATGTGATGTTCGTGATGGATGCCTGCTACAGCGGCCTGGGCCTGACCCGCGGTGGCCCGTCGTCGTCGTCGTTCCTGCGCGAGAACGCGCGTCGCAGCGCGCGGCAGATGCTGACCGCCGGTGGTGCCGACCAGCAGGTGGCCGATGCTGGCCCCAACGGCCATTCGGTGTTCACCTGGGTGCTGTTGCAGGCGCTGGCCGGCAAGGGCGACCTCAACGGCGACGGCCTGATCACCGGTACCGAGCTGGCCGCCTACGTGGCGCCGGCCGTATCGGCGGTCTCGCACCAGACCCCGGCCTTCGGCAGCCTGCCCGGTTCGCAGGGCGGCGAGTTCGTGTTCCAGGTGCCGGACAGCCAGGAATTCCTCAACGCCGATACGCGCCAGCTGACCGCCGATGCGATCGCGCTGAACAACAAGGTGGATGCGGCCAGCGAGGCCAAGGGCAGCCAAGCGCCGGTGACGGTGGCCGACCTGCAGGGTGGCAAGGCCAAGCTGGTGGTGCCCACCGCTGGCCCGGCGTCAGACCGCCAGCGCGCGCAGCAGGCCAACGACCGCGGCCTGCAGCTGTACCGCGAGAAGCAGTACGACGAGGCAGCCGCGCAGTTCGCCGAAGCGCTGAAGCTGCGTCCTGATTTCGCCCAGGCCGCCAACAACCTCGGCTTCGTCTACTACCGCCAGCAGCGCTATGCAGAAGCCGCGCGCTGGCTGGAGAACACGCTGAAGATTGACCCGTCGCGCGCGGTGGCCCATCTGAACCTGGGCGATGCCTACTTCAACGCCGGCGACAAGGCCAAGGCGAAGCAGGCCTACACCACCTACCTGGCGCTGCAGCCGCAGGGCAGTGGCGCGGCCCAGGCGCGCGCGCAGCTGGAGAAGCTCTGAGCCATGAACGACGCGATCCGCACCGACACCATCGTGGCCATCGCCAGCGCCCCCGGCGCCGGCGGTGTCGGCCTGTTGCGCCTGTCCGGTCCGCGCGCTGCGGCGATTGCCAATGCGCTGGGGGCGCCTGCACTGCGCCCGCGCCACGCGCACTACGCGCGCCTGCGTGATGCCGACGGCGAGGTCATCGACGATGGCATCGTGCTGTGGTTCCCGGCACCGAACAGTTTCACCGGCGAAGAGGTGGTGGAACTGCAGGGCCATGGCAGCCCGGTGCTGCTGCAGCAGCTGGTCGCGCGCTGCATCGCGCTCGGTGCGCGCCAGGCGCGGCCGGGTGAGTTCAGCGAACGGGCGTTCCTCAACGGCAAGCTGGACCTGGCCCAGGCCGAGGCCATCGCCGACCTGATCGCCGCGGGCGACAACCGTGCCGCACGCGCGGCGCGTCGTTCACTGGATGGCGTGTTCTCGCGCCGCATCGATGCGGTGGTCGAGCAGCTGGTGCTGCTGCGCATCCACGTGGAAGCGGCCATCGACTTCGCCGACGAACCGCTGGATACCCTCGGTGGCGCGCAGGTGCGGCGTGGGCTGGAACAGGCGCGCAGCGATCTGGCCATTCTGCGCCGCGATGCCGAACGCGGCCGTCGCCTGCGCGATGGCCTGCACGCGGTGCTGATCGGTCCGCCGAATGCGGGCAAGAGTTCACTGCTCAACGCGCTGGCCGGCAGCGAACGCGCCATCGTCACCGACATCGCCGGCACCACCCGCGACACCCTGCGCGAAACCATCCGCCTGGATGGCCTGGAGCTGACCCTGGTCGACACCGCCGGCCTGCGCGACGGCGGCGACGCCATCGAACGCGAAGGCATGCGCCGCGCCCACGTGGAAATCGAGCGCACCGACCTGGCGCTGATCGTGCTGGATGCGCGCGATCCGGCGGCCGGTGAAGCGGCGCTGGGCGAGGCCGTGGCGACGGTACCGCACAAGGTCTACATCCACAACAAGTCGGATCTGCTGGCGGCGTTGCCGTCGCTGGCTGATCCGGATCGGGTGTTCGTTTCGGCCGCCACCGGCGCCGGGCTCGACGACCTGCATGCGCGCCTGCGTTCGATTGCTTCGGCCGGTGCCGGTGAGCAGGTGGACGGCGAGTTCTCCGCGCGCACGCGCCACGTGGATGCGATTGAACGCGCGCAGGAACATGCGCAGCGCGCCGATGGCGAGCTGGCGCACGAGCACCTGGAGCTGGCCGCCGAGGAACTGCGGCTGGCCCACGATGCGCTGGGTGAGATCACCGGGCAGATGAGTGCCGATGATCTGCTGGGGAGGATCTTCTCCAGTTTCTGCATCGGCAAGTAACTGTAGAGCCGAGCCCATGCTCGGCTGTTCTACCCGTCAGCCGAGCATGGGCTCGGCTCTACAGGGACTGGCTTCCCCCACCTGTCACATTGCCGCCGCATACTGACGCCCATCACATACCGCTTGGGGAAGTCGCAGTGAAGTCGTGGGGTTGTGCGTTGCTGTTGTCGCTGGCCGTGGCACCATCGGTGGCCATGAGTGCTGAATCCTCCACCCCGGCCGTGCCCAAGGTGTCGGTCTACGGCCATCGCGGGGCAAGCGCCCTGCTGCCCGAGCACACCCTGGCCTCGTATGCGCAGGCCATCGCCGATGGCGCCGACTACATCGAACCGGACCTGGTGATGACCCGGGACGGGGTGATGGTGGCCCGCCACGAGAACGAGATCGGCGGCACCACCGACGTCGCCTCGCATCCGGAGTTCGCCAGCCGCCGCACCCGCAAGGTGATCGATGGGCAGCAGGTCGAGGGCTGGTTCACCGAGGACTTCACCCTGGCCGAGCTGAAGACCCTGTACGCCCGTGAGCGCCTGCCGGAACTGCGCAGCACCGCCTACGACGGCCAGTTCCGCATCGCCAGCCTGGACGAGATCCTGGCCTTCCTGGTGCAGCAGGCCGGGCGCGCCAACCGTGGCATCGGCCTCGTGCCGGAGATCAAGCACCCGACCTATTTCCAGTCCATCGGCCTGCCGATGGAAGACAAACTGCTGGCCGCGCTGCGTGGCAACGCGTACACCAATGTCGGCCCGGTCACGATCCAGTCGTTCGAGACCGCCAACCTGCGCTACCTGCATGGCAAGATCGGCCGGGGCAGCAACATCCGCCTGCTGCAGCTGCTGTGGAAGGGCGATACCCAGCCGGCCGACATCGCCAAGGCCGGCGGCACGCTGACCTACGCACAGATGATGACCCCGGCCGGGCTGAAGGACATCGCCGCCTACGCCGATGGCATCGGCCCCGAGCTGCGCTCGATCATTCCGCTGGATGCCAAGGGCGCGCTGGGCACGCCGACCGCGCTGGTACGAGATGCGCACGCGGCCGGCCTGATGGTGATTCCGTACACCTTCCGCCCGGAGAACCATTTCCAGCCCAGCAACCTGCGCAAGGGCGCCGACAACGCGCGCAACGTCGAAGGCTCGATCGCCGAGATGCGCGCCTACCTGGCGACCGGCATCGATGCCTTCTTCACCGATGATCCGGCGCTGGGCCGGCAGGCGGTGGATGGGATGGGCACAGCGGGGAACTGAGCGATCAACGCGCCGGGCATGGCCCGGCGCTACCCGGGGGCCGGTGTGCTCTGGTAGGTGCCAACCTTGGTTGGCACGCAACAACCGCGCCGACCAAGGTCGGCCACTACCGGTTCATGAGGTTGCCGGCCAGCGGCCGGCACGACCGTCCCCTCAACCGCGCGGCTCGTCCGGCCGGCGGAACGGGATCACCACGTAGTCCTGGCCCTCGCGCGGCTGCCACAGCACCGGCACGCGCTGCGGTGACGGCGGCTCCAGCTCGTCGTCGGCCAGCGGCTCGGCCTCGTCTTCTTCGTCTTCCCAGCTGTAGCGCTGGCGCGGCGGCAGCGGATCGGCGTTGCGGAACAGCAGCGCCGCGATGATGCCGGCGAAGGCGCCGCCCATGTGCGACTGCCAGGACACGCCATCGGCATGCGGCAGGATGGTCATCAGCATGCCGCCATAGAACAGCATGCCGATCAGGCCGGTGGCGATTGCCGCACGGTCGCGGCGCAGCAGGCCGAGGCTGGCCAGCAGGAACATCAGGCCATGGGTCACGCCACTGGCACCCAGGTGCACGCTGCCCGGATTGCCCAGCATCCACGCGCCGAGGCCTGAACCCAGCCACAGCAGGGGCAGGGCGCGCACGGTGGCTTTGGGATACACACTGCCGGCCAGGGTGCCGAGGATCAGGATGGCGATGCTGTTGGCGGCGATGTGCTCGACCGAGGCATGCAGCATCGGGCCGCCGATCAGGCCGAGCAGGCCCTTGGCTTCCAGTGGCGCAACCGCCCACGGTCGCCAGTCGAACGTGCCCTGCAGGGCGAACACGGCCACCAGCACCAGCACGGCCGCCAGGCTGACATTGAACGCCCGCAGGATGCGCGAGCGGTCATTGCGGGGGGGCGGCACGTCGCCGGCGGGCAGGGGCGTGTTGTTGTCCATACCTCAGCAATGGCGGTGGCTGGCGCGAAACCAAGGCCACTGTTGCGGGAGAGTGGGTGCGGCCGGCGGGACAATCCCGCCGGCCGCGTCTTCCCACCGCTCAGGCTCAGGCGTGGCCCGAGCCTTCCTTCGGCGGGTACTTCAGGCTCAGCACCACGGTGGCGGCGATGATCACCGCGACCACGCCCAGCGACACCGGGGTCGGGATCTTGAACAGGTCGATGATCATCATCTTGATGCCGATGAAGGCCAACACCAGCGCCAGGCCGTACGGCAGCAGGTGGAAGCGGTCGGCCATGCCGGCCAGCAGGAAGAACATCGCACGCAGGCCCAGCACCGCGAACACGTTGGAGGTGAGCACGATGAACGGGTCGGTGGTGATCGCGAAGATCGCCGGGATGCTGTCCACGGCGAAGATCACGTCGGTGACCGCGATCAGGATCAGCACCGCGAACAGCGGGGTGAACCAGCGCACGCCATCGCGCTTCACGCTCAGCGCATTGCCGGCGTAGTCCGGCAGCAGGCGCAGGTGCTTGCGCATCCAGCGCAGGGCGGGGTTGGTTTCCAGATCCGGTTCCTGGCCGGCGGCGAACCACATCTTCCAGCCGGTGAACAGCAGGAAGGCGCCGAACACGTAGAGCAGCCAATGGAACTGGCTGATCAGCACGCTGCCGGCGAAGATCATGATCGTACGCAGCACGATCGCACCCAGGATGCCGATGATCAGCACCTTCTGGCGCTGCTCCTCCGGTACTGCGAAGTAGCTCATGATCATCAGGAACACAAAGATGTTGTCGACCGCCAGCGCCTTCTCGACCAGGTAGCCGGTCAGGAATTCGAGGCCGACCTTGTTGGCCACCACCTGGCCGGCGGTCTCATTCAGGTAGTACCAGAGGCCGGCGTTGAACAACAGGGCCAGCGCGACCCAGCCGATCGACCACCACAGGGCTTCCTTGAAGGTGACCTTGTGCGGTCCACCATGGCGCATCAACACGAGGTCGACCAGCAGGGCGATGACCACCACCGCTGCGAAGCCGCCCCACAACCACACGTTACCGATCGTCTGCATTGGGAATGTCCGTTGGAAAGATGAATGCCAGGCCGGACGGCGAGGATCTGCAACGGAGGATCGGGAGGGGGATCCAGGGACAGAGCTTCGCCAGTACGGCGAAGGTCTCGCTCGCAGTTCCAGTCGGCTGGAACTGCCGTTGCACCGGAGCCTGCGGGCTCGAAATGACGGCGACAACGTCTGGGAGCTACTCCCCTTCTGGCGCCGATTCTGCCGTCTGGCTGGGCGGACGTCAAATGGGGGACGAGGGGTCGGATCCCCGTAGGGGCTCTGACCCCATTCCCGAGCCCGTTCCGGCCTGGTGGGTGCCAACCTTGGTTGGCACGCCGGCGGGGGTCAGAGCCCCTTCGGGGATCTGACCCCGGCGCCCGGTTTACAATGGGTGGATGAATACCCCCCTTCCGATTGTCCGCCTCAAGAATGCGTGGCGCTCCAGCCACCCGTGGATCTTCCAGAAACTGGTCGAGAAGCCGACCGTCCGGCCCAAGCCCGGTTCCATCGTCGACGTGGTCGGCATTGATGGCGAGTTCGTTGGCCGCGGGTTCTACAACGGGCATTCGCGTATTGCCGTGCGCATCCTTGAGACCGACCAGAACGTGCCGGTGGATGCCGGCTGGTTCTCGCGCAAGATCGCCCAGGCGGTGTCGCTGCGCCGTGAGGTGCTCAAGCTCGACGCGGTCTCCGACGCCTGGCGCGTGGTGCACAGCGAAGGCGACGGCCTGTCCGGCCTGGTGGTGGATCGCTACGGCGACCTGGTGGTGGTCGAATTCTTCGCCGCCGGCATGTTCCGCCACCGCGAGTGGATCTACGACGCCCTGCGCGAGCAGTTCCCGGGTTGCCGCTTCCACAGCTTCGCCGATGAGCACGTGCAGAAACAGGAAAGCTTCGATTTCCACGGCAATACCACCACCGAAGCGTCGGTGATCACCGAGTACGGCATCAAGTTCCGCGCCGACCCGGCCGGTGCGCACAAGACCGGCTTCTTCGCCGACCAGCGCGAGAACCGCGAGTGGCTGAGCCAGCAGGTGGAAGGCAAGCGCGTGCTGGACCTGTGCTGCAACACCGGCGGTTTTGCGGTGTACGCGGCGGCGCGAGGCGCCTCGGAAGTGGTCGGCATCGACATCGATGAAGACGTCATCCAGATCGCCAAGGGCAATTCGCGCCTGAACAACGTGCGCCCGAAGTTCGTCCAGTCCGACATCTTCCCGTGGCTGCGTGATGCGGCCAATCGTGGCGAGCAGTACGACGTGGTGATCCTGGACCCGGCGAAGATGACCCGCGACCGCGACCAGGTCATCACTGCGCTGAAGAAGTACCTGGACATGAACAAGCTGGCGCTGGGCGTGGTCAAGCCGGGCGGCCTGTTCGCCACGTTCTCCTGCACCGGCCTGGTGGCCGAGGACCAGTTCCTCGACATGCTGCGCCGCGCGGCGTATTTCTCCGGCCGCACGATCCAGATCCTGAAGGTGGCCGGCGCCGGTCCGGACCACCCGTTCATGGCCCACGTGCAGGAATCGCGTTACCTGAAGGCCGTGTTCTGCCGCGTGGTGGACTGACCGCGTCACTGCCGATCTCTGTAGAGCCGAGCCCACGCTCGGCTGATCTGTCTGGCAGCCGAGCATGGGCTCGGCTCTACAAAAAGGCCGGGTGCGGCGCTATGGTCGGGCTCTTCCCAATGCCGGTGAGAGCCCATGCCATCGTTGCGCCACCTGTCCGTCGTGCTCGCCGTGGCGCTGTGCGCGCCGCTTTCGGCTCACGCCATCGAGTTCAGCGCCGAGGAACTGGCCCGTGCCAAGGCGCTGCAGCAGCGCCTGGTCACGCTCGACAGCCACCTGGATACGCCGGCAAATTTCGGCCGGACCGGCTTCGACATCGAGCAGCGCCACGACCGCAACGCGCTTTCGCAGGTGGACTACCCGCGCATGGTCGAAGGTGCGCTCGATGGTGGTTTCTGGGCGATCTACACCGACCAGGGCGATCGCAGCGCAGCGGCCCACCTGGTCGAGCGTGACCACGGCCTGCAGCGACTGCTGGAAATCCGCGAGATGCTGGCGGCCAATCCCGCGCGCTTCGCGCTGGCACTGACCGCCGATGATGCTGCGCGGATCAAGGCCACCGGCAAGCGCGTGGTCTACATCAGCATGGAAAACGCCAGCCCGCTGGTGGAAGACCCGAGCCTGCTCTCGTTCTACCATCGCGCCGGCCTGCGCCTGCTCAGCACCGTGCACTTCGCCAACAACGAGTTCGCCGATTCGGCCACCGACCCCAAGGGCGCGGAGTGGAAGGGCCTGAGCCCGGCCGGCAAGGAGCTGGTGCGGCAGGCAGTGAAGCTGGGCATCGTGATCGACCAGTCGCATGCCTCGGACGCGGTGTTCGACGACCTGCTGGCGATGATGCCGGTGCCCTTCGTGCTGTCGCACAGCTCGGCCAAGGCGGTGTACGACCACCCGCGCAATCTTGATGACGCGCGGCTGCGCAAGCTGGCCAAGGCCGGCGGCGTGATCCAGGTGAACGCCTATGGCGGCTACCTGATCGACACGGCGAAGACACCCGAGCGCACGCAGGCCGAAGAAGCGCTGAGCAGGCAGCTGGGCGGCTGGGAAGGGATGGGCATCGAGCAGGGCGTGGCCCTGCTGAAAGCCGAACAGGCACTGGACCATGAACACCCCGTGCGGCATGCCAGCCTGGACGACTTCTTCGCCCACTTCGAGCACATCCTCAAGGTGGTTGGCCCCGAGCACGTGGGCATCGGCCTGGACTGGGATGGCGGCGGTGGCCTGAGTGACCTGCCCGATGTCAGCCAGCTGCCGAAGATCACCGCCTGGCTGCTGCGCAAGGGCTATACCGAGCAGCAGATTGCCGGCATCTGGGGCGGCAACCTGCTGCGGGTGATGCGCCAGGCGCAGGATTACGCCGCAAAGCAGGGCGGTTGACCGCCCTGCGGTGGTGCCGGCCAGCGGCCGGCATTGCCCCTATCAACAGGATTCGGGTTGCCGGCCAGCGGCCGGCACGACCGGTGATCGGTCTATTTCGCGATCAGCGCATGGCGTCGGCTGTACAGCAGGTACAGCACCAGGCCGGCCACGTTCCACAACAGGAAGTACAGCTGGGTGGTGTGCGGCAGGCTGATGAACAGGTAGATGCAACCCAGCGCGGCCAGCGGGCCAACCACGAAAGCAGCCGGCGTACGGAAGCTGCGCTCGCGGTCCGGCTCGCGCAGGCGCAGCACCACCAGGCAGACGCCCACTGCAGTGAACGCGGCCAGGGTACCGGCATTGGCCAGCGCGGCGATCTCGTCCAGGCGGGCCACGCCGGCCAGCGCCGACACCACCACCGCAGTGAACAGTGTGGTCGCCACCGGCGTGCCGGTACGCGCGTTGACCTTGGATAGGCCACGCGGCAGCAGGCCGTCGCGGCTCATCACGAAGAAGATGCGGCTCTGGCCGTACAGGAAGGCCAGCAGCACGGTCGGCAGCGCGATGATCGCAATCACGCCGATCACCATCGCCGCTGTCGGATGGCCCAGCTGGCGCATGATCAGCGCCAGCGGCTCGGCGCTGTGCCCGAACACGGCGTAGCTCATCGCACCCACTGCGGCCAGCGCCACCAGCACGTAGACAATGGTGCAGCCGATCATCGAACCGATGATGCCGATCGACAGGTCACGGCCCGGGTTCTTGGTCTCCTCCGCAGCAGTGGAGATCGCATCGAAGCCGTAGAAGGCGAAGAAGATGATCGCCGCTGCCGCCATCACGCCGTGCTCGACGCCATCGGGGCCCATCGACTTGGCAAAGCCATACGGCATGAACGGCTGCAGGTTGGCGCTGTCGAACGCAGGCAGGGCCACGGCCACGAAGATCGCCAGCGCGATCAGCTTGAACACCACCAGGATGGCATTGAGCGTGGCGCTTTCCTTGGTCCCGGCCATCAGCATGCCGGCCACCAGCCAGGTGATGATGATCGCCGGCAGGTTGATCATGCCGCCTTCCACGTGCGGGCCGGCTGCCAGCCAGGCCGGCAGGTGCACGTTCCAGCCGAACTGGGTGTGGACCCATTCGAGGAAGCCGACGAAGTAGCCGGACCAGCCCACCGCCACCGTACTCACCACCAGCGAGTACTCCAGGATCAGGCTCCAGCCCACCACCCAGGCGAACACCTCGCCCAGCGCACTGTAGCTGTAGGTGTAGGCGCTGCCGGCGGCCGGCATCATCGTCGACAGCTCGGCATAGGACAGCGCCGCACAGGCGCAGACCGCACCGGCGATGGCGAAGGAGATCAGCACGGCCGGGCCGGCCAGATTGGCACCGACGCCGATCAGCGTGTAGATGCCGGTGCCGACGATGGCACCGATGCCCAGTGCGATCAGGTGCGGCCAGCTGAGCGTCGGGATCAGGCGCCTGCCGGCTTCGTGGACGGTGACGGAATCTAGGGACTTGCGCCGGAACAGGGACATGCAGGCCTCGGAAGGGGTGACTAAGAACGACAAGTTCCCGAGTGTGACCGAACGCAGCGCAGCATTACCACTGACGGGGGTCATGCATGGCGGGGCACGCGCTGCGCCCCGGCCAGGCTGCCGGAATCGGCACAATCCGGCGGCAGCCACCGGTGTACGTTCGTCCCGGCCCCCGCTAGGACTCGATGTTGGCCATGCCGCTGACCGAATAACGTTCGCCGGCCGCGGCATGCAGCGGGAAGGCCGCATCCAATGCGTCCAGCGTGGCCGCATCCAGTTCCACCTGCAGTGCAGCGAGGTTCTCGTCCAGCCGTGCCCGCCGCGTCGTGCCCGGGATCGGCACGATGTGCCCGCCGCGCGACAGCACCCAGGCCAGCGCCAGCTGCGAGGCAGCGATGCCGCGCTCGGCGGCCAGCGCCTGCACGGTGTCCACCAATGCCAGGTTGCGCTGGAAGTTTTCGCCTTCGAAGCGGGGCGAGGTGCGCCGGTAATCGTCGGCGTCGAAGTCGTCCGGGCTGCGGATGGCACCGGTCAGGAAGCCACGGCCCAGCGGCGAATACGGCACGAAGCCGATGCCCAGCTCCGCCGTGGTGGCCAGCACTCCGTTCTGCTCCGGCTTGCGCGACCACAGCGAGTACTCGCTCTGCACCGCCGTGATCGGGTGCACCGCATGGGCGCGGCGGAGGGTGACCGCCGAGGCCTCGGACAGGCCCAGCCAGCGCACCTTGCCCTGTTCCACCAGGCGTGCCATGGCACCCACGGTGTCCTCGATCGGCACGGTCGGGTCGACGCGGTGCTGGTAGTACAGGTCGATGTGGTCCACGCCCAGGCGACGCAGGCTGGCCTCGCAGGCGGCCTGCACATAGTCCGGGTGGCCGTTGATCTGCCGCGCCTTCGGGTCAGCCGGGTCCAGGCCGATGCCGAACTTGCTGGCCAGGAACACCTGGTTGCGGCGGCCGGCAATCGCGCGACCGACCAGCACCTCGTTGGTGTGCGGGCCATACACATCGGCGGTGTCGAGCAGGGTCACGCCACGGTCCAGCGCGTGCCGGATGACGGCAATGCCGTCATCGTCACTGCCGCGGCCGCCGTAGTACGCGCTCATGCCCATGCACCCCAGGCCGAGGGCGGACACGGTGGGGCCGGCGGGGCCGAGAGTACGGGTCTTCATGCGGATCTCCTTGGGGAAGGCGCCACGTCTGGATGGGCAGTGGCGAGGGCACAGCATCCTCCACGCCATCATGTGGATAAACTGCGTGTCACCGGACTTACCTTGAAGGCTGCCTTCACAATGGATGCCTCCGTCCCGCTCACTGCTGTGGTCGCTTTCGTCCACGTGGCCGAGCACGCCAGCTTTACCCGCGCCGCCGATGCCCTGGGTGTGTCGACCTCGGCGCTGTCGCAAAGCGTGCGCGCGCTGGAAGCGCGGATGGGCGTGCGGCTGCTGCAGCGGACCACGCGGCGGGTCAACCTGACCGAGCACGGCGCGCGTTTCCTGCAGCGCGTGCGCGGCGGCCTGGACCAGATCGACCAGGCATTTGCCGAACTGGACAGCGCGCGCTCGGTGCCTGCCGGGCGGCTGCGCGTGACCCTGCCGCGCATCGTCGCCGATCGCATGGTGCTGCCGCGGCTGCCCGACTTCCTTGCGCGTTACCCGCAGGTGCAGGTGGAACTGTGCGTCGACCCCGCGCTGACCGATCTGGTGGCCGAGGGCTTCGACGCCGGCATCCGCCTGGGCGAATCACTCGCACAGGGCATGATCGCGGTGCCGGTCGGGCCACCCGAGCGGCAGGTGGTGGTAGCCACGCCGGCCTATTTCGAACGCCATGGCGTGCCGCAGACCCCGCATGACCTGCAGGGCCACGCCTGCATCGTGCACCGGCTGGCCAACGGCCGGCTGATGCCCTGGGAATTCAGCCGCGAAGGCCACGACCTGGACGTGGAAGTGAGCGGACGGCTGGTGTTCAACGATGCCGGCGTCGCCCATCGCGCCGTGCTGGCGGGGCTGGGCATGGCCCAGGGCTTCGCCTCGCTGATGGCCGACGACATCGCCGCCGGGCGACTGCAGAGCGTGCTGCAGGACTGGCAACCGCCATTCCCCGGCTTCCACCTCTACTACCCCGCGCGTGAGCAGATGGCGCCCAAGCTGCGGGTGTTCATCGACCACCTGCGCGCGGAGATGCACGACCGGTAGATGCCAACCTTGGTTGGCATGCTTCAATCGACCACGCGCGCCGCTACGCCTCCCGGCCAGTGGCAGCCATCCTCCTGCCACGCCTGGCTGTCATCGTGGAAGGTGGTGCGACGGCCATCACGGGCGCGTTCGTAGCTCAGATCCAGTACCAGCGCGCCCTGCGTGCTCAGCAGGTAGCGGCCGTTGAGGCGCCCGTCGATGCGCTCTTCCCACACGCTGTCGAACTGGTACGGGCGATCTTCGGCCAGCACCGTGGTCTCCATCGAGATCCGGTGCAGGGGCAGGCGCTCGCGCTGGCCGGCGTAACGCACGTCGGCCCGGCCGTCTTCCAGCCAGCGCCATTCCAGGTGGATGTTGTCGTTGCGACCGCCCGTCAGGCAGCGATGGTCCTGCACGGTGCCGGCAGAGGCGGCACCGGCCAGCAGCAGGGTCATGCCGAGCAGTGGCAGCCGCCCGTTCATCCGTTCAGCCCCAGGCGGATGCCGAACCCCACCAGGAACAGGCCGGCCACGCGACGCAGCGCATCGCTGATCCGCGGGTGCTGGATCAACCGGCGGCGGGCCAGGTTGCCCACGCCGATCAGCATCGAGCAGTAGGCGATACTGACCACCAGGATGATGCCGGCCAGCGCGGCGAAGGTGGCGATGCCCTGGTGCGCCTTCGGATCGATGAACAACGGCAGGAAGGCCATGTAGAACAGGATCGCCTTCGGGTTGAGCAGGCTGACCAGGATCGCCTGCTGGAAGTAGCGGCCGGGTTGCATGCGGATCGGGTCGGCGTCGCCGCCCTCGTGCTTGGGCGTGCGCAGCAGGCTGATGCCGACCCACACCAGGTAGGCCGCGCCGAGGTACTGCACGGCGTGGAATACCAGAGGATTGGCCTTCAGCAGTGCGGCCACGCCGGCCAGCGCCAGCCACATCAGGATCTGGTCGCCGACCAGCAGGCCGGCCAGTGCGGTGTAGCCGCCGCGCACGCCGCCACGGCCGGTGGCAGTCAGCAGCGTGAAGGTACCGGGACCGGGCAGGGCGAGAAACACCAGCACGGCGACCAGAAACGTCCACAGGTCCTGGATGCCCATCCACGGCATGGCGGTGCTCTTCTGTTACGGGGGGCCGCCATTGTCGGCCAGCGCTGCGGCGGGCGACAGGGGGCCGGTGGGGCCAACCGGCATCCCGGACAGCAGCGGTTGCAGATGCTGGCGCAGCTGCGCGTGCAGCTGCCGCACGGCGGGTGAGAACTGCTTGCGATGCGGGCACACCAGCTGCAGCGGGATGCTGCTGCCAACGCCGTCCAGCAGCACCTGCAGGCGCCCGGCCAGCACATCCTCGCGCAGGTCCAGCCAGGACTTGTAGGTGATGCCTTCGCCGGCCACGGCCCAGCGCCGCACCACGTCGGCGTCGTCGCAGACCAGCGGGCCGCGTACCGGAACCACGCTGCGGCGCCCGTCCACCTCGAACGACCAGCGATCGTAGGCGCGGCCATTGAGTTGATAGACCAGGCAGTCGTGCTCGCGCAGATCCTCCAGGCGCGTGGGCGGGCCACGCCGCTGCAGGTAGCCGGGCGAGGCGGCCAGCACGCGCCGGTTGCCTTCCAGCAGGGGCAGGGCTACGTAGTTGGCGTCATCGAAGTGGCCGATGCGGATGGCCACGTCGACCGGTTCGCGGAACACGTCGGCGACCTCGTCGGACAGGCGCAGGTGCAGGCGCAGCCGCGGGTGCGCGGCGCGGAACGCGCTCAGCCAGGGCAACAGCAGGTTGCGGCCGAAGTCCGACGGCGCCGACAGCTGCAGGATGCCGTGCAGCTCGGTGTCCTCGCCCTGCACGCGGGCCTGGCCTTCGCGCAGGGTGGCCAGCACCTCCTGCGCATACGGCAGGTAGAGCGCGCCCTCGCCGGTCAGGCGCAGGCTGCGGGTCGTGCGCACGAACAGGCGCAGGTCCAGCTCGCGCTCCAGCCGTGCCACCGCCGCAGCGACCTGCCCGGGCAGCAGGTCGGCCTCGCGGGCGGCCTGCGAGAAGCTGCCCAGCGCGGCAGTGCGGACGAACAGCTGCAGATCGTCGATGCGGATCATCTTCATCGCCAGAGTGAAAGTGCTGCCCGATTCTGCGCCTTTCCGAGGGAGCGCGCGCGGCGCAACCTGTCGCCTCCTTCCCCACTGGACCGCTGCCATGCGCGCCATTGCCTATACCCACGCCGGCCTGCCGATCGATGATGCCCGGGCCCTGATCGACATCGAACTGGAGCTGCCGCAGCCCGGCCCCCGCGACCTGCGCGTGGCGGTACGCGCGGTGGCGGTGAACCCGGTCGACACCAAGGTCCGCCGCGGCGTGGCCACCGATGGCCCGCGCGTACTGGGCTGGGACGCGGTCGGCATCGTCGACGCGGTGGGCAGCGAGGTGACCCTGTTCCAGCCCGGCGACGCGGTCTACTACGCCGGCGTCATCGACCGCCCGGGCAGCAATGCCGAGTACCAGCTGGTGGACGAGCGCAGCGTCGGGCGCAAGCCGGCCAGCCTCGATGATGCCGCCGCCGCGGCGCTGCCATTGACTGCAATCACCGCCTGGGAGCTGCTGTTCGACCGCCTGCGCATCCCCGAGGGTGGTGGCGAGGGCCAGACCCTGCTGGTGATCGGTGCTGCCGGTGGTGTCGGTTCGATCCTGGTGCAGCTGGCGCGGAAGCTGACCAGGCTGACCGTGATCGGCACCGCCTCGCGTCCGGATACCCAGGACTGGGCATACGCAATGGGCGCGCACCACGTGATCGACCACCGCCTGCCGCTGGCCGAGGGACTGGCGCGGCTCGGCATCAGCGAAGTGCAGCATGTGGCCAGCCTGACCCACTCCGACCAGTACTACGCGCAGATCGTGGAACTGCTGGCGCCGCAGGGCCAGCTGGGGCTGATCGATGATCCTGGCCAGGTGGACGTGATGGCGCTCAAGCGCAAGGCGTTGTCACTGCACTGGGAGTCGATGTTCACCCGGCCGCTGTACCGCACCGCCGACATGCAGCGCCAGCACGACCTGCTGGACCGTGTGGCCGAGCTGATCGACACGGGCGTGCTGCAGACCACGCTGGGCGAGCACTTCGGGCGCATCGACGCGGCCAACCTGCGGCGCGCCCACGCGCTGCTGGAGAGCCACCGCGCCAAGGGCAAGATCGTGCTGGAAGGCTGGTAAGGCCGGATCGTTCCCGCACCCTTGGGGTCAGATCCCTTTGCCCCGGGAAAGGGATCCGACCCCTGCCTCAGGCCACGCCGTTGTCGACGTGGGTGGTGAAACCCGGCTGCTGTCGCAGGCGCTCGAACCACGCCGCGAGGTGTGGCAGCACGGGCTTGTTGCCGGGCGTGCTGCGCCAGCGTTGGGTCGACAGCCCGAGCACGATGTCGGCCAGAGTGAAGGTGTTGCCCGCCACGTAGCCGTCGGTAGTGGCCAGCTGTGCATCAAGGACAGCCATCAGCCGGTTCCACTGCGCCAGGCTGGCTGCGGCGCGGGCGTCATCCGGGTAGTCCGGGTGCTGGCGCACGCGCGCCATGAACACGTGCCGCCAGGCACTGTTGAGGTCGCTGGCCTGCCAGTCCATCCATTGTTCGACCCGCGCACGATCCTGTGCCGCGCGGGGCAGCAGGTCATCACGGCCAGCGCGTACGGCCAGGTAGCGGCAGATGCTGTTGGATTCCCACAGCACGAAGTCGCCATCGCGCAGCACCGGCACCTGCCGGTTCGGGTTCAGTGTGGCCAGCAGGTCCGCCGGCGGCGCTGGCTCGTGGTGAAGTGGCAGGTCGAGCCCGACGCACAGCCACAGCACCTTGCGCACGTTGATGGAGGTGGGCTTTCCGTACAGAGCGAGCATGGGGGCTTCCGGGGCAGACCGACCCAGCCTAGCGCAGCGGGGCTAAACTGATCGCATGAATATCGAAGTCCTCATGATCCTGGCAGTGGTCCTGCTGCTGGCGACCCTGGTCGCGCTGGTGCTGCTGTGGCGTCGCAGTGCTGGCGGTGCACCCTCCGACGAACTGCAGCGGCTGCTGGACAGCGAACGCGAACAGCATCGCCTCGCCCTGGTCGATGCCGGCCAGCTGCGCGGCCGCCTCGATGCGCTGAGCGCTGAACTGGAGAACGAACGGAGCCGCAGCCAGCAGCACGCACAGGCCGTCACTACGCTGACCGCCCGGGTGGAGCGCGAAGCAGCGCTGTCGGCCAGTCGCGAAGCACAGCTGGCCGAACGTGAAGCGGCCCTGGCGCAGGCGCGCGCTGCCGTTGCCGAGACCAGCAGCGAGCTGCAGCAGGCGCAGCAGCGCTACCAGCAGTTGCACGGTGAACATGCCCGCGCGGTGGCCAATCTGCAGCACTCCGAACGGGCCAGTGCCGAACTGCGCAGCTATCTTGATACCGCCAAGGAAAAGCTGTCGGGCGCCTTCGCCGAACTGGCGGGCAAGGTGTTCGACGAACGCGGACAGCAGTTCGAGAAGAACGTGCGGCAGGCGACAGTGCAGTCACGCGCGGACATCGAGGGGCTGCTCAAGCCGTTCGCCGACAAGCTGGGCGATTTCCGCACCCGCGTCGATACGCTGTATGGCGAGGAAGCGCGGCAACGCGCCAGCCTGCTGGGTGCGGTGGGCGAACTGAAGACGCTCAACCAGGACATGGCGGCGCAGGCATCGGCGCTGACGAATGCGCTGAAGGGCAATGCCAAGGTCCGCGGCGACTGGGGCGAGCTGATGCTCGACAACGTACTGCGCGGATCGGGGCTGGAAGAGGGCGTGCACTACCAGCGTCAGAAGCATGCCGTGGATGACGAAGGTGCGCGCCTGCGACCGGACGTGGTGGTGCAGTTCCCCGACGAACGCAGCGTGGTGATCGACAGCAAGGTGAACCTGATCGCCTGGCAGGAAGCCATGAATGCCACTACCCCGGAGCAGTCGGAAGACGCGTTGCGCAGGCACGCGGTTGCGCTGCGCCAGCACGTTAAGGACTTGGGCGAGAAGAATTATCCGAAGGCGTTGGGCAGCGAGACGCTGGACATCACCATCGCCTTCGTTCCCATCGAGGGTGCCTTGTCAGCCGCACTGGGCGCCGATGGCAGCCTGCAGGCGTTCGCCTTCGACAACCGCGTGGTGTTCGCCTCGCCCAACACCCTGATGGCGCTGCTGCGCGTGGCCGAGCGCCTGTGGACGCGCGACAAGGTGCAGAAGCAGGCGCTGAAGATCAGCGAGGCCGGCGGTCTGGTGCTGGACGCCCTGACCGGGTTCCTGCAGGACTTCACCGCCATGGGCAAGAAGCTGGACGATGCCGGCAAGGCCTACGCCGATGCGCGCAATCGCCTGATCGATTCGCCGCAGTCGGCCATCAGCCGCGCCCGTCGGCTTGCCGAACTGGGCAGCAAGGCCAAGCGCGCGCTGCCCCCGGAGCTGACCCCGGACCCGATGCAGCAGCTGGGCGCGCCGGAGGACGACGAGGACGGCAATGCGGGTTGACACGTCCCGTGCACCTGCGCCTAGCTATGCTGGGCACCCTGAGTCCGTGGCGGGTATCGACATGCGCTTGCGCTCCTGTGCCGTTCTTGTCCTGGCTGCGTTGCTGGCTGCGTGCAGCAGCACGCCCCCGGTCGCCGACACGACTACGGCCGCTCCTGCGCCGGAAGCCAGCGAGGCCTACCGCGAAGCACGTGACGTCGACTGCCAAGCCGCTGGCGGCACGCTGCAGCGGCTCGGCCGCCTGCAGCGCGAGCAGTGCGTGATTCCCTATGCGGACGCCGGCAAGGCCTGCAGCCGCAAGAGCGACTGCACGGGCCAGTGCCTGGCCGGAGCCGAGGTGGCCGCCGGCAGTGCCGCCACCGGTACCTGCCAGCGTGATGTGCGCCAGAACTTCGGGTGCCGCCAGCGCATCGATGATGGCAAGGCGCAGGGCACGATCTGCGTGGACTGAATCCTGCCTGTAGAGCCGAGCCCAGGCTCGGCTGCCATACCATCAGCCGAGCATGGGCTCGGCTCTACAACAGCGCGCGCGGCGCTATGCTGGTGGGCCATTCCCCGCCGTAGCCGGAGCCCCCGCGTGAGCACCCCGATCCAGGACATTCCCCTCACCACCATCGACGGCCAGCCGTCCTCGCTTGCCGACTACCAGGGCAAGGTGCTGCTGCTGGTCAACGTCGCCTCCAAGTGCGGCCTGACCCCGCAGTACGAAGGCCTGCAGGCGCTGTATGCGGAAAAGCACGCGCAGGGCCTGGAAGTGCTGGGCTTCCCCGCCAACAACTTCCTTGGCCAGGAGCCGGGCAGCGAGGCCGAGATCCAGCAGTTCTGCCAGCTCACCTACGATGTCAGTTTCCCGATGTTCTCCAAGATCAGCGTGGCTGGCGAGGACACCCACCCGCTGTACCAGCAGCTGACCGCCGCGCAGCCGCAGTCGATCGGCGAAGGCCCGCTGCGTGAGCGCCTGGCCAGCAAGGAGATCCCGATCCATCCGGCACCGGCGGTGCTGTGGAACTTCGAGAAGTTCCTGGTCGGCCGTGATGGCAAGGTCGTCGCACGCTTTGCCCCGGACGTGGCCGCCGATGACGCGCGCCTGCGCGAGGCCATCGAGGCCGCGCTGGCGGCCTGAGCACGGCGTGCCAACCAGGGTTGGCACCCACCGGAAAAGAAAAACCCCGCCGAGGCGGGGTTTTTCATGCACCGTCGCGCGGCCTCAGTGGGTCCACTGCGGCATCGGCATCGCATCGACGGGGATCGGCGAATTGGCATCGTCATGGCCGCGGTCGCGCTTGCTGCGCAGATCGTTCTCGATCTGGTAGTTGCGGCGCTGCATCCAGGCATCGCGGACCAGGGCGTATTCGTCCACTGCGGTGTCGCGCAGATCGTCGATCGCCAGCAGCTGTGCGCGGGTGTCGACCAGCTGCAGGCCCTGCAGGCCGATGCGGATCTTGTCTTCCTCGACGCGCCGGATCGGCGACAACGGGATGTCACCGGCCAGGCCGAACACGTCGCGTACGGTACGCGGGCCGAAGAACGGCAGTTCCACGTAGCGCGAACGACGCCAGCCCCAGGCACCCAGGGTCTGGCCGAAGTCTTCATTGCGACGCGGCACCATCGCCTTGCTGGCTGGATCGAACAGGCCACCGATGCCCAGCGTGCTGTTCATCAGGAAGCGGCCGAGGCTGTCCCACGCATCGGCACCACGGCCCTGCAGCAGCTGGTTGGTGATGGTCACCGGCGCACGCAGGTTGCTGAAGAAGTTGCTGACGCCGGTGCGCGCGAAGCGCGGCACCACATGGGCATAGGCGGTGGCCAGCGGGCGCGCCACGCCGCGGTCGACCGCATTGTTGAAGGTGTGCACCTTGCGGTTGAACGGTTCCCACGGATCGTAGGCCGCCGCGTTGCCGGTGTTGCCGGTACCACCATAGAGGGCGTCGAAATCATCGTCGCCGGCGGCGGTGGACGCTGCGGCCTTCGGTGGGCTGGCCTCTGCGCCCTGCGGCGCAGCCGTCGGCGCTGAAGCGGTGGGCGCGGCAGGGTTGGCCACGGAGGCGACCGGAGCAGCGTCGACCCCGCCGGTATCGGCCGTTGCGGCCGGAGCAGCAGGGCCGGGCGCAACCACGGTGCTGGCGACCGGTGCATCGCTGCGCGCGGGCTTGCCGGCACAGGCGGTCAGGGCGGTGGCCAGGAGGATCAGGGGGAAAGTGCGTACGACGTTCATGTCAGCTCGCAGCAGAAGTAGCGTTGAAATCCAGGTCGGGCGACAGCCGATAGGCTGCGCTCAGCTCGTTGAAGCCGGCGGGCGCGCCGGAAATGGCCAGCGCATGGCCCGCCTTGCGTGCACGGGCCGCCAGCTCGGCCAGCAGCGCCAGGCCGGCGCTGTCCACGCGCTCGACCTCACCCAGCTCCAGCCGCGCCAGCTTGGCCGGCAGGGCCTGCAGCTGCGGCCACAGTGCGATCACCGCGGCACGGTCAAGCACCCCGCGCAGGCGCAGGGTGTCGCCTTCCAGCAGCGCAAGTGCGTTACTTGCCATTGCCCGCGGGCCCGGCCTGCATGCTGCCGCTGTGCAGCTCGCTGGCCACCTGCTTGATGCCCTTCTGGCGCAGCGGGGTATCGAACTGGTTGCGGAAGGTCTGCACGTAGGAGATGCCTTCGATGTTGACGTCGAAGATCTTCCACTGACCGTTCACGTTGCGCATCCAGTATTCGACCGGGGTCGGTTCGTTGCCGGCGCGCACCAGTTCGGTGCTCACGCGCACGCCACGGTTGCCCGGCAGCGGGCTTTCACCCTTCAGGCGGAAGCTCGGCTTGCCCTGGATGTTGAGCAGGGTCGAACCGTAGCGCTGCATCAGGCTGTCGGCCATGGCATCGGCGAACAGCTTGATGTCGGCATCCGAGGCGCCGCGGGCGTGCGGGCCCAGCACCAGGCGCGCGGCATAGTCGCGATCGAAGGTGCGGTTCAGTTCGCTGTCGATGTAGCTGCGCAGGCTGGCCGGGTTGCTGCTGAACTCGCTGCGGCGCTGCTGCAGGGTGGTGAGGATGCGCGTGCTGGCATCGATCACCACCTTGCCGGCCTGGCCCTGCGCCGCGGCAGCGGCGGGGGCGGCAGCGGTGGCCTGGGCCTGGGCGAGGAATGGAGTAGCCGCCAGCAGCGCCGAGGCGAGCAGGGCCGGGATCAGTTTCATCTTCATGGTTGCGGTTCCGTTGCAGGCGCCTGCGCGCCATCGTTGGGCTTCTGGCCTGCGCCACCACCGGCGCCGCCACTGAACATGTACTTGCCGACCAGCTGGATCAGGTCCACCGCCGGCTGGGTGAAGACGATCTCGTCACCGGCCTTGAGCACGTCCGGGTCACCGCCCGGCTGCAGACCGATATAGCTCTCGCCGAGCAAACCACTGGTGAAGATGCCGGCCGAGGTGTCCGCCGGCAGGTCCTTGACCTTGCTGTCCATGCGCAGGGTCACGATGGATTCGAACTTCACCGGATCCAGGTCGATCGAGGCGACCTGGCCGACGGTGACGCCGCCGATCTTCACCGGCGCCTGCTTGCGCAGCTGGCCGACCTGGGAGAAACGCGCCTTCAGCTCGTAGCCCTGGCTGCCCCAGCTCCAGCGCTGGTTGGTCGAGGCCACGGCCAGCACCATCAGCGAGGCCAGGGCCAGCAGCAGGAAGGCGCCGACGGAGAATTCGAGTCTGGGACCGCGGATGGCCATGTGGATTACCTGATCGAGTCGTGGTGGCCGCGCGCGCCTGCGCACCGCCGGTGGAGGGGTTAGGTGAACAACATTGCCGACAGCACGAAGTTGAACATCAGTACCAGCAGCGAGGCGTTGACCACCGCACGGGTGGTCGCCACCGAGGTGCCCTCGATGGTCGGCTCGGCGTGGAAACCAACGTAGGCGGCGACCAGCGCGGCGGTGCCGCCGAAGATCGCCGACTTCAGCATCGCCACGCCGAAGTCATCCCAGAAATCGACGCTGTTGCGCAGCGCCGACCAGAACACGCCATTGTCCAGGCCCAGCACGTGTACCGCTTCGAAGTAGCTGGCACTGATCGCCAGCGAACAGAAGATGCCGGTCAGCAGGGGTACGGTCAGCACCGCCGCCCAGAAGCGCGGCGCCACGGCCTTGGCCACCGGGTCGATCGCCATCAGCTCCAGTGCCTTGATCTGGTCGGTGGCGCGCATCAGGCCCAGTTCGGCGGCGATCGAGCTGCCGGCGCGGCCGATGAACAGCAGCGCGGTCAGCACCGGTGCCAGTTCGCGGTACAGCGACAGGCCGAGCAGGGTCGACAGCGCGTCGGCCGCACCGAAGGTGGTCAGCGTGCGGTAGCCCTGCAGGGTCAGCACCAGGCCGACGAAGGCGCCACCGACGGCGATGATCGGCAGCGAGCGCGCGCCGATCTTGTAGATCTCGCGGGTCAGTTCGGCCAGGAAATCACGGGTCGGCAGCGAACCACGCAGCACGGTCAGCGAGAACAGGCCGGCGCGGCCGAGCGAGCGGGTGGCTTGGACGAACGGCATCAGGCGACCCTCGCGCGCGGTGCGGCATCGAACGGGATGGGGCCATCAGGCTGGCCGTGCAGGAACTGCCGCAGCAACGGGTCCTGGCTGGACTGCAGCGCCTCGGGCGTGCCCTGGAACACGATGCCGCCATTGGCGATGGCGATCACCTGGTCGCAGATCGGCAGGGTCTCGTGCACGTGGTGGCTGACGATGATGCTGGTCAGGCCCAGGCTGTGGTTGAGGCGCTGGATCAGGCTCATGATCACGCCAGAGGCGATCGGGTCCAGCCCGGTCAGTGGCTCGTCGTAGATCATCAGCGGCGGGTCCAGCGCCAGCGCGCGGGCCAGCGCGACGCGGCGCGCCATGCCACCGGACAGCTCGCGCGGCCAGGCATCGGCAGCGGCCAGCAGGCCCACCGCATGCAGCTTCATTTCCACAAGGCGGCGCAGCACGGCGGTCGGCAGGCCGGTATGCGTGCGCAGCGGCAGCGCGACGTTTTCGGCCACAGTGAGGTCGGTCAGCAGGCCGTTGCCCTGCAGCAGTACCCCCACACTCTTGCGCATTTCCAGCAGCGCGCCGCTGTCCTGCGGAATCGGCTTGCCGAACAGGGTGACCTCGCCAGCCACCGGGCGCAGTTCGCCGGTCAGTGCCGCCAGCAGGGTCGACTTGCCGCTGCCGGACGGACCCAGCACGGCCGTGATGCTGCCCTTGGGCACCTGCAGCGACACGTCGCGCAGGATCGTGCGCCCGCTCCGGTCGATGCGGACGTTGGATAACTGCACCAGACTGGAGGTGGAAGCCGACATGGGCACCATTAACGTTTTTTAGACATCGAAGGATCGGGCCCGTCGGCTGAACATAAGCAGACTGGACGGTCCAGTATTGTGGCACGGCAAGATCCCTGCCAGGCCGGGATAATCGGCCGGCAGCCCGGAACAATCCGTACCGGCGATGGGCCGGCCATTGAATACTGCCTGCCGTGCTGCACACTGTGCATGATGAGTGACCCGGGCAGCGATTTCCGCCTCTACCATTCCAACTCCCTGGACGTGCTGGCCGCGCTGCTGGCGCGCAACGTGCGTGCGCCGGTTGCGGGTCAGCCGCTGCTGGCGCCGGAGGTGGTGCTGATTCCGCAGGTGGCGATGCGGCGTTGGCTGCAAGCAACACTCGCTGCCGAATATGGCGTGGCCGCCAATCTTGAGTTCCTGACCCCGGGCGAGTTCGTTGCCCGTGCACTCAACGCCAATGTGCCCGGCGAACGCGACGACCTGGACGCGGCCGGCCTGCACTGGAAGGTGTACCAGGCACTGCGCGACCCGGCGTTGCTGGCGCAGCCACCGATGCGCGCGCTGCAGTCCTATCTTGCCGGTAGCGATGCATTGAAGCCGTGGGCGTTGGCCGGTGAACTGGCGTCGGTGTTCGAGAAGTACCAGGCCTGGCGCCGCGACTGGCTGCTGCGCTGGGAGGCCGGCGCCGACCCGGCCGACCCGCAGGCCATCCTCTGGCGCAGCATCGCCGCTGGCCACGACTACCGCGCGCGCCGCATCCAGGCTTACCTGGACCGCTTCGATGGCGCCGGCCAGCCGTTGCCGCAGGGCCTGCCACCACGCATGTCCGCGTTCGCGACGCTCAACATCTCGCCCGATGTGCTGCGGGTGATGGCCACCCAGGCGCGGGTGGGCGAGCTGCACTTCTATATGCCCACGCCGGTGCAGTCGTACTGGGGTGACCTGCAGACGCTGGCCGAGCGCCTGCGCAGCGGCGCGCCCGATCCCTTCGGTGAAGCGGCCGGTGAGAACCGCCTGCTGGAAGCCTGGGGCGCGGCCGGGCGCGATTTCATGGCGGTGCTGGGCAGTTACGAGGTGGTGCACCCGGCCGGCGAGATTGCCGCGTATTCGGATCCGGAGGACGACACCCGGCCGACGCTGGCCGAAGGTGGACTGTCCGACAGCCTGCTGCATCGCCTGCAGCGCGATCTGTTCCACCGCCGTGCGCTGCCCTCGGGCGAGCTGCGCGACGGGCTGCGCAGCGACGATCCCAGCCTGCAGGTGCATGCCTGCCATACCCGCCTGCGCGAACTGCAGGTGCTGCACGACCAGCTGCGCAGCCTGCTGCAGGACCCGCGCTTCGACCCGCCGCTGCAGGCGCGGGAGATCGCCGTGCTTGCACCGGACATCGACCCCTATGTGCCTTATCTGGAAGCCGTGTTCGGCGGCCGTGGGGGCGAGGACGAGCACATTCCCTATGCGCTGGCCGACAGCAGTCCGCTCGCCGGCGAGCCACTGGCCGACGTGTTCGTGCACCTGCTGGGCCTGCCGGTCTCGCGTTTCGGCCTGAACGAAGTGCTGGACCTGCTGGCCAGCGCGCCGCTGGCCGAAGCGGCCGGGCTGGAGGCGGTGGACTTTGATCGCCTGCATGGCTGGCTGCAGCAGGCTGGCGCACGCTGGGGCCTGGATGCGAAGCACCGCAACCAGCACCAGGCCCCGGCCGACGACGCCTACACCTGGCAGTTCGCGCTGGATCGCCTGGTGCTCGGTCATGCCACCGGCAGCGAGGCCGACCTGGCCGGTGTTGCCCCGTGGATCGAGCTGGAGGGCGGCGCATTGGACGCCCTGGACCGGCTGCTGCGCCTGTTGCGCGTGTTGGCGGTCTACCAGCGCCGCCTCGGCGAACTGCTGACGCCGGCGCAGTGGCGGCAACGCCTGCTGTCGCTGCTGGACGCGCTGCTGCCGACTGCGCCCAGTTCGCCCAACAGCCAGCGTGCCCTGGAGCGCCTGCGCAAGCTGCTCAACCAGTTCGCCGATGATGCCGCCAAGGCCGGCTTCACGGACGGGGTGCCGCCGGAGGTCGTGCGCGCGCACTTCGCCGGAGCACTGGGCGAGGCCGATACGCGCGCGCCGCTGCTGACCGGTGGCATCAGCTTTGGCCGCATGGTGCCGATGCGCCTGCTGCCGTTCCGGGTGATCTGCGTGCTCGGTCTCAATGATGGCGATTTCCCGCGCCGTGACCCGGCTGCCGGTCTCAACCAGCTTACTGCCGAGCTGGACACGCCGCGCCGCCGGCCCGGCGACCGCTCCACCCGCGAAGACGACCGCTTCCTGTTCCTGCAGCTGTTCGCCGCCGCGCAGGAGGTGTTCTACCTGAGCTACCTCGGTGCCGATCCGCGCGATGGCAGCGCGCGTGAGCCGTCGGTGCTGGTCAGTGAACTGATCGATGCCGCCGCTGCGTATCACCTCGATCCGCCTGCGGCGGTCCGCGACTTCACCGTGCGCCACGCACTGCAGCCGTTCTCTCCGGCGGCGTTCGGTGACGGTGATCCACGCCGCTTCAGCTATCGCCGCCAATGGCATCCGGCCGCCGGTCGCCTCACCGGCGCGCGCGGAGGCCTGCAGCCGTGGTTCGATGCCGCGTTGCCGCCGCTCGACGATGCGGTGGAAGACGACGTTGCACTCGATACCCTGCGCCGCTTCCTGTGCGATCCGGCCGGGCAGTTCCTGGCGCAGTCGCTGGGCCTGCGCCTGGCCGACGATGTCGAGGAGGTCGATGACCTGGAACCGCTGGTGCTGTCCTCGCGCGGGCCGGAAAAGCGCAGCGTGCAGGCGGCGGTGGTACGCGCCACGCTCAGTGGCGATACCGAGCCGTTGTATCCGCGGCTGCGCGCGCGTGGCCTGCTGCCGTCGGGCCCCCTGGGTGAGCGCCAGTTCGAGGTGGAGCAGTTGAAGACCCGCCCGTATGCCAGTGCATTGCTGGGCTGGATGCGGGGCGAGCCGCTGGAAAGCCGCCGCTATGAAGTGGAGATCGATGGCGTGCGCCTGCATGGCCGTGTGGCCGATCGACACCCCGACGGGCTGGTGCGCCTGCGCGCTGGCACCCTCAATGGCACTGCGGTGATCCGCCAGGGCCTGGATTGGCTGCTGGCCAACGCTGCCGGCGATGCCCTGCCGCTGGTGCAGTTCCATGATGGCGGCGACGCCGGTCCCGGCCCGCATGTACTGCCGGCACTGAGCGCTCCTGCTGCACGCGCGGCATTGCGCGCATTGCTGCAGTTGCGCCAACGCGGACTGCGTGAACCGCTGCGCTTTGCCCCCTACACCGGCTGGGTGCTGTACAACGCGCCGGCCGAAAAGCAGCGCAGCGAAGGCTGGAAGCAGTGGCACGGCAGCGACCGCAGTTGGGGTGAATCCAGCAGCGACGCCTGGCAGCTGCTGCTGCGCGGTGCCGATCCATTTGCCACCGACGCCGGCTATGCCGATCTGCTGCGCAACAGCCAGGTGGTCTTCAGCGCGGTGCGCGAAGGCCGCACCCTTGGCGCCGATGCACGCCAGGAGGGCAGCACATGAGCACCGCCATCGTCGATGAGGACTCCCAGCGCATGGCGGGCGATCCCTATCTGGCCCTGCCGCTGGATGGTATCCGCCTGATCGAGGCCAGCGCCGGTACCGGCAAGACCTTCACCCTGGCCACGCTGTTCACCCGCCTGGTGGTGGAGCAGGGCCTGCGCATCGGCCAGATCCTGGCGGTGACCTTCACCGATGCCGCCACCCAGGAACTGCGCAAGCGCATCCGCGAGCGCCTGTCGCTGGCCGCGCGCCTGGTCGATCTGGAACCGGCCGAGGGCGAAGCACCGGACACGAGGCTGACCCGCCAGGTGCTGCAGCGCCATCTGCAGGGGGGCACCGAGAGCGCCGCCGCACTGAAGCGCCGCCTGCAGGTGGCCGCCGATGAGATCGACCTGGCGTCGATCTTCACCATCCACGGCTTCTGCACCCGCGTGCTGCGCGAGCATGCGCTGGAGAGCGGCCATACCTTCGATCCGCCGGAACTACTGGCCAGCGACCGTGAGCTGTTGGAGGAACTGGCGGCCGATCTGTGGCGGGTGCACGCCAACGACGCGGCCACGCTGGAGCCGCTGACCTGGCTGTGGTCCAACCCGGACGCGCTGGCCACCGATCTGCGCGCGTTGCTGGCTGCGCCGCCTCTGCGCCCGTTGCCACGGCCGGTGGCGCTGGCCGATCCACAGCCGGCATTGCGGGCCGCCGCCACCGAACTGCAGCAGGCGCTGCGCGGGCATGGCGAGCAGTTCTTCATCGACCTCTGCGATGCCGTCGACAACAAGTGGATCAACGGGGTGTCCTACAAGCTGGGTTGGCTGCACACGCTGGGCCGGCAGCTGCTGGCCTGGGCCGAGCGCGGCGACCCGCGCGAGCTGCTGGCCAGCGAGCGCCTGCCGGCACTGCTGCCGGAGGTGCTGGCCGACAAGACCAACAAGAAGTTCCCCGACCGCACGCCGTCGTCGCCAGTGCAGGTGCCGTTGGCGCGCTATGTCGCGCTGCTGGCCGAACGCGATGCCTGGCTGCGTGGTACCGCGCTGAATTTCCTGCACGCGCTTCGCGCCGAAGCCATGCAGCGCCTGCAGGCGCTGAAGCGCACGCGCCGGGTGCAGACCTATGACGATCTGATCGATGGCGTGGCACTGGCCCTGGAAGGCCCGCAGCGGCTGCCGCTGGTAAGGCAGCTGCGCGCGCAGTACCGCATCGCGCTGGTCGATGAGTTCCAGGACACCGATGATCGCCAGTGGAACATCTTCCACACCGTGTTCGGCAATTCGCCGGAGGTGCGCGAACTCGGCCTGGCACCGGCGCTGTTCCTGATCGGCGATCCCAAGCAGGCGATCTACGGGTTCCGCGGCGGCGACATCCACACCTACCTGAAAGCCAAGCAGGTGGCGCAGCAGGCGCCGGTGCTGGACCAGAACTTCCGCTCGCGACCGTCAGTGCTGCGCGCGTTGCAGGCGCTGTACGACAACGGGGGTGAGGACGCCTTCCTCGAGCCTGACATCCAGTTCGAGCCGGTGCGTCCCGGTGGCGTGCGCACCGATGAGGACTATCTGCACGACGGCCACGCCGCCAAGGCACTCACCCTGCGCGTGCTGCGCAGCGGGGGTGACAAGGCGATGAGTGCCGATGCCTCGCGTGAGGCAGCGACCCAGGCCTGCGTCGCTGCGATCCACCAGGCCCTGGTCGAGGCGCGTGCGGGCAAAGCGGTGTTGCGTGGGCGCCCGGTGCAGCCTGGAGATATCGCGGTGCTGGTGCGCTCGCATCGCGAGGCCACGCTGGTGCAGCGCGCGCTGGCTGCGGTTGGCATACCCGCAGTGGCGGCGGGCAAGCAGAGCCTGTTCGCCACCAGTGAGGCACGTGATCTGCGCGCGTTGCTGCTGGCGCTGCTGCAACCGGCAGACGAAGGCCGCCTGCGTGCAGCGCTGGCCACGGTGTTGCTGGGCCAGCGGGCCAGTGCGATCGCGGCGATGGAGCGCGAGGGCGACCTGCAGCGCGGGTTCCAGGCGCAGCTGCTGCACTGGCGCGAGCGCTGGCAGCGCGGTGGTCCGTTCGCGGTGATCGCCGATGTCTGTGCCGCGCACGGCGAACGCCTGCTGGCGCTGATCGACGGCGAGCGCCGCCTGACCAACTACCTGCAACTGGGCGAACTGCTGCAGGAAGCCTCGGCGCAGGCGCTGGGCATGCATGGCCTGCTGGACTGGCTGCAGGGGCAGATGGGCAGCGCCGACCAGGATGACGAGCAGCAGTTGCTGCGCCTGGAATCGGATGCACGCCGCGTGCAGATCATCACCCTGCACAAGAGCAAGGGCCTGGAGTATCCACTGGTGTTCCTGCCCTTCGTCGGCATCGACGGCGGCGCACCGAACACCGCCTCGCACTGCACCGTGCACGTCGATGGCCAACGCCAGCTGCACTGGAAGCTGGACAGGGACGAGGCCTGGGAAGCGGCCAGCACACAGCGCGAGCGTGAGCAGCGGGCCGAGGATGCGCGCCTGCTGTATGTGGGACTGACCCGCGCCGAGCATGCGCTGTGGATCGCCGTGGGTGATCTGGCCGGGCTTGGCAAGACGCGCCTGGCGCCGCTGCTGGGCGACCTGCAGGCGCTGCGCGCGCACGCCGACGTGCACATCGATGACAGTGAGACAGTGGCCGCGCTGCCGCAGCTGGCGGCCGAAGTGGAAGGGGATCTTCCGGCAGTGCGTGCACTGACCCGGCGCGTGCCGCACGACTGGTGGGTATACAGCTTCACCCAGCTGGCGCATGCCGACGCGGGCGCTGGCAGTGATATTGAAGCCGCCGCCACCGAGCTGCCGGCGCCCGCCGCCGACGAACCCGCGGGCCCGGAACTGCCGCTGGAGCCCGCGCTGCCGGAACCCGCCGCCGTCGAAGACAGCCCGCCGGTCGACCCGCGCTTCATGGGCAGCCGCTTCGGCAACGTGCTGCACGAGGCGATGGAGAACGTCGACTTCGCTGCGTGGGGGGGCTGGCAGCCGGGCCTGGAAGCGCCCGAGGGCCAGGCCGAGGTGCTGCGCAAGGCGCTGCACGATGAAGGCTATGCCGACGTCGACCTGGACGATGGCGTGGCGGTGCTGGTGCCGTTGGTCGGCCACACGCTCACCGTGCCACTGCCCGAGGGCGGTGCGCTGCACAGCCTGGGCGAAGGCGAGCGGCGCGCGGAAATCGACTTCCATTTCGCCATCGAACCGACCACGGTACCGGCGCTGTTGCAGCTGCTGCATGCACATGGGGTTTCCAGTGCGCGTCGCGGCTTCGGCCAGCGCCGCCGCCTGGAAGGGCTGATGACCGGCATGATCGACCTGACCTACGTGCGCGACGGGCGCTGGTACGTGCTCGACTACAAATCCAACCGGCTGCCCGGCTACAGTCCGGACCTGCTGGCCATTGCCATGCGCCACAGCGAGTACGACCTGCAGGCGCTGATCTATACCGTGGCCCTGCATCGCTGGCTGCGCTTCCGTCTGGGCGCGGCCTACGATTACGAGCGCGACATGGGGGGCATCCGCTACCTGTTCTGCCGCGGCCTGGATGCAGCCGGCAACGGCGTGCATGTGGACCGCTTCCCGTTCGCGCTGGTGGATGCACTCGACGCGCTGTTCGCAGGTGGCGAGCAGGCCCAGGCCGAACTGGCCGCACGTGCCCGTGGGGCCAGCGCATGAGCCTGCTGAAGGAACTGCACCAGAAGGGCCTGCTGCGCACCCTCGATCACGCGTTGGCGACCAGCCTGCAGCGGTTGCGCGACGACACGCCGGACAGTGTGGCGCTGGCGGCCGCGCTCGCCTCGCTGGCGGTGTCGCAGGGCCACGCCGGGTTTGATCCGGCACAGCCGCAGCGGTTGCTGGACGGCGTGCCCGAGTGGCCTGCCGCGCAGGACTGGCTGGCGCAGCTGCGCGCATCGCCCTGGGTAGCGACGCCGGAGCAGGCCGATGCCATCGCCGAGGATGCGCCGCTGGTGCTGGAGAACGGCCTGCTCTACCTGCGCCGCTATCGCGAGTACGAGCGGCAGTTGGCGGCCGGGCTGCAGCGCATCGGCCGGCATCCGCTGCCGGCACCGGACATGGCCGCGCTGGCACCGTTGTTCGCGCAGCTGTTCCCGCAGGCACTGGGCAGCGAGGATCACCAGGCACGCGCCGCCGGCGTGACCCTGCGCCATCCGCTGGCGCTGGTCACCGGCGGTCCCGGCACCGGCAAGACCACCACCATCGCGCGGCTGTTGCTGCTGCTGGCCGCACAGGCCCGGCACGCTGGCCAGCCGCTGCCCGAGGTGGCGCTGGCCGCGCCCACCGGGCGCGCCGCCGAACGCATGGCCGAGAGCCTGCGGCTGGCCGTGCAGCGCCTGCAGGAGCACGGCGTGGACCCGGCGCTGTGCGCGGCACTGCCCAGTTCCGGCACCACCCTGCATCGCCTGCTCGGCGTGATCCCGGATTCGCCGCGCTTCCGCCACCACGCCGACAATCCGCTGCCGGTGGACGTGGTGGTGGTCGACGAAGCCTCGATGATCGATCTGCCGATGATGGCCAAGCTGGTCGACGCGATCGCCAGCGGCACCCGCCTGATCCTGCTTGGCGACCCCGATCAGTTGCCCTCGGTCGAAGCCGGTGATGTGCTCAGCGCGATCCTGCGCGCCAGCGGTGATGGCATCGGCACCCGCGCCGATGATGCGCAGGCACTGCAGGGTCTGTTGGCACCGGCCACGTTGCAGCCGCAGGCCACGCCGCGCGCCTTCGCCGGCCGCCGCGTGCAGCTGCAACGTGGTTACCGGCAAAGCGATGCGCTGGACCTGGCACCACTGGCGCATGCCGTGCGCGAAGGCGACAGCAGCACCGCATTGCAGCTGCTGCGCGGTGGGTCGCTGGCAGGCGTGCATTTCCACGAAGGCGAGGCCGATCCATTGCGCGGCCAGCGCGAGCACCTGCTGGGCCACTGGCGTGCACTGGCCGACGCGGCCGATCCAGCGCTTGCCCTGCAGCAGGCCGGGCGCCTGCGCGTGCTGACCGCGCTGCGCGAAGGCCCGCAGGGTGCGCGCGGGCTCAACAGCCGCATCGAACAGCTGCTGGCCGGCAACACCCCGGGCTACTTCCAGGGCCGCCTGCTGCTGGTCACCGAGAACAGCTACCGGCACCGCCTGTTCAACGGCGATATCGGCATCTGCCTGCGCGATGGCAGTGGCGCGATGGTGGCCTGGTTCCCCGGCGACACCGTCGAGCAGCCGCGCGCCTTCCACCCGGCCGCACTGCCCGCGCACGAAAGCGCCTTTGCGATGACCGTGCACAAGGCACAGGGCTCGGAGTTCGATGAAGTGTGGTTGCAGCTGCCACGGCAGGACAGCCGTGTGCTGTCGCGCGAACTGGTCTACACCGGCCTGACCCGCGCCCGCCAGGTGCTGCATGTGGCGGGCAGCGCAGAGGTGCTGCAGGCCGCATTGAAACGCCACGCCAGCCGGTTGGGTGGCCTGGCCTGGCGGCTGGGTGCGGAAGCGGTGGCCGAAGCACCGGCGCGCCTCGAACAGCCCACGGTGCAGGGCCAGTTGTTCTGAATCGGGGTCGGATCCCGTTCCCACCGGGAACGGGCTCTGACCCCATCGCCCCGATGTCGCATTTGCCCTTTGATGACGCCGCCGGCGCTACCTATCCTGCGTTGCTACCCCACGACACAGGAGCCGGCGCATGGCCCTAATCGCCTTGGATGATCCCCGCTGGGCCGAACTACAGCATGCCTACGGGGCTGCGGATGACATTCCGGAGCTGCTGGCGAATCTGAGTATTCCGAAGGGTGAAAGAGCGGACGACGATCCCATTGAAGATACCTGGGAGGAACTTTGGAGCAGCTTGTGCCATCAAGGGGATGTCTACAGCGCTTCGTTTGCGGCTGTGCCGCACATTGTTGACATGCTTCTGCAGCAGCCAGAGCTCTTGATGTTTGACTTTGTTGGGCTGCCGGTCAAGATCGAAGTCGAGCGGCGGGAAGCTGGAATCTCAATTCCTGAATCCGTGGAGCCTCAGTACTCAGAAGCGCTTCAGAACCTTGCATGCTTCGCCGCAAGCGTAATCCTCGATAAACATGACAAGAGTATGAGTTCAGCGTTGCTGACAGCGCTTGCCCTGGCCCATGAGAACACGGGTGTCGCGCGGATGCTTGGGCAGATAACCGCTTACGAGGCTGATGAAGCGGTCGATCTGTTCCTGAATCGCTAGCCAGAAGCAGTCGAGCATGGCTCGACTCTACAAAAGCGTACTTCGATCATTTCCAAGTTCATCCACGCATGGCGTGGATCTACCGTGTCGACCAAGGTCGACACCCACCAGAGCAGAACGCCGTGCCGACAGATCGCAGGAAACTGTCGAAGGCGGGGTGGGTCCGGGTGCGGGGGCGTGAGCCGCATGGATGCGGCGACCGAGCTTACAGGGACGTACTTGCAGCGCCCCCCGCAGCCGGACCCGCCCCGCCAACCCACGGATAGCGCGCATTTGACGTTGCCGTTGATTCGGCAGGTGCAGGGCGCAGCCCTGCCGCCACACCTATTCCGCGATCAACACCAGCCCATCCGGGAACACGATCGCCGCTTCGTCGGCACTCACATCGAAGAAGCCCACGCCGTGCTTTTCGGCCAGGTCCTGCACGCGGCCATGCGCACGCTCGGCCACCGAATAGGCAAACGCACCGTAGATCACCTGCTGGCCGATGCTGTACTCGGTCACCTCGGCGCGGTCGTCATCATCGTTGCTCAATGGGCCGTTCAACGGCGGGAAGTCCTGCGCCATCTCCGCGAACCACGCCTGCAGCGCCGCGCTGCTGACTGCCGGGTCGTCGTACTCGTGGCGCTCGTTCCACTGCGTCTGCTTTTCGAACCAGGCGATGAAGGCTGCCGCCTCGCGTGGCGCGGCGCTGGCCTCGAACACCATCATGTCGTAACTCATTGGAGCTTCCTGTGCAGAGCAGGGGTCAGAGCCTTCGCTCGCGGCGAAGGATCCGACCCCGGCAACGAGGTCTGTGGCTGCACAGGGTATCGCGCTACGGCTGTTCGGCTGCACTCATGGCCAGGCCCGGCGCCAGCGCCTTCGCCTCCGGGAACAGCGCGAAGCGCAGGCCGATCAGGCCCATCAGCGCCTCGTCGCGTGCCTTGCAGGCGGCTACGCTGCCGACCCGTCCCAGCGAGGTATCCAGCCGCTCGCGCAATGCGTCGGCCGCCACCATCGGCTTGCGTGCGGCAATCTGCCGCCGGTAGTGCACGGCGACCTCCTCAAGAATGTGCTCGACCGCCTCGCGGCTGCGCTCGGGCAGTTCCAGCCGCGCGCGGCGCAGCTGCAGGATGTTCAGGCCGATGCGTGCTTCATTGAGCATGTCCACCGAAGCGATGTCGCTGCCCTCCGGCGTCGCCGCCAGGCGCGGCGCGAGCAGGCCCAGCAGGTCGAGCATGCGTGCGGCGAAGCGCTGGCGGTCCTGCTGGCCGCGCCCTTCGGCGGCCTCGGCCAGCGTAGTCCAGCCCTGCCGCACCAGCCGGCGCGCGGTCCACTCGGCACCCACCGAACGGAACAGGCGGGTCATCACCACCGCAAAGCCAATGCCGATGAACATCGCGATCGACGAGTTGAGGAAGGTCTGGATGTTGGCGCTGTAGGTGTTCTGCAGGCTCAGCAGCGCGGCCAGGTTCACCGTCAGCGGCAGTGCGAACAGCGCGCTCTTGGGGTGGTGGAGCATCAGCCCCAGCGGCAGGAACGCCACCGCCAGCACCAGCGCCAGCAAGCCGAAGTCGTGCACGGCCGGGAACACGCCGAACAGGTACACGCCGGCCACCACCGAGGCGACCATGGCCCACACCAGGAACGACACCATGCTCGGTGCCGGGTCGTCCTGCGCGGCGAAGAACGCCGCCGTCACGGCCGCCATCATCGCGCCGTTGCCACCGCCCTCCCAACCCAGCGCGATCCACAGCACGCAGTAGCTCATCAGTGCCACGCCGGCACTGAGCGCGGAGAACAGCGCCATGCCGTAGTCGACGTGCTTGTCGGCGGCCACGCGTTCGGTACGGATGCGGTAATGCGCGCGGTCCAGCGGCGCGGTGCCGTGGTCGATGGCGTGCTGCAGGGTGCGGCAGTCCTGCCACAGGTCCACCAGTTCCTCCAGGCGCAGCAGCAGGCTGGCCAGCTGCAGATGCTGCAGGTCGCGGTCCACCTGCGGCTTCAGGGCACTGATGCGCGCGCGCAGGCGGGCGTATTCACTGGCGTTGGTTGGGCCATCCAGCCAATCGTGGATGTCATCGACCAGCGCCGGCAGCCCTTCGGGCAGGGCTTGGCCGTCGCTGCGCAGCGCACTCAGGCGATCGGCAATCGAGGACAGCACTGGCAACAGCAGCAGCATGCGCTCACGCAGGCGCTCCATCGACACCGCAGACCCGGCATGGCGCGGATCATCGCGGCGCAGGAATTCGATCAGTGCCTCGAACTGCACCAGGTCGGCGGCCAGCCGGTTGCGCGGCGCGTGCGCGCGTCCACGTTCAAGGATCTGCCGGCACCACTGCGCGGCGTCCTCCATCCAGTTGCCGATGCGCGCGCGCAGCATCGGGCGTACCGAGGCCGGGAACAGCAGCGAAGCGGCCAGCACCGCCACGACCGTGCCGAGGATGATCTCCTCGCTGCGTGCCACCACCGTGTCGAAGATGGTCTCCGGCGAAGTCACCGCAGGGAAACCGATGAAGGCGGTGGTGTAGCCGGCCAGCAGGAACGCGTAGCCGCGCGGGCCGCGGTTGAGCAGGGCCATGAACAGGCAGCCGGCCAGCCAGATCGACATGGCCGCGCTCAGCACCAGCGGCGTCTCCACCAGCGCCGGCAGCACCAGCAGGGTGGCCAGGCCGGCCACCAGGGTGCCGACGATGCGGTACACGCCCTTGGCCCGGGTCGGGCCCAGCAGCGGCTGGCTGACGATGTACACCGTGCCCATCGCCCAGTACGGGCGCGACAGGTTGCCGGCCATGGCGATGTACAGCGCGGCCACTGCGGCCAGGTAGGTCTTGATCGAGAACAGCCAGGCCTGGCGGTCGGTCAGCGCGTTCATGGTTTACTTCGCTGCGGTCGAGGCGTTGGGCGCGGTGGCGCTTGCCTGCCAGCCACCGCCCAGCACCAGGAACAGATGGATCTGGTCGCGCGAGACCTGCGCTTCGGCGGCCGCCAGGGTGGCATCGCTGGTGGCCAGGCTGCGGTCGGCATCCAGGCTGGACAGGTACGGCGTGCGGCCACCCTGGTACAGCCGGCGGTTCTGCTCGGCGGCCAATGCGGCCTGTTCCTGCGCAGTGCGCAGCGACTGCAGCCGGCGCAGGTCCTGCGCGTAGCGGTCCAGCGCGGTCTGGGTCTCGCGCAGCGCTTGCAGCACGGTGTGGTCGAACTCGGCCAGGGCCGCATCGGCGCCCGCTTCGGCAGCGTGGATGCGTGCGTGCGTGCCGGACGACGGCAGCGTCCACGAGATCAGCGGGCCGATCGACCACTGCTGGGTCATCGGCGTGCCGAAATCCTCCAGCAGGCCGGCGGCACCGAGCGAGGCCCCCAGGCGGATGTCCGGATACATCTCAGCGGTGGCGACGCCAATCCGCGCGGTGGCCGAAGCCAGCTTGCGTTCGGCCTGGCGCACGTCCGGGCGGCGCTGCAGCAGTGCACGGCCATCACCGACCGGCAGCGGCTGCGCCAGGCCGGGGGCGTGTGCACAGTCGATCACGCCGGCCGGCAGCTGGCCCGGGGTCTGCCCGAGCAGGGCGGCCAGCGAATAGGCGGCCGCGGAACGCTGCGCGCGCAGCGGCGGCAGCGCGGCTTCCAGCAGCGCGACCTGGGCATTGGCGCGGGCCAGTTCCGGCGGCGTGCCACGGCCAGCCGCGATCAGGCGCTCGGTGACCGTACGGCTGCGTTGCTGCAGCTGCAGCGAATGTTCGGCCACGTGCAGCTCGTGGTTGGCGTGGCAGATTTCCAGATAGCTGTCGGCCACCTGCGCGACCACGCTGACCTGGGCCAGGTCGCGCGCGGCAGCAACGGACTGCTCGTCGGCACGCGCTGCCTCGGCGCCGCGCTTGAGCTTGCCGAACAGGTCGAACTGGTAGCTGACCGCGAACTTGCCATCGGCCAGGTTGATCACCGGCAGCTCGTGCTCCTGCAGGAACGATTCGGCCGACAGCTGCGCGCGGCTGACCCCGGCCTCGGCCTCGTACTCGAAGCCACCGGCGTCCAGCGCCTGCTCGTACACCGCCGCGGCACGGCGCAGGTGTGCATCGGCGGCCTTCAGCTCGACGTTGTCACGCAGCGCCTGCGTGATCAGGCCGTCCAGCACCGGGTCGTTGTACAGCGACCACCAGCGGTCGGGCAGCGCCTGGTTGGCGGCCACCTGCGGGTTCTGCGTATCGATGAAGGCCGCATTGGCCTGCGGGCGCTTGAAGGCCGAGCCTTCCGGCAGGGCGTAATCCGGGCCGACGGTCTTGCAGGCCGCCAGGCTGGCCAGCGCAACGATCAGGCCGAGACGGGGCAGGGCGGCGTTCACAGGCCCGCCTGTGTCGGCGCAGTGCCGGCCTTGTCGTTGTGCGGATGGCGGCCGGTGTCCACGGTCACCGTGGCGGTACGGCCGGCGATCAGTTCCACGCCCTTGGGTACTTCGTCGATGGCGATGCGCACCGGAATGCGTTGTGCCAGCCGCACCCAGTCGAAGGCCGGGGTCACGTTCGGCAGCAGGGTGCTGCCGTTGCTGCGGTAGCGGTCTTCGATGCCGGCGGCGATGCTCTCCACATGGCCACGCAGCGGGGCCGACTCGCCCATCAGGCGGATGTCCACGCGCTGCCCCGGGGCCACGCCGCGCAGGCGGGTTTCCTCGAAGTAGCCATCGATGCGGAACGAGCCGGTATCCAGCAGCGCCAGCACCGGCTTGCCGGCTACCACGTAGTCGCCCACGCGCAGGGTGCGGTCGTTGACCCGGCCATCGGCCGGTGCGCGCACTTCGGTGCGGCCCAGGTTGAGCTCGGCCAGGTCGACCGCCGCCTGTGCGGTGGCCAGCGCAGCCTGTGCGGCCTGCAGCTTGGCGCGGCGCACTTCGGCGTCCTCGGCGGCGACCAGGTCCTGCAGGCTGCGGTCACGGCCGATCTCGCGGCGCAGCTGCGCCACCGATGCCTGGCGCTCGGCCAGGTTGGCGCGGGCCTGCTCCAGCGCGATGCGGTAGCGGGCGCGGTCGACCACGAACAGCAGGTCACCCTTCTTCACCGCCTGGTTGTCGGCCACCTGCACCGTTTCCACCAGCCCGGACACGTCCGGCGCCACCTGCACCACGTCGGCGCCGACATGGGCATCGCGGGTCCACGGCTCATCCATGTAATAGACCCACAGCTGGCGCAGCACCAGCAGGGCGATGATCACGGCTGCGCTGGTGAGCAGCACCGGCAGGGTCTTCTTCACGATCTTGTTCACGATTGCATCCAACGCAGGAGGTGGAACAGCAGGCCAAGCACGATCCCGTACAGGGCCAGGTTGAACAGCGCCGGGTGCCATACGTGGCGATAGGCGCCGGCACGCTGCAGCAGCGCGTGCAGGCCGCTGTTGACCAGGTAGGCCAACAACATCAGCCCGAGCAGGGTCGGGACGAACACTCCGTGGAGACTGAATTCACCGGGCATCGGTAGGGGCGGGGGCGAGGTGGGGGAGGGGAGGAACAACGAGACAACGGCAACGGGTAAAAGCCGCTGGCGTGTGCACGGCAGCGGCGGTATTCGGGGGCAGCGGTCTTACGTGATGCGGTCGGCGGCCTCGGCCAGCAGGCGCCATGCCTTCAGCACGGCGTGCAGTTCATCCATGGAAAGCTCGCCGAACACGTCCTGGCGCAGGCCGATCAACTGGTCTTCCAGCTCGCTGACCAGCGCATGGCCCGCGTCGGTCAGCCACAGCAGGTTGGCGCGGCGGTCGCTGGCGTCGCTCTCGCGGCGGACCAGGTCGCTGGCGCACAGCTTGTCCAGCAGGCGCACCAGGGAAGGACCCTCCATGCCCAGCTGCTGGGCCAGCGCCACCTGGCGGATGCCACCGCCGGAGCGGCCGATCATCAGCAGGGGCATGGTGCAGGCGGTGGAGATGCCGTAGCTGCCGAGCCGGCTGTCGGCCAGGCGCTGCCACTGCCGCCCTGCGTACAGCAGGCCGGAGCTGAGCTGCATCTGCAGCACGGTGCGCTCGTCGAGGGGTCGGTCCATAAGAGATAGATAGGATACTACTAATTTCATTCCTATCAATAGGTATTGCTGAATGGGTGGGTAGGAATACTGAGGAAAGCGTTGCGCCCGCTTGGTGTCGGGTGGGGCAGCGGGGGGCGGACGGTGCAGGACACGCCGCAAGTACGTCCCTGTAGGCTCGGCCACGGCATCCATGCCGTGGACGGTCCTGCCCCGCCCGGCCCCGCTGCCCTCCCATCACCCCGCGAGCGCGGTGGGTTGGCTCTTTAAAGGCAGGAGCAGTGCGGACCAACGGCCCGCACCCACCGCAGCAGCGGCCCGCGGTGCTTCAGAAGCCATGAACCCCCGCTTTTGCCCCCGCTTTCGGGCGGTCCGGCCGCGCCCGCAGGAAACCGTCGGAGAGGGGGAGGGGCAGGCCGGGCAGGACCGTCCACGGCATGGATGCCGTGGCCGAGCCTACAGGGACGTACTTGCGGCGTGTCCTGCCCGGCCTGCCCCTTCCCCCTCTCGCTCAGCAGCAACGAGGCGCCGGAAGAACCCCCCGATGAACCGTCCCAACAGGACGACCCACCCCCCGGTCGGGTACGATGCTCGCCCCCCGTTCGGGACGCTGTACGCAATGAGCAAGAACAACGAAAAGGCCGCCCCGCAGGGCGACGTGACCCAGGACCAGGCCGAGGATGCCGTGCGCACCCTGCTGCGCTGGGCCGGTGAGGACCCGTCCCGCGAAGGCCTGCTGGATACCCCCCGCCGTGTCGCCGAAGCCTATGGCGACTGGTTCAGCGGTTACCGCGACGACCCGCGCGCCTACATGGAGCGGACCTTCGAGGAAGTGGCCGGCTACGACGAACTGATCGTCCTGCGTGACATCGAGTACGAAAGCCACTGCGAGCACCACATGGCGCCGATCATCGGCCGCGTCCACGTCGGCTACCTGCCGGCCGGCAAGGTGGTGGGCATCAGCAAGCTGGCCCGCGTCGTCGAAGCCTACGCCCGCCGTTTCCAGGTGCAGGAGAAGATGACCGCGCAGATCGCCCAGTGCATCCAGGATGTGCTGCAGCCGATCGGCGTCGGTGTGGTCGTCGAAGGTGCCCACGAATGCATGACCACCCGCGGCATCCACAAGCGCGGCGTCAGCATGGTCACCTCGAAGATGCTGGGCAGCTTCCGCGACGACGCGCGTACCCGCGCCGAGTTCCTGCGCTTCATCGAAGTGGGCGGCAAGCGCTGAGCCGCTTGACCGCACTGCGCCGGCCTCTGCGGGCCGGCATGCCCACGGCTGCCCGCGCGGCCGCCGCGGGCGGCTGCTCGTCCCCGCCAGCCCTCATGACTCCTTTCGCTGCATGAAGCACCGCGAACGCATCTCCCGTTACCGCCATCTGCGCGAACAGCCCCAGTGGAAGCTGCTTGCCGCCGACCACGCCCCGGAAATCATCGGCCTGCTGCAGGGGCTGCTGATGGACGGCGAGCGCACGCTGCCGTCGTCGGTGCTCAACGAGCGCCTGCAGCGTGCGCTGGACCAGCTCAACGGCGACGAACTGTCGCGTGAGCTGCCGCGTACCGCGCAGGCCTACATCGCGCACTGGCTGGCCCAGGGCTGGCTGGAACGCCGCCTGCCCGAAGGCGCCGACCAGGAGCAGTACGAGCTGTCGACTGCGGCACTGCAGGCCATCCGCTTCGCCGATGGTCTTGAGCAGGCGCGCGTGGCCGCCACCGAAAGCCGCCTGGCGCTGGTCATCGAACAGCTCTCGCAGTTGGCCGCGCAGACCGAGTCCGACCCGGATGCACGCCTGTCAGCACTGCGCGACGAGCGCGACCGCATCGACGCCGAGATCGCCCGCGTCGGTGCCGGCCGCGTGGTCGCGCTGGATGGCAAGCGCGCGCTGGAGCGTGCGCGCCAGATCATCGGCCTGGCCGACGAGCTGACCGAGGATTTCCGTCGCGTGCGCGACGATTTCGAGCAGCTCAACCGCGACTTCCGCGAACGCATCATCGACGACGAGGGCGAGCGCGGCGATGTGCTGTCGCAGCTGTTCGAAGGCGTGGATGTGATCGGCGAGAGCGATGCCGGTCGCAGCTTCCAGGCCTTCTGGCGCCTGCTCAACGACGCCGAACAGAGCGCCCAGCTCGATGCCGCGCTGGAAGCGGTGCTGGCGCGTGGCTTCGCCCGCCGCCTGGACCGCAATGAACGCAACTTCCTGCGTGGCTTCACCAGCACCATGCTCGAGCGCGGTGGCCAGGTGCACGACGTGCTGCAGAATTTCGCGCGCAGCCTGCGTGGCTTCGTGCAGAGCCGTGGCTATCTGGAACAGCGCCGCCTCAACCAGCTGCTGAAGCAGGCGCAGTCCGAAGCGCTGGCCCTGCGCGACGAATTCCCCGCACAACGCGGCATCGGCCGCGACCTGCAGCTGACCACCAGCCGCCTGCGCTCGTGGTCGCAGTGGAAGCTGCACGATCCGCGCAGCGCCCAGGTCGATGGCAACGTCGAGTACAACGACGCCGCAGCCATCAGCCTGGAGAGCGTCGGTGACCTGGTCGCTTCGTCTGAAATCGACTTCCGCACCCTGCGCCGCGACCTGCACGACCTGCTCGATGCACAGCCGCGGCTCAGCATCGCCCAGGCACTGTCGCAGCGCGAAGCACCGCAGGGGCTCGGCAGCGTCATCGGCTACCTGTCGCTGGGCACGCGCTTCGGCAACGTGATCGCTGGTGAGCAGGAGCTTGCCGAATGGCGTGGTGGCGACGGCCAGGTCCGTCGCGCCCGCATCCCGCTGGTTTGGTTCACCCAGGAGAGACGCCATGAGCTGGCATGAAGATCCCATCGACGCACCGCAGGCCGACGTGGCGGAAGACGCCTACGAAGCCGAACCGGTGGCGGCCGTGGCGCAGCCCCGCCGTGGCAATGACGTGTATTACCTCGGCGACACCGGGCGCCTGCCGCTGGATGCACGCCGCGCGCTGTGCCAGCTGCTGATCGGCCCCAGCATCGACCAGCTGCGCCACGCCAAGCTGTGGCCGGCACTGATCCGCAGCGAGGCGGCCATCCGCTCCTCGCTGGCGGACCTGTTCCTGGAACTGGTGCTCGACCGTGACAGCGGCGTGGCCTTCACCCGCCAGGCCGATACCGAAGACGTGGATGCGCCGGTGCTGCTGCGCACCTCGCCGCTGACCTTCATCGATTCGGTGCTGCTGCTGTACCTGCGCCAGCAGCTGGCCGAGGCCGATGCGCGCGGCAACCGCGCGGTGGTCGCCGACGCCGAGATGGCCGAAGCGCTGGCCATCTACGAGAAGAACCTGTCCACCGACCGCGCCGGCTTCAACCGCCGTGTCGCCTCGGCGGTGCAGAAGATGAAGGACAACCACATCCTGACCCGCCTCAGCGGCCAGGAAGACCGCCACGAAGTCTCGCCGGCGCTGAAGCTGCTGTTCTCCGCCGAAGACGTATCCCAGCTTTCGGCGGTCTACCGCCAGCTGCGTGAAACCCCGGCCGCCGAGGCCTGAGAGACCCGACCATCGCATGGCTATCTCCAAGCACACTCCCGCCCTGTTCAACGAAGGCCTGCCGGACCCGCGCCTGCAGCAGTTCCGCATGCGTCGCCTGCAGGTACACAACTGGGGCACGTTCAACGGACTGACCGAAGTACCGATCGCCGAGCGTGGCTTCCTGTTCGTCGGCCGTTCCGGCTCGGGCAAGTCGACCCTGCTCGATGCCATGTCCGCGCTGCTGACGCCGCCGGCCATCGTCGATTTCAACGCCGCCGCGCGTGAAGCCGAGCGCAGTGGCCGCGACCGCAACCTGGTGTCCTACGTGCGTGGCGCGTGGGCCGACCAGCAGGACAGCGGCACTGGCGAAATCGCCACCCAGTACCTTCGCAAGGGCGCGACCTGGACTGCGCTGGTGCTGGAGTACCGCGCCGGCGATGGCCGCGTGGTCAGCCTCGTGCGCCTGCTGTGGATCTCCGGTAACGGAACCTCGGCCGGTGACGTGCGCAAGCACTACATGATCGCCGAGCGTCCGTTCGACATCGCCAAGGATCTTGGCGGCTTCGACCTGGACCTGCGCAAGCTCAAGCAGAAGCTGTCCGACCTGCACCACTTCGACACCTTCTCCGGCTACGCCGAGCGCTTCCGCGACCTGCTCGGCATCGACAACGAGATGGCGCTGCGCCTGCTGCACAAGACGCAGTCGGCGAAGAACCTGGGCGACCTCAACGTCTTCCTGCGCGACTTCATGCTCGACACGCCGAAGACCTTCGACGCCGCCGAGCGCCTGGTCAGCGACTTCGCCGAACTCGATGGCGCGCACCAGGCCGTGGTCACCGCCCGCCGCCAGGTGGAGACCCTGCTGCCGGCACGCGCCTACTACAACGACCTGAAGGAAATGCACCGCCGGCGCGGCGACGACGAAGCCCTCAAGCTTGGCGTCGACAGCTTCCGTGAAAGCCGCCGCCAGGCGCTGATCGAGGCGCGCCTGCGCGAGATGGACGTGCGTGACCGTGGCCTGCTCGGGGAAGAAGCCCAGCGCCGTGCCGCACTGGACAACCACACCGAGCGCCTGGCCGAACTGGAACTGCAGCGTCGCCAGCAGGGCGGTGAGCGCATCGAGGAACTGGAACGCGAGCAGGGCCGCGCCGAAGCCGAGCGTGACCGCCGCCAAGCCAAGCGCGAGCAGGCAAGCCTGGCCGCGCAGCAGCTGGGGGCTGAACTTCCGGACGACGCACACGGCTTCGCCGAGCTGGTCGAGCGTGCGCAGAACGAACTGCAGGACCGCCAGCGTGCCTCCTCGGCGCTGGACGATGCGATCAGCGATCGCCTGGGTGGCAAGCGCGATGACGAGCGCCGTTTCGGCGAAGTCCGTGCGGAACTCGAAGCGATGCAGCGCACGCCCTCCAACATCCCGGCGCCGATGCAGAAGCTGCGCGCGCGCCTGGCCGAGGAAACCGGCATTGCCGAGGCGGCGCTGCCGTTCGTCGGCGAGCTGATCCAGGTCCGCTCGGAAGAGCAGGGCTGGCAGGGTGCCATCGAGCGTGTGCTGGGTGGCTTCGCGCTGTCGCTGCTGGTCGATGACAAGCACTACAACGACGTCGCCGAGTGGGTGAATCGCACTCACCTGGGCATGCGCTTCACCTACTACCGTGTGCGCCGCAACGATGATGCGTTCGCGCGCGAGCCGTCGGCGAAGTCGCTGCTGCACAAGCTGGAGCTGCGCGAGCACGTGTTCGAAAGCTGGCTGCGCCGTGAGCTCGGCAAGCGCTTCGACTACGAGTGCGTGGATGCCAAGCAGCTGCGCAACGTCGACCGCGGCATCACCCGAGAAGGCCAGGTCAAGCATCCCGGCGACCGCTTCGAGAAGGACGACCGCAGTGCGGTGGGCGACCGCCGTCGCTGGATCCTCGGCTTCAACAACCACGACAAGGTGGGCGCCTTCGAGCGCGAAGCCCAGGAACTGGCCAAGCGCATCGCCAGCTGCGAGACCGACATCGCGCGCCTGCGTGGGCAGCGTGACCGCGACAACGAACGTCGCCTGGCCTGCCACGAGCTGGTCAGCATCAGCTGGAACGAGATCGACATCGCCGCCCCGCAGCAGCGCCTGACCGATATCGAGGCCACCCTGCGCGACCTGCGCGAAGGCAATGCCGACCTGGCCAAGCTGGCCAAGCAGATCGACGCCGTGCGCGCCGACATCGAGCAGGCCCGCCGCACCTATGAAGACGTCCGCGTCGAGCGCGGGCAGCTGGTCAAGGAACGCGATCGCCTCGACCGCGCTCGCCAGCAGAGCCGTGCGCTGGTGCTGCCGAGCCTTGCCCAGGAGCAGGAAGCCGGGCTCGCCGAGCGCCTGCAGGAGCAGGGCCCGCTCAGCCTGGAAACGCTGGAGGCGCACATGCGCCAGGTCAGCAACGCGCTGAACGAGCAGCTGTCGACCTCGCAGCAGGACCTCAACCGCATCGAGAACCAGCTGATCGGTTGCTTCCGTCGCTTCATCCAGCAGTGGCCGGAGGAATCGGGCGACTTCACCGTATCGGTGGCCTCGGCCGAGGATTTCCTTGCCCGCCTCGAGCGCCTGGAGCGCGACGGCCTGCCGCAGCACGAAGAGCGCTTCTTCGATCTGCTGCAGAACCAGAGCAAGAACAACCTGCTGGCCCTGCAGCGCCACAGCGCCGAGGCCCGCAAGTCGATCGGCCAGCGCCTGGACGAAGTGAACGCCAGCCTGGAGCAGGTGCCGTTCAACCGTGGCACGCTGCTGACCATCGAACTGAGCGACCGCCGCCTGCCGGAAGTCGGCGAGTTCCACCTGCAGCTGCGCGAGGTGCTGGCGCAGCAGCAGACCGAGCAGCGCGAGCTGGCCGAATCGCAGTTCACCGTGCTGCGCCAGCTGGTCAACCGCCTGGGTTCGCAGGAAGGCGAGGACAAGCGCTGGCGCGAGCTGGTGCTGGACGTACGCATGCACGTGGAGTTCATCGGCGTCGAGCTGGATGCGGAAACGCGCCAGCAGGTCGAGATCTACCGTAGTGGCGCGGGCAAGTCCGGTGGCCAGCGCCAGAAACTGGCCACCACCTGCCTGGCTGCGGCACTGCGCTACCAGCTCGGCGGCGCCGACAGCCAGCTGCCCAGCTACGCCGCCGTCGTGCTCGACGAAGCCTTCGACAAGGCCGACAACGAGTTCACCGCGCTGGCGATGAACATCTTCGACAACTTCGGTTTCCAGATGGTGGTCGCCACTCCGCTGAAGTCGGTGATGACGCTGGAGCCGTTCATCGGTGGCGCCTGCTTCGTCGAGATCAGCGGCCGCCACGACTCCGGCGTGCTGCTGATCGAGTACGACGAAGAAGGCAAGCGCCTGAAGCTGCCCGAGCGCAGCCGCCAGCAGGCCAACGAACCGGAAGAAGCCGAAGCCTGACCCGGTCGATTGAATGGGGATGCCGGCCAGCGGCCGGCATTACCCATGGGCGGGGTTCACGACCCGATCGGATGGGGATGCCGGCCAGCGGCCGGCACTACCCATGGGCAGCGTTCATGACCCGGTAGTGCCGGCCGCTGGCCGGCAACCGCATTCACGCACCGCGGAAGGTATCCCACGCCATCCGCGCGATCAGTACCACCACCAGCCCCACGAACAACTTGCGGATGAACGGCGTGCCGCCCTTCAACGCCAGGCGCGTGCCCACCACCGAGCCGATGATGTTGGCCGCCGCCATCGGCAGCGCGAACAGCCACAGGATGTTGCCGGTCGGTACGAAGAACGAGATTGCCGCCACATTGGTCGCCAGGTTCACCACCTTCGACGCCGCTGACGCACGCAGGAAATCCAGGCCGAAGAAGCGCACGAACAGGAAGATCAGGAAGCTGCCGGTGCCCGGCCCGAAGAAGCCGTCGTAGAAGCCGATCGCCGCACCGATCGCCAGCGCGATCGCCAGTTCGCGGCGGCCGATCTCCTGCGGCCGGTGCAACGCGCCGAAGTCCTTCTTCCACAACGTGTAGGCCAGCATCGCGATCAGCAGCACCAGCACCAGTGGGCGGACCGCATCCTTGGGCAGCAGGCTCACCGCGGTGGCCCCGGCGAAGGAGAAGATGAAGGCGGTACCGGCCGCGAACAGTACCGGCTTCCACGGGAAGCGCACGTTGCGCGCATAGCGCCAGGCGGCCGCACCGGTACCGAACATCGAACTGAACTTGTTGGTACCGAACAGCATCGCCGGCGTCTGCTGCGGCAGCACCGTGAACAGGCCGGGCAGCTGCACCAGGCCACCGCCACCGACGGCGGCATCCACAAGGCCGGCGATGAAGGCGATCACCACCAGCCACCACAACTCAGGGGGAACCAGTTCCAGCACGGCGATCAATCAAGGAGGGGGCGCGACAGCATACGCCTGTCCTGCTCCGGGCGACTGCGGCCCCGCGTGGATCAATCCCGGCAACCCGGCGACAATGCCGGCATGAGCCGAAAACCCACCGATCCCTGCCCCTGTGGCCTTCCCGCCGACTATGCTGCCTGCTGTGGCCGTTTCCATGCCGGTGAAGCCGCGCCTGATGCAGAGCACCTGATGCGTTCGCGCTACAGCGCCTATGTGCGTGGCCTGGCTGACTACCTGCGCCAGTCCTGGCATCCGGACACGCGTCCGGCCGAGCTGTCGCTGGACGATGCCCCCGGCCAGCGCACCCATTGGCTGGGCCTGACCGTGCACGAGCACACCATCACTGGTGCTGACAGCGCCGAAGTCCGCTTCACCGCGCGCTACCGCATCGGCGGCGGCAGCGCGGTGAGGATGACCGAGCACAGCCGCTTCCAACGCATCGACGGCCGCTGGTACTACCTCGACGCGGTCTGAGCACTACGCGCCGTGCGCTGCCAGAACGCGCTGGCCGCCGTGCGCGCGCACCTGGTTGCGGCCCCCGTCCTTGGCCACATACAGGGCCTGGTCGGCGGCCTTGACCACGGCCATCGGCCGCGGATCCACGCGGCTGTCGGCCAGCCCGATGCTCACCGTCACCTGTACCACCTGGCCGCTGCCACCGCGTCCGCGCCGCTGGCGGCCGGCTTCGTGGTCACGGCTGCGGGTGCTGCGGTCGCGAAGCTGCATGCGGGTGTCCTCGATGCTCTGCCGCAATGCTTCCACGGCATCGACACAGGCTGCCGCCGGCCGGTCCAGGAACACCACCGCGAACTCCTCGCCGCCATAGCGGAACGCACGGCCACCGTCGCCCACCCGCGCCAGCCGCGACGCCACCAGGCGCAGCACATCGTCGCCGGTGTCGTGACCATGGGTGTCGTTGAATGACTTGAAGTGGTCAACGTCCACCATCGCGATGCTGTAGGTACCGCGTGCCCGCTGCAGGGTCTCGTTGAACGCCCGTCGCCCCGGCAGGCCGGTCAGCTCATCGCGGAAGGCCATGTGGAAGGATTCCTGCAGCATCGCGCCCAGCATCAGCAGCAGGGCGGCACTGCTCAGCGCCGGCAGCAGCACCGGCTGCAGGAAGATCCGCGGCAGCATCCACCACAGGCACAGAAGGGCCAGCAGCATTGCCGTGTGCAGTGGCCGCGGATGCCGCCAGGCCTGCCAGCCCAGCGCTGCGGTCGCCAGCAGGAACAGCAGCGCCGGCAACTGCGCCAACGCGTTCCAGTTGGCGGGAATCCAGGCCCAGTGACGGTTCGACAGCAGATCGTGCATCCCCCGCGGCTGCTGTGCCGCCAGCAGCAGGAAGACCAGCAGCGCCGCGCCGCACACTACGCTGCGCAGCAGCAGGTCCTGGCGTCGGCGTCCGCGTTCCGGCCATCGTGCCAGTCCGGCGAACAGCAGCGGCACCCACGCCGAGATCGCGTGGAAGCGCAGCGGGGTCAAGGCGTCGACATGGCCGCTGCGCAGGTAGCCACCGACGTCCCGGTGCAGCAGGGCGAATACCACCGCCACCACCAGCAGCAGGCACAACGTGCGCATCTGGTGGTAGAGCAGGGCCAGGCCTGCACCGAGACAGGCCAGCAGCCAGGGCAGGATGCGCTGCGCCGGGCTGGCGACATCCTCGGTGCCCAGCGCCATCCACAGCACCAGGACGACCAGCACGGCGGGCAGCACGAACAGGTAATGCGCAGGCTGGCGGAGCGGATGCAGGGGCACGCGGTAAGTCCAGTGCGGTGACGATGCGGCCGCAACATTGCCGTTAGCGGCGTCCCCACGCACTTCTTGAATGCGCGTGCCCGCTGTCATGTGAACGTGGTGATGTGGTGCCATGACGTTGCGCTCACCGTCCTGCGCCGATGCTTTCGGCATGGACAGCGTACCCACCGCCGTCGCTGCCCCGCAGCGCGATCTCGCCCGCCGCTTTGCACAGGTGCGGGCGCGCAGCCTGCAGCTGGCCGCGCCGCTCAGTGCCGAGGACGCCATGCTGCAGAGCATGGCCGACGCCAGTCCCAGCAAGTGGCACCTGGCCCATACCACCTGGTTTTTCGAACGCTTCGTGCTGGCCGGTTTCGCCACCACGCCCGCGCATGACCCGGCCTGGGACTATCTGTTCAACAGCTATTACAAGAGCATCGGCCCGGCGCATGCGCGGCCGCAACGCGGTCTGCTGTCGCGGCCCTCGCTGCAGCAGGTGCGCGACTACCGGCAACAGGTCGACATGCAGGTGCAGTCACGGCTGGCAGCCGGTGACCTCGACGCGCAGGCGCTGCACCACCTGCAGTTGGGTCTGCAGCACGAACAACAGCACCAGGAACTGCTGTTGACCGACATCAAGCATGCGTTCTGGTGCAATCCACTGCAGCCACCGTATCGCGACGACCTGCGGCCCGTTGCCAGCACCGCCGCGACGCAGGGCTGGATCGAATCGCCCGAACGCATCGTCACCGTCGGTGCCGCGGCATGGCCCCGGCACGCCGCCTTTGCCTACGACAACGAATCGCCGCAGCACCGCGTGCTGCTGCCCGCGCATGCCCTGGCCGAGCGTCCCGTCAGCAATGCCGAGTACCGCACCTTCATCGAGGCAGGGGGGTACCGCGAACCGCGCTGGTGGCTCAGCGAAGGCTGGGCGCTGCGAGAAGCCGAAGGCTGGCAGCACCCCCTGTACTGGGATGATGCCCTGCAGCGCGAGTACACCCTGGGTGGTTGGCGCGAGCTGGATCCGCATGCGCCGGTCTGCCACCTCAGTTACTACGAGGCCGATGCCTGCGCCCGCTGGGCCGGTGCGCGCCTGCCCAGCGAGTTCGAGTGGGAAGCGGCCGCCGCGTCGCAGCCCCTGCGCGGTCATTTCGCCGATGACGATCACCTGCACCCGCAGGCAGCCGGGGGCAGTGGGCTGCGGCAGCTGTTCGGTGATGTCTGGGAATGGACCGCCAGCGCCTATGGTGCCTACCCGGGCTTCCGCTCTTTTGACGGCAACCTCGGCGAATACAACGGCAAGTTCATGTGCGGGCAATGGGTGCTGCGCGGCGGCAGCTGTGCCACGCCCCGTGGCCATGTGCGCGCCAGCTACCGCAATTTCTTCATGCCGCCGGCGCGCTGGCAGTTCTCCGGACTGCGCCTGGCCAGGGACCTCATATGAGCACGGTGCATGACGCGCTGCAGGCGCTGACCGACCTGACCCCCAGCCGCCAGCAGATCCTGGCCGATGCGCTGGCCGGTCTGTCATGCGCATCGCGGCAGCTGCCTTCCAAGTACTTCTACGATGCCCGCGGCTCGCGTCTGTTTGAACAGATCACCCAGACCCGCGAGTACTACCCCACGCGCACCGAGCTGGCGCTGCTGGCGCGGGTGCTGCCCGATATCGCGCGCGTGGTCGGACCGCGCCTGCATGTGGTCGAGCTGGGCAGCGGCAGTGGCCGCAAGACCGCGTTGCTGCTGGCCGCGCTGCAGGATCCGGTGGCCTATACGCCGATCGAGATCTCGCGGGCCGCACTGCTGTCCAGCATCGACCACCTGGCGCCGGCGCTGCCCGAGGTCGAGATGCTGCCGGTCTGCGCGGACTTCACCCGCGCCGTCGCCGTGCCCATGCCCGAACGCGAACCCGCGCGACGGCTGCTGTTCTTCCCCGGTTCCACATTGGGCAATTTCGCCGAAGCAGAGGCCGTCGCCCTGCTGCGGGCGATGCGTCAGACGATGGGCCGCGACGGCCTGGCACTGATCGGCATCGACCTGCACAAGGACACGGCGCTGATCGAAGCGGCCTACAACGATGCGCAGGGCGTCACTGCGGCATTCACCCTCAATCTGCTGGCCCGCCTCAACCGCGAGATCGGAAGCGATTTCGATCTCGATGGATTCCGCCACCGCGCCCGTTACAGCACCGCGCGGCTGCGCATCGAAACCGACCTGGTCAGCCAGTGGCCGCAGGACGTCCACCTCGGTGGCCGCACCTTCCACTTTGCTGCCGGTGAACCCATCCGCGTCGAGTACAGCCACAAGTACACCGATGACAGCTTCGACGCGCTGTTGCAGCAGGCGGGCCTGCAGGTCGCACAGCGTTGGGATGCCGAAAGGCCCGCCTATGGCCTGCGCCTGCTGCGCGTTGCCTAGGGGGGACGGCCAGCCGGTGCCCCTTCAGGTTCGGCCGCACTGCTGCCCCTAAGATGGCCATGCAACGGCAACACGGAGGACGCCATGCCCATTCTGACCACGCTCGGCCTGGCAGCCGCCCTCGCGTCGACCCCGACGCTGCCTGCGGCTCCCGCCGCCAGCAACGATCCGGCGTTCAGCCGCTGCCTGGCGGGCTTGCAGGCCACCGCCGCAACCCAGGGCATCGGCGCCGACCGTTTCAACGAGATCACCACCGGACTCACGCCGGACCCGAGCGTGCTCGGACTGCTGGACGCACAGCCGGAATTCACCACGCCGATCTGGGATTACCTGGCCGCGCTGGTCGACCGCCAGCGCGTCGATGATGGCCGCACCCTGCTGCAGCAACATCGCGATCTGCTCGATCGCGTCTCCGCGCAGTATGGCGTCGACCCGGCCACCATCGTCGCGGTCTGGGGGGTGGAGAGCGACTATGGCCGCGTCTTCGGCAAGCGCCCGCTGCTGCAGTCGCTGGCCACGCTGTCCTGCGCCGGCCGCCGCCAGGCCTTCTTCCGTGGCGAACTGCTGGCACTGCTCAAGCTGATCGACCGCGGCGACCTGCAGGCCCAGGGGCTCACCGGTTCCTGGGCCGGCGCCTTCGGGCATACGCAGTTCATGCCCAGCACCTACGCACGTATCGCGGTCGATGGTGATGGCGATGGCCGCCGCGATCTGGTCGGCAGCATTCCCGACGCGCTGGCGTCCACCGCCAACTACCTCAAGCGTGCGGGTTGGCGCAGTGGCGAACCGTGGGGCATGGAGGTCCGTGTTCCCCCCGGCTTCAATGCCAGCCAGGCGGGCCGCACCCAACGTCGAGCCCTCGCCGATTGGCGCGTGCAGGGCGTGACCGCGCTGGATGGCAGCGGGCTGGTGCCGCCCAATCTGCCGGCCGACGCGCGCGCCGCCCTGCTGCTGCCGGCCGGCATCAAGGGCCCGGCGCTGCTGGTGTTCCGCAACTACGATGCGATCTACAGCTACAACGCCGCCGAAAGCTATGCACTGGCCATCGCCACGCTGGCCGACCAGCTGCGTGGCGGCACCGGCCTGGCCACCGCCTGGCCGACCGATGATCCCGGCATCGGCCGCGATGAACGCCGCCAGCTGCAGACCCTGCTGCTGGCCCGCGGCCACGACATCGGCAGCGCGGACGGCATGATCGGCACCGCCACGCGCCGCGCGATCCAGGCCGAGCAGCAGCGCCTGGGCTGGGCCAATGCGGATGGGCGCGCCGGCCAGCGCATCCTGCGCGCGTTGCAGCAGGAGGCAGCCGCAGGGACGCCTGCCACCCGCTAGACCTTGCCGATCACAGGCTGGCCGCGACATCATCGCCGCGGTCTTCAAGGAGCGTCATAGCATGCAGTCGAACCCGGACATCAGCACCGGCCTGTACCACGGGCTCGAGGCCTGGCAGATACGCACGCCCAGCGCCACCGCGGCCATCAGCGTGTTCGGTGGACAGCTGCTGTCGTTCATCCCGGAGGGGCAGCCGGACCTGCTGTGGCTGTCGCCGAAACGGGCCGGGCTGCCCACGCCGATCCGGGGTGGCGTTCCAGTGTGCTGGCCGTGGTTCGGTCGCCAGGGCCAGAGTGATGACGTGCCGGCACACGGCCTGGTACGCACCGCGCGCTGGGAGCTGCTGCAGGCCCGCCAGGACGATGACGGTGAACTGGAGCTGCAGCTGGCGCCCCTGTCGATTGCCGAGTGTGGCCTGCGCCTGCAGATGCAGCTGCGCATCGGTCGCCAGCTGCGCCAGCAGTTGACCACCGAGAACACCGGCCCGTCCCCGGTGGCTTTCACACAGGCCCTGCACAGCTACTTCCGGGTGGGCGATGCCCGTCGTGTCGAGGTTGATGGCCTCGATGGCCTGCACTATCTGGACAAGTACGAGGATTACACGCAGCTGCGCCGGCAGCAGGGGCCCTGGTCGCTGCGTGACCCGCGCGATCCGGGGCGCAGCGACCGCATCTATACCGGTGCCGGTGGCCACTACGTGCTTCGCGATCCCGTCCTGCAGCGGCGGATCGAGATCCGCAGCGAAGGCAGCCAGACCCTGGTGGCGTGGAATCCGGGCGCGGAGGCGGCGGCGAAGATGGCCGATGTCGGCGACGGTTGGCACGATTACGTGTGCCTGGAAGTAGCCAATGCCGGGCCGGAGCAGATTGCCCTTGCACCCGGCGCGCGCCACCAGCTGGTGCAGGTACTGGCCAGTGAACCGCTGCAGGCCGTGGCGGGGTGTTCGGAGTAACCATGGGATCGACAGGAATGGATGGCATGCAGGACGCACAGTGGTGGTACGCCAACAGCAAGCAGAGCGAAGGGCCGGTGGACCTGGCCGGGCTGCGCCGTCTGCAGCAGGACGGCACGGTAACCGCCCGTACGCTGATGTGGCGGGAAGGAATGGCATCGTGGCGGCCGCTGGCCGAGCTGGATCCTTCGGTGGCGCCGATGGATCCGACCCCGCCGTCGATTGAACCGGCGCAGGCCGTCAGCGCCAGCGGCGCATCGACCGCTGATCCGTCCGACCCCTATCGTGCGCCGGCAGCTTCGCCGGTGGCCGCGACCGCGCCGCAGCTGGAAGGCGACATCGCCTTGTACGCCGCCGTGGTCGGCGGCAACTTCCCGATCTATCGACAGCGCTGGCGGCTCGACCAGGGCATTGCCGACGGCAACGGCACCTGGCACTGGCCGGCGTTCCTGATCGGCGTGATCTGGATGGTGTACCGCAGGATGTACCGGCTGGCAGCGATCTGGGCCGGCGTGCTGGTGTTCTTCAGCATCGCCGAGGCGTTGCTGGGCGTTCCGGAAGGCGTGTCGACGGTCATCACCCTCGTCATCAACATCACCGCCGCGGTGTATGCCAACCGCTGGTACCTGGCGCATTGCCAGCGTGAGATTGCCCGCGCGCGCGCGTTGGTGGGAGATGACGAGGCGCGCCTGCGCAGCGAGCTGGCCAGACGGGGTGACACCAATGCACTGGCGGCGGCGGTGGTGGCCATCGCCGTCGTTGCGGTGATGCTGGTGGGGCAGGCGCTGGCAGGCTGAGGCCGGGAAGGCTTCAGATCCAGCGGTGGCTGCCGCTACCGCGGGATCGTCCTGGGCAAGGAATCGCCGACATGAATCATCTGGATACTCCGCCGGTTTCCCCGGCGGATGACAATCCCTATCTTGCGCCTGCCACAGAGGTGGACGACGCGCCCGCTCCGTCCGACGCGGACTACCTGAACCTCCTCGTCGGCCCCAACGCGGCGCTCTATCGCCAGCGCTGGCACCTGGGCAGCCCGGTGCCGAAGCCGCCGCGACCGTGGCACTGGCCCGCCTTCCTGGTGCCGACGTACTGGCTGCTGCACCGGAAGATGTACCTGGCAGCCATCCTCTTCGAGCTGGTCCTGATCGGCATCGCGCTGCTGGCGGCCCGCGCCAACCCGCTGCTCACGGTGGCGTTGCTGGCGGTGCCTCGGTTCGCCATCGCGGTGACCGCCAATACCCTGTACCTGCGCTACTGCGCGCGACTGCTGGGCAAAGTGAAGGCTGCCCACGCCGGGCAGCACAACCGCATCCGTGCCGAACTGCAGCGTCGTGGCGGCACCAGCGTGTGGGCGGTGGTGATCGGCATGGCGGCCAACGCGGTGATCAATACCGTCGCCCGCATGGCGGCCTGATCATGCCGGCCTGATAGGGTTGCTCAGGCCGTTGTCCGTGCCCGCAACACCAGCAGGCACAGCGCACCGGCCAGCAGTCCCCAGAACGCCGAGCCGATCCCGGCCAGGGAAACTCCGGAGGCGGTAACAAGGAAGGTGACCAGCGCCGCCTCGCGGTCGCGCTCCACCGCCAATGCACTGGCCAGGCTGTTGCCGATGGTGCCGAACAGCGCGATACCGGCCACGCAGGCCACCAGCTCCCTGGGGAAGGCCGCGAACAGTGCGGCCACCGTGGCGCCGAACAGCCCGATGACAATGTAGAAGGCGCCGGCCGCCATCGCTGCGGTGTAGCGGCGTGCCGGATCCTCGTGCGCATCGCGGCCCATGCAGATGGCGGCGGTGATCGCCGCCAGGTTCAGTGCATACGCACCGAACGGCGCCAGCAGCGTATTGATTACACCGATCCAGCCGATCAACGGCGACACCGGGGCGTCGTAGCCGGACGCGCGCATCACCGCCACACCGGGAATGTTCTGCGAGGCCATGGTGACCACGAACAGGGGCAGGGCAATGCCGGCCACGGCGGTCCACGACAGCGAGGGCGTCACCCACTGCGGGATCGCCAGTTGCAGATGCACCTGCTGGGCGTGCAGCAGGCCACGGCTCGCGGCGACGGCGATGCCGACCAGCAACGTGGCGATCACCGCATAGCGCGGGAACAGCCGGCGCCCGGCCAGCCAGGTGGCGAACATTGCCAGCGCGAGCACCAGCTGGGTGTTCATGGCGACGAACACATCCAGCCCGAAGCGCAGCAGCACACCGGCCAGCATGCCGGCGGCCAGCGCCATCGGTACCCGTTGCATCAGTCGCGCGAAGACCCCCGAGAAACCCGCAAGCAGGCCCAGCACGGCGGCCAGCAGGAATGCGCCCGTGGCCTCGGAGAGCGAAGCACCGCCGGCACCCACCACCAGCATCGCTGCACCCGGGGTCGACCACGCTGTCACCACCGGCACCCGATAGCGCAGCGACAGGCCAATGCAGGTCACGCCCATGCCCAGCCCCAGCGCCCACATCCAGGAGGCGATCTGCGCCTGGTCGGCACCGACGGCCTGTGCCGCCTGGAACACGATCACGGCCGAGCTGGCGAAGCCCACCAGTACCGTAATGAAGCCAGCGACGATTGCCGGCATCGAAAGATCGCGCCACCACGCGCGCCGCACCTGCATGCTCATTGTCCTGTCTCCACTGTGCATCCCTGCATTGATAAGGGTTGCGGCGTTGACCGCGCAACGCGCGGGCAACGCCGCAGTGATCTTCGAGCGTACGTCATGCGTGATGGCGCGGTGCTTCTGTCATCACGCTGCAAAAAAAGCCTTGACGAAATCCGCAGGATCTCTAGAATTCGCTCCCTTGCTGCAGCGCATCGCTTCCCCGGAAACGACACGCGAACAGCGACGCCACCACCGACGAACGAGTTGATCGAACGAAGGTGTTGACGGACTCGAAAAGTCCGGCATAATAGGCGGCTCGCAACGACGAAAGGCCCTCGGGCCCAAGACGAAGCAGCATCGGCAACAACGTCCACTCCGGTGAGACGGCCTTGAAAAAAGGTGTTGACGAAGCGGAAAAGCCGGCTATAATGGGCGGCTCGCTACGAAGGAAACTTCGCAGCACACGGGAACGGCGCTGAGGCCACT
>NZ_JCAFTS010000009.1:0-214319 GCF_059370495.1 Stenotrophomonas sp. YJH_SMC_69 | reverse complement strand
GCGCTGTGGAACCACCCGATCCCATCCCGAACTCGGAAGTGAAACGCAGCTGCGCCGATGGTAGTGTGGCTCAAGCCATGCGAGAGTAGGTCATCGCCAGGGTTTATACCCAAAACCCCGCTGCTTGCGCAGCGGGGTTTTTCTTTGTGCGCAGAACATGCGGGTAGTGCCGGCCGCCGGCCGGCACCGTCATAGCTGCACACCGGCCGGTAGATGCACGCCATGCGTGGATATTCTCCGCGGGCAGCCCCAGCGCCAACCAAGGTTGGCGACTACCGAGGGCATGCGGGCGCACAGTAGATCCACGCCGTGTGTGGATGCGGCGCCAGCCAGGGTTGGTCGCTCCTCACGGCAGGTCCGGAAGCGGACTTTCCTGACCCATCACGCAAAAGCAGGCAAAAAAACGGCGCCCTGCGGGCGCCGTCTTGACCGGGATGGAACTGCAGGCCCGGATCAGGCGGCCCGCGAGACCTCGTGCGGTTCCTGCTGGCGGAACACCGATACCGCCTCGGTAAGCGTACCCGCCTGCGATTGCAGCTCGCGTGCGGCCGCGGTGGCTTCCTCCACAAGCGCGGCATTCTGCTGCGTCGCCTGGTCCATCTGCACCACGGTCTGGTTGATCTGCTCGATGCCGACCGACTGCTCCTGCGAGGCCGCCGAGATCTCGTGCATCAGGTGGCTGACATTCTCAACGCCCCCGACAATGCCCTGCATCCGCTGGCCCGCATCGGCCACCAGCTGGGCGCCTTCGCCCACCTGGCGACCTGCCTCATCGATCAGCTTCTTGATTTCTTGAGCCGCAGCGGCGGAGCGCTGCGCCAGCACGCGCACCTCGCTGGCCACCACCGCGAAGCCACGGCCCTGCTCGCCGGCACGGGCGGCCTCCACTGCCGCGTTGAGCGCGAGGATATTGGTCTGGAAGGCGATGCCATCGATCACGCCAGTGATGTCGCCGATCCGCTTCGAGGCTCCCTCGATCGCCTGCATGGTGTCGACGACCCGCTGCATGGCGACGTTGCCATCGCTGGCGGCGCTCTGGGTGGTGATCGCCAGCTGGCTCGCCTCGCGCGCATGGGCAGCGTTCTGGCGCACGGTGGCAGTCAGCTCTTCCATCGAAGCGGCGGTTTCCTGCAGGTGCGCTGCCTGGCGCTCGCTGCGCTCGGACAGCGCGCCATTGCCCGCAGCGATTTCGCTGGCAGCGGTGCTGATCGAGGACGCGCACTGCTGGATACGGCCCACCATGCGCGCCAGCTGGCCGGCGGTGGCGTTGGCATCGCGCTGGATCGCGGCAAAGGCGCCGTGATACTCGCCATGCATGCGTCGATCGAGATCGCCGCTGGCCAGCGCCGAGAGCATCTGCCGCACCTCGTCAACCGTACTGCCCAACGTATCCAGCAGCTGGTTGATGCCACCGGTGAGGCCATCGAGGAAGCTGGCACCTTCGGTTGCCTGCAGGCGCTGGTCGAGGTCGCCGGCGGCGGCGGCCGCGACGATGCCGGCGACGGCGTTCTCCAAGGCGAGCTCATGGGTACGGTCATGCCACTCCACGGCAAAGCCCAGGCGCACGCCCTGTGCGTCGAAGACCGGAGTAACCACCTGTGCGAAGTGCACCGGGCCGATCTGTACCTTGCCGTTGTGGCTGACCTGCAGGCCATTGAGGATGGCGCGGATCCGGTCCGGGTTGGCGTGGAAGCGATGAATGCTGCTACCGACCAGGCGCTCGGCATCGAAATCGGGGAAGGCCTGGCGCAACGTTGCCTGCTGGTTGCGCAGCAGGGCCACCACCGAGCGGTTCACGTAGCGGATCACGTGATCGTTGTCGGCAATCATCATCGCGGTGCGCGAGGCATCGAGGGCCTGGCGGATCTGCGCGTTCTCGGCGTGTGCCTCCGCTTCGCGTCCACGCTGGGCCTGCACATGGCGTGCGGTGTCGGCCAGCGCATGGGCCAGCGAACCCGGTGCGTAGGCGGTGGTGTCAGCATGTGCACCAAGATCGGCGCCGGTGGCGATGTCGCGCGCCAGCGCGGCCAGCCGGCGGGGACCGTGGCCAAGTGCTTCGGTCTGCTGGCGGAGCCGCAGTGCGACCTGGCCAAGGAACAGGGTCAGGCCGGCCAGCATCGCGGCCTGCAGCAGCGCCGGCCCCACCGCAGCACCGGCCGGCAGCGGGGCCAGCAGTGCAAGCGTGCCGATGCTACCGGCCAGCCACACCGGCAGACGATCGCGATGGCCCAGCAGCACGCCCAGCAGCAGGGCGATCGGCAACGCCGGCGACAGGCCGGTGATCGCGGACAACAGGGCCAGCTGCAGCGCCACCAGGATCGCCAGGGCGTTGCGGGCGATGCCGCGGCCTGCCAGCGGACCGGCCAGCCACAAGGCGGGCAGCACAGCGCCCGCGGCCAACGCGGCGGCCACACCGTGCGGACCGCGCAGGGCCAGCACCAGCCCGGTCACGGCCAGTGCCGCGCTGCCGGTCAGCAGGCGGCGGTCAGCACCGCGGGCGAGCTGTTGCAGGTGCGACAGGCGGGCGGTATCGGGGGGACGGGCGGATGCAATGGACATCGGAGGCTCCTGGGTCAGCAGACGACAACGAGCACGCCGCAACGCACGCAGCAGGGCGTGACGAGGGCGGGTGCCGGGAATTCGAGGGATGCGGCGCGATCAGCGACGCGGAGAGGGGACACCGCGGCCACATCCTGTGGGTGACGGTGCAGCAGAGCGGGCATGCGGACTTCCTTGCAGAACCAGACACATGCCGCAGGACCGACCGGGCCCGCGTGCAGCGGGCGCAGGGGCCCGCAACTGATGTATCGGCCGCAAACGCGCGGAGTGAAGCGCGCGGACGCCTGCGCTCAGCCGGCGTTGTCGTTGCTGAAGAAGTGCAGGATCACGCCTGCGATCTGTTCCGGATCTTCCATGTGCAGGTGATGGTTGCCGGGAAACACTGCCAGCCGGCCATCCCGCAGGTGCTGCAGGCGATCGCTGCGCATCGGCTCGGGATAATACGACTGCGCCGGCGTGGCATAGATCACCTGTGTCGGGCAGGCGATGGCCTGCAGCAGGTTGTCGATCTGGCCCTCGCTGAGGCGGATCGCGGTGGGCAGCATCAGGCGCGGATCGCTGCACCAGCGATACCCGCCTTCGACCGGTTCCACGCCGCGCTCGACCAGCAGTCGTGCGCACGGTTCGCTGAGCTGGTTGGTCATCATCCGTGCGCGGATCGGCGCGGCCAGGTCGGGGAACACGCGCAGCTGCTTGCGCGCCAACGCACGGGTGGCGTTCACATGCTCGCGCAGGCGATGGGCGGTCTCTTCTTCGGGGCCGCGCAGGCCGCCGAGAGCTTCGATCGCCACCAGGCGCTCGACGCGGTCGCTGACCGAGGCGGTGAGGCTGGCGATGCCGGCGCCCATCGAATGGCCGAGCAGGCTGAAGCGGTCCCAGCCCAAGGCGTCGGCCACATCAAGCACGTGGCAGATCGCGGCCGCCGTGGTGTAGCTGGCACCGGCCGGCAGGTGCGCGCTGTGGCCATGGCCGGGCAGGTCGATCGCCACCAGCTGCAGCGACGCCAGGTGCGGCGCCAGCGGCACGAAGCTGGCGGCATTGTCGAGCCAGCCATGCAGGGCCAGCACGCGCGGGCCGTCGCCGCTGTTGCGCAGGCCGGCGACGCGGGTGCCGCCCACCTCGAGTTCAAAGGGTTGCAGACTCATGCCAGCGAGGCCACGGCCAGTCGTGCCAGGGCGCGCGCGTGTTCCGGTTCGGCATTGAGGCAGGGGATGTAGCGCATCGTCGCGCCACGTTCGGCCAGCGTTTCGGTGAAGCCCATCGCGACTTCTTCCAGCGTTTCCAGGCAATCGGTGGCGAAGCCGGGGCAGACCACGTCGATCTGCTTCACACCGGATTCGGCCAACGCCCACAGGCTCGGCTCAGCGTAAGGCTGCAGCCAGCGCTCGCGGCCGAAGCGCGACTGGTAACCCATCTGCCAGTCGTCCTTGCCCAGGCCCAGCGCGTTGGCGATGGCCTGCGCGCTGGCCTCGCAGCGCTGCGGATACGGATCACCCGCGTCGGCCAGGCGCTGCGGGATGCCGTGGAAGGAGAACATCAGTTTCTGGCTGCGGCCGTGCTGTTCCCAGTAGCGGCGGATCGAGCCGGCAACGGCCTCGACCCAGCCCGGGTCGACCGAGTAGTCGCGTACCAGACTGACGGTCACGCCCGGGTTGCGCCGCTGCCAGGCGTCGACGCGGTCCTCGACCGAGGCGGTGGTGGTGGTGGAGTACTGCGGGTACAGCGGCAGCACCACGATGCGGCGTGCGCCTTCGCCGGCGAGGCGGTCGAGCTCGTGGGCCAGGGCCGGTTCGCCATAGCGCATTGCGTGGCGCACTTTCAGGGTTGGCAGCAGGGCCTGCATCGCCTGCGCCAGCTGCCGGGTATGGACCATCAGCGGTGAGCCATCCGGCAGCCAGACCTGGGCGTACTTGGCCGCCGAACGGCTGCTGCGCAGCGGCAGGATCAGTCCGCGCAGCAGCGGCTGCCACAGCAGTGGCGGGATCGCGACCACGCGGCGGTCGGACAGGAATTCGGCCAGGTAACGGCGTACGGCGGGGGCCGTCGGCGTATCGGGCGTGCCTAGGTTAACCGCCAGCACGGCGGTATCGGGTGCGTCGAGCATGGGGTGCATTGTCGCCGATCCGGTGTCGCACCGGGATGCAGGGTTCGGATTGCAGGCATAGCGGGCATCTATGTGAGCGGGGAGCGCTCATTGGCGATTCATGACAACACTACTAATTTCAGTCACTTGCTATATCTTCCTATGGACTGACTTCTGGAGCCTGCCATGCGTCGCCCGATCCAAGCCCTGCTGATCGCCGCCAGCCTGCTGTCCAGCCAGGCCATGGCCGGACCGCAGGAAGACCAGCGCGCCCGCAATGCCGTGCGCGTGCTGGCGGAGATCCAGGAAATCCCTGAACAGGGAATTCCGGACAAGTTGCTCGACGAAGGCCGCGCGGTCATCGTCATTCCCGACACGATCAAGGCCGGCCTGGTCATTGGCGGTCGTCGCGGCCACGGGCTGATGTCGGTGCGCATGCCCAATGGCGCCTGGTCCAGCCCGGTATTCGTCAAGCTGACCGGTGGCAGCATCGGCTTCCAGGCCGGCGTGCAGTCTTCCGACGTAGTGCTGGTGTTCCGCAACGACCGCAGCCTGGACAACCTGGTCAATGGCAAGTTCACGCTTGGCGCCGATGCCGGCGTTGCCGCCGGTCCGGTCGGCCGCAATGCCGCCGCCGCCACCGACGGCCAGCTGAAGGCCGAGATCTGGTCGTGGTCGCGCGCGCGCGGCCTGTTCGCCGGTGTCGCGCTGGATGGCGCGGTGCTGCAGATCGACGATGCCGCCAATCTGGACGCCTACGGCAGCAACACCACGCCGCGCATGATCTTCGAAGGTCGCGCCGTCGGTTCGCCGTCGATGGACGTGGTCGCCTTCCGCGATCGCCTGGAAGAGGCCACCTACGCCGCCCGCAACAACCGCAACGGCAACGGTGGCAATGCACCGCGTCCGGCGCCGGCGCCGGCTGCCGCCCCCGTGTCTGTGCCCGTTCAGGCAGCACCGGCGGCCCCGGCCGAAGCCACCACCGCGCCGCTGCAGAACGTTCCGCAGAACCCGCCGCCGCAGCAGCAGGGCTTCCAGCCGGTCAATGACGGCGAAATCCGCACGGAAACGCTGGGCGGAAACTGACTTTCGTCACGCGCGCCGGCTAACACCCGGTGCGCTATGCTCGACAGCCTGATCACTAACGTAACGAGCGTCTTTATGGGCAGTTTCAGCATCTGGCATTGGTTGGTCGTGCTGGCCATCGTCCTGCTGGTGTTCGGCACCAAGCGCCTGACCAGTGGCGCCAAGGACCTCGGTTCGGCGGTCAAGGAATTCAAGAAGGGCATGCGCGACGACGACAAGCCGAACGCGCAGCTGGGCGACGAGTCGCGCAGCCAGGACGCCTCGCGCACCGCGCAGGACGAGCACGACCGCACCCCTCGCTGATCCGGAGCGGTCGCGGTGTTTGATATCGGCTTCAGCGAACTGCTGGTGATCGCCGTGGTCGCCCTGGTGGTGCTCGGTCCCGAGCGCCTGCCCAAGGCGGCCCGCTTTGCCGGCCTGTGGGTGCGTCGCGCCCGCAATCAATGGGATTCGGTGAAACAGGAACTGGAGCGCGAACTGCAGGCCGAGGAGATCAAGCGGCAGATGCAGGACGTTCGCCAGGGCATGCAGGACACCGAGAACCAGCTGCGTGCCAGCGGCGAAGCGATCCGTCGCGAAGCGCAGGAGGCGCAGCAGCAGGGCGATACGCTGGCGCAGGAGGTACGCGCACCGGCGCCTGCGGATCTGCCGCCGCATATGAGCGGCCTGACCCGTGCCGATGCACCGGTACAGGAGGGCGTCGCTCCCGAGCCGACGCCGGCGACACCCCCTGAAGCCGGTGCGCCGCCGCCGCCGCGCACGGAGCGCCAGCCATGAGTGAACAGGATTTCGGCGAGAGCTCGCTGGTCGAACATCTGGTGGAACTGCGCGGCCGCCTGGTGCGCGCATTGCTGGGCCTGGGCGTGGTGCTGCTGGCGCTGCTGCCGTTCACCCAGAAGCTGTACAACGCGTTGGCCGAGCCGCTGGTCTCGCAGCTGCCGAACGGGCAGACGATGATTGCCACCAATCCGGCCGGCGCCTTCTTCGCGCCGTTGAAGCTGACCTTCTTCGTTGCCCTGTTCGTGGCGGTGCCGTGGCTGCTGTACCAGCTGTGGGCCTTCGTCGCGCCCGGCCTGTATGCGCGCGAGAAGCGCCTGGCGGTGCCGCTGCTGGTGTCCTCGGTGCTGCTGTTCTACACCGGCTGTGCCTTTGCCTACTTCCTGGTGCTGCCGGCGGTGTTCCACTTCCTCACCACCTTCAGCCCGGACGTGATTGCGATCACCCCGGATGCAAATGCCTACCTGGATTTCGTGCTGGCGATCTTCTTCGCCTTCGGCGGCAGCTTCGAACTGCCGGTGGCGATGGTGATCCTGGTGCTGCTGGGCTGGGTGACGCCGCAGCAGTTCAAGGAAGGCCGCGGCTACGCGATCGTCGGCATCTTCGTGCTGGCGGCGGTGCTGACCCCGCCGGACGTGGTTTCACAGCTGATGCTGGCGATCCCGATGTGCCTGCTCTATGAGCTGGGCATCCACGCCGCGCGCTGGCTGGTGCCGTCGTCGGCAGTCAAGAAGCCCGCCGCCTGAAAGAAAAAAGGGACGGAGGGGATTAAGTCGTTTATGCCCAGTGTGTGCAGCTAACGACTTAATCCCCTCCGTCCCCTTTTTTCATCAGGCGTGGAAGATGTCGCTTGAGGTCGGCGTGGTCGGGACCGGCGGTGCGGCGCGGCTGCCACGGTGCACGAACATCTGCTTCCACGCGGCGTAGACCGCGCCGACATACAGCGGCATCAGCACCGTGGTCAGCACCAGCTGGGCGATGAAGGCGGCGGCCAGCGGGCCGCCGATCAGCATCGCGATCTGGATCACGATCACGAACAGGATGTAGATGCAGAACGCGGCGATCAGGCCGAGCACGGCGAACACGATCATTGCGCCGATGTTCTCGATGCAGCCCTGCAGGCTCAGGCGCAGCGCGTGCATGCCGCTCTGCTTGTCGAACACCACCAGCGCCGGCTGGGTGAACATTGCCAGCGACAGTGCGACCGCGCTCAGGAACACCAGCAGCATCCACAGTGCGATGCGCTTGGCCGGCAGGTTGGCCACCAGCGCCGCGGCATCGTCCGGCTTGATCTGCTGGCCACTGCGGCTGATCTCTTCCATCTTGGTCATGACCTCGCTGAAGGCGGTGAAGCCTTCGCGGCCGATCATCAGGAACAGCAGCGCGCCCAGCAGCAGCACCGCCAGCACCTGGATCGCCAGCGGCACCAGCAGGTGGCTGACGCGGTGGTCGCGGATCGGCTGCAGCAGGTGCGAGGCCAGGCCCGGGCGACCTTCGTCGATCTCACCCACGGCGTACAGCATGCCGCCGAACATGATCGGCGAGATGGCCAGGGTCATCAGCTGCACGGCCATGCCGGCGGCGCCGGGAATCAGCGTCGACAACAGGGTGACCACCCAGCTCACCAGCAGCCAGGCCAGGCCGATCCGGGCCAGCTGCAGCGGCGCACGCCGATACAGCGAGAACGTATCCAGCAACCACTGGGCGCCCGCCGAGGCCGGCAGCTTGCGAATCTCTTTCATGGACATCCGGGAAGGACAGGAGGGGCCGGGCGCTTGCCCGTGCCGCCGATTATCCCTGTTTTGCCGCCGGCTGGGCTGAAGACAGCCGCGCCTGGCGAACGAAGCGGCGCAGCAGCTGGCGCGCCAGCGGTGCGGCGCTGACCGCGCGCTCGATGCTGCGGGCACAGCCGCCATGGCGGCCGATGCAGTCGGCGCGGGCACGCACGTAGCCGCGCATGTGGTGGGTGGCGAACTCGGGGTGGAACTGCACGCCCCAGGCCTGGCGCCCCCAGCGGAAGGCATGGCAGCCATCCAGCGGCGAGCGTGCCAGTACTTCGGCACCGTCAGGCGCGCGCAACACGGTCTGCAGGTGGGTGGCGTGGGCGGCGAAGTGCTGCGGCAGGCCCTGGAACAGCGGGTCCTGCGCGGCCTGCGGCTGCAGCTCCAGTTCGATCGTGCCCGACTCGCGCCCGGCCGGGTTGTAGGCCACCTCGCCACCCAGCGCGTGCGCCAGCAGCTGGTGCCCGTAGCAGATACCGAACACGGGCAAGTCGTCGTGGGCGGCCTGGCGCAGCCATGCGGCACTGCGCTCACTCCAGTCGGCGTGGTCGGTGACGAAGGCGGCCGAGCCGGTCACCAGCACGCCGGCGAAGGCATGCGGGTCGGGCAGGGCATCCCCGTGTTCGACATCGACCACCACCGTCTCGTGCTCTTCCAGCCCGGCGGCCACCCGGATCCAGTGCGGGAAGCGCCCGTAGCGGCGCAGCGACGGCACCGGGCGGCCGGTTTCAAGGATCAGGAACGGGGCTGGGTTCATCCGGGGGCGGCAGGACTGACAGGACTTCCTCGATTGTAGTCAGCCCCTGCGCCACCTTTTCAAGCCCGGCCTGGCGCAGGGTTCGCAGCCCTTCAGCCCGCGCGGCACGGGTGAAACCGGCCAGATCCATGTCGGCGCGGATCTGCCCACGCAGCCGCGAGCCCAATGGCAGCAACTCATACAGGCCGATGCGGCCGAGGAATCCGGTGCGCCGGCACTCCAGGCAACCAACCGGCCGACAGGGCGTGGCGGCATCTGGATATGCAGCTTGGCTATCAGCCAGCACCGCCCAGTCGGCAGCACCAAGGGTGTGCGGCTGCTTGCAGTGCGGGCACAGGGTGCGCACCAGGCGCTGGGCGAGGATGCCGTTGAGGGTGCTGGCCAGCAGGTAGTGCGGCACGCCCAGGTCGAGCAGGCGGGTGACCGCCGACGGCGCGTCGTTGGTATGCAGCGTGGACAGCACCAGATGGCCGGTCAGCGAGGCCTGCACCGCCATCTGCGCGGTTTCCAGATCGCGGATCTCGCCGATCATGATGATGTCCGGGTCCTGCCGCAGCAGGGTGCGCACGCCGCTGGCGAAGTCCAGGTCGATGTTGGCCTGCACCTGCATCTGGTTGAACTCGGGCGCGATCATCTCGATCGGGTCCTCCACGGTGCACACGTTCACGTCCGGCGTGGCCAGCCGCTTCAGCGTGGAATACAGGGTGGTGGTCTTGCCTGAGCCGGTCGGGCCGGTGACCAGCACGATGCCGTGCGGGCGTTCGACCAGTGCATTCCAGCCGGCGGCCTCCTGCGGACTGAAACCCAGCTGGTCGATGCTCTTGAAGGCGGCATCCGGGTCGAAGATGCGCATCACGCACTTCTCGCCGAAGGCGGTGGGCATGGTCGACAGGCGCATCTCGACCTCGCGGCCGCCCGGCGAGCGGGTCTTGATGCGGCCGTCCTGCGGGCGCCGGCGTTCGGCCAGGTCCATGCGGCCGAGCACCTTGATGCGGCTGACCACGGCGGTCATCACCGCCGGTGGCACCTCGAAGACCTTGTGCAGCACGCCATCGATGCGGAAGCGCATGCGCCCCATCTCGCGGCGCGGTTCCAGGTGGATGTCCGAGGCGCGCTGTTCGTAGGCATATTGCAGCAGCCAGTCGACGATGTGCACGATGTGCTGGTCGTCGGCATTGACGTCGCCGGTACGGCCCAGCTCGACCAGCTGCTCGAAGCTGGGCAGGGTGGTGCTGGCTTCGCCGCGGACATCGCCGCGCGCGCCACGCACCGAGCGGGTCACCCCGTAGAACTCCATGGTGTAGCGGTGCAGGTCGAGCGGATTGACCACCGCCAGCTCGATGCTGCGGCGGGTCAGGTGCTGCAGGTCGCGGCGCCACTCCTGCACCAGCGGCTCGCTGGTGGCCACCAGCACCCGTTCGGCATCCACCGCCAGCGGCAGGAAGCGGTGGCGGCGGGCGTAGGCATGGGAGACCAGCGCGGTGACCGCAGCGACGTCGACCCGGGTCGGATCGATGCGCAGGTAGCGGCTGCCGGTGCGCCGGGCCAGCCATTCGGTCAGGCGTTCCAGGGTCAGTTCGCCACCGTCGCGGGCGGCCAGCTTGAGGTTGGACAGCAACACCAGCGGGTGCACTTCACTGGCGTTGCGCGCGCCCTGTGCGGAAAACCGCATGCGCTCGACGTCGTGCTCGGCCACCAGGCCATCGGCCAGCAGCGCTGCGCAGACCTGTTCGAAATGCAGGCGGCCCCACGGCAGCGGGATGTCGCCTGGCTCGCCGGGCGTGCCCACCGGCAGCCGATGTTCCATCTGCCTGCTCCTCCCGGGTACGGAATGCCCCGCAGGTCGGCCGTTATACTAACGCACCCCCTTGCCGGCCAAGACTCGTAAGCATGTCCGCGACCCCGACCGTTCCGATCACCTTCCAGGGCCTGATCCAGACCCTGAACCAGTTCTGGGCCCAGCAGGGCTGCGTGCTCATCCAGCCGCTCGACCTGGAGGTGGGCGCCGGTACCTTCCACCCGGCCACCTTCCTGCGTGCGATCGGTCCGGAACGCTGGAACGCGGCCTACGTGCAGCCCTCGCGCCGCCCGACCGATGGCCGCTACGGCGAGAACCCGAACCGCCTGCAGCGCTACTACCAGTACCAGGTGGCGATGAAGCCGGCGCCGGACAACATCCAGCAGCTGTACCTGGATTCGCTGAAGGCGCTGGGCATCGACCCGCTGGTGCACGACCTGCGTTTCGTCGAGGACAACTGGGAATCGCCGACGCTGGGCGCCTGGGGCCTGGGCTGGGAAGTCTGGCTCAACGGCATGGAAGTGACCCAGTTCACCTACTTCCAGCAGGCCGGTGGCCTGGAGTGCCGCCCGGTGCTGGGCGAGATCACCTACGGTCTCGAACGCCTGTGCATGTACCTGCAGAACTGCGACAACGTCTACGACCTGGTCTGGACCTACGGCCCGGACGGGCAACCGGTGACCTATGGCGACGTCTACCACCAGAACGAAGTCGAGCAGAGCACCTACAACTTCGAATACGCCGACGTGGACGAAATGTTCCACCGCTTCGATGCCTGCGAGCGTGAAGCGCAGAAGCTGGTCGAGGTGGGCCTGCCGCTGCCGGCCTACGAGCAGGTGATGAAGGCCAGCCACACCTTCAACCTGCTCGATGCACGCCGCGCGATCAGCGTGACCGAGCGCCAGCGCTACATCCTGCGCGTGCGCGCGCTGGCCCAGGCGGTGGCCAAGGCGTACTACGAGCAGCGCGAGAAGCTGGGCTTCCCGGGCGCGAAGAAGGCCTGACGGGCCGTCCGCACCCACCCGCTTTTCATCAACTACCCGGGGCGCCGGACGCGTCGCGCGCTGCGCCCCCACCACAGGATCGAACCGATGAGCCAACTGTCCCCCCTGCTGATCGAACTGGGCACCGAGGAGCTGCCGGTCAAGGCGCTGCCGGGCCTGGCCCAGGCGTTCTTCGACGGTGTTGTCGAAGGCCTGCGCACGCGCGGCGTCGCGCTGGAACTGGGTGATGCACGCCCGCTGTCGACCCCCCGCCGCCTGGCCGTGCTGCTGCCGGGCGTGGGCCTGGAACAGCCGGAACAGCACAGCGAAGTGCTGGGCCCGTACCTGAACATCGCACTGGACGCCGAAGGCCAGCCGACCAAGGCGTTGCAGGGCTTCGCCGCCAAGGCCGGGATCGACTGGACCGCGCTGGAGAAGACCACCGACAACAAGGGTGAGCGCTTCGTGCACCGCGCGGTGACCCCGGGCGCACGCACCGCCAGCCTGCTGCCGGAGATCCTGCGCGAGGCGATTGCAGCGATGCCGATTCCCAAGCCGATGCGCTGGGGCGACCACACCTGGGGCTTTGCCCGCCCGGCGCACTGGCTGGTGCTGCTGCACGGTACCGAGGTGGTGGAGGCCGAACTGTTCGGCCTGCAGGCCGGCCGTGTCAGCCGTGGCCATCGCTTCCACCACGACCAGCCCGTGTCGCTGGCCCAGCCGCAGGACTATGTTGAAGCCCTGCGCGCCGCCTTCGTGCTGGTCGACCCGCGCGAGCGCCGTGCGCGCATCGTCGCCGAGGTCGAGGCCGCCGCGGCCAGGGCCGGTGGCAGCGCCCGCATCACCGACGACAACCTGGAGCAGGTGGTGAACCTGGTCGAGTGGCCGTCGGCGGTGCTGTGCAGCTTCGAACGTGCGTTCCTGGCAGTGCCGCAGGAAGCGCTGATCGAAACGATGGAGATCAACCAGAAGTTCTTCCCGGTGCTGGATGCCGCAGGCACGCTGACCGAGAAGTTCATCGGCATCGCCAACATCGAATCGAAGGACGTGGCTGAAGTGGCCAAGGGCTACGAGCGGGTGATCCGCCCGCGCTTCGCCGACGCCAAGTTCTTCTTCGACGAGGACCTGAAGCAGGGCCTGGCGTCGATGGGCGACGGCCTGAAGACGGTGACCTACCAGGCCAAGCTGGGCAGCGTGGCCGACAAGGTGGCGCGCGTGGCCGCCCTGGCCGAAGTGATCGCACCCCAGGTGGGTGCCGATGCCGTGCAGGCCAGGCGGGCTGCCGAATTGGCCAAGAACGACCTGCAGTCGCGCATGGTCAACGAGTTCCCGGAGCTGCAGGGCATCGCCGGCCGCCACTACGCCGTGGCCGGTGGCGAATCGACCGAGGTGGCGCTGGCCATCGACGAGGCCTACCAGCCGCGCTTCGGCGGTGATGACATCGCGCTGTCGCCGCTGGGCAAGGTGCTGGCCATCGCCGAACGCGTCGACACGCTGGCCGGTGGTTTCGCCGCGGGCCTGAAGCCGACCGGCAACAAGGACCCGTTCGCGCTGCGCCGCAATGCGCTGGGCCTGGCCCGCACGATCATCGAAAGCGGCTTCGAGCTGGACCTGCGCGCGCTGCTGGCCAGCGCCAACGCCGGCCTGGCCGCGCGCAACGTGCAGGCCGATGTCGGCGAGCTGTACGACTTCATTCTCGACCGCCTGAAGGGCTATTACGGCGACAAGGGCGTGCCGGCCACGCACTTCAACGCGGTGGCCGAACTGAAGCCGGCCTCGCTGTACGACTTCGACCGCCGCCTGGATGCGATCGGCACCTTCGCCGCACTGCCGGAAGCCGAAGCACTGGCTGCGGCGAACAAGCGCATCCGCAACATCCTGCGCAAGGCCGAGGGCGACATTCCGGCGCAGATCGACCCGGCGCTGCTGCAGGAAGACGCCGAGCGCGCGCTGGCCGAAGCGGTCACCGCCGCCATCGACGACACCGGCGCCAGCCTGCACCAGAAGGACTACGTGGCCGTGCTGGCACGCCTGGCGCGCCTGCGCCCGCAGGTCGACGCGTTCTTCGACGGGGTGATGGTCAATGCGGACGATCTGGCGCTGCGTGGCAACCGCCTGGCGCTGCTGACGATGCTGGGCGAGCGCCTGGGCAAGGTCGCGGCGATCGAGCATCTGTCGAGCTGATGCCCGTATCGGTAGTGCCGGCCGCTGGCCGGCATTACCCCGCGCACCGCATCGCCGGTGGATGTCCATCGGGGTCATTGCCGGCATCGCGCACGATGCCGGCATCCTCGCCTGCATTCACGATGATCGCCACAAAGGTGCGTATTTTGACCGCCACTTAACAACCGATCCCGAATGACGTGATGCATTTCGCATCGTCACCTTCGGTCGGTATGCTGTCCCGCATGCAGCCAAAGAAATACGCCCTGCCGCTGATGGTCCTGTCGTTGGCCGCCACTTCCGTGGCCCACGCGCGCGGCACCATCGACAAGGTGGACATCAAGGGATTGGACAAGGGCGACGACGCCGCAATCATCGAGAACATCCAGGAATCGCTGTCGCTGTACGACACGATCGGCAAGGAACAGGGCGAATCACGCCTGGAGTACCTGCTGTCACAGGCCGAGCGGCAGACCCGCCAGGCACTGGAACCGTTCGGGTACTACAACCCGGTGATCAAGGTCGAGGCACCGCGCGAGGACGAACACGTGCGCGTGCTGATCCATGTCGACAAGGGCACCCCGGTGACCGTGCGCCGCGAGCACATCGACATCACCGGCCCGGCGATGTACGACCAGTACCTGCAGGATGACCTGGCCGCGTTCAAGCCGCGCAAGGGCCAGCGCTTCGAGCACACCCAGTACGAAGCCAGCAAGATCACCATCACCCGGCGCCTGGCCGAGCGCGGCTACTTCGACGCCGACTACACCCAGCGCCAGGTGCAGATCACCCGCGCCGACAACGCCGCCGACATCGACCTGACCTGGGACAGCGGCCGCCGCTACAACATGGGCCCGGTGCGCTTCCAGCAGGACTACTTCGTCGACAAGCTGTTCGATCCACTGGTCTACTGGGACCAGGGCAGCTACTACCACGAGGGCAAGCTGGACCGGCTGCGCGAGTCGCTGACCAAGCTGGACTACTTCAGCGTGATCGACATCCAGCCGCGCCCGGACCAGGCCGACGAGAACGGCGAAGTGCCGGTGGACGTGAAGCTGACGCGCGCCAAGCGCACCATCTATACCGCCGGCCTGAGCTACGGCAGCGAGAGCGGCCCGGGTGTACGCGGTGGCATCGAGCGGCGCTTCCTGAACAACCGCGGCCACAAGATGAACACGCAGCTGGACTATGCGCAGAAGCGCAAGAGCCTGGTCACCAGTTACCGCATTCCGGCCTTCAACTGGCTCGACGGTTGGTACACCTTCGCCGCCAGCGCGTACGACGAGCAGACCGACTACATCGATCTGCGCAACTTCAAGCTGATCGCCAGCCGCAGCGGCGAGATCAACGAGCACTGGACCGCGATCGCCTCGATCAACGCACTGCGCGAGCGCTGGCGCTACGCCTCCGGCACCGAATTCACCGATGCCGTCTACAACACCTCGACGCTGGTGTACCCGCAGGTGGTCGCCGACTACGTCAACGTCGACGACGAGATGTTCCCGCGCAAGGGTGTCAGCGGCGCGGCGACGGTGCGTGCCGGCGTGGAAGGCGCCGGCTCGGATACCAGCTTCGTGCAGGCCAACGCCGTGCTGCGCTGGTACATCCCGGTGGGTGAAAGCAACCGCCTGATCCTGCGCGGTGAAGGCGGCACCACCTGGACCAGCGACCTGGTGGCGATGCCACCGAGCCTGCGCTACTTCGCCGGCGGTGATCGCAGCATCCGCGGCTACGCCTACCGCGAAGTTGGTCCGCGCACGCCCAAACCCGACAAATACGCGCTGGGCGCCAAGAACCTGGTGATCGGCTCGGCCGAGTACGAGCACTACTTCAATGGCGGCCCGTGGGGCGCGGCCGTGTTCGTCGATACCGGCAGCGCCTTCGACAACACCATTGACCTGCATACCGGCGTCGGCTTCGGCGTGCGCTGGAAATCGCCGGTGGGCCCGGTGCGGGTGGATATCGCGCACGGCCTGAACAATCCGGACTCGCAGTTCCAGCTGTACCTCAACATCGGAGCGGACCTGTGAGCACGCCCGCACCGAGCCCCGGCACGCCACCGCCGCGCGTGCGCTTCTACCGACGCCGCCGCTTCTGGGCCTGGTCCGGCGTCGGCGTGATCGGCGTGGTGCTGCTGGCCCTGCTGGCGGTGTACTGGCTGCTGCAGACCGTGGCCGGCCGCGATGTGCTGCTGGCCCAGGTGGTGGCGCGGCTGCCGGTGGGCGCCAGCTTCACCTGGGACAAGGTGGAAGGCCCGGTGGCCGGTCCGCTGACCCTGTACAACGTCGACTTCCGCTACGACGACATCCATTTCCACGCCGAGCGCGCGCACCTGGAGCCGGACCTGCGCCCGCTGCTGGGCCGCAAGCTGCTGCTGGACAAGCTGGAGCTGACCAACGCGACGTTGAACCTGGCCAAGAGTGACGAGCCGTTCAAGCTGCCATCGTGGCCGGATTCGCTGCCGCAGATCGAGATGCCGCTGGCGATCCAGGCCGATGCCATCGCCATCGACGGCTTCCGCATCAGCCAGGCCAACGAACCGGTGATCGACATCCGCCGGGTGCGTGGTGGCATCGAGATCGCCAATGGCGAGTTCCAGGCGCACAAACTGGTCGTGGACAGCGACATGGGCAACTTCACCGCCCAGGGCCGTTACATTCCGGCCGAGGACTACGACACCGATGTGACGGTGACGGCGGTGCTGCCAGCACCGCGTGGGCGCACCGCCGCTACGGTGGGCCTGGTCGCACGTGGCGACCTGTCGCACATGGAAGTGGCCGTAGCCGGGCGCGCGCCGAAGCCGCTGCACGCGATGCTGGTGTTCGATGGCCGCACCGACCCGAGCTGGAGCGCCAGCATCCGCAGCGACGAGCTGGATCTGGCGCTGTTGTCGCCAGCATTGGCGAGCTCGGCGATTGCGCCGTTGTCGCTGGACTTCACCGCCGCCGGCAAGGGCGGCAATGCCAACCTGCGCGGCAGGGTGAAGCAGGGCGACCAGGAGCTGGAACTGGCACCGTCGGTGGTGTCGCTGCAGGACCAGGTGCTGAAGGTCTCACCGCTGCTGGTGAAGGGCCTCGGTGGCGAAGCGCGGCTGGAAGGCACCGCCGACTTCAGCCAGGACGATCAGCAGAAACTCAATTTCTCGGTGGTCGCACGCGATCTGACCTACGTGCCAGCACCCGACCCGAACACGGCTGGCAGCGCACCGGTGCCGGTCACCCTGAAGGAAGCACGCTTCGGCCTGGCCGGTACCCTGAAGGCCTGGGCGGCGATCGGCCGTGCCGAGATCGAACGCGAGGCGCAGAAGGCGCAGCTGCAGTTCGACGTACGCGGCAATGACCAGGCCGCGTCGATCCACCAGCTGCAGGCGCAGACGCCGGGTGGGCAGCTGCAGGTGGAAGGCCAGGTGGCCTGGGCGCCGCAGCTGGACTGGGACGCCAAGGCCACGCTGAAGGACTTCGACCCCGGCTATTTCGTGCCGGGCTGGAACGGCCGCCTGTCCGGCAACCTGGCCTCCAAGGGCCGTCAGCTGCCGCCGCCGGCCAATGCCGCACCGGGCACGGCCGGCACGCTGGAAGCCACCGTCGACCTGCCGTCGCTGAAGGGCATCCTGCGCCAGCGCAACCTTGATGCACAGGGCAAGTTCGCGCTGCAGGGCGCGCAGGGCCAGGGTGACCTGAAGCTGTCGCTGGGCAGCAGCCGGGTGACCGCGTCGGGCAAGGTCGGCGACCGCCTCGACATCGATGCACGTTTCGAACCGCTGCAGCTGAGTGACCTGCTGCCGGGCGCCGACGGTGGCCTGCGCGGCCAGGTGCAGGTGAAGGGGCCGCGCGATGCGCCGGACATCACCGCCGACCTGGTCGGCAACAATCTCAACTGGGAGGGCTACGGCGCCGAGAGCGTGAGCATCAAGGGCCACCTGCCGTGGCGCGGCGACAGCGGCACGCTGGCAGTGCAGGGCCAGCAGGTCAACGCCGGCATGCTGCTGGAGCGCTTGAACGTGGATGCGCAGGGCAGTGTGTCCAACCTGCGCCTGGCTGCGCAGACCCGCAATGAGATGGGCGCGATCGAGCTGCAGGGCAGCGTGCGCCAGCAGGGGGCGCAGTGGCGTGGCGAGCTGGCCTCGCTGCGCATCGCACCGGTGAAGGGTGATGCGTGGTCGCTGCGTGCACCGGCGGCGTTCGCGATCAACGGCAGCACCTACACCCTGTCCGAAGCCTGCCTGGCCGCCGCCAGCAGCGGCGCGCTGTGCGCACAGGCCAACTGGCCGCGAGAAGGCCTGGTGGTGCGCAGTGACGCGCTGCCGCTGGCGCTGGTGCAGCCGTGGCTGCCGCCGCAGTCCGGCCGCCGCATCTACCTGCGCGGCGACGTCAGCCTGGACGCGCAGATCCGCCCGCGCGGCGCGGCCTGGGAAGGCCATGTGGAAGTGCGCTCGAAGGAAGGCGGCGTGCGCCTGGGCGAGAACCGCAACACCGTGGGCGATACCACCCGCGGCGAGCTGGTGCGCTATGACCAGTTCTCGCTGAAGCTCGACATGACCCCGGCCAGCATCAAGGGCTACCTGGGCATGGGCTTCCAGGGCAATGGCTTCGTCGACGCGAAGATGCAGACCGGCTGGGAAGCCAGCGCACCGCTGAACGGTGAGCTCTACCTCAACATGTCGCGGCTGTACTGGCTGGAGCTGTTCTCGCCGGACATCGTGCGCCCGACCGGCCTGATCGAAGGCCACGTCAGCCTGCGCGGTACGCGCGGGCAGCCGTCGCTGGGCGGCGACGCGCAGCTGAGCAACTTCAAGGGCGAATTCCCCGCGCTTGGCCTGACCTTCGACCAGGGCAAGGGCAGCTTCGTGGCCCAGCCCGACGGCTCGGCCAAGATCACCGCGCAGGCCAACTCGGGCCAGGGCACGCTGTATGTCGACGGCGGCCTGTCGTGGTTCGGTGATGCACAGCCGCTGCAGCTGAAGATCCACGGCGAGAACGTGCTGCTGTCCAACACCAGCGAGCTGCGCATCGTCGCCAACCCCAACCTCGACTTCACGTTGGCCAAGGCGGCGATGGAGCTGCGTGGCACCGTGCACGTGCCCGAGGCCGACATCGACCTGGAGCGCCTGGACCGTGGCACCTCGGTGTCCGAAGACGTGGTGGTGCTGGACCCGGCCGATCCGGAAGAGTCGCGCACCTCGCCGCTGGACATGGACCTGACGGTCAGCCTCGGCGACAAGGTGAAGATGACCGGGTTCGGCCTGAAGGGCGCGCTGACCGGCAAGATGCAGGTCTGGGCCAAGCCCGGCCGTGAAATGACCGCCAATGGCGGCCTGGAAGTGAGCGGCCGCTACAAGGCGTATGGGCAGGACCTGACCATCACCCGCGGCAACCTCACCTGGAACTACAACGCGGTGTCCGACCCGCGCATCAACATCCGCGCCGAGCGCCGGATCGGTGATGTCACCGCCGGCATCGACGTGACCGGGCGTGCGCAGCAGCCGCGCGCGGACGTGTGGTCCGATCCGGCAATGTCGCAGTCCGAGGCACTGGCCTATCTGGTGCTGGGACGCAGCCTGACCGGTGCCAGCAGCGACCAGGCGCAGCAGGTCAACGCGGCCTCGGCGGCGCTCTCGGCGGGCAGCGGCCTGCTGGCTTCGCAGCTGGGCGCCAAGCTGGGCCTGGACGACGCCGGCGTGAGCCAGTCGCGCGCGCTGGGCGGCTCGGTGATCGGTGTCGGCAAGTACATCTCGCCCAAGCTGTACGTCGGCTACGGCGTGTCGCTGGTCGGTGCCGGTTCGGTGATCACGCTGAAGTACCTGCTGCGCCGCGGGTTCGACGTGGAAGTGGAGTCGAGCACCGTGGAAAACCGCGGGTCGATCAACTGGCGGCGGGAGAAATAACCCGCTGCCCCTCAACCACCCTCTGTGTCGGGATCGGTCTGGCTGACAACGGCGAAGGAGGGGGCTGGCCTGCGCGGACGAGGCCCGTGCGTGAGCATGCCGTGCCCATCAAGCGCCGACGGTGGCTCGACGGGCGCTGGCGCGGACGCCGTCCGCGATGGGGTGCCTCCAACGAAAGGCGTCAGCATGAGGACGCCAGACACGATGACCACCGAGGCATGGATTGCCACGTGTTTCATGCTGGACGTGCTGATCGGGATAGGGCGAGCGGCATCACCGAGCAATGCCAGCGCCGCCAGAACGGCCAGCACGACGAGAGCGCCCAGCAGGCAGCGGACAATGGCCACCTGCATCTTCATGAGATTGAAGTGCCCGGGTTGGGATACCGCCATCCAGAAGGCGACCTGATCCGTGTCCAGTGGCGCCAGCGTGTCACGGACACCATGCACTCCCAGACGCTGCATCGTTTGCCGCATGATGCCAGCACGCCCGGGCACGCTGGCCGACAGCAGCGATTGCAGCCAGTGCCACGGTCGGGTCAAGCGTTCCATGCGGGCATGGGCCTCGGTAGCGGACACCCGGTCATGCGGTCGGTCCAGGGCTGCGGTGAGGGCCGTGTGGTTGCGCGGCTGCAGCTGCCAGCGGCGATGCAGCAGGTTGCGCCGTGCGCGGACCCGGTAGGGATCGATATCAGCCCGGATCTCATCCCAGCAGAAGTATCGACCGAGCAGATCGAAGTTGGACTCGCACAGCGGCTGGCCCTGGTGCAGCAGCTGCTGCAGTACCACGTCACCGATACGCGGCCTGTCGGCCAATGACCACAGCTCCGGGCGATGGGCCAGCCAGTGCTCGAAGCTGGCCGGGTCGGCGTCGCCGGCGGTGTTGATCAGCAGGCGCGCAAACCGGGGCAGGTTCAATGATGGCTCCACCACATCGTCCGGCATGTCGATGTCGGGCGTGCATGGATGATGCAGCACCGGCATGTGGTCCATCGGCGAATGGCTGTCGTACGGCGCCGGTGGGCCGGGTGGGCTGTTGTCTGCAGGTGGCGTCGACAGCGTTTCTGCACTGCTCTCCTCCTGCCATTGCGTGCGGTTGCGTGCCCACAGCAGGGCCTGCTGGTAAGCCTCGTGCAGCGCCTGGAATGCCACCGGGTCTTCGTCCGGGCGTGCCGCGCGCAGTCTCTGCGCGTAGGCGCGCTTGATCGCCTTTTCGTCGGCGCTGGCGTCGAGCCCGAGAGCGTCCAGTGCCCGGTTCACACGGTGTTTCCAGAAGCAGGTGGAGGCAGGTCGATCGACAGGCGACGGCACCTGTCACGCAGGAACCAGGTGGTCCATAGCAGCAGGACCAGGGCGCAGCCCACTTCGGGGACGAACATGCCGATGCCCGGTCCAATCAGGTTGCGCGGCCGGAATCCCCGGCCATCCTCGCGCCGGATCCAGCGTGCCGTCGCCAGAGCAAGGCCAGGGAACAGCAGCAGCGTACCTTCCAGCCGCAGATCCAGGCCATGGACCAGGATCAGGCTGGCGAGGGCGATCAGCGGCGCTGGCAACGCCAGTAGCCATCCCCAGCGCGAAGGGGACAGATCCAGCGTCAGCTGGCGCAGCGCCCAACGGACATGGACCCACAGAGCGCCGGCCAGGGCGAGCAGGACCCCGAGCAGCACGCCGCCTATGCCGAGCGCGGCGGCGGTGCGCAGGTCACGCTGGGCAAGACTCATGAGAGTCGAGCCACCGGCAATCGCGAGCGTCAGGGCAGCCAACAGGCCGCCCCGCAGCGCATTGACCTGGCAACGCCAGCGGTTGGGACGGGAAACGTCGGCAAGGCTGCGCCAGAACTGCACCTGCTGCCGATCCCAGGCGGCGGGCAATGGCTCCTGGCCGCCGCGTTCCAGCGCATCCAGCAGCGCGTTGACCTCAATGATGTGCTCGGGCAGCTGCGCCTGCCAGAGGGATCGTCGCGCGTGCCATGGCTGCGACAGGTAGCGCAGGCAACGCGCAAGGGTGACCCTCCCCAGCCGCAGGCTGCCCTCTTGTTCAAGCAGTGCCGACAGCTCTGCCGCATTCCCGGTCTCGGCGGCCCAGCGTCGATGACCGCGCGACTGGATCGATGCCAGCCTGTCCGGATCCACGCCATCGTGTACATCATCCCAGCCAAAGCAGCGTGCCAGCAGACCCATGTTGGCTGCGCTGACGCTGTTGTGACTGCGTGCCAGTTCATCCAGCAGCGCGTCGCCCACCAATGGCTTGTAGCGCAGCGACCACAGCACCGGCGTGGCCTCCAGCCAGGGGCCGAAGTCTTCAGGGGAAGACAGATGGGCCATGCGCAGGATCGTGTGCGCATGGCCCGATACGTGGACCGCTCCCTCCAGTTCCGCCACTGGTGCCGTGCGCAGCAGCACAGGCGTGCCGCGAGGTGGCCATGGAGGCGAGTACGAACGCGTTTCGGGCGGCGCCCATGCCACGTCTGCGTCGGGCGGCCAGGGTGCGATGTCGGTTGCATGCTCCGCCGGTTCGTCTTCGTCCGCGATATCGGCCAGCGCTTCCTGGCGGACCCAGTCCAATGCCGCCTGATAGGCCTCATGCAGGTGCTGGAAGGCGATGGGATCCTCGTCGGGGCGCGTCACCCGCAGGCGCTTTGCATAGGCGCGCTTGACCGCGCGCTCGTCAGCCGTTTGGTCCAGCTCCAGGACGTGCAGTGCCCAGCTCATGCATCGCGCTCGAGGGCGTCGAGTGCCTCGTTCAGCTGACGGCGATGACGCTCGACGGCAACGGCATCCTGGCTCTCCAGCACATGGCGGAAGCTGCTCAGCCACGACTGCAACTGTTCACGGTGATGGATGCGTTCCTCGTACAGGCGCTCGGTGCGGGCGATCACCGCGAGGTTGGGCTGGGCGTCACGCGGGTGGATCTTCAGCGCTTCCAGCGCGCGCAGGCGCTGCTGGATCTCTTCGGGTGACAGCAGCCCGGGATTCTGTTCCAGGATGAGCTCGTGGCGCCTGCCGGTGGCATCCTCGGTGACTTCGACCTGCAGCAGCCCGTTCACGTCGTAGGTGAAGCGGGCGGTGACGCTGCGTTCCTGCATCGGGACAGAATGGGTCAGCGGCACGGTCAGCTCACCGAGCTTGATGTTGCGATCCACCGTCGGGCTCTCGCCCTGGAACACGTCGATGCGGATGGCACTTTGCCGCTCGTGCAGCGGGTAGAAGCGATCCTCGCGGCTGACCGGCACCACGCTGTTGCGCTGGATGATCGGGTGGAAATAGCCGCTGCGTTCGCCACCGGCAGCATCCTGGCGGGACACCTGCGTGCCAAGCGTGTAGGGGCAGACATCGGTCAGCACGACTTCGCGCAGCGATTCGTCGCGCGCCTTCAATCCCGCTGCAACGGCGGTACCCAAGGCAATCGCCTGGTCCGGATGGACATGGCGCAGCGGCAGCCGGCCGAACATGCGGGTCGCAAGCCTGCTGACCATCGGCATGCGTACCGCACCGCCGACCAGGATGATGTCGTCCAGCGCCTCGGGCTTGAGCCGGGCGTCGCGGATCGCGCGCTCGATGGGCGCGCGCATGCGCAGCAGCAGTGGCTCGCAGAGCTGGGTGTAGCGAGCTTCATCCAGCTGCCACTGGCGTTCGCTGCCGGCCAGGGGCAACTGCAGGCTGGCAGTGCCGCTCTGGCTGAGTTCGCGCTTGAACAGTTCCAGCCGACGCAGCAGCTGCGCCTGCTCGGCAGCGGACAGGTCGCTGGCGGACGTGCCCTGGTCGGCGTGGAAGGCCTGCACGAGTACCTGCAGGAAATCCTCGCCGCCCAGGAAATTGTCGCCGGCGCTGGCATGCACTTCGACCACGCCATCGAACAGTTCCAGGATGGAGACGTCGAAGGTGCCGCCGCCCAGGTCCAGCACCAGCACGCGGCCTTCGCCGTCACGCTCCTGCAGACCATAGGCCAGCGCAGCGGCCGTGGGTTCATTGATCAGGCGCTCGACGCGGATGCCGGCCAGTTCGCCGGCGGCCCGGGTGGCCTTGCGCTGGGCGTCGGAGAAGTAGGCCGGCACGCTGATCACCGCTTCCTCCACCTTGTGGCCCAGGGCGGCTTCGGCGTCGGCCAGCAGCGAGCGCAGCACCATGGCCGAGAGCTCCTCGGGACGGAAACTGCGCTCACCCAGCCGGGTCTCACGGTCGCTGCCCATCCAGCGCTTGAAATGGGCCACGGTCTGCTGCGGATGGCTGACCAGGCGGTCACGGGCCGGCTGGCCGACCAGTACGGCACCATCGACGAGGCTGACCACCGAAGGGGTCAACAGCTCGCCATGGGCATTGGGGAACAGCTGCGGCCCTGCTGCCGTGTGCCTGCCGATGAGGGAATGGGTGGTGCCAAGATCGATGCCGACGATCATCTGCGAACGTCCGATGTGCAGAAAACGGCAATTCTAGGAGCGCGGCGCAGGCCTGACTATCGGGCGTTGCCCGACAGCGCCCCACGGGCTATGGTCCCGGGCTGTTCTGTCGTACCGGATTGCCTCATGTCACCACGCAAAGCCCTCCCCACCGCCCTGGCCCTGGGCCTGACCCTCGCCACCGGCGCCCACGCCGATGAAGGCATGTGGATGCCGACGCAGCTGCCGGACCTGGCCCAACCGCTGCAGGCCGCTGGCTTCAAGGGCAATCCGGCCGACCTGGCCAACGTCACCGCGCCGCCGCTGAGCGCCGTGGTGCGCGCCGGTGGTGGCACCGGTTCGTTTGTGTCCGCCGACGGCCTGCTGCTGACCAACCACCACGTGGCGATGGGCGTGATCCAGTACAACAGCTCGCCCGAGCACGACCTGATCGCTGGTGGCTTCATCGCCAGGGACCGTGCCGATGAGCGCCCGGCCAACCCGGACTTCCGCGTGCTGGTCACCGTCGGCTTCGACAAGGTGACCGACCAGGTGCTGGCGCAGGCCCGTGGCAAGACCGGCCGTGCCTACTTCGATGCCGTGGATGCAGCCAGCAAGCAGATCGTGGCCGAGTGCGAGAAGGACGGCAGCGTGCGCTGCTCGGTGGCCAACATGTACTACGGCACCGATTTCTACCGCATTGCCCAGCTGGAACTGAGCGACGTGCGCCTGGTGTATGCGCCGCCGCGTGCGATCGGCAACTACGGCGATGAGATCGACAACTTCATGTGGCCGCGCCACACCGGCGACTTCACCCTGCTGCGCGCCTACGTGGGCAAGGACGGCAAGCCGGCCGCCTACAGCAAGGACAACGTGCCCTACCAGGCGCCGGCACACCTGCAGATGTCGGTGGAAGGCCCGAAGGAAGGCGATTACGCGATGCTGGCCGGTTACCCGGGCATCACCTACCGCCACCGCACCGCGGCCGAATTCGCCGGCCAGATCGATACCGTGCTGCCGCGCCGCGTATCGGTGTTCCAGCAGATGATCGACACCATCGAGGCCGCCAGCGCCAAGGACGCGCAGGCGCGTACCCGCTACGCCTCGCAGCTGCAGTCGCTGAAGAACAACCGCAAGCGTGCCGCCGGCGAACTGGAAGGCCTGCTGCGCAGCGATGCGAAGGCCCAGCGTGCCACCGACGAGACGGCCATGCTGGCTGCCACCGACCGCAGGTACCAGGGTGACATCAAGGCGCTGCTGGCCAACCTGTCGCAGGGTGCGGCGGTGGGCGAGCGTGACCTGCTGCTGGAGCAGATGGCCGCGCAGAGCCAGCTGCTGCGCTCGGCGCTGCTGCTGGAACGCCTGCGCATCGAATCGGCCAAGCCGGACGCGCAGCGCGAGAGCGGCTACCAGCAGCGCGACCAGGCGATGATCGAAGGGGTGCTCAAGCAGGTCCAGCGCCGTTACGCGCCGGAGGTCGAGAAGGCCCTGCTGACCACCCTGCTGACCCGCTACCAGCAGCTGCCGGACGCGCAGCGCGTGGCCGAGTTCGACGCGGCCTTTGGTCGTACCCCACAGCAGCTGGCCAAGGCGCTGGACACCCTGTATGCCGGTACCCAGCTGGGTGAGGAAGCGCAGCGCCTGTCGCGCTTTGCCGCCGCACGCGAAGGCAAGGCACTGGCCGCCGATCCGCTGATCAGCGTGGCCGGTCCGCTGGTGGCCGCGCAGCTGCGCATCGAGAACGAGAGCAAGACCCGCGAAGGCGAGCAGCTGCGCCTGCGCCCGGCGTACATGCAGGCGCTGTTCGCCTGGCGTGCCAGGCAGGGCCGCGCGGTGTATCCGGATGCCAACCGCACCCTGCGCATCAGCTACGGCAAGGTCGAGGCGCTGCACCCGCGCGATGGCGTGACCTACTCCCCGGTGACCACCGTGGCCGGCATCGTCGAGAAGAACACCAACGCCTACCCGTTCGATGCACCCAAGCCGCTGCTGGCCGCCATCGCCAAGGGTGACTTCGGCAGCACCGCCGATCCGGCACTGAAGACCCAGACGGTCAACTTCCTGACCAACCTGGACACCACGGGCGGCAACTCCGGCTCGCCGGTGCTCAACGCCAGGGGCGAACTGATCGGCCTGAACTTCGACAGCAACTGGGAGTCGGTCAGCGCCAGCTGGTGGTTCGACCCGCGCTACAAGCGCGCCGTGCACGTGGACATGCGCTACCTGCGCTGGCTGCTGGCCAAGGTCTACCCGGCGCCCGAGCTGCTGAAGGAAATGGGCGTGCCGGCCCAATAACGCCGGTACCTGGCAGGCGCCCACCGCTTCCTGGTGGGTGCCCATTGATTCCCGGTAGGTGCCCACTGTTAGTGGGCACGGATGTCCCCGTCACGACCAACGGTCGTGACCCACCAGACGGATCAACGATCGTGACCCACCAGACGGACCAATGGTCGTGACCCACCGCCATGACCTACCCGCACGACCAGCGGTCGTGATCTACTGACCCCTGTCCTGACGGAAACGCACGCGTGGTCTCCAGCTGGATCCTGCTGCTGGTCTCGGTTGCCTATGCCGCGCTGCTGTTCGGCGTGGCGTGGTGGGGCGACCGTCGGCCGATGTACCCCGACCGGCCGTGGCTGCGGCCGGTGGTCTACAGCCTGGCACTGGCCGTGTACTGCTCGTCGTGGACCTTCTACGGCGCGGTCGGCACCGCCGTGCGCAACGGCGTGGGCTACCTGCCCATCTACATCGGCCCACTGCTGCTGCTGCTGTTCGGCTGGCGCATCATCGAGCGCCTGGCGCTGATCGCGCGCAGCCAGAACGTGGTCTCCATCGCCGATTTCATCTCCTCGCGCTTCGGCCGTTCCCGGCGGCTGGCGGCGCTGGTGGCGATCATCGCGCTGATCGGTATCATTCCCTACCTGGCGCTGCAGTACAAAGCAGTGGCGATGAGCCTGCAGGTGCTGACCGGCAACACCGGCCCGACCGGCTTCTTCACCGATCCCGCGCTGTACGTGGCGCTGCTGATGGCGCTGTTCGCCACCCTGTTCGGTACCCGCCAGGTCGATGCCACCGAACACCACCACGGCATGATGCTGGCCATCGCCTTCGAATCGGTGATCAAGCTGCTGGCGATGCTGGCCGTGGGCGTGTTCGCCTACCTGTGGCTGAGCAACCGCACCGACGCGGTGGTCGAGTCGGTGCATACGCTGTTCACCGGCCTGCCGCCGGTGGGCTTCATCTCGCAGACGCTGCTCAGTTTCCTGGCCATCATCTGCCTGCCGCGCCAGTTCCACGTGGCCGTGGTCGAGTGCGGCGATGTGCGCGACGTGCGCCGCGCGCGCTGGATGTTCGGCGGCTACCTGGTGCTGATCTCGGGCATGGTGCTGCCGATCGCCACCGCCGGCGTGACCCTGTTCGGCACCGGCGGCAGCGTCGCCGACGACTCGATGGTGCTGGCCCTGCCGCTGGCCGAAGGCCGCAATGCGCTGGCGCTGATCGCCTACGTGGGCGGCTTTTCGGCGGCCACCGGCATGGTCATCGTGTCGTCCATCGCGCTGGCTACCATGGTCAGCAACGACCTGGTGATGCCGGTGCTGCTGCGTCGGAGCGGTGACCACCAGGAGGCCGCCGACGTCGCCTCGCGCGTGCTGTGGATCCGCCGCCTGGCGATCCTGCTGCTGGCGTTGATGGCCTACAGCTACTACCGCACCAGCAGCAACGACAGCACCCTGGCCTCGTACGGCCTGATGGCGTTCGCAGCGGTGGCGCAGTTCGCGCCCGGCCTGATCGGCGGCCTGTACTGGCGCGGTGCCAGCCGGCGTGGCGTCGAGGTGGGCATGCTGCTCGGCTTCGCCACCTGGCTGTACACCCTGCTGTTGCCGGCGATGACCATGGCCGGCTGGGTCGATGCCGCCTGGGTGCAGCACGGCCCGTTCGGCATTGAGTGGCTGCGCCCGCAGCAGCTGTTCGGCATGACCGGCTGGGATCCGCTGACCCATGGCACGTTCTGGTCGCTGCTGGTCAATGCGGCGACGATGATGCTGGTGTCCGCACGCTGGCGACCCGGCGTCGACGAGCGCCTGCGCGCTGCCCCCTTCCTCGACCCGTATGCCGAACGCCCGTCGGTGGCCGGCGGCTGGCCCGGCCACGTGCACGTGGGCGACCTGCTGGCACTGGCCTCGCGCGTGGTCGGCGAGCGCCACGCGCGGCGTTCGTTCTTCGAGCAGGCGCAGTCGCTGGGCCGCGAGCTGCAATCCTCGGCGCCTGCGGACCGGCCGTGGGTACAGTTCACCGAGCGTCTGTTGGCGGCCTCGATCGGCGCGGCATCGGCGCGCCTGCTGCTGACCAGCCTGCTGCGTGGCTCGGGCATGGACCTGGGCGAAGTGGTGGCGGTGCTGGACGAAGCGGGGCAGGAGCTGCGCTTCAACCGCGAGATCCTGTCGACCACGCTGGAGAACATCAGCGCCGGGGTCAGCGTGGTTGATCCGGACATGCGCCTGACCGCATGGAACCGCCGCTACCAGGACATGTTCGGCTACCCCGACGGCATGCTCTACGTGGGCCGCCCGGTGGCCGACCTGATCCGCTACAACGCCGAGCGCGGCGAGCTGGGCGAGGGCGATATCGAAGTGCAGATCAACCGCCGCATCGGCTACATGCGCGCCGGCTCACCGCACGTGTTCGAGCGCACCCGCAGCGACGGCAAGGTGATCGAGATGCGCGGCCAGGCGCTGCCCGGCGGCGGTTACGTGACCAGCTACAACGACATCACCGACTACAAGCACGCGGAGAAGGCACTGCTGGAGGCCAACGAGACGCTGGAACAGCGCGTGGCCGAGCGCTCGCACGAGGCCGAGGTCGCGCAGCAGTCGAAGACCCGCTTCCTGGCGGCGATCAGCCATGACGTGCTGCAGCCGTTGAACGCCGCACGGCTGTTTGCTTCGGCGCTGCGCGACAGCGACCATGTGAGCGACGAGCAGAAGCACCTGGCCGAGCGCGTGGATGCGTCGCTGCGTGCTGCCGAAGAACTGCTTGATGGCCTGCTGGACGTGTCGCGGCTGGATGCCGGTGGCCTGCACCCGGTGATCGGCGAGTTCGACGTGAGCGCGCTGATGCGCGAACTGGCCGCGCAGTACACGCCGGTCGCCGCCGGCCGTGGCCTGCGCCTGGACCTGTTCACGCGTCCGGCCTGGGTGCGCAGTGATCGCCGCCTGCTGCGCCGCGTGCTGCAGAACTTCCTGGCCAATGCGCTGCGCTACACCCGCCAGGGCCGCATCGTGCTGGCGGTGCGCCAGCGTGGCAACGAAGTGGAGCTGCAGGTATGGGATACCGGCCCGGGCATTCCCGAGCACCACATGCGGCAGATCTTCGACGAGTTCCACCGCTACCAGCAGCCGTTCGATTGGGGCGAACAGGGGTTGGGCCTGGGCCTGTCGATCTGCCAGCGCATCTCGCGCCTGCTTGACCATCGCCTCAATGCGCGCAGCCGGGTTGGCAAGGGCTCGATGTTCTCGATCATCCTGCCGCGGGTGGCGCCGCTGCCGGGCTATACCGAACTGGCCGCGCCGGTACAGGCCGCAGCCGCGCCGCTGCGCAGCGATTCGCTGGCCGGCCTGCGCGTGCTGTGCGTAGACAACGACGAAGAGATCCTCGACGGCATGCGCGCGCTGCTCGGTCGCTGGCAGGTGCAGGTGATTACGGCATCGACGGTGGATCAGGCGCTGGAGAAAGTGGCCGAGCGGCCGCAGGTGATGCTGGTGGACTACCACCTGCACGACCGCATGGACGGCCTGGATGCGCTGGTGGCGCTGCGTGAAGCCGCCGGTTACCCGCTGCCGGGTGCGTTGTTGACCGCCGATGGCCGCGACGAACTGAAGCGGATGGCACGCGAACGCGGCTACCGCGTGCTGACCAAGCCGATCAAGCCGGCCTCGCTGCGCGCCTTCCTGGGCGCGCTGCGCGATGCCGGCAATAGCGATGCCTGATCGGCAATTGTAGAGCCGAGCCCGTGCTCGGCTCCCGAACGCATGGCGGCGCCGATATAGCCATCGCTATACAAACCAGCCCTGCCTGCGCGTTTCGCTGGAAATGCGCCACGTGCGGATCGCGATGCTAAGCTTCGCGTCCCCTTGGGGAGTAGCCGGATTCCTTCGCAGGAATCGTCCACGTCAACATACTCGGCCAGTGCGCCGTGGCGTGGACAACCATGATGGTTGGCGAGACCAGCGGCCCGCGCGCGCAACGTCAGGTTGGGCGCGAGCGCAGGCCGTGCGTCCGTCCCAGCCCGACCTCAGCCACCGCCCATGTCCCCCATTTCGATCCTCCTGATCGGCTTTGCCATGTCCACCGATGCCTTCGCCGCTGCAATCGGCAAGGGTGCGGCCATGCGCAAGCCGGTGTTCCGCGATGCATTGCGTGCCGGCATCATCTTCGGCGTCATCGAGGCGATCACGCCCATCATCGGCTGGCTGCTCGGTCGGGCTGCCCTGCAATACGTCGAAGCCTTCGACCACTGGATCGCCTTCGGCCTGCTCGGCGCACTGGGCATCCACATGATCTACAACGGCCTGCGCCCCGACAGTGCTGAGGACGACGAAGATCCGTCGCAACACCACGGCTTCTGGAAGCTGGCGCTGACCGGTTTCGCCACCAGCATCGACGCGATGGCGGTGGGCATCGGCCTGGCCTTCATGGATGTACATATCGGCGTGATGGCTGCGGTGATCGGCCTGTGCACGCTGACCATGGTCACCGTCGGCATCATGCTCGGCCGCGTGCTGGGCAGCATGGTCGGCAAGCGTGCGGAGATCATCGGTGGCGTGATCCTGGTGATCATCGGCGCAACGATCCTGTACGAACACCTGCACGGCGTGGGGTAACGCCCGCCCCTGTAGAGCCGAGCCCATGCTCGGCTGCTTCACATGGCAGCCGAGCGTGGGCTCGGCTCTACATTGGAGCATTCGCCGACATGCAGCACGGCATTTCGCTGATGGAGAGGCTGTCATGCGTGCCATAGCCTCTTCGCATGGCCAGTCCCGCACTCCGCTTTGGTCGCTGGTCGCAGACCGGCAATGTCTACGCGATCACGGCTGTGACACGCGCACGCCGTCCCTGGTTCGACGACAAGGCCAATGTCGATCTGCTGATCGAAGCGCTGCGCACCGTAGAGCGGACGGGGCGGACCTCCTCCCTCGCCTGGGTGGTCATGCCGGACCACCTGCATTGGTTGGTCGAGTTGCGTACCGGAACGCTGGCCGGCTGCATGCAGATCCTGAAGTCCCGGAGTGGAAGATCCATCGCCAGGCGCGTTGATGCGAACGCACCGATCTGGCAGCCGGGGTACTACGACCATGCGTTGCGCAGCGATGAGTGCCTGCGCACGCAGGCGATGTACATTGCAGCCAATCCAGTGCGTGCTGGGCTGGCCACGCGCATCGGGGAATACCCCTATGTATGGAGTCGATGGCGGCTTTGGGGGTGATCGGTATTGAGGCCAAGAGCAGCCGAGCATGGGCTCGGCTCTACAGGGGCATCATGAAGGCTGCGGAGCCGAGCACATGCTCGGCTCCGCAGTCCGTTACGATCAATCTTCTTCCGGCGGCAGCACGATGGCGTCGTCGTCGATGGCCAGCTTGCCGGCCATCAGCACGGCCTGGGTGCGGTTGGTCACGCCCAGCTTGCGCAGGATGGCGGTGACGTGGGCCTTGATCGTCGCTTCGGAGACGTTGAGGTCGTAGGCGATCTGCTTGTTCAAGCGGCCGGCGCCCAGCATCTGCAGCACGCGGAACTGCTGCGGGGTCAGCTCGCGCAGGCGCTGGCCGACTTCGCGTTCTTCGCTGCCGGTGGGCGGCACGTTGTGCGCTTCCGGCGGTGCCCAGGTCTCGCCATCAAGGATGGTGCCCAGTGCGTGGCCGATGGTGTCCGAGTCGGCGGACTTGGGAATGAAGCCGAGCGCACCGTGGTCGAGCGCGCGGCGCATCACCGTGGCTTCTTCGCGCGCGGACACCACCACCACCGGCAGGTGCGGGTGCAGCGAACGCATGTGCACCAGCGCGTTGAAACCCTGTGCGCCAGGCATGTTGAGGTCCATCAGGACCAGGTCGGCGTCGTTGTGCTGGTCGGCCAGTGCATACAGCGCTTCCACGCTGTCGGCCTCGAACAGCTGCACGCCGGGGATGACCCGCTGTACCGCCCCGCGCAGGGCTTCGCGGAACAGCGGGTGGTCATCGGCAATCAGGAGGGTGGTCATGGTCGGGGGGAACCGTGGGGGGAAACTGCATGGGGCCAGATCCTACGGCGGTCAGAGCCCGTTCCTGGCGGAACGGGATCCGACCCCGGGAGCCGGCCCCGGGCCGTACGTCAGCGCACCTTGCGCTCGTCCACCAGCGAGGCCACCACCGACGGGTCGGCCAGGGTCGAGGTATCGCCGAGCTGGTCCGGCGCGTTCTCGGCGATCTTGCGCAGGATGCGGCGCATGATCTTGCCCGAGCGGGTCTTCGGCAGGCCCGGCGCCCACTGCAGGTGGTCCGGCGTGGCGATCGGGCCGATTTCCTTGCGCACCCAGGCGACCAGTTCCTTCTGCAGCTCGTCGCTCGGCGCCTCTTCGGCCACCAGCGTCACGTAGGCGTAGATGCCCTGGCCCTTCACGTCGTGCGGGAAGCCGACCACGGCCGCTTCGGCCACCTTCGGGTGCGAGACCAGCGCGCTTTCCACTTCGGCGGTGCCGATGCGGTGGCCGGACACATTGATCACGTCGTCAACGCGACCAGTGATCCAGTAGTAGCCGTCTTCGTCGCGGCGGCAACCGTCGCCGGTGAAGTAGCTGCCCGGGTAGGTGCGGAAATAGGTATCGATGAAGCGCTGGTGGTCGCCGTACACCGTGCGCATCTGGCCCGGCCAGGAATCACGGATGATCAGGTTGCCCTCGGTCGGGCCGTCCTGGATCTCGCCATCGGCATTGACCAGCGCCGGCTGCACGCCGAAGAAGGGCAGGGTGGCCGAACCGGGCTTGAGGTCCATCGCGCCGGCCAGCGGCGAGATCAGGATGCCGCCGGTCTCGGTCTGCCACCAGGTATCGACGATCGGGCAGCGGCTGTCGCCGACCACTTCGTAGTACCAGCGCCAGGCTTCCGGATTGATCGGCTCGCCGACGCTGCCGAGCAGGCGCAGCGACGCGCGCGACGTCTTCTTCACCGGCTCCTCGCCTTCGCGCATCAGCGCGCGGATGGCGGTCGGGGCGGTGTAGAAGATGGTCACCTTGTGCTTGTCGATGACGTTCCAGAAACGCGAGGTGTCCGGGTAGTTCGGCACGCCTTCGAACATCAGCGAGGTCGCGCCGTTGGCCAGCGGCCCGTACACGATGTAGCTGTGGCCGGTGACCCAGCCGACATCGGCGGTGCACCAGTAGACGTCGTCTTCGCGCAGGTCGAACACCGCTTCATGGGTGTAGGCCGCGTACAGCAGGTAACCGCCGGTGGTGTGCAGCACGCCCTTGGGCTTGCCGGTGGAACCGGAGGTGTAGAGGATGAACAGCGGGTCTTCCGCGTTCATGCGTTCCGGTTCGCAGGTGGACGGCTGGCTGTCCACCACATCGTGGAACCAGCGGTCGCGCGGGGCCTGCATGTCCACCGCGCCGCCGGTGTGGCGCACCACCAGCACGGTTTCAACCGTATTCGTGCCCGGCAGCTTCAGCGCGGCATCAACGTTGGCCTTCAGCGGAATCCTGCGGCCACCGCGCAGGCCCTCGTCGGCGGTGATGATCAGCTTGCTCTGGCAGTCGCTGACGCGGTCGGCGATCGAATTCGGCGCGAAGCCACCGAACACCACCGAGTGGATCGCACCGATGCGCGCACAGGCCAGCATGGCCACCGCGGCGTCGACGATCATCGGCAGGTAGATGGTGACGCGGTCGCCCTTCTTGACGCCGAGGTTGCGCAGCGCGTTGCCGAGGCGGCAGGTGCGCTCGTACAGCTCGCGATAGGTCACGTGCTGGGCCGGTGCATCCGGGCCGTCCGGCTCGAACAGCAGGGCGGTCTTGTCGCCGCGCGTTTCCAGCTGGCGATCCAGGCAGTTCACGCTGGCATTGAGCTCGCCATCTTCGAACCACTTGATGTGGAAGTCGGACAGGTCATAGCTGACGTTCTTGATCTTCGTCGGCTTGCGCATCCATTGCAGGCGCTCGGCGGCCTTGCCCCAGAAACCATCCGGGTCGGTCACCGACGCCTGGTACTGCTGTTCGTACGACGTCTTGTCGATGCGTGCCTTGGCGGCGAACTGCGGATCGACGGGGTAGATATCAGCCATGGCACCCTCACTTGCACGTTGACTTTGTATGTGCGGTCGCAGCATCGCAACGACCGATCCCCCTCAGTTTGCCCCATCCACCCCCGGCCGCGTCACCACCCTGGTTAGACCATGGTCGAAAGTGAGCGCCCAGCAGGGCCGGGTTCGACCAATGGCCAATAGCCGCTGTGCGCGAACGCCCCGCAGTCTCGGCTCGACCGTGCCCCACGCGCGGCATCACCTTGCCACTTGGGAGAGAGGGCAACATGAGCCACCGTACGTTGAAAGCCGTGCGCACACCTTTGGCGGCCTGCCTGTTGGTCGCCCTGGTCGCACCGGGCATGGCGTTCGCAGAGACCGCCAAAGAGAAGGCACTGGAAGCACGCGTTGCCGAACTGGAACGCCAGGTCCAGCTGCTGCTGTCTTCGCAGCAACAACAACAGACCCAGATCAGCCAGACCCAGCAGGCGGTGACCGAAGTGCGCACGGTGCAGGCCGGGCAGAAGCCGGTCGCCTCGGTGCCGGCGGGCAAGCAGCCGATCCAGGTCACCACCATCACTCCGGGCGCCGCGCCCGGCACCACGGTCAAGATCGGTGGCTTCATCAAGGCCGACTTCCTGGCCACCCAGACCAGCGATGGCCAGCTGGCCGACGACGCCACCGGCCGTTCGCTGTACCTGCCGGGCCAGACCCCGGTGGAAGGCGCCGGCGGCAGCGGCAAGCGTTCGGGCACCGACTTCAACGCCCACGCCAAGTTCTCGCGCTTCAACCTGGGCATCGACAACGTGAGCGAATCGGGCAACAAGGCCGGTGCGTTCTTCGAGATGGACTTCTTCGGCAACTCGCTGGGCAACCAGACCGCCACCAATACCTATGGCGTGACCCTGCGCCACGCCTACATGTACTGGAACAACTGGATGGCCGGCCAGACCTGGTCCAACTTCATGGACGCGGCCGCGCTGCCGGAGGCGGTCGACTTCGTCGGCCCCACCGACGGCGTGATCTTCGTGCGCCAGGCCCAGGTGCGCTACACCCAGGGCGGCTTCAGCGTCGCACTGGAAAACCCGGAAACCACCACCCTCACCGGTACCCGCAACCCGGTCACCGGGGCCTGGACCAACGCCAGCGCCAACTCCGACCGTGGCAGCCTGCCCGACCTGACCATGCGTTATGGCTGGAAGGGCGACTGGGGCACCTTTGGTGTCGGTGGCATCGTCCGCCAGTTGAAGGTGGACAACCAGGCCACCGGCGCGAAGGCCGACAAGGTGGCTGGCGGCCTGACCCTGGGCGGCAAGTGGGTGATGGGTGACAGCGATTCGCTGCACTACCAGCTGACCGGCGGCGAAGGCATCGCCCGCTACATCGGCCTGGGCATCACCGCCGACAGCGCCTACGACGTGGCCCGCGATGAGCTCAACCCGACCGGCGTGCTGGCCGGCTATGTCGGCTGGCGGCATGCATTCTCGCCGAAGTTGCGCACCAACCTGATCTACGCGCGCAGCGACTACGACAACGACAGCATCCTCGGCCCGCTGGTGACCAAGAGCGTGCAGAGCATCCGCGGCAACATCTTCTATTCGCCGCTGCCCAAGGTCGATATCGGCGCCGAGCTGATGTACGGCCGCCGCGAAGTGGAGAACGGCAACAAGGGTGACATCACCCGGTTGCAGTTCACCACGAAGTACAGCTTCTAAGAGCGTGCCGGCCAGCGGCCGGCACCTACCGAGATGGGGTGCCGGCCAAGGTCGGCACCTACCGAGATGGGGTGCCGACCAAGGTTGGCACCTACCGAATTGAGTGCCGACCAACGGTCGGCACCCACCCACAACGATTGCTTCGGAGGGGAAGCGTCTTATGTCCAGCACAGCACCAGGCCCGCACCATGCGGCGGGCACCCTGACCAAGGGCCACAAGAAAGTCATCTTCGCCTCGAGCCTCGGCACGGTCTTCGAGTGGTATGACTTCTTCCTGTACGGCTCGCTCGCGGCCATCATCGCCAAGCAGTTCTTCAGTGGCGTCAATGAAACCACGGGCATGATCTTCGCCCTGCTGGCGTTCGCTGCCGGCTTCTTCGTGCGTCCGTTCGGCGCGGCCTTCTTCGGCAGCCTCGGCGACCGCATCGGCCGCAAGTACACCTTCCTGGTCACCATCCTGATCATGGGCATCTCGACCTTCCTGGTCGGCGTGCTGCCCAACTACGCCTCGATCGGTTTCGCCGCACCGGTGATCCTGATCATCCTGCGCCTGGCCCAGGGCCTGGCGATGGGCGGCGAGTACGGCGGTGCCGCCACCTACGTGGCCGAGCACGCGCCGGACGACAAGCGCGGCCTGTACACCAGCTTCATCCAGTGCACCGCCACGCTCGGCCTGTTCCTGTCGCTGCTGATCATCCTGGCCTGCCGCATGACGCTGGGCAACGAGGCCTTCGAAGCCTGGGGCTGGCGCATCCCGTTCCTGGTCTCGATCCTGCTGCTGGGCATTTCGGTATGGATCCGCCTGCAGCTGAGCGAATCGCCGCTGTTCCAGCAGATGAAGGCTGAAGGCAAGGGCTCCAAGACCCCGTTCCGCGACAGCCTGAAGGGTGGCAACCTGAAGCTGATGCTGCTGGTCCTGCTCGGTGCGGCGGCTGGCCAGGCGGTGGTCTGGTACGGCGGCCAGTTCTACGCGCTGTTCTTCCTCAGCAGCATGCTGAAGGTCGATGCCACCACCTCCTACCTGCTGATCGCCGCTGCGCTGGCACTGGGCACGCCGTTCTTCATCTTCTTCGGCTGGCTGTCCGACCGCATCGGTCGCAAGAAGATCATCCTGGCCGGCTGCCTGCTGGCGGCCATCACCTACATCCCGATCTTCAAGGGCCTGACCCACTTCGCCAACCCGGCCATCGAAGAAGCCCGCAGCAGCTCGCCGGCCCTGGTCGTGGCCGATCCGGCTACCTGCTCGTTCCAGTTCGATCCGGTCGGCCTGCGCAAGTTCACCAGCTCCTGCGACGTGGCCACCGCCGCGCTGACCAAGGCCGGTGTGCCGTACGACGTGCAGCCCGCCGCCGCCGGTTCGCTGGCGATGGTGAACGTGGGCAGCGCCAGCGTCACCTCGTATGAGGCCGCCGGCCTGACCAAGGAAGAAGGCAAGGCCAAGGCCGATGCGTTCGGTGCGGAACTGAAGACCGCCCTGACCACCGCCGGCTACCCGGCCAAGGCCGATGGCGCCCGCATCAACATCGCCGGCACCATCTTCATGCTGTGGCTGCTGGTGCTGTACGTGACCATGGTCTATGGCCCGATCGCCGCCTACCTGGTCGAACTGTTCCCGACCCGCATCCGCTACACCTCGATGTCGCTGCCGTACCACATCGGCAACGGCTGGTTCGGTGGCTTCCTGCCGGCGATCTCGTTCGCGCTGGTGGCCGGTACCGGCAACCTGTACTACGGCCTGTGGTACCCGATCGCGATCGCACTGATGTCGGTGGTGATCGGCGGACTGTTCCTGCGCGAAACCAAGAACGTGGATATCACCAAGTAACCGGTGGGTTCCATGCAGTGAAGGAAAGGCCGCGGTGCAGACCGCGGCCTTTCTGCTTGTGCGCCGTGCCCACTCGGCCCGCATCCGGTAGTGCCGGCCGCTGGCCGGCAACCTCCTGAATCGCCGCGGACATGAAGCCCTTGCCGGCCAGCGGCCGGCACTACCATTGCGTTGCGCAGCACCCCGTATAGTCGGCCCATGACCACCACCACGCCGGCAGACCTTCCCGCCCTCCTGCACACCCTGCGCAGCGCCTGGCAGGCCCAGCGCCCCACGCTCGACCAGCGCGAAGCCGACCTGCGCCGTCTGCGCGAGGCATTGAAGCCGCGCCTGGACGAAATGGCCCAGGCCATCGCCGAGGACTTCGGGCATCGCGCCCACGTTGAATCGAAACTGGCCGATGGCATGAGTGTGCTGTCGGCCATCGACCACCTGCGGCGCCACCTGCGGCGCTGGTCGAAGCCGCAGCGGGCATCGGCGGGATGGAAGTTGTGGCCGGCGCGCGCGCAGCTGCGGCCGACGCCGCTCGGCGTGGTGGGGGTGATCTCACCGTGGAACTACCCGGTCACGCTGGCGCTGGTGCCGCTGGTCACCGCGATTGCTGCCGGCAACCATGTGCTGCTGAAGCCTTCGGAACACACGCCGCGCACCAGCGCGTTCCTGGCCGATCTGCTGGCCAGCGTGTTCCCGCCCGATCGGGTGGCGGTGGTGCAGGGTGGGGCGGACGTGGCGGCGGCGGTGTCCTCGCTGCCGCTGGACCATCTGTTGTTCACCGGTTCGACGGCGGTCGGCCGCAAGGTGATGGCTGCTGCGGCTGAGCATCTGGTACCGGTCACGCTGGAACTGGGCGGCAAGTCGCCGGCCATCGTCTGCCGTGATTTCCCGTTGGATAAAGCCGCCGCGCGGCTGGCCACCGGCAAGTGGTTCAACGCGGGCCAGACCTGCATCGCGCCGGATTATGTGCTGATCGATACCGCGCGCCAGCGCGAGTTCGTACAGGCGCTGCAGCAGCAGGTGCGCGAGCGCTATGGCGACTTCAGCGATGCCGACGACTACACCCGCATCATCAATGAAGGCCAGTACCGGCGCCTGCAGGGCTACCTGGCACAGGCGCGGCAGCGCGGGGTGCCGGTGATTCCGCTGGCGCAGGTGGATGACGCGCGCGCCGACCGCGAGCGCCTGCTGGTGCCGACCGTGGTGCTGGACCCGCCGGACGACCTGGACCTGATGCGCGAGGAGATCTTCGGCCCGATCCTTCCGGTGCGGGCCTACCCGGATCTGGACGCCGCGCTGGGCGACGTGCTGTCCCGCGACCGGCCGCTGGCGCTGTATCCCTTCAGCCACGACACGGCGACGGTGGAGCGCATCCTTGGCCAGGTGGTGGCCGGCGGGGTGACGGTGAATGACACGCTGCTGCACTTCGCCGCCGATGGCCTGCCGTTTGGCGGTGTAGGGGCAAGCGGCATGGGCGCGTACCACGGCCGCGCCGGGTTCGATGCGATGAGCAAGCGGCTGCCGGTGCTGTGGCAGTCGCGCTGGGCGGCCAGCGACCGGCTGCGGCCGCCGTATTCGAGGATTGCGGGGTTGTTGCGGTTCCTGCTGCGATGAAGCCACGCATGGCGTGGCTCCACTTGATTCAGGGCCTGATTCTTCTGTAGAGCCGAGCCCACGCTCGGCTGCTCTTGGCTGGTCCAGGCAGACACAGCCGAGCGTGGGCTCGGCTCTACAAGGCAACCCAAGCCCACCCGGTTAGAATGCCCCCATGAAAATCGCCTCGTGGAACGTCAATTCGCTCAATGTCCGCCTGCCGCACCTGGAGCAGTGGCTCAAGGACTTCGGCCCGGACATCGTCGGCATCCAGGAAACCAAGCTGGAGGACCACAAGTTCCCCGATTCGGCGCTGATCGCCGCGGGCTACCGCAGCGTGTTCGCCGGCCAGAAGACCTACAACGGCGTGGCGCTGCTGTCACGTGAGCCGGCGCAGGACGTGCAGATCGGCATTCCCGGTTTCGAGGACGAGCAGAAGCGCGTCATCGCCGGCACCTTCGGCGACCTGCGGGTGATCAACCTGTACGTGGTCAACGGCCAGGACATCGGTACCGACAAGTACGACTACAAGCTGCGCTGGCTGGAAGCGGTGCATGCCTGGATCGCCGGAGAACTGCAGCGCCACCCGAAGCTGATCGTGATGGGCGACTTCAACATCGCCCCGGACGCGCGCGACGTGCACGACCCGGCGGTGTGGAACGACAACCACATCCTGACCTCCACCGCCGAGCGCGGCGCATTGAACAAGCTGCTGCAGCTGGGCCTGCACGATGGCTTCCGCCTGCACAACGACGAGGCGGGTACCTTCAGCTGGTGGGACTACCGTGCCGCCGGCTTCCGCCGCAACCTGGGCCTGCGCATCGACCTGACCCTGGTCTCCGATGCGCTGAAGGGCAGTGCGGTGGCCTCGGGCATCGACCGCGAGCCGCGCACCTGGGAACGCCCGAGTGACCATGCGCCGGCCTGGGTGCAGATCGGTTGAACGGACGGGGCCCGACGATTGCCGGGCCCGTTCTGGAACATCTGCCGGCCAGTGGCCGGCACTACCCTCAGATCACCGTATGCTCTTGCGGGTGAACAGGTTGACGATCGCCAGCAGGATCACCGCACCGATCAGCGAGAACAGGAAGGTGCGGAGGGTGATCGCTTCGTTGATGCCGCCGCCGAACAGCCAGCCGGAAATCAGCGCGCCGACGATGCCGACCACGATGTTGAGGATGATGCCCTGCTGGGCATCGCGCTTCATGATGATGCTGGCCAGCCAGCCTACGATGCCGCCGACGATCAGCCAGATGATGATGCCCATGATCGAACCTCCGGTGGGGAACTGTGACCAGTTGACGCGCAGGGCTGTGAACCCGTCGTGGAATTGCGTGATGGGCGTGTGCGCATGAGCCTGCCAGCCACCCTCGATGGCCCCTGGCGCTTCGGTCCGGTGACGGTCTGGCGGCGCCCGCATGTGCCGGGCCAGCGTGGTGAACCGCAGGCGCGGCAGGTGCTGGCACAGGCATTGGGCGCCGACCCGCAGACGCTGCCGCTGGTCCGTGATGACAAGGGCCGGCCGGAACTGAGCGGCCCGTTGGCCCACTACGGCACCGGCTGGAGCCATAGCGGCGAGGTGCTGCTGGTGGCGCTGGGCGAAGGCGTCCGGCTGGGCGTGGACCTGGAGCTGCTGCGGCCGCGACCGCGCCTGCTGGAAATCGTGCGGCGCTTCTTCCACCCGCAGGAGGTGGCCTGGCTGGAACGCCTGGATGAGGCCGGGCGCGAGCACTGGTTCTTCCGCGTGTGGTGCGTCAAGGAGGCCATCCTGAAGGCGCATGGGCAGGGCATCTCGTTCGGCCTGCACCGCCTGCAGCTGGCGCCCGGGCCCGATGGCGCCCTGCACCTGCGCTGGTGCGACCCGGAACTGGGCGAGGCCGCACGCTGGCACCTGCACGAGTGGCAGGCCAGCGGCCAGTTCCGCGCCGCATTGGCCTGGTATCCACACTGAAGCGGGGAATCGGCGCGCAAAACCGGCGATAATGCCGGCATGAGCGAACACCCACTTCCCGCCAGCGTGTCTGCCACGCTGGAACAGGGCCTGGCCAGCATGGGCCTGGACGCCGCGCTGGCGCCGCCGTTGCTGCGCTACCTGGCCCTGCTGCACCGCTGGAACGGCACCTACAACCTCACCGCCATCCGCGACCCGCAGGAGATGGTCACCCGCCACCTGCTCGACTCGCTGGCGATGCAGCCGTTCGTGGCCGACGGCAGCCTGGCCGACCTTGGCACCGGCCCCGGGCTGCCCGGCATCCCGCTGGCGATCGCCTGCCCGGGCCTGCAGGTCACCCTGGTCGAGAGCAACGGCAAGAAGGCGCGCTTCATGCGCGAAGCCGTGCGCCAGCTCGGCCTGGGCAACGCCCGCGTGGCCGAGTCGCGCGCCGAGGCGCTGGACGAGGCCGGCCGCTACGACCAGCTGACCGCGCGCGCGATGGACACCCTGGCCGGCATCGTCCGCGTCGGTGGCCACCTGCTGCGCCCCGGCGGCGTGTTGCTGGCCATGAAGGGCGTCTACCCGCATGAGGAGATCGCGGACCTGCCGGCGGGCTGGCAGGTGCGCGAGGTGACCCCGTTGAGCGTGCCCGGCCTGGCCGGCGAACGCCACCTGGTCACTGTTACAGGCCCCTGATTCCCGCCGCCAGCCCCTTGTGGAACAACGGGTTGGCGATCCACGATTTCCGCAAGGGGCCGGTTGTACGCATAATGACCGGTCCCAGCACACGTCGACGAGGCACACCCGCATGGCCCGCATCATCGCCATCGCCAACCAGAAGGGTGGCGTCGGCAAGACCACGACCGCCGTCAACCTGGCCGCTTCCCTGGCCAACGCACCCAAGCGCGTGCTGTTGGTCGACCTGGATTCGCAGGGCAACGCGACCATGGGCAGTGGCGTGGACAAACGCGAGCTGGCCGCCTCCACCTGTGACCTGCTGCTCGGCGAGAACAGCGCTGCCGATGTACGCGTGCAGACTGCCGAGGGTTACGACCTGCTGCCCGGCAATATCGACCTGACCGCCGCCGAGATCCAGCTGATGGGCCAGAGCGAGCGCGAGCAGCGCCTGAAGCGCGCGCTGGCGCCGATCCGCGACGAGTACGACTACATCCTGATCGACTGCCCGCCGGCGCTGTCGCTGCTGACGCTCAACGCGCTGGCCGCCGCCGACTCGGTGATCGTGCCGATGCAGTGCGAGTACTACGCGCTGGAAGGCCTGAGCGCGCTGGTGGAAACCATCGAAGCGCTGCGCACCAGCCTGAACCCGGCGCTGGAGATCGAAGGCGTGCTGCGCACCATGTTCGACGTGCGCAACAACCTGGCCAACGCAGTGTCGGCCGAGCTCACCGAGCACTTCGGCGACCGCGTGTTCCGCACCATCGTGCCGCGCAACGTGCGCCTGGCCGAGGCACCCAGCCATGGCCAGAGCATCGTCGGCTACGACCGCGCCTCGCGCGGTGGCGTGGCCTACCTGGGCCTGGCCGGCGAGATCATCCGCCGCAACAACGAACGCAACAAGGCCGGCAAGGCCGTGGAGATCGTCTGATGACCAGCAGCAAGCCGGCAGCCAAGAAGCGAGGCCTCGGCCGTGGCCTGGATGCGCTGTTGGGCCCGAAAGGCGCGGTCAGCCAGGTGCAGGCCACCACCGCGGTGATCGAGCCGCTGCCGGGTGAAGTGCTGCGCAAGTTGCCGGTCGGCCAGCTGCAGCCGGGCAAGTACCAGCCGCGCCGCGAGATGGACGAGGGCAAGCTGTCCGAGCTGGCCGACTCGATCAAGTCGCAGGGCGTGATCCAGCCGATCCTGGTGCGCCAGCTGCCGGCGGGCAACTACGAAATCGTCGCCGGTGAACGCCGTTGGCGCGCATCGCAGCTGGCCGGCCTGGACGAAGTGCCGGTGGTGGTGCGCGAGCTGGAAGACCGCACCGTCATCGCGATGGCGCTGATCGAGAACATCCAGCGCGAAGACCTCAACCCGCTGGAAGAAGCCGAGGCGCTGCAGCGCCTGATCAGCGAGTTCACCCTGACCCATGCCGAGGCCGCCGAGGCCGTCGGCCGCTCGCGCGCGGCGGTGTCCAACCTGCTGCGCCTGCTGGAGCTGCCGGTGGCGATCCGCCTGCTGCTGGAAACCCGCCGCCTGGAAATGGGCCACGCCCGCGCGCTGCTGACCCTGGCTCCCGAGCTGGCCGGCAAGCTGGCCCAGGAAGCAGCCGATGAAGGCTGGTCGGTGCGCGAGGTCGAGCGCCGTGCGCAGGCCTTCGCCGCCGGCAAGGTGCCGAGCAACCGCCCGGCGGCCACGCCGAAGGTGCAGCAGGCTGATATCGCCTCGCTGGAGACCGAACTGTCCGAAGCATTGGGCGCCAAGGTGGCGATCAATCATGGCCGCGGTGGCAAGGGCAAGCTGATCATCCACTACACCGACCTGGATACCCTGGACGGCGTGCTGGAAAAGCTGCGCACGCGCCAGGGCTGAGCCCGGCGCAGTGACAGGGGCGCGGCCCGTTCCTGCCGTGTCCCGCCAATGACAGGGAACGTACCGCCGCGCGCGCCGAGGGAATGCACTGCCTTCCGGTCCGTGGCCTCATCCAGGGAGCAGGACATGAGCAACGAATACGAGGACGTCAGCCCGGACGGCACCCAGATACTGGTACATCGCCGCGAAAAGGACTTCGTGCTCGCCACCGGCGAAGAACGCCACATCGAGGCGATCAGCGCCCACCTCGAACGCCATCTGGGCCCGGTATCCGGTGTCTTCCACGAGATCATCTCCGACCTGGTGCACATCGACGTGCACGTGGTGCCGGCCAATGACCACTGCCCTTACCTGCGCCTGGTCACCTCCGGCATGAGCGACCTGCCGATGACCGTGCCCGCCGAGGTGGACGCGGACGTGCCGCGCTACATGGAACTGATGGTGACCCTGCCGGCGGACTGGCCCATCTCCCAGGACGCCTTCGAGGACGAGCGCAATTACTGGCCGGTGCGCCTGCTGAAGGGCATGGCGCGGTTGCCGCACGAGTACGACACCTGGCTGGGCTTCGGCCACACCATTCCCAACGGCCATCCCAGCGAGCCCTATGCGCCGGGCGTGGGCTTCGACGGCGCCATCGTGCTGACGCCGGTAACCACCCCGGAGGACTTTGCCACGCTGGAACTGGACGACGGCAAGACCATCAGCTTCATGAGCCTGGTCCCGCTGTACCCCGAAGAGATGGACCTGAAGCTGAGGAAGGGCGCCGAGGCGCTGCTCGACCGCTTCGACGCGAAGAAGATCCAGGATGTAATCGAACCCGGCCGCACCAACGTGGCGAAGAAGCGTTTCGGTTTGTTCTGAGACCGGTAACATCAGGGGCCTGAACTTCGTTTCCAGGCCCCTGCCATGACCATCCTGCTCACCGGCGCTGCCGGCTTCATCGGTGCCTACACCGCCCGCGCACTGCTGGAGGCCGGCCAGGCCGTGGTCGGCCTGGACAACTTCAACGATTACTACGACCCGCAGATCAAGCGCGACCGCGTGGCCGCGCTGTGCCCGTCGCTGGACCTGCGCGCGCTGGACCTGACCGACCGCGAGGGCCTGGCTGCGCTGTTCGATGAAGTGCAGCCGACGGCGGTGATCCATCTGGCCGCCCAGGCCGGCGTGCGCTATTCGCTGGAAAACCCGCACGCCTACGTCGACAGCAACCTGGTCGGCTTCGTCAACATGCTCGAACTGTGCCGCCACCGCGGCGTGCAGCACCTGGTGTATGCCTCCAGCAGCTCGGTCTACGGCGATTCGGCCACGCCGCCGTTCTCCGAGGACCAGCGCGTAGACCAGCCGCGTTCGCTGTACGCGGCGACCAAGGCGGCCAATGAGCTGATGGCCTACACCTACGCGCAGCTGTACGGCCTGCATGCCACCGGCCTGCGCTTCTTCACCGTGTATGGCCCGTGGGGCCGGCCGGACATGGCACCGCTGCTGTTCTCCCGCGCGGTGCTGGCCGGGCGGCCGATCGATGTGTTCAACGAAGGCCGCATGCAGCGCGATTTCACACATGTCTCCGACATTGTGTCCGGTATCCTCGGCGCCCTCGCGCATCCGGCCGACGGCCCGGTGCCGCACCGGGTGTTCAACCTCGGCAACCATACGCCGGTCGAGCTGGAGCGCTTCATCAGCGTGATCGAGCAGGCCGCCGGCCGCCCCGCGCAGAAGGTGTACAAGCCCATGCAGCCCGGCGACATGGTGCGCACGATGGCCGATACCCGGCGCGCACATGACGCTTTCGGCTTCGATGCGGTGACCCCGATCGAAGAAGGCCTGCCGCCTGTGGTGCAGTGGTGCCGCGAGTATTTTGGCGATCGCGCCTGAGGATGGATCCTCACGCCGCGGGGTTCATCTTCGGATAACCTCGGCAGCGGAGAATGCGCGGTCTTTGTCCCCCCTTTGGCCGAGTGCCTTATGAGCCAACCCGAGCTTTCCGTTGTCGTCCCGGTATTCAACGAGCGCGACAATGTCGCCCCGCTGGTCGCCGAAATCACCGCCGCGCTGCGTGGCCGGCTGCCGTTCGAAATCGTCTACATCGACGATCACTCGCGCGATGACACCCTGGCGGTGCTGCAGGGACTGAAGGCGACCACCCCGGAACTGCGCGTGCTGCACCATGTGAACCAGAGCGGGCAGAGCACCGCGGTGCGCACCGGCGTCAAGCACGCCCGCGCGCCGTGGATCGCGACCCTGGATGGCGATGGCCAGAACGATCCGGCCGATATCCCCAAGCTGCTCGCCGCACGCGACGCCGCCGAGGCGCAGGTGAAGCTGTTCGCCGGCTGGCGCGTCAACCGCCAGGACAGCGGCAGCAAGCGCTGGGCCAGCAAATGGGCCAACGCCATCCGTGCACGCATGCTGCGCGACGATACGCCCGATACCGGCTGCGGCATCAAGCTGTTCGAACGCAGCGCGTTCCTCGACCTGCCGTACTTCGACCACATGCACCGCTACCTGCCGGCGCTGATGCAGCGCGCCGGCTGGAAGACCACCAGCGTGCCGGTCAACCACCGCCACCGTACCGCTGGCGTGTCCAAGTACAACAACCTCGGCCGCGCGCTGGTCGGCATCCGCGACCTGCGTGGCGTGGCCTGGCTGATCACCCGCAGCAAGCGCACCGCGGTGGAGGAGCGCTGATGGATCTGGAGCTGCATTGGCTCGACCAGCCGCTGACCTGGCTGTACTGGACCGGCCTGCACGTGACCGGCTGGAAGCTGATCGGCTATACCGGCGCGCTGATGTTCGGCGGCCGCTGGCTGGTCCAGTTCGTCGCGTCCAAGCGCGCCGGCAAGCCGGTGATCCCGCGCCTGTTCTGGTACATGAGCGTGCTCGGCAGCCTGATGACGCTGAGCTACTTCCTGTTCTCGGCCAAGCAGGACTCGGTGGGCGTGCTGCAGAACCTGTTCCCGGCGTTCACCGCGCTGTACAGCCTGCACCTGGACATCAAGCACCGCGGCTGGAAGCGAGACAAGGCCAGCCACTGAGGCCCCGGGGTCGGATCCCTTTTCATGGGAAAGGGCTCTGACCCCGTCCGGATCACCCTGTCCGGATCCGCGGCGCATCCACGCATGACGTGGGTCTACTGCGTACCTGGCTACCGTGCCTGGTAGCTGCCAACCTTGGTTGGCACACGGGGAAGCCCAGCGCCAACCAAGGTTGGCGGCTACCGGGGCCCCGGTCTGCTGCGCAGGCAGGACCTTCGTCCCATGCCACGGGCGATGGGGGGTGCCATGATCGGGGTCTGCCTTCCCGGGAACCTGTGCTCGTGAAAACCCGTCTTGCCGTTGCCCTGCTGATCGCCCTGTCCGCCCCCGCCGTGGCCCTGGCCGCGCCGCCCGCCACCGCCGCACCGTCCGGCGTGGCCACTGAATCGCCCGCCGACGCCGCCTTCCGCGCGCTGTACGAGAAGGAATGGAAGTGGCGCCAGCAGGGCGGTGGCGAGGCCAGCGAGGACGAGGACGCCCCGGCCAACGCCACCCGCATGCCCGACGTCGGCCCGGCCGCGCAGCAGGCGCGCCTGAAGGTGTGGGATGAGACCCTGGCCGCGCTGAAGAAGATCGACCCGAAGACCCTGTCGGCCGACAACCAGGTCAACTACGCGATCTACCACGACCAGGTGTTCAACCTGGCCGAAGAGACGCGCCTGCGCGGCTACGAGATGCCGTTCAACGCCGATTCCTCTTTCTGGTCCAACCTGTCCTTCATGGCCCGGCGCGAGATGAAGACCGTGCAGGACTACCAGAACTACATCGCACGCCTGAATGATGTACCGCGCTACTTCGGCCAGCAGACCGAGAACATGCGCGCCGGCCTGAAGCGTGGTTTCAGCGTGCCGCGCGCGGTGCTCGATGGCCGCGAAGTGTCCATCGCCACCGTCGCCGAGCTGAAGGACCCGACCGAGTCGCCGCTGTACGCGCCGTTCAAGAAGCTGCCCACCACCATCCCGGCCGCCGAGCAGGCCAGGCTGCAGGCGCAGGCGCGCGCGGCGATCAGCGGCAAGGTGGTGCCGGCGTTCCAGCAGCTGCGCACCTTCTTCGTCAACGAGTACGTGCCACAGGCGCGCACCACCCTGGCCGCCGAAGCGATGCCCGATGGCAAGGCGTACTACCGGCAGCAGATCCACGAATACACCACGCTGGACCTGTCGCCGGACGAGATCCACCGCATCGGCCTGGGCGAGGTCGAGCGCATCCAGAAGGAAATGAACGACATCATCAAGCAGGTGAAGTTCAAGGGCAGCTTTGCCGAGTTCCTGACCTTCCTGCGTACCGATCCGCAGTTCTATGCAAAGACACCGGAAGAGCTGCTGTCGCGTGCCGCGTGGATCTCCAAGCGGGCGGACGGCCAGCTGGGCAAGTACATGACGTTGCCGCGCGCGCGCTTCACCATCGTGCCGGTGCCGCCGGACATCGCACCGTTCTGGACGGCCGGCCGCGGTGGCATGGGCACCTACTGGCTCAACACCTACAACCTGCCGTCGCGCCCGCTGTACAACCTGCCGGCGCTGACCCTGCATGAATCCGATCCGGGCCACTCGCTGCAGGGCGCGATCGCCGCCGAGCAGAAGAACCTGCCGGAGTTCCGCCGCAACGCCTACATCTCCGCCTATGGCGAAGGCTGGGCGCTGTACTGCGAGAAGCTGGGCGTGGAGATGGGCATCTACGAAACCCCATACGAGGATTTCGGCCGCCTGACCTACGAGATGTGGCGCGCGGCGCGCCTGGTGATCGACACCGGCGTGCACAGCAAGGGCTGGACCCGCGAGCAGGCGTTGGCCTACCTGCGTGACCACACCGCGCTGAGCGAGCATGAAGTGACCACCGAGGTGGACCGCTACATCTCCTGGCCTGGCCAGGCGCTGAGCTACAAGCTGGGCGAGATCGCCATCGTGCGCCTGCGTGCGCAGGCCGAGAAGGAGCTGGGCGACAAGTTCGACATCAAGGGCTTCCACGACACCCTGCTCAAGCAGGGCTCGGTGCCGCTGCCGGTGTTGGAACAGCAGATCCAGGCCTACATCGCCGAGCGCAAGAAGGCCTGACCGTGCAAGGGTAGTGCCGGCCGCTGGCCGGCAACCCGACCCGGTCACGGGGTCGGATCCCTTTCCTGTGGAAAGGGCTCCGACCCCCTCTCGCCTCACCCCACCGGCCGCGGCTTGGCCACCCGTGCTGCGAAGGTCGGCAGCACCAGCAGGGTCAGCACGGTGGCGGTGATCAGGCCACCGATCACCACCGTGGCCAGCGGCTTCTGCACCTCCGCACCGGAACCGCTGGCAATCGCCATCGGGATGAAGCCGACGATCGCCACCAGCGCCGTGGTCAGCACCGCGCGGATGCGGCTGGAGGCACCGTTGATTGCTGCCTGCAGCGGCAGGTCGCCGGCGTCCAGGCGTTCGCGGATCGCCTGCATCAGCACCAGGCCGTTCAACGTGGCCACGCCGGAGACGGCGATGAAGCCAACTGCCGCCGATACCGAGAATGGCATGCCTCGCAGCAGCAGCGCGAGGATGCCACCGACCAGCGCCAACGGCACGCAGCTGAACACCAGAATGGCTTCCTTGCCGCTGCGCAGGGCCATGAACAGCAGGCTGCCGATCAGCAGGAACACCACCGGCACCACGGTTGCCAACCGCTTCTCCGCGCGCTGCAGGTTCTCGAACTGACCGCCCCAGGTCAGGTAGGCGCCCGGCGGCAGCGCCACGTCGGCCACCGCGGCCTGCGCCTCGCCGACGAAGCCGCCCAGATCGCGACCGCGCACGTTGGCCTGCACCACCACGCGGCGGCTGCCGTTGTTGCGGCTGATCTGGTTCGGCCCTTCGCTCACGGTAATGCGCGCCACCGACGACAACGGAATCACGAGCCCCGATGGCGTGGCGATCGGCAGCGAGGCCAGCTGGTCCGGATCGTTGCGCGAGGCATCGTCCAGGCGCACCACCACGTTGAAGCGGCGGTCGCCTTCGAAGATCTTGCCGGCCGTGGTACCGCCGATGCCGGTGGACAGCGCATCACTCACATCTGCAGCGCTCAACCCGTACTGTGCCGCCGCCACGTGGTCGATCGCCACGTTGAGCGTGGGCAGGCCGGAGATCTGTTCCACCCGCACGTCGGCCGCGCCATCCACCGCACGCAGCTTCAACGCCACCTGGTCGGCCACCTTCTGCAGCTGGCTGAAGTCATCACCGAAGATCATTACGGCCAGGTCGGTACGCACGCCGGAAATCAGTTCGTTGAAGCGCAGCTCGATCGGCTGGCTGAACTCGAAGCTGTTGCCCAGCTGCTGCCCGGCCAGTTTCTCGAAGCGCGCCACCAGTGCGTCCTTGGCCAGCGTCGGATCGGGCCAGTCCTTGCGTGGCTTCAACACGATCACGCTGTCGGAAATGTTGGTCGGCATCGGGTCGATCGCCGCCTCGGCGGTACCGGTGCGCGAGAACACGGTTTCCACTTCCGGCTGCTTGGCAATCGCCTTTTCCAGCGCCAGCTGCATTGCCAGTGACTGCTCCAGCGAGGTCGATGGCACGCGCAGGGCCTGCATCGCCACGTTGCCCTCATCCAGGGTCGGCATGAACTCGCGGCCCAGCAGCGAGAACGCGCCGATGCCCACCACCACCATCATCACCGCACCGGCCAGCACCGTGCGCGGGTGCGCCACGGCCTTGCGCACCACCGGTTCGATGCGCGCACGCAGCACGCGGATCAGCCTGGTTTCGTGCTCGCCGTCGTCCGCGTGCGCATCGCCGTCCTTCACCTTGGGCTCGCGCACCAGCAGCGCGGCCATCGCCGGCACGAAGGTGAAGGAGAACAGGAAGGCACCGACCAGGGCCAGCATGAACGTGGCCGCCATCGGGTGGAACGTCTTGCCCTCCACGCCCTCCAGCGTGAGGATCGGCGCGAACACCAGCAGGATGATCAGCTGGCCGAAGGCCGCAGGGCGCGCCATCTTAATGGCCGAATCGGCGGCTACGCGCAGGCGTTCCATCGCGGTCAGCGCACGGCCCAGTTCGGCGCGGCGCTGGCCCAGCATCAGCAGTGTCGACTCGACCACGATCACCGCACCGTCCACCAGGATGCCGAAGTCCAGCGCACCCAGGCTCATCAGGTTGCCACTGATGCCGAAGCGGTTCATGCCGATCACTGCGAACAGGAACGACAGCGGAATCACCAGCGCGGTGATCGTTGCCGCACGCAGGTTGCCCAGCAGCAGGAACAGCACCACCACCACCAGCAGCGCGCCCTCGGTGAGGTTCCTGGCGACGGTCTTGATGGTGGAATTGACCAGCACGCTGCGGTCCAGCACCGGTGCCGCCACGATGTCGGCCGGCAGTGACTTGTTTACCTGTTCCAGGCGCGCGGCCGCTGCCTGGGCCACGGTGCGGCTGTTGCCACCGGCAATCATCAGCGCGGTGCCCAGCACGGCTTCATGGCCGTTGCGGCTGGCCGCACCCAGCCGCGGCGCGCGGCTCAGTTCCACCGTGGCCACATCGGCTACGCGTACCACCACGCCATTGCGGGTCGCCACCGGGGCCTGTGCCAGGTCGTCGGTGGTCAGCGCCAGGCCGTCGGCACGTACCACCAGGCCCTCGCCGGCACGCTGTACGAAGCCGGCACCGGCCTGCACGTTGGAACGCTGCAGCGCAGTGACCAGGTCGGCCAGGCCGAGGCCATGCGCGGCCAGTCTGGCCCTGTCCGGATGCACGCCGTATTCCTTCACGTAGCCGCCAACCGTATCGACGCCGGCCAGCCCCGGGCTGGAACGCATCTGCGGCGCGATGATCCAGTCCTGCACGGTGCGCAGGTAGGTCGCACGTTCTTCGGGCGTACCCAGCAGGTTGCCTTCCGGTGTGCGGTAGACCTCGCCGGCCTGCCAGCCCGCTTCATCGGGTTTGGCCAGTTTGGCCGGATCGAACGCGGTGAAGTCCACGGTCCACATCAGCACCTCGCCAAGGCCGGTGGTGACCGGCGACAGCATCGGTGATGCACCATCGGGCAGGTCTTCCGATGCCTCGCGCATGCGTTCGGCCACCTGCTGGCGGGCGAAGTAGATGTCGGTGGCATCGGTGAAGATCGCGGTGACCTGCGAGAAACCATTGCGCGACAGCGAACGCGTGGTGGTCAGGCCGGGGATGCCGGCCAGCGCGGTTTCCAGCGGATAGGTCACCTGCCGCTCGATCTGCTCCGGTGTCAGCGCCGGTGCTACCGTGTTGATCTGTACCTGACGGTTGGTGATGTCCGGCACCGCGTCGATCGGCAGCTTGCCCAGCTGGAACAGGCCCACCGCGGCGATCAGTGCGGCCATGAACACCACCAGCCAGCGGTGGCGCACCGCTGTTTCAATGATCAGCTTGAACATAGTCGCCTCCTCAGTGGCCGTGCTCGGCTTCGCCCTTGGCCAGCTCGGCCTTGAGCAGGAAGGCATTGGCACCGACGATGCGCTCGCTGCCGGTCAGCCCAGCGAGGATCTCGATGCGGTCACCGGCACGGCGCCCGGCCAGCACCGGCTGCGCCTTGAAGCCACCTTCGACGGCGACAAACACCGCGCTGCTGCCATCAACGTTCTGCACTGCATCGGCCGGGACGCTGAGCGAGCCGTCCTGGCCTTCGGTGACCACCACGGCCGAGACCGGCGAACCGGCCGGCGGCAGCGACGCATCCACCGGCGTGGCGCGGATCACCGCGACGCCGCCCTGCTGGCGCACATCGGCGGCCGAACCGGTGACGGTGGCGGTGAAGCTGCCACCCGGCACGCTCACTTCCAGCGTCATGCCGGGCGTGACCTGTGCGGCCAGCGCCGGCGGTGCGGTGAACACCAGCTCGTTCATTGTCGGGTCGGCGACATCGGCGACTGCACTGCCGGCGGCGACTACACCGCCCGGAGTGACCTGCACGTTGCCGACGATGCCGGCTACCGGGCTGGTGATGCGCACGCGGCCACTGGCATCGGGCGCACCGTTGGCAGCGGCCTGGGCCTGCGCGGCAGCGGCCTGGGCCTGTGCCGCCAGCGACCGTGCGCGCGAGGCTTCCATCTCCTGGCGGGCGACCACGCCCTGGTCGACCAGCGCCTTGTCGCGGCCATAGGCCAGGCGCGCGGCCTCGGCTTCGGCCGAGGCGGCCAGCGCATTGGCGCGGAACACCGCCGCTTCGCCGCTGACCACGATCGCCAGTGCCTGGTTCTGCTTCACCGCGGTGCCCGGTGCGACCAGCACGCGTTCGACGCGGCCGGTCACGGTCGACGCCACCGAGGCGCGTGCACCGACCGACGGTTCGACCCGGCCGGACAGGCGCGTGGAGCTACCGCCACCACGACCGACCGCGACCACTTCGATACCGGACGCCTTGATCTGCTCAGGAGTCAGCTGCACGACACCCTCATCGCCATCGGCGGGCGCCTTTGCGGATTCGGCCTTGGCCTCCTTGCTGTCGGCGGCATGGCCGTGGCCATCGTCGGTGCCGGCCTTGGCCGCAGCCGGGTCTTCATTGGCAGGTGTCTGCGCGTTGCCAGCGCAGCCGGCCAGCAGCGCGGCCAGCAGCACGCCGCCGATCAGCGGGAAAGTACGGGAGAGCGTCATGGGACCTCCACAAAAGGTGCGCGCCCTTCAAGGCGGGCAAGATCGATTTCCGCGGCGACGCGCGACAGGCGCGCATCCACGGCGGTGCCGCGGGCGGCGATGAGGGCGCTGCGCGTGCTGCGCAGTTCCAGCTGCGAGATGCGCCCGGCGTCGAAGCCGATGCGGGCCAGGCGATACGCCTCTTCGGCGGCGACCACGCTTTCATCGGCGGCGCGGGTACGGCTGCCGGCGGCCTTCAAACCGGCCACCGCGGAGAGGCGTGCCGCCTCGCTGTCGCGGCGCTGCTGGTCCAGGCGTGCCTCGGCCGCGCGCTGGTCGGCATTGGCGGCGCGTATGCCCCCGCGGTTGCGGTCGAACAGCGGGATGCTGAGGCTGACCCCGAGGTTGTAGGCGCGCTCGCCCCCCTCGCGGAAGCGGGTCTGCGCGGCAGTGACGCTCAGGTCGGGCAGGGCGCGCTTGCGCTCCACGTCGACCAGCTTGCCCGCCGCATCCGCTTCGGCTTCGGCGATGCGCACCGCCAGCGCGGTATCGGTGGCACCGCGTGGCAACGGCGGCGCGCGGTCGAGCAGGCTGTCGCCGATCGACTGCACCGGCGCATCCAGCAGCGCGGCACCGGCCAGGCGGGCCAGCGCGGCATCGCGGAAGGCCTGCGCCTCATCCAGCGCGGCGCTGGCGTTGGCGACTTCGCTCTGCGCCTGCACGGCGCGCAGCTGCGGCTCGCGGCCCTGCTTGACCATCGCGTTGACCGCGTTGGCGTCAGCGCGGGTGAGGCTCAGTGCTTCTTCGGCCAGGGTGTAGCGGCGCAGTGCACTTTCCGCCTGTGCATAGACCACCGCCAGCTGGCTGGCCACGTCGCTGCGGCTTTGGGCACCACGCAGGTTGGCGGCCTGTGCCTCGGCACGGGCGGCACGGACACGCGCGCCACGCTGGCCCCAGACCTCCAGCGGCTGGGACAGGGTGAGCACGGTATCGGCCTTGCCCATGCCGCCATAGGAGCCGGTGCCCCAGGCGTTTTCGGCGGAGTAAGAGAGGGAAGGGTTGGGCAACGCACGGGCCTGGTCGGCGCGCGCGTCGGCGGCCTCGGCCAGCGCCGCACCGACGCGGGTGCCGGGCAGCTGGTCCAGGCGTTCAAGCAGGGTGTCGTAGGAAGGGGCGGCTTGCGCCATCACCGATGCCGCCGGGGCCAGGCCCAGCAACACGGCGACGACCCGCCCGGCCGCACGCAGCGGCCGACGTGTCAGGGTCGACATGGAGAATTTCCGGAGGTGAGGGGAACCGAAGCCCGCGAATGCGGGACGCGCTCAACTCACGCCCGGGGAGGACGCGTCAGTTCATCCTGGGCGACCGCATAGGTCGCCGCGTCGCCGGCATTCATCCAGCGCGCCGGAAGCGGCGCACCGAAGGCGGCGAAGGTACTGGCCGGCAGGCTCAGATTGGAGTGGTGGCAGTGGTTGTGGCTGCAGGCACCGGCGTGCTTGCCGTCGGCATCGCCATCGGCATCCGGTGCGGACTCCACATGCACCGTGCTGGCGTGCGGTTCCACCGTGCAGGCCAGCGCGTCGGCCACCGGCACGACCACGAATGCCGCCATCAGCAGCATCAGCAGGGTCGAACGGAGGTGGCGGGTGATCCAGCGCATGGACGGCAGGCTAGCAAGCGGTTTTCGCCGGATACAATATCAATGGACGCTTCGGGAATTCGTCGGAATCTCCCGTTCAGCTGGGCCGGGCGCGGGGTCGGATCCCTTTCCTCCGGAAAGGGCTCTGACCCCACCACACCGTTCGGGTGCGCCGCGCACATGTGCTCAGGTAGGTGTCGACCTTGGTCGACACGCTTTTCGACCCCACCGCGTTGCCGGCCAGCGGCCGGCACTACCCGTATCACGGCAGCTTCGCGATCACCTTGATCTCGAACTGGAACCCATACAGCCAGGTCACGCCGATACCGGTCAGGGTCGGGTGCGGCGCCTCGCCCCAATACTCCGGCACGATTGCCCAGGCCTTCTCAAAGTTCTTCTCTGGATCGACCAGGAACACGGTCACGTCGATCACGTCATCGAACGTGCAGCCGGCAGCAGCCAACACCGCATTGAGATTCTCGAAAGCGCGGCGCACCTGCGTTTCGAAGTCTGGCTCGGGCGAGCCGTCCTCACGGCTGCCGACCTGGCCGGATACGAACAGGAAGCCGTTGGAACGGATCGCAGGCGAGTAGCGGTTGCGCTCGTACAGGGCCTGGCGGCCGGCGGGGAAAACGACATCACGCTGTGACATGGGGAAGATCCCGTGGGAGAGAACGCCATCCTCCCCGTCAGCGCTGTCTGGATAAACCGCGATGATCGGCCTAGATTGATTGTCAATTCCAAACAATCATGGCCCGCCATGGACCGTTTCGAGGCGATGCGGGCCTTTGCCCGGGTGGTGGAAACCGGCAGCTTCACCCGCGCCGCGCAGACCCTGCAGATCAGCCGCACCACGGCCACCCAGCTGGTGCAGCAGCTGGAGGCACACCTGCGGCTGCGCCTGCTCAACCGCACCACGCGCCGGGTCAGCGTCACCGCCGACGGCGCGGCCTACTACCCGCGCATCGCCCGCCTGCTGGCCGAGCTGGAAGAAGTGGAGGGCGGGCTGGGCGACGCGGCCACCCAGCCGCGCGGGCGGCTGCGCGTGGATGTGCCCGGGCCCTACGCGCGGCTGCGGCTGGTGCCGGCGCTGCCGGACTTCCAGGCGCGCTACCCGGAGATCCAGCTGGACATCGGCGTGAGTGACCGCGAAGTCGATGTCATCGCCGACAACGTCGACTGCGTGATCCGGGGTGGCACCCCGGCCGACCCGGCGCTGGTAGCGCGGCCGCTGGCGGCGCTGCCGATCGGCTTCCACGCAAGCCCCGACTATGTGCAACGTTTCGGCCTGCCGACCGATCCGCGCGCGCTGCAAGGGCCCGATCACCACATGGTCGGCTTCCTCAGCCCGCGCAGTGGCCGCGCACGCGTGTTCGTTGCACAGCGCGGCGATGAGCGCATCGAGGTGCAGGGCTGCTACACGGTCGGTTTTGACGACGGCAATGCCTATCTGGCCGCTGCGTTGGCGGGGTTGGGCGTGGTGGCGCTGCCCAGCTACATGGCCGAGCCGCACGTGGCGCGCGGCGAGCTGTTGCCGGTGTTGCCGGACTGGCAGCTGCCGCCGATGCCGATGCATGTGATGTTCCCGCCGAACCGGCACATGAGCCAGCGGCTGCGGGTGTTCATCGATTGGGTGGTGGAGGCGTTGGGTTGATCGCGCGCGCGCATCTGTAGAGCCGAGCCCACGCTCGGCTGCTTCTGGCATCACCAAGCCCGCGCTACGCGCGCCAGCCGAGCGTGGGCCCGGCTCTACCGGCATGCGAAAATCACCACAGCACGTAACAGGAAACATCGCCACGCATGAGTCGCATCGTCGCACTGGATACCGAAACCACCGGCATCTCCCACCGCCTGGGGCACCGGGTGATCGAAATCGGTGCCGTCGAACTGATCGATGGCCAGCTCACCGGCCGCCAGTTCCACACCTACCTGCAGCCGCAGCGCAGGGTCGACTGGGGTGCACAGCGCGTGCACGGCATCAGTGATGCGATGCTGGTGGGCAAGCCACTGTTTTCCAGCAAGGCCGCCGAACTGCTGGACTTCCTGCGCGGCAGCGAGATGGTCGCGCACAACGCCACCTTCGATGTGGGCTTCCTGGACAACGAGCTGCGTCTGTCCGGTATTCCCGGCACGCTGGCCCAGCACTGCCGCATCACCTGCAGCCTGAAGCTGGCGCGCGGGCGCTGGCCCGGCCAGGGCAACAAGCTGGACGATGTGCTGCAGCGCCTGCGCATTCCCAGCCAGCGCGGCCTGCACGGCGCGCTCAAGGATGCCCATCTGCTGGCGCAGGTGATCCCGCACCTGCGCTGAGGCCTGGCCGCTGTTACACCGGCCGTAACCAGCGCTCGATCATCGCCACGCCACAGGCCACCCCGTCCTCATGGCCCATCGCCACGCCCAGGGCCGCCGCGCGTGCGCGTGTTGCGTCGGTTTCAACGAAGGTGATGGCTGCCGCCAGCGTTGCTGCATCCAGTCGCTTCGGTGACAACGGTGGCGGTGCCACGCCCAACCGATACAGGCGATCGGCCCAGAAGAACTGATCCGCGGCGAACGGCATCACCAGCGAGGGAATGCCGGCGCGGCAGGCCGAATGCGTGGTGCCGCTGCCACCATGGTGGATGGCGAGTGCGCAATGCGGGAACAGTGCTTCGTGTGGCGTCGGGCCGAGCACGAACACATCTGCTGGCAGCGCACCCGTCGGCAATCCGGCCCACCCTGGAAACAGCAGCACCCGGCGCGGTGCCAGCGCCTGCAGCAGGGCCGGCAGCACGCGCTCGCGATCGAATCCGGTCATGCTGCCAAAGCCCAGATAGACCGGCGGCGGCCCGGCATCGAGGAAGGCCTGCAGATCGGCTGGCGGCGTCCAGGGCGCATCAGGAAGCCGCCATTGGCCACAGGCGATGTGGTCGGCCGGCCAGTCCGCCGGTGGCGGCAGCAGCTGCGGCGAGATGCCATAGAGCATCGGCAGGCCGGACCACAGCGCGCGACGCGGCGATTGCCCCAGTTGCTGGCGTGCCGCGTTGATCGGCCGACGGAACTGGCGCCAGATCAGGCCGTTGACCCACCCGTAGCTGGCCCGGTTCAACCAGCCCGGCGAGCGTCCGGGTGGCAGGAACGGAGAGCGGAAGGCTCGCGTCGGGGTCAGCGGAATCATGCCGGTGCCGATGACCGGCAGACCCCGACGTTCGCCCACGCTCATGCCGACAAGGGCCGCCAGTCCGCCGGTCAGAATCGCATCGCAGCCTTCGGCGGCGGCATCGGCCTGGCGCATCCAGCCGCTGACATGCTGCAGCGCCATCCGTGCCAGACCGGTACTGGCGGCGGCAACACCGTTGCCCCGCGAGACAAGGGCGACCACTTCGTCATGGATGTCACCCTCAAGGGCCGCGTGGGGCACATCCAGGGCCTGCGCGCTGCCCAGGGTGCCGCCATCGGCCAGCAGTGTCACCGCGTGGCCTGCGCTGATCAGCCCATGGCAGAGCATGGCCAGCGGACGCGTATCGCCTTCGGTTCCGTAGGTCAGGGCCAGCAGCCGCATGGAAAGCTCCGCAGTGATCCGGGCCAGTATGCCGGTTGGCGAAGTCCCCCCGCCCCGCCGGTCCAGTCCCCGCCTGTGGGTAACTTGCGCAAGTGCTTGAACCCGTGCATAATGCGCGGCTCGCTGTGTCCGGTTTTCTACCGGGCGGCGCTCCCGGGAGCACGTCCCCGGCCGCCCAACGCCAGCGTAACCCTTTGATTCTCTTGACGTGTGGTGGGCAACCATCGAGGCCGCCGTCGCCCGGGCTACGGGCTGACAACTACTACTATCGAGGTGCGCAATGTCCCGCGTATGCCAGGTTTCCGGCAAGCGAGTGCAGACGGGTAACAACGTCTCGCACGCCAACAACAAGACCCGTCGTCGTTTCCTGCCGAATCTGCACGAGCGCCGTTTCTGGGTGGCCAGCGAGAACCGCTGGGTCAAGCTTCGTGTTTCCGCGCATGCACTGCGCACCATCGACAAGAACGGCATCGATTCCGTTCTGGCTGAGCTGCGTGCGCGCGGCGAAAAGGTCTGAGGAGTAAAGCATCATGGCAGGCAAGCGCGATAAGGTCCGTATGATTTCCTCGGCCGGTACCGGCCACTTCTACACGACCGACAAGAACAAGAAGAACACCCCGGGGAAGATGGAATTCCTGAAGTACGATCCGGTCGTGCGCAAGCACGTCCTGTACAAGGAAGGCAAGATCAAGTAATCCGCATGGATTGCTGGTCCCCGCGAAGAAACCCGCCCTTGTGGCGGGTTTTTTCATGCCCTGCGTTTACCTGGTGGATACCGACCGTTCCGATGCTGCTGTGGTGGTGGTGGGTGCCGACCGTTGGTCGGCACTGGGCAGTCCCTGCGCACGCTGTCGCCAATGGCGCCATGCCTGGAGCGAAGGGCCGAATGCGATAAGTGATTGTTCCTACCGGTTCGGGCGCCTCGCACGGTTCAAATCGATTGGAACGACGGGCGTGGCCGTGCCCATGATGGTGAGCCGCTGCGGTTGCAGCGGTCGGGCTTGCAATCCCGTGAAGTCAATCAATCAGTAGACTCGCCCGCCGTCGCCGGAGATCCCTCCGGCGACGGTTGGTGACCTATCCGCCTCTATGGCGGACGGTGCGAGGGGGCCTTGCGCCCGCCGGTTCGTTTGCTGATTGATTGCTTCCCGGTATTGCAACCACGCATCGTCCGCCACCTTCACGGTGGCCAGATCCGTTGAAGGAGGTTGCATGAACACCCCATCACACCGGCAGGACCTGGAACTGGGCTGGCTGCGCCTGCAGCGCATGCTGCAAGGCATCGAGGGCATGGCGCTGCTGCTGTGCGACCACCATCTGGCACTGGCCAACGGCGCGCCGTCGCCGCTGCCGGAGGCGCAGCTGGAGCGGGCCGCACAGGCGATCGCCTGCATGGCGCTCAACGGCCGCCGCCATGCCGACGCGGTGCGGCGGCTGTGCGAGGTGCCGGTGCGGCATTGAGCCATCCTGTAGAGCCGAGCCCACGCTCGGCTGCTGTGCGGTCGGACCGGAAGGCCGTCGAGCGCGGCTCGACTCCACAAGGGCCGGTGGGCAGAATGGCCCATCACCTCCCGACGGGCGACACGATGCTGTTCGAGTGGTTGCTGGGTTCGTACCTGCTGCTGATCGACTGGCTGATCCGGCTGGTTGCACTGTGCTGGATCCCCACCCGCACCACGCCGGGGGCGGCGCGTAGCTGGCTGCTGCTGGTCGGCTTCGTGCCGCTGCTGGGCCTGCCGCTGTACCTGCTGTTCGGCCACCCATGGCTGTCGCGCGAGCGCATCCGCCGCCAGGCCGAGGCCTCGCAGGTCATCCGAGAGGAACAGGCGCTGCAGCATCGCCTGCGCTGGACACCGCAGCCGGACACCGCCAGCGCTGAGATCGTGCCGCTGGTGCAGCGCCAGGGCGACTTCATGCCGGTGCACGGCAACGCCGTCGATCTGCTGACCGACTACGACGAATCACTGCACACGCTGATCGCCGACATCGACCAGGCCGAAGACCGCGTGCACCTGCTGTACTACCTGATGTTCGACGACGCGGTGGGCGAGGCGATCGTCGAGGCCCTGCAGCGTGCGGCTGCACGTGGCGTGCAGTGCCGCGTGCTGCTCGACGCGGTGGGCGCCAAGCGCGGCCTGCGTGCCTATCGCAAGCGCCTGCAGGCGCGCGACATCGAAGTGCGCGCGATGCTGCCCGGTGGCCTGCGCTGGCGCCGCAGCGGGCGCATGGACCTGCGCAACCATCGCAAGATCGCGGTGATCGACAACGAAGTGGCCTATGTCGGTTCGCAGAACCTGGCCGGCCCGCAGTTCGTGCCTGGCCACCCGAACCGCGAGCTGGTGGCGCGCGTGCGCGGCCCGGCGGTGGCGCATCTGGAAGCGGTGTTCGCCAGCGACTGGTACATGGAAACCGGCCAGCGCCTGGACGTGATCGCCGATGTGCCCGAGTGCAGCGACGACATCGCCACCCAGTTGCTGCCCAGCGGCCCCGCCTATCCCTACAGCAACGCACGCGATGCGGTGGCGGCGCTGATCCACCTGGCGCGGCGCCGGCTGGTGATGGTCACCCCGTATTTCGTGCCCGACGAAGCCACGCTCAGCGCCTTGCGCATTGCGGCCTTGTCCGGCGTGCAGGTGCAGCTGATCCTGTCGGCCAGCAACAACCAGCGGCTGACGTCGTGGGCGCAGGAGGCCTACTACGACGAGCTGCTGCGCTGTGGCGTGCGCATCGCGCTGTACGAGCCGCAGTTCCTGCACGCCAAGCACATGAGCGTGGACGAGGACATCGCCGTGCTCGGCTCGATCAACATGGATATCCGCTCGTTCGCGCTGAATGCCGAAATCGGCCTGGTCTGCTACGACCGTGCGCTGGTGCAGCAGCTGTGCGCGATCGAGGATGGCTACCTGCGCGAGTCGCGGCAGCTGGACCTGCAGCAGTGGCGCAGCCGTCCCACGTGGCGGCGCAGCCGCGAAGGCATCGCACGGCTGGCCGATGCGTTGATGTGAAACGGCGGCAACCGCCCGCTTCGGCAATCCGGCCCGTCATCGCCGATGGCCTACAATCGGCGCATGACTGATTCACCGCGTAATGGCGAACTGGACCTGGCAATCATCGGTGGTGGTGCGGCCGGGGTGCTGGTGGCGATCCAGGTGTTGCGCCAGGCCCAGGCGCCGCTGGCGCTGGCCATCTTCGAACCGGCTTCGCAGCTGGCGCAGGGCATCGCCTATGCCACGCCGTGGCCGGAGCACCTGCTGAACGTGCCGGCGGCGAAGATGAGTGCGTTTGCCGACCAGCCCGGCGATTTCCTCGACTACCTGATGGCCGCCAACGCCTACCCGGGCGAGGCGCGCGAGGTGCTGGGCGAGCGTTACGTGTGCCGCCACTACTTTGCAGCGTACCTGCAGCAGCGCCTGCAGGAGGCCGCCGCGGCCAGCCCGGCACAGCTGCAGGTGATCGTGCAGCCGGTACTGGGCCTGCAGCCGGATGACCACGGCTACCAGCTGGCACTCGGCGATGGCCAGACGCTGCACGCCGCACAGGCAGTGCTCGCCACCGGCAACAGCATGCGGCCGCTGCCGGTAGCCGGTGCCGAGGCACTGCCCGCCGATGACGTGATCGAGGCCTGGGACTACGACGGCATACGCACCCTGGCCGGTGAGCAGGCCGTGGCCATCGTCGGCTCCGGCCTGAGCATGGCTGACACCGTGCTGGCATTGGTCGCTGCCGGCCACACCGGCCCGCTGCACGTGATCTCGCGCCATGGCCTGCTGCCGCTGCCGCATGCGCATGGCGGCCTGCCCGCGTTCGACCCGGCTGCGCTGCTGCCGATGAGCCTGCGCCAGCGCCTGCGCGCGTTGCGCGGGTTCGCGCGCCAGGCGCAGGCCGATGGTCTGCCGTGGCAGGGGGTGATGGACCGCATCCGTCCGCACGGGCAGGCACTGTGGTGCAGCCTCGACGCGGCCGACCAGCGCCGCTTCCTGCGCCATGTGGTGCGCTACTGGGACGTGCATCGCCACCGCATCGCCGAAGAGGTCGACGCACAGCTGCAGGCGCTGATCGAAAGCGGCCAACTGCGTATTCACCGGTCCCGCCTGCAACGCATCGGCCGCGAAGGCGATGCCCTGCGGCTGTCGGGTCGCGACGCCTCCGGCAAGGATCAGCACTGGACGATCGGCGGCGTGATCAACGCCACCGGCGTGGAAACCCGCGCCAGCGCGCTGCGCAATCCCTTGCTGCAACAGCTGCAGAGCGATGGCCTGGCCCGCCCCGGCCCGCACGGGCTGGGCCTGGACAGCACAGTGCCGGGCGACCGCCTGCGTGCCGCCGGTGGCCAGCCGCAGGCGCGGCTGGGCGTACTCGGCAGCCTGCGCATCGGCAGCCTGTGGGAAAGCCTGGCGGTGCCTGAACTGCGTCAGCAGGCGCAGGCACTGGCCACCCAGGTGGTCGCAGGAGCCGCGACGGCGATGCCGTAAAATGGGGGCATGGATGTCTCCCACCTGCTTGATGGCCTGAACCCGGCCCAGCGCGAAGCCGTCTCCGCTCCCCCCGGCCACCACCTGGTGCTGGCCGGTGCCGGTTCCGGCAAGACCCGCGTACTCACCCACCGCATCGCCTGGCTGCATGAAGTCGACGGCGTGCCGACCCACGGCATTTTCGCGGTGACTTTCACCAACAAGGCGGCCGGCGAAATGCGCCACCGCATCGACGCCCAGCTGCCCCATGGCAGCCGTGGCATGTGGATCGGTACCTTCCACGGCCTGGCCAACCGCCTGCTGCGCCTGCACTGGCAGGACGCGAAGCTGCCCGAAGGTTTCCAGGTGATGGATTCGGACGACCAGCTGCGGCTGGTCAAGCGCGTGGTGCAGGCGCTGGAGCTGGACGACGGCAAGTACCCGCCCAAGCAGATCGCGTGGTGGATCAACGCGCAGAAGGACGAGGGCCGCCGCCCGCAGCACATCCAGCCCGAACCGCACGACGCGTGGCTGGAAACCATGCGCCAGGCCTACATCGAGTACCAGGCGCGCTGCGACCGCGCCGGCCTGGTCGACTTCGCCGAGCTGCTGCTGCGCGCGCACGAACTGCTGCGCGACAACCCGGCGCTGCTGTCGCACTACCGCGCCCGCTTCCGCGAGATCCTGGTGGACGAGTTCCAGGACACCAATGCCATCCAGTACGCCTTCGTGCGCGTGCTGGCCGGCGATTCCGGCCACGTGTTCGTGGTCGGCGACGACGACCAGGCCATCTACGGCTGGCGCGGTGCCAAGGTCGAGAACGTGCAGGGCTTCCTGCGCGATTTCCCGGGCGCGCAGACCATCCGCCTGGAGCAGAACTACCGCTCCACCGCCAACATCCTCGGCGCTGCCAACGCGGTGATCGCGCACAACCCGGATCGCATCGGCAAGCAGTTGTGGACCGACAGCGGTGACGGCGAGCCGATCGACCTGTACGCCGCGTACAACGAGATGGACGAGGCACGCTACATCGTCGAGCGTGCCCGCCAGTGGGTGCGCGACGGTGGCAGCTACACCGAAGTGGCCGTGCTCTACCGCAGCAACGCGCAGTCGCGCGCGCTGGAAGAAGCGCTGCTGAGCGAACAGGTGCCGTACCGCGTGTATGGCGGCATGCGCTTCTTCGAGCGTGCCGAAATCAAGGACGCGCTGGCCTACCTGCGCCTGCTGTCCAACCGCAACGATGACGCCGCGTTCGAGCGCGCGGTCAACACCCCCACCCGGGGCATCGGCGACCGCACGCTGGACGAAGTGCGCCGCGAGGCACGCGCGCAGGGTATCTCGCTGTGGGAAGCAACGATGCTGGTCACCCAGGGCAACGCGCTGGCCGCACGCGCGCGCAATGCGCTGGCCGGCTTCCTGGGGCTGGTCAACGAGCTGCAGGCGCAGACCGTGCACATGACCCTGGCCGAGCGCGTGGACCACGTGCTGGCCCGCTCGCAGCTGCGCGAGCACTGGAGCAAGGAAAGCCGCAATGCGCTGGACTCGGAGTCGCGCACCGACAACCTCGACGAACTGGTCTCGGTGGCCTCGCGCTTCGTGCGCCGGGCCGACGACATCGAGGAAGTGGGCGAGGACATGGACGAGCTGGTCGCGTTCCTGGCCTATGCCGCGCTGGAGGCCGGTGAGGGCCAGGCGCAGGCGGGCGAAGAGGGCGTGCAGCTGATGACCCTGCACTCGGCCAAGGGCCTGGAATTCCCGCTGGTGTTCCTGGCCGGCCTGGAAGAAGGCCTGTTCCCCAGCGCACGCTCGCTGGAGGAAAGCGGGCGGCTGGAAGAAGAGCGCCGCCTGGCCTATGTCGGCATCACCCGCGCGCGCCAGAAGCTGGTGCTGAGCTATGCCGAATCGCGCCGCATCCACGGCCAGGACAACTACAGCCTGCCGTCACGCTTCCTGCGCGAGATTCCGCGCGAACTGCTGCACGAAGTGCGCCCGAAGGTGCAGGTCTCGCGCCCGGCTTCGATGGGCGCCAGCCGGGTGATGGGCCATGCCTCGATCGAGGCGCCGCCGGTCAAGCTCGGCGCGCTGGTTACCCATCCCAAGTTCGGCGAAGGCATGGTGACCGACTACGAAGGCAGCGGCGCGCACGCCCGCGTGCAGGTCGAGTTTGCTGATGCCGGCAGCAAGTGGCTGGTGATGGCCTACGCCAACCTGACGGTGATCTGATCGCCGTCGAGGGGTCGGATTCCTCCCGCAGGGAGGGCTCTGACCCCATCGCGGAATGCACGTGGTTGGGGCCGGAGCCTTTTCCGTTGGAAAAGGGCTCTGCCCCCATTAGGCTGCGCTCATGACCCGCAATGTGCTCTTCCTCTGCAGCCAGAATCGCCTGCGCAGCCCGACGGCCGAGCAGGTATTCGCCGATTGGCCGGGCATCGAGACCGCCTCGGCCGGGCTGCTGGCCGACGCCGAGGAAGTGCTCAGCCCCGAGCTGCTGCAGTGGGCCGATATCGTGTTCGTGATGGAGCGCGCCCACCGCAACCGGCTGTCCAGCCGCTACAAGGCCTGGTTGAACGGCAAGCGGGTGATCTGCCTGGATATTCCGGATGACTACGAGTACATGGACCCGGTGCTGGTGGAACTGCTGAAGCGCAAGGTCACGCCGTTCCTGCGTTGACAGGCTGTTGTAGAGCCGAGCCCATGCTCGGCTGCTTTTCCGGCCAGAAGCAGCCGAGCATGGGCTCGGCTCTACAATAGGTGGCACTTCTTCCAGGAACGCCCCCATGACCGAACCCACGCTGCACGTCACCGTGAAGTTGAACGCCCGGCTGCAGCCGGAGCACCGCCACGAACTGTTCGAGGATCCGCTCGACGCGCTGCTGCAGGCGGCCCAGGTGGGCGAGCTGACCGGCGGCGGCACCGCGATGTCCGACCTGGGTGAGGTCGAATACGGCGATATCGAAGTGGCACTGGTCGATGCCGCGGGCGTGCCGAAGCTGATCGACCTGCTGGAGCAGCTGGGTGCACCGAAGGGTTCGCAGATACAGGGCGCAGGCGAGGCCGATCGCAGCTTCGGCGTGACCGAAGGCCTGGGCATCTACCTGGATGGCCTGAACCTGCCGGACGAGGTCTACGAACAGTGCGATTCCAACCACGTGTTCGAGCAGCTGTCCGGGAACATCGACGGCCTGGGCGAGATCTGCAGCTGGTGGCAGGGCCCGACCGAGACCGCGCTGTACATGTACGGCCAATCGTTCGAGGCGATGCGCGATGCGATTGACGAGTTCGTGGCCAGCTACCCGCTGTGCCAGAACGCGCGCGTGGTGCAGATCGCCTGAGCGACGTTGTTGTAGAGCCGAAGGTAGCGGCAGGAGCCGCTGCCAACGTCGCTTGCGACGGCCCGAAGGGTGCCGGTCAGGACGACCGGCATAGCCCATGCTCGGCTGCTTTTCCCGCCAGAAGCAGCCGAGCACGGGCTCGGCTCTACAGAAGAGGGCGGGCCGAGCCTGTCCCCCGGACCACGTGACGGTGCGCACACGCCGCTGCGCGGCGCCGGATTGATCCTGCTCAAGGCGCCGCCTGCACATACGGTGTGCAATGGTGTCGTTCCCATCCGGCAGACCGCCACGGAGCCCCACCATGTACAAGCGCATCCTGATTGCCACTGACGGGTCCGAACTGGCCGACAAGGGCCTGGCCAAGGGCTTGGAGCTGGCCAAGGACCTCAACGCCGAGGTCGATATCGTCACTGTTTCCGAGCCGTGGGCCGTCGGCATGTACGACGCCATGGGCTGGAGCGTGGGCTACATGAACAGCCCCGAATACAAGGCCGACCGCGAGGAAGGCGCGCAGAAGGTGCTGCAGCCGGCGCTGGCCAAGGCCGCCGAGCAGGGCATCACCGCCAACCCGGTGCACGTGCTGGACCGCTATGCGGCCGACGGCATCATCGAGACCGCCGGCGAGCGCAACAGCGACCTGATCGTGATGACCTCGCACGGCCGCCGTGGCGTGACCCGTGTACTGCTGGGCAGCCAGACCGCCGAAGTGCTGGCACGCAGCACGCTGCCGGTGCTGGTCATCCGCTGATCCATACCCGCTGATTCAAGCGTTCCCGGGGAGGGGACCCGACGCCGGCCGCAGGATGCGCGCCGGCGTTGTTTTTTGTGGGGGATCGGGGCCGTGCCGGTGGCTTCGAGGGGGTCAGAGCCCTTTCCTGTGGAAAGGGATCCGACCCCGGTCACAACCCCGGTCACCTCACCAGCTGTACAGCTTCCAGTAGACCGGCGACACGCCGTCCTTGTCGTTGTCCATGCGGCCGTCGCCGTTCTTGTCGTACATGTAGAACGGGGCACCGCGCGACGGGGTCACCTTGACCATGCGCAGCTGGCCGGACACGCGGTATTCCTCGATGGTGTCACCGTTGTCCATGGTGCGCTTGGATACATCCGCGCCCTTGACGTCCACCGGGGGGGCGCCCGCGCCACCCATGCTGGCGCAGCCAGCGAGCAGGAGCAGGGAAGCCAGCATCAGGGTCTTCATCGGCGGAGCCTTTGCCTGGAAAGAGCCCTGATTATGCCCCATCGCGGTGTACGGGCCGTGTCGCCGCGGTGCAGGCACGGGCGCGTAGAATCGGCACATGAGCAGATTAGTCCTGATCGACGGGTCCAGTTACCTGTACCGCGCGTTCCACGCGCTGCCGCCCCTGTCCAATGCACAGGGTGAACCCACCGGCGCGCTGTTCGGCGTGGTCAACATGCTGCGTTCGACGCTGAAGGAGCGCCCGGCCTACGTCGCGTTCGTGGTCGACGCGCCGGGCAAGACCTTCCGTGACGACCTGTACGACCAGTACAAGGCCAACCGCCCGCCGATGCCCGATGAGCTGCGCAGCCAGGTCGAGCCGATGTGCCGCATCGTCGAAGCGCTGGGCATCAGCATCCTGCGCATCCCCGGCGTGGAGGCCGACGATGTGATCGGCACGCTGGCCCTTCAGGGCCTGGCGCAGGACCTGAAGGTGACCATTTCCACCGGCGACAAGGACTTCGCCCAGCTGGTGCGCCCGGGCATCGAGCTGGTCAACACCATGACCGGCAGCCGCATGGATTCGGATGCGGCGGTGATGGAGAAGTTCGGCGTGCGCGCCGACCAGATCATCGACCTGCTGGCGCTGATGGGCGACGCGGTCGACAACGTGCCGGGCGTGGAGAAGTGCGGGCCGAAGACCGCCGCCAAGTGGCTGGCCGAGTACCAGCACCTGGACGGCGTGATGGCGGCCGCGCCGGCCATGAAGGGCAAGATCGGCGAGAACCTGCGCGCCGCGCTGGAGCGGCTGCCGCTGAACCGCGAGCTGGTGACCATCCGTACCGACGTGCAGCTGGACGCCAGCCCGACCACGCTGGCCCTGCGCGAGCAGGATGTGCCGGCGCTGACCGAGCTGTATACGCGCTATGGCTTCACCCAGGCGCTGAAGGAGCTGGGCGCGCCGGTGCCGGCACCGGTGGCCGCCAGCGAGGCGACCCCGAGCCTGCGTGGCACCGCCGCTGGCTTCGCCCGTGGCAGCGTCGAGGCGCCCGCCGCTGGCACGCTGGATCCGGCACTGTCCGCGCCGGGTGAGTACGAGACCGTGCTGACCGCCGAGCAGCTGCAGGCCTGGGTCGAACGCCTGCAGCAGGCCGAACTGATCAGCTTCGATACCGAGACCGATGCGCTGGACGCGATGCGCGCGCGCCTGGTGGGCATCAGCCTGGCCGTCGAGCCGGGCAGGGCGGCGTACATTCCGGTCGGCCACGATTACCCGGGTGCGCCGGCCCAGCTGCCCATGCAGCAGGTGCTGGACGCACTGCGCCCGGCGCTGCAGGACCCGGCGAAGAAGAAGCTGGGCCAGCATGGCAAGTACGACCTGCATGTGCTGCGCCGCCACGGCGTGGCGGTGCAGGGCTACCACGACGACACCATGCTCGAGAGCTTCGTGCTCAATTCCACCGCCACCCGCCACGACATGGATTCGCTGGCGCTGCGTTATCTGGGCTACAGCACCATCAAGTTCGAGGACGTGGCCGGCAAGGGCGCCAAGCAGATCCCGTTCTCGCAGGTGGGCATCGACGAAGCCAGCCGCTACGCCGCCGAGGACGCCGACATCACCCTGCGCCTGCACCACGCATTGCAGCCGCAGCTGCTGGCCGAGCCGGCGCTGGACAGCGTGTACCGCAACATCGAGATGCCGCTGGTGCCGGTGCTGGCCAGCATTGAAGCCAATGGCGTGCGGATCGACACCGACGAACTGCGCCGGCAGAGCCAGGACCTGTCCTCGCGCATGCTGGCCGCGCAGCAGAAGGCCACCGAGCTGGCCGGGCGCAGCTTCAACCTGGATTCGCCCAAGCAGCTGCAGGCGGTGCTGTTCGACGAGCTGAAGCTGCCGGCGGTGGTGAAGACCCCGAAGGGCCAGCCCAGCACCAACGAAGAGGCGCTGGAGGCGATTGCCGACCAGCATGAGCTGCCGCGGGTCATCCTGGACTACCGTGGGTTGGCCAAGCTGCGCAGCACCTACACCGACAAGCTGCCGGAGATGGTCAACCCGGACACCGGCCGGGTGCATACCAGCTACCACCAGTCCGGTGCCGCCACCGGCCGCCTGTCCTCGTCGGACCCGAACCTGCAGAACATCCCGATCCGCACCGAGGACGGCCGCCGCATCCGCCGCGCGTTCATCGCCCCGGAAGGCTTCCAGCTGCTGGCGGCCGACTATTCGCAGATCGAACTGCGGATCATGGCCCACCTGTCCGAGGACCCGGGCCTGGTGCGTGCCTTCGAGCAGGGCGCCGACGTACACCGTGCCACCGCCGCCGAGGTGTTCGGGCGCACGCTGGAGGAGGTGACCCCGAACGAGCGCCGCGCCGCCAAGGCCATCAACTTCGGCCTGATGTACGGCATGAGCGCCTTCGGCCTGGCCCGCAACCTGGGCATCGACCGTGGCCAGGCGCAGGACTACGTGGCGCTGTACTTCAGCCGCTACCCGGGCGTGCGCGACTTCATGGAGCGGATGCGCCAGCAGGCCCGTGACCAGGGCTACGTGGAAACCCTGTTCGGCCGTCGCCTGTACCTGAACGACATCCACGCCCGCAACCAGGGCCTGCGTGCCGGTGCTGAACGCGCGGCGATCAACGCGCCGATGCAGGGCACTGCCGCCGACATCATCAAGCGCGCGATGGTGGATGTGGACCAGTGGCTGCGTGACAGCGGGGCGCCGGCACGGATGATCCTGCAGGTGCACGATGAACTGGTGTTCGAAACCGAAAGCAGTTTCGTCGAGGACCTGCGTTTGCAGGTGGTGGAGCGCATGTCGCAAGCGGCCAAACTGCGGGTGCCACTGGTGGTCGACACGGGCGTCGGCAACAACTGGGACGAAGCGCACTGACGGTGTTTCAGGCCGAAAACGACGTGAATTTGTTCATGAGTCGGGTGTTTCTGACTCGACCATGAATGTTGCCCCTATTGAAATTCATTAAATGGGGCCCCTTCACGAACCGTTAGTGTTCGAAGTGCTTCTATAACTCCCGACAGGCGCAACGCCTGTTGTGGATCTCTCCCATCCCCTGGAGCAGATCTCGGAACGGGGACTCCTCCCCAAGTGCCCGTTCCCCGGCCCCGTTGACCTCCCCCTGGTCAGCGGGGCTTTTTATTTGCGCCAACGGAACACACACTGGGGGTCAGATCCCTTTGCCCGCCGGGCAAAGGGATCTGACCCCAGGTGCTAGGCTGGGCCACCGTTCTGCAGGGGAAGACCATGCCCGACCTGTTCGCCCTGGCCATGCCGTGGTGGGAATTCATCCTGCGCGCGGTGGTGGTCTATGTCGTGGTGCTGGGCATGGTCCGGCTGGGCGGCAAGCGGGCTCTGGGGCAGATCACGCCTTTCGACGTGCTGCTGATCGTGCTGCTGGGCAACGCGGTGCAGAACGCGCTGCTGGGCACCGACACCTCGCTGGGCGGTGGCCTGCTGCTGGCGGCCACCCTGATCGTGCTGAACTACGGGGTGGGCTGGTTGACCACCCGGAATCGGCGCATGGAGCGGATGATCGAAGGAGAGCCCACCGTGATCGCGCGTGATGGCCGGCTGTTGGAGGGCGTTCTCCGCCGCGAACTGATCAGCCGGGCCGATTTCGATGCCGCGCTGCGCCAACAGGGCGGCCTGCAGATCGAGGACGTGCAGATCGCCCTGCTGGAGACGACCGGGCACATCACGATCATCGCGCGGAAGAGCACCTGACCTCGTAGCGCCGGGCCCATGCCCGGCTCAACAGGTGCCTGGCCTCAGGGAGCGGCTTCAGCCTTCAGCGCCGGCCAGTTGCGCGTCGCGTCCACATCGCAGGCGACGTGGGTGCCCTTTCCGTCCTTCGCGCAGATCGCCGCCATGGCCTGCGGAATCTTCGGATCCGCGGTATGCGCATACACCGCGGCCATTGCCAGGCAACCTTCGCGCACACCCGCGCTGCACAGCGTCTGGAAGTAGGACCGCGATGCGGCCCATTGTTCGTTTTTGAACAGTGCCTCGCCGGCAACCTTGCAGCCCAGCAGCTTGCCATCGGTGCAGCAGGCCTTGGCGCCGTCCTTGCGGTCCAGGGTCGGGCAGTCCAGCGGCAGGGGGATCTCCACGAAGGCCACCGGCGGTGCGCAGCTGGCATTGCCTGAGCCCGGCTTGCGCTCGTAGTAGGCGAAGCGGTTGCCGCCGTCGACGCTGGCCAAGTTTCCGTTCTTCAGCGGCTGCAGTACGAAGTCGCTGCCGACGTCGCGATGGATGAGGATGCGCCCGTCCTGCAGGCTCGCGCGCAGGCGCTGGTCGCGGCCCCCGGCTTCCACCAGGCCACCATCGAGGAAGCGCAGCTGCGAGAGCACGCCGTACACCGCTTCATAGCTCCCACAGGGCAGCGCGGAAGCCGGCACCGGGGCCAGTGCAGCGGCCGGTACCGAGGCCAGTCGGGCAAGCGCCTCGGCGCGGCCGCAGGCCACGCGCTCCGCGCGCTGGGCGCACGACAGCTGCAGCGCGTCATGGGCCTGCAACAGGCGCCCACCACTCCACAGCGCCTCGGCAACGTCGGCGCAGAACGCCTCGCCGTGCTGCTGCCGGCACAGTGCGGCCAGTTCATCGAGCTGCGCGGACGGCAAGACAGGGTCGTTCGAATGCTGCAGGCCGAGCACGGCCTTGCCCATCATCTCGGCGCCGACCACCTCGGCGATCGCCCTGCAGCCCTCGGCATTGAACGACGCCGAATCCTCCTTGCAGATCTCCGGCATCGGCGGCTCGGAACGTGCAGGCGCCGGCGCTGCGTCCTTGGCCTGCCGCTGGTAGGTCTCCAGCAGCTGCATGCAGGCCGCGCCCACGCCTTCGGCGCACCAGGCATGCAGCTTCAGCGGTTCGGCTTCCGGCAACGCCTCCAGGCACTCGGAGGTGTTCATTACGCAGCCGCCCTCGATGGGCTCCGGCATCGTCTTGCAGACGGCGGTGTGCTCGCGGGTGAATTCGCGATAGGGGGTGCTGATCGTGCGATCGTTGTCCGAGAAGTACCAGTTTTCCAGGCGGCCGGTGGACAGGTTGCCGGTGCCGAGCACGTCCTCCTGGCGGGCGATGCGCAGCTGCTCGGTGGCTTGGTAGGGGCCGGACAGGAAACCATGGCCTTCACTTTCGATGGTCAGCGTGGTGTTGCCGTCGACGTCCTTGTAGGTGCCGCAGGCCATCGATTGCGCGGCGGCCGGCAGGCTGGCCGAGGCCAATGCAAGCAACAGCAGGGAGCGCCAGCCCGCGGCGCGGGGGCGGAAGGGAACAGCAGCAGGCATGGGGTCATCCTTGAAGGAGGCAGTGCAGGGCCTGTCCGGCGCGGGGCGCACCACAGGCGTAAGAAGGCGCCACGGATCAGGCGTGGCGCCGGACGATCAGAGCCAGTCGCGTGGCACCAGGTAGTCGGCCAGGCGCGCCTCGGCGCTGCCCGCTTCCGGGGTGAAGCCGTACTCCCAGCGCACCCGCGGCGGCAGGCTCATCAGGATGCTTTCGCTGCGGCCACCGCTCTGCAGCCCGAACAGGGTGCCGCGGTCGTAGACCAGGTTGAACTCCACGTAGCGGCCGCGGCGGTACAGCTGGAACTCGCGTTCGCGCTCGCCATATGCGGCGTCCTTGCGCTGCTGCACGATCGGCAGGTAGGCGTCGAGGAAGCCATCACCGACCGCACGCAGATAAGCGAAATCGCGCTCGAAATCGCCGTGCAGGTCATCGAAGAACAGGCCGCCGACGCCGCGCGTTTCATTGCGGTGGCGCAGGAAGAAGTATTCATCGCACCAGCGCTTGTGCGCGGCATAGCGCTCGTCGCCGAACGGCGTGCACAGGTTGCGTGCGACCCGGTGCCAATGCTGCACGTCCTCGTCGAACGGGTAGAACGGAGTCAGGTCGAAGCCGCCGCCGAACCAGCTGGCCACCACTTCGCCGTCGCGCTGCGCCTGGAAGAAGCGCACGTTGGCATGGGTGGTCGGCACGTAGGGATTGAGCGGGTGGAACACCAGCGACACGCCGGTGGCGCGCCAGGAGGCGCCGGCCAGTTCCGGGCGGTTGGCCGAGGCCGACGGCGGCAGGCGGCTGCCGGCCACATCGGAGAAGCCGATGCCGGCCTGCTCGAACACCGCGCCGTCGCGCAGCACGCGGGTACGCCCGCCACCGCCCTCGGCCCGCTGCCACAGGTCTTCCTGGAAGCGGGCCTGGCCATCGACGGCCTCGATCGCCGCACAGATGCGGTCCTGCAGGTCGGTGAGGTAGGTGCGCACGCGCTCGAATTCGTTCATGGCGCTACTTTACCGCAGGGCCCGCCCGAAGCTGCGGGCAGGCCTTGGCCGGCTCATCGCTTGCGGTTGGAAGCGCGCGGTGCCGGAGTGTCCTCGGCCGTCGCTTCGTCCACCGCCTCCTGCAGGACACGGCCCAGCTCCAGGGCGCTCCAGTTTCCGGTGTCCAGCACGTCGCAGGCGACGTGGCGGCCGCTGCGGTCGGCGGCACACAGCCGCTCCAGCGTCGCATGGGCGTCGATGTCGCTGCTGCGGCCCTGCGCTGCGACCAGGTTTTCGCAGCCCTCGCGCACGCCGGCACGGCACACGGTGGTGTAGTGCTCTGCCGCCTGCCGCCACTGGCCGGACAGCGCAAGACGGTTGCCAAGAATGTTGCAGCCCTGCAGCTTACCCTGCGCGCAGCAGGCTTCGGCACCGCCGCTGGCCAGCGCCTGCGGGCAGTCCTGAGGCAGCGGCAGCACCGTGTAGTGTTTCGGCGGGCTGCAGGTGCTCGCGCCCTCGCCGGTCGGCACGAACACCTGGAAGCGTGTCCACGTGTCCAGGCCCAGCAGCTGGCCCCCGGGCAACGGCCGCAGCACGAAGTCGCCGCCCTTGTCGTGGCGGATGCGGATGTCGCCGTCTTCGACACGAGCACGCAGTTGGCTGTCCCAGCCGATGCCGACCCGTCCTGCATCGCCGAAGTCCAGCGTATCCATCAGGCCACCTGCGGCGCGGAAGGTGCCGCAGGGCAGCGCCGTAGCCGGCTGCGGCCGCAACGAGGCGCCCAGCGCCTGCAATGCAGGCAGGCGCTCGCAGGCGGCGCTTTCCTTACCGGGCGCGCACGCCGTGGTCAGTGCCTGCACCGCCTGCAAGGGGTCGTCGGATTCCCACGAGAGCTCGGCCACGCGGCTGCAGAAGCCGCCATGGCCGACCTGCTGGCACAACTGCAACAGCTGCTGGCGCTGCGCGGCCGGCACCACCACCGGCGTGGAGGGTGACAGCACGGAGCTCACGGCTTCGACCATCGCCGCACCCATCGCGGCCTTGACGATCTGCTCCTGCAGCGCCGGATCCGCTTCCAGCGCCGCTGCACAGGCCGGTGTCTCGTTGCTGAAGCCGCCATTCCGGCACGGCACAGGCAGTTCGATGCCGGCCAGTGCGGTATCGAGGATGGCCTGTTGCTGCGCCTCATCCGGCGTGGCCGGCGCCCTGGCCTCGTCATGCCAGCGATCGGCCAGCTGCAGGCACATGCCGGGCACGCCTTCCCGGCACCCTGCTTCCAGCGCGGCCGGGGGCGCTTCACGGCGGTTGTCCAGGCACGCCGCCGCATCGGCCAGGCAGCTGCCTTCAGCCGGCCTGGCTGCGGCGGCGCACTGTGCGGGGGCCTGCAGGATGTAGACCGTGCCATCCACCTCGACGGTGCGGCCACGATCGCGCACCTGCAACGCGCTGGGCAGGCCGTACTCCAGGTTCACCAGTTGCAGCTTTCCGTCGATCTGCTGGAACGCGACCGGAGACGGCGCACTGCCGAAGTGCTTCTGCTCGCCGCGGTTCGGTGAGCTGATGCGCAGCGTGCCGCTGCCTTCGTCGGCCTTGAACAGGCCGCATTGCGGTGACTGTGCGGCGGCCATCGGCGCGGCCAGCAGCAGCGCCCAGACCAGCCAGCGGCGGCGCGGTGCGGGTGAATGCATGTCGTCTCCTTGACGATCGAACGGGAAACTCCAGGCGCTACGGCGAATCACGGCCCTCGCGCGGGGGCGTGCATTGTGCCGTGCCGGGCACCGGCTGGTAGCGCTGGTAACCGGTCTGCGTATCCATGCCAAGCAGGTCGCCGTTGCCCAGCTGGCGCAGGACAAGGGTTTCGCCGTCCTGCTGCAGGTGGATGGCGCCGTCATACAGGCGGCCGCGCGTGCCGTCGCCGAAGTCGAGCCTGTCGACTTGGCCGCCCTCGGCCTGGTAGCGGCCACACGGCACCTGCCGGAGCGGCACCAGGCGTAGATCGGCGCCGAGTTCACGCAATGGCGCACTACGTTCGCAGGCACTGGCGCGCCCCGCATCGCAGATGACCTGCAGCGCCTGCACGGCCAGCGCGGGTTCCAGCGCGATCAACTGCTGCTCGGCAACCTCGGTGCAGAAGCGACCACCACGGTGTTGCAGGCACAGCTGCTGCAGACGATCACGTGCAGCGCCCGGAAGCGGCGAATCCAGCGCGTCTTCGTCTACCTGTTGCAGACGTTCGCCCAATTGCTGCATGGCGGCAGCCAGCGCATCACTGGTTTGCGTCTCGCAGGCCCCCGGATCATGCCCAGGTGTGGGTTCGCGGCAGATGCCCGGGCGCTCGAAGCGGGCCGGGCCGGTGTCATTGGCTACTGCTGCGCTGTTCTCGCGCAGTTGTCGCAGCAGCGTCGAGCAGCCTGCGCCAACGCCTTCATTGCACGCGCGCAGGGCCTGGCCGGGTGAGGCCGTGGGCAGCTGCGCGATGCAGTGGCTGCCGGCGGCGCGACAGCTGCCGTCCATCACGCTGGGTTCGATGGCGCAGGCGCGGGAGTGGCTCAGCGTGTAGGTCACCACGTCGTCCTCGATGCGGTGCCCATCGGCGCTGATCCGGATCGGTTGCGCCACGCCATCGTCGAGCATGACCAACCGGGTCTGCGCCGCACTGCGATCGACCCATAGTGGCTCCCGTTCACGGATGTCGTTGTGGCGGTAGCCGCTGCTGGGGGCGGTGAACACGAGCGCCGTGCCGCCATCGGCGCTGCGGTATTCGCCACACTGCAACGCGTCGGCGCTGGCAGGCAGCGCGGCGAACAGCAGTGCGGGAAGAAGCATCAGCAAGCGCATGCGACAGTCCTTGTCGAACGGGGATCGGTAGAACTCAGTGGAAGCGCGAGCGCACATCCGGCCGCAGCAGGCGCCAGGCCAGCCAGCCCTGCAGGCCGAGAAGCACGAACGACATGCCGACCACGGTCAGCGTGATCAGCCAGCGTTTCAGCTGCAGCTCCTGCAGCAGGGCCGGGTCATTGGCCAGCAGCGGAATGAAGTCGCCCATGAACAGGTCCAGCCACCAGGCGGCCGCGAAGTTGGTCAGGCCACTCAGCAGCAGCAGTACCACGAAGCTCCACAGGCCCCAGCGCCGTTCGCGCAGCAGGCCCCAGCTGGATACGGTCGAGGCCAGGCACAACAGCGCGACGACCATCGATGCGGCTACCGGGTGCGCCAGCAGCCAGATCAGGCTGTGCAGCTGCTGGTGCTGCACTTCGCTTTCCACCAGGCGCCACAGCGCGAGGTTGTGCAACGGCCACAGCACCAGTCCCTGCAGCACGAAGTAGATCGTCAGCACCAGTGACAGCCAGAACGAGGCCTGTGCGACAGGACGCACCCAGGCGTGATAGGCCGGGGGAGGCAGCGAGGGGATCGACGGGATCGACATTGACATCCGATGTCCTTGCAGTCGGCGCCCGCCTGCTCAGCGGGCCGTCACCCGGGTGGCGACCGCCGGCAGGATATGGTGTTCGCTCAAGGGTGCCAAGGGCAGGCCATGCGGTGGTTGCAGCGGCACCCAGGCCAGTTCGGCAATTTCGGCGCACGCCTGTGGCGTACCGTCCACCTGCACCCACCAGGCCTGGGCCTGCACGCGGTGGCCGGGCTCGTTCACCGCCCAGTCCTCGAAGGTGCCCAGCGCGATGGCGGTCTCGGCGCGCAGCTGCACGCCCAGTTCCTCGTGCAGTTCGCGGGCCAGCGCCAGCAGCGGTGCTTCGCCGGGTTCGGGCTTGCCACCGGGCTGGATGAAGCGGCGGGCACCGTGCTTGCGCACCAGCAGCGCCCGGCCGCGGTCATCCAGGATGACCGCGGCCACGATCCGGATCGTGGCCGCGGCGTTGCTCACTTCAGGTTCTGCTCGAACAGCTTGAGGATGCGCTTGTACTGGTCCAGCCAGGAATCGGCACGCACGTAGCCGTGGCGTTCCAGCGGGTACGGTGCGATCGACCAGTTGTCCTTGTGCAGTTCGATCAGGCGCTGGGTCAGGTTCACCGAGTCCTGGAAGAACACGTTGTCATCCATCATGCCGTGGGCGATCAGCAGGTTGTCCTGCAGGTTCTGCGCGTACTCGATCGGCGAGGACACGCGGTACGCCTCCGGATCGATGTCCGGGGTGTTGAGGATGTTGCTGGTGTAGCCGTGGTTGTAGTTGTGCCAGTCGACCACCGGGCGCAGCGCGGCGCCGGCCTTGAACGTGCCCGGTGCACGGAACAGCGCCATGAAGGTCATGAAGCCGCCGTAGGAGCCGCCGTAGATGCCGGCGTGGTCACGGTCGCCCTGCTGGGTGTCGACCAGCCAGTCCAGGCCATCCTTGTAGTCTTCAAGTTCCGGGTGGCCCATGTTGCGGTAGATGGCCGTGCGCCAGTCGCGGCCGTAGCCCTCGCTGCCGCGGTAATCCATGTCCAGCACGATGTAGCCCTTCTGCACCAGCAGGTTGTGGAACATCTGCTCGCGGAAGTAGGCCGGGTAGCGCTGGTGCACGTTCTGCAGGTAGCCGGCGCCGTGCACGAACATCACGATCGGGTACTTCTTCCCCGGTTCCTTGTTTTCCGGCTCGTAGTACTTGGCCCAGACCACGCCCGCACCGTGCCTGGACGGTACCGCGACCAGCTTCGGCTGGATCCACTGGCGTGCCTTGTAGTCGGCGGTGCGGGTGTCGGTCAGCACGCGTGCCTGGCCGCCGGTGCTGGGCAGCACCGCCAGCTGCGGCGGCAGGTAGGCACCGGAGTAACGCACCAGCAGCTGCTGGCCATCCGGCGACAGCGAGAAGTCTTCCACGCCATTGAGGCTGGTCAGCTCGCGTACCTGGCGGTTGCCGGTGTCGACCGCGCAGACTTCGTAGTCATGCGGCGCCTGCTGGTTGCACAGGAAATAGAAGCCCTTGCCATCAGCCGACGGCACCGGTGCCGAGGTTTCCCACTTGCCGCTGGTCAGCGCCTGCGGCTTGGCGGTGCCGGCCTGGGTGTACAGGTGCGAGAAGCCCGATTCCTCGGACAGCAGCCACAGCGTGCGGCCATCGGCCATCCAGCCGAAATCGTTGAAGCCCCAGTTGATCCAGGCGTTGTCGGTCAGGCGGTGGCGGTTCTGCACGCGACCGTCGGCGGCATTGACGCTGATGATCCAGCGGTCCTTGTTGTCGTTGGCACGCAGCATCACCGCGGCCTGCTGGCCGTCGGCGCTCCAGCGGATGCCGCCGCCCATGAAGTCGCTCATCACCTGCACGCTGCGCTCGCCCTTCAGCGCATCCTTGCCGGCCTTGCGGCGCAGTTCGGCCAGCGGGTCGGTGCTGATGCCCGGCAGGCTGGCCAGCGAGAGCTTTTCGGCCTTGCCGGTGCGCACGTCCACGTACCACAGGGTGTGTGGCTCGAAGCCGTTGCGGCCGACGCGGGTGCGGGTGTCCTCGGTTTCCTCGTAGCCCGACTCGGTCACGTACAGCGGCATCTTGCTGGTGCGGCCGTCGTCGAAGTCCTTCGGCTTGGTCACCACGATCAGGTGGGTCAGGTCCGGCGACAGCACGCTGTCACCGATCTCGACGTCGGCGCCCAGGTACACCGGGCCCGGTGCGCGGGTCGGGTCGGCCTGGCGCCAGCGCTGGTCCTGGTCCTTCAATGCCTCGCGCTGGTCGCGGTCGCGGCGCAGGGTTTCCAGCGTGCGCAGCTGCTGGTCGCGCAGCACGTCGGCCTTCGGCGGCGTGCGCGGGTCCTTCTCGGCCTTCAGGCTGGCCACCTGCTGCACGCCGCTGGCGGCGGTCCAGTGGAACCAGTTCTGGCCGACGCGCCAGATCACGCCGTTGTCGGCGGCAAAGTTCACGTTGCCCGCGCGCTCGTTGCTGCGGGTGAGCTGGGTCAGCGCGCCGCTGCGCAGGTCGCGCACGAACACATCGCCATTGCGCACGAAGGCGCTGCGGCTGCGGCTGCGGTCGTAGACCGGCTCGGCCACGTCCAGGGTGCCGCGCTGGTCATCGGCCACCTGCGCGGCCACGCCACCGGCTACCGGCTGGCGGAAGGTATCGCGTACCGGGCTGCCGTTGCGCTTGAGCTGGTACTCCACCTGCTGGCTGTTCCACGACCACCAGGCCTTCTCGACCGGCGGACCGATCCAGTCCGGGTCGGCCATGGCCTGTTCGATGGTGATCGGCGTCGGCGCGGCATGCGCAGCCGGTGCGGCCAGCACGGCCGACAGCAGGAGGGACAGGGGCAGCACTCGGGACATGGGCGGACGGCACCAGTAGAGGAAACCGGGCAAGGGTACCAGCCGCCCCGGCCCGGGGCAGGGGCCACAGGTCATGGCAGCGGAATCGGCAAAATGGCCCCCTCCAGGTCGCTGCGACGGCGTGTGCGGCATGATGGCCATTCCGTTCGGATGGAACCGATATGTACTGCTACGACTACAGGATCTCGCTGCGCGTGCAGCACCCAACAGAGGCCGGCGCCGGGATTGCCGCCCGGCTGGATCTGGAACCGGCGTTTTCCCGAGACGTCGGAACCGGATACCGGGATCGCGACGGCAGCCTGATCAGCGGGCATGCGGAGACCCGCGTGGTGTTCGTACTGGAGAGGGGCAAGGACGGCTGGCTGATGGATGCCTGGCCGGCGTTGGTCGATCTCCTGCGGGCACGCGCCGATGTGATCGGGGAACTGCTGCAGGAGGGGGCTGCGATCGACGTGCGTGTCGGCATCTTTGGAAAGACCGCATGGGCGGGTTTTGTGCTGGATCAGCAGTTGCTGCGACTGTTGGCGGACCTGCAGCTGGGTTTCCAGGTGGAGACCTATTTCCCGGACCCGGCGGACACGCCCGGCGCCAGCGACGAGGTGGCAGGCAGCTGGTGCAACCGGTTGCCGTGGTCGCGCATCCATTCTCCTGAACCCGCATCATCCATCGAACAGGAGCCCGACCATGCAGGAACTGATCCCGATCACCCTCTTCATCTGCATCGCCTACGCGATCCATGCCATTGCCGATGCGCGCGCGCGCAGCAAGCTGGTGGCCCCGCACGTGCCGGAGGAAGTGATCCGCTCGCTGGCCGTGCTGGAAGAAGAGCGGCGCCGCCAGGGGGCGTTGCGCTGGGGCATCAGCCTGGTCTGCCTGGCCCTGGCCATGGCCCTGCTGGAGGCCATCGGTGCGCGTGACCTGACCTTCGGTGCCGCTGCCGCGCTGGTCGGCAGTGCCGGCCTGGGCCAGCTGCTGGCCTGGCACTTCACCCGTCCTGCCGCACGCAAGGGCTGAGCCGGCGCATGCCACGGGCACAGGGGGCGCCCCGCGCATGAGCCTGCTCGGCGAAGCGCTGTCGGCACTGCGGGGCCGTCGCCGCGAGGATACGGCGGCGACGGCGGCTCCCGCCAAAGCGCTGGACGCGGACCAGGCCCTGGTGCGGGCCATCATCGATGGCTCGCAGTCGGCCTTCGCGCAACTGGTTGAAGCCCACCAGCGCACCTGCGCGCATGTGATCGGACGCATGGTGGGCGACCGCGACCAGGTGGCTGACCTGCTGCAGGAAACCTTCCTGGCCGTGTTCCGCCAGCTGCACCGGTTCCGCTTTGAATCTTCGTTGCGTACCTGGGTTTCGCGGGTGGCCTACACCACTGCACTACAGCACCTGCGCCGGCGGCGGCTGGAGGCGCAATGGATGGTGGCGGTGGAGGTGCCGGAGGAACTGGGGATCGGCGATGAAGGCCCCGGGCCCGCCGAGTTGAGCGAGGCGCTGCAGGCCGGGCGCCAGCTCGGCGCGGCACTGGAACGGCTGAGCGCGCCGCAGCGCCTGATCGTCGGCCTGCATTACCTGGAGGATTTCGATCTGGCCGAGATCGAGCAGGTGACCGGATTGGCACGCGGTACCATCAAGAGCCACCTGCACCGCGCGCGCCAGGTCCTGAAGCAGGAACTGACGCGGCATGCCACTGCCGGAGAGCTGCTGTGAACCCACCCAACGATCCTCGCGATGCGGAAGCGCGCGTGCTGGCACAGGCGTTGCGCGAGCAGGCGCAGCAGGAAGCAACGCCGGATGTGAGCGAGGCGCTGCAGAAGCGCATTGCCGCTGAGTCGCGCGACGGTGGCGTGGGCTATGTGGTGGTGCAGGTGCTGTTGTTTGGCGCGCTGCTGGCTGCAGCGGCCTGGTATTTCTGGCTCTGAGGCGCCCTCCGGGCGGTGGGCCGTTCCAGTCGCCGTTGGTAGATGCCGACCTGGGTCGGCGTTTGGGCGTGTGTGCCAACCAAGGCTGGCAGCTACCAGAACGGTTGACCCCTGCGACAAAGTGAAGCAGCGCGTCACCCGGTCGCATCCCACCTTAACGAAATCCTCCTAAAGTGGTCCGGTATCCCACCGGTCGCAGGCAGGAGGCGTCCCTTGGACGCGTTGTTGTTGTCCCGGATCCAGTTCGGATTCGTCATCAGTTTCCACGTGCTGTTCCCGGCCTTCACCATCGGCACGGCCAGCTGGCTGGCCTTCATCGAATGGCGCTGGCTGCGCACCAAGCTGCCCGTCTGGCGCGAGCTGTATTTCTTCTGGCAGAAGATCTTCGCGGTGTCGTTCGGCATGGGCGTGGTCAGCGGCATCGTCATGGCCTTCCAGTTCGGCACCAACTGGCCGCGGCTGAGCGAGGTGGCCGGTACGGTCATCGGCCCGCTGCTGACCTACGAGGTGCTGACCGCGTTCTTCCTGGAAGCCAGCTTCCTCGGCGTGATGATGTTCGGCTGGGGCCGGGTCTCGCCGCGCCTGCATTTCCTGTCCACCTGCATGGTGGCGCTGGGCACGCTGTTCTCCACGTTCTGGATCCTGTCGTCCAACAGCTGGCTGCATACGCCTGCCGGCTACGAGATGGTCAACGGCATCGTGCATCCGGTGGACTGGTGGCAGGTGGTGTTCAACCCCTCGTTCCCGTACCGCCTGGCGCACATGGCGCTGGGCTCGTTCATCACCACCTGTTTCGTGATTGGTGGCGTCGGTGCGTGGTACCTGCGCAGGGGCACGGACGTGGAAGCGGGGCGGCGCATGCTGATCGCCGCCGTTGCATTCGCGGCATTGACCGTGCCGGTGCAGATCTTCGTCGGCGACATGCATGGCCTGAACACGCTCAAGCACCAGCCGATGAAGATCGCGGCGATGGAGGCGCACTGGCATGAAACCAAAGAAGGCGAAGGCGTGCCGCTGGTGGTGTTCGCGCTGCCGAACGAGAAGGAAGAGCGCAACGATTTCGAAGTGGCCATTCCGAAGCTGGGCAGCGTGATCCTTACCCACAGCCTGGACGGCACCTTCGATCCGCTCACCTCGGTACCCGCCAGCGAACGGCCGCCGGTGACGCCGGTGTTCTTCGCCTTCCGCATCATGGTCGGGCTGGGCACGCTGATGCTGCTGCTGGCCTGGGTGTCGGCCTTCCAGCTGTGGCGGAACAAGCTGCTGGATTCGCCGTGGCTGCTGCGCGGCTGGAACTGGATGCTGCCCAGCGGTTTCATCGCGCTGCTGTCGGGTTGGTTCGTTACCGAGATGGGTCGCCAGCCGTGGGTGGTGTATGGCGTACTGCGCACCGCTGATGCGGTGGGCCCGCAGAGTGCGTGGATGACCGCGCTGTCGCTGGGCGTCTACGTGGTTGGCTATGCCTTCGTGTTCGGCTGGGGTATCTGGTACCTGGTGAAGATCCTGCGCCACGGGCCGCAGCCGTATGCCGAGGGGCCGTCGCTGGACCATGGCAGCCATACGCCGGCACGCCCGCTGTCGGCGGCCGACGAACCCCTGGAGGACCGCTGACATGGACCTGATGACCTGGCTGCCGGTGGCGTGGTTCGCGGTGATCGGCTTCGGCGTGCTGATGTATGTGGTGCTGGACGGCTTCGTGCTCGGCATCGGCATCCTGGCCCCGTTCGCCGAGGACGAGGAACAGCTGGACCTGATGATGAACACCGCCGCGCCGATCTGGGACGGCAACGAGACCTGGCTGGTACTGGGCGGCGCCGGGCTGCTGGCGGCGTTCCCGAAGGCCTATGCGGTGCTGTTGTCGGCGCTGTACCTGCCGGTGCTGCTGCTGGTGGTGGCGCTGGTGTTCCGCGGCGTGGCGTTCGAGTTCCGCTTCAAGGCACATCGTTCGCGCCGCCTGTGGAGCGTGGGGTTCGGCCTGGGCTCGCTGCTGGCCACCTTTGCCCAGGGCGTGATCCTGGGCACGCTGGTGCAGGGCATCCCGCTGGTGGACGGTGCCTACCAGGGCGGCGCGTTCGCCTGGTTCAGCCCGTTTGCGATGCTGACCGGTGCCGCGCTGGTGGCCGGCTATGCGCTGCTGGGCAGCACCTGGCTGATCCTGAAGACGGAAGGGCGCGTGCAGGCGCTGGCGCGGCAGATGACCCGCCCGCTGGTGGTGGCGGTGATCGCGGCGATGGGCCTGGTGAGCAGCTGGCTGCCGTTCCTCGATTCGCGGTTGATGGACCGCTGGTTCAGCGACGGCAACTTCTGGTGGCTGTCGCCGGTCCCGCTGCTGACCCTGGCGGTGGCGGCCGCGCTGTGGCGCAGCGCGACCCATCCGCGCCGCGACCTGCCGCCGTTCCTGCTCAGCCTGGCCCTGTTCGTGCTCGGCTTCCTTGGCCTGGTGCTGGGCATGTGGCCCTACCTGCTGCCGCCGTCGATGACCCTGTGGCAGGCCGCCGCGCCGGCCTCCTCGCTGGGCTTCACCCTGGTCGGGCTGGTCATTCTGCTGCCGGTCATCCTCGGCTACACGGCGTGGTCGTACCGGGTGTTCCGCGGCAAGGTGCACGCCGACACCGGTTACCACTGATCGTTTGAATGCGGGGCCGGCCGGTGCCGGCCCCCGCGTTGGGGAATGTGAAACCTGCACACCCCGCGCAGGACGTGCTAGCGTGCGCTCCTTTCCGGCGGCCAGGGGGGCAGCCGGCGACGTCCTGGACGGACGCACGGCTGCAGGAATGGGGGGCCGCCGCGCGTCGCCGTAATGGCTCGTGCCTATCGTTCTCCCGTTGAAGCACCATCGCTAAATGATCGAATTCTCCATCGTCGACTGGGCCGCCTGGGCGCCCGGCCTGAGCGAGCGTAGCCAGTGGCTGGGCTGGGCCGATGCGCCGTATCCGCCGCAGGGCGAAGACACGCCGGCGTTGGCCGAGATCCCGGCGATGCAGCGCCGCCGCATCGAGCGGCTGGGCCGGATGGCGATCCAGGCTGCCTGCTGGTGCGAGGACGGGCAGGGCGCTGACAGCCAGGTGCCGCTGGTGTTCGCCAGCCGCCACGGCGACGTGGCCCGTTCGATGGACCTGCTGGGGGCGCTGGCCAGCGATCAGCCCCTGTCCCCCACCGGGTTCGGCCTGTCGGTGCACAACGCGATCGCGGCGCTGTACTCGATCGCCCGCGGCCACCGCGGCAACTACCTGGCGCTGGCCGCCGGCCAGGCCACGGTCGAGACCGCCTGCCTGGAGGCCGCCGGGCTGCTGGCCGATGGTGCCCGCGAAGTGCGGGTGGTGGTCTATGAGTCGCCGCTTCCTGAAATTTACGCGACGTTTGCCGACGAACCCGACCCGTTCTTTGCCTGGTGCTGGCGTTTGACCGCGCCGACAGCGGGCCAGCCGACCCTCTCGCTGCAATGGGAGGCGGCGCCGGAGGCCACCGCCACCGCCCCGGGCACGCTGCCGCACGCGCTGGACCTGCACCGCTTCCTGCTGTCTGGCGCGCCGGCGCTGGAGCACGTGGCCCAGGGCCAGCGCTGGCGCTGGGGACGCCGTGGCTGAGGCGCTGCGCCGCCTCGATCATGCCTGGCGGGTGTTCGGCACCGGCCTGAGCTTCGCCGCATTTGGCGTGGGCGGCCTGCTGCTGGGCGTGCTGGTGATGCCGGTGTTGCTGCTGATGCGCGACCCGGTGGTCCGCCGCCGCCGGGCCCGCCGCGTGGTCCAGGTCGCCTTTGCCAGCCACCTGCGCCTGATGCGTGCGCTGGGGGTGATGACCTACCAGATCGAGGGCGGGGAACGCCTGCAGCGCGACGGTTTGCTGGTTCTGGCCAATCACCCGACCCTGATCGACGTGGTCTGCCTGATTTCGCTGCTGCCCAACGCCGATTGCGTGGTGAAGCGGGCCGTGGCCTGCAACCCGTTCATGCGCGGCCCGGTGCGGGCGGCCGGCTACATCGCCAACGATGACGGGGCCGGCCTGGTCGACGACTGCGTAGCGGCGGTGCATGCCGGCGGTACCCTGGTGATCTTCCCGGAGGGCACCCGCAGCGTGCCGGGCCAACCGCCGCGGCTGCAGCGCGGGGCCGCCAACATCGCCGTCCGCGGCCGGCTGGACATCACCCCGGTACGGATCACCTGCACCCCGCCCACGTTGACCAAGGGACAGAAGTGGTATCGTGTCCCCTCACGTCGCTTTCACGTTCGGCTGCAGATCGGCGAAGATATCCCGATCGCGCCCTTCCTGGCCGATGACGACTCGCCAAGGGGGGATGCCTTGGCAGCACGCCGCGTCACCGAGCACCTTTCTCGTTATTTCGACCTGTCTGGAGATCCGCCCCGTGCAAGCACTTGAGCACGAGATCAAGGAATTGATCATTTCCTCCCTTTCGCTGGAGGACATCACGCCGGAGGACATCGATCCGACCGCGCCGCTGTTCGTCGAGGGCCTCGGCCTGGATTCGATCGACGCGCTGGAACTGGGCCTGGCGCTGCAGAAGAAGTACGGTGTCAGCCTCTCGGCCGATTCAGAAGAAACCCGTCGCCATTTCTCCAGCGTGCGCGCGCTCGGCGAGTTCGTCGCCGCCCGCCAGTCGTAACGGCGCCAGGAATTGCCATGACCAAGAATGAACTGTTCGAACGCATCGTCAGCATCCTGACCGACAGCTTCGAGATCGAAACCGCCCGGATCACCCCCGAGGCCCGCCTGTACGACGACCTGGACATCGACAGCATCGATGCGGTCGACCTGATCGTGCAGCTCAAGCCGCTGCTCGGCCGCAATCTGCAGCCGGAAGCGTTCAAGGCCGTGCGCACCGTGCAGGACATCGTCGATGTCGTGCATGGACTGCTGCCGGACCAGGCAGCCGCCTGACCGCAGCGCCGGCGGCTTCGCCATGGCTCGCGCACGTACCGTCGTGGTGGCAGCGATTTCGCTTGCCTACCCGCTGCTGGTGTACCTGGCGATGGGCCGTTTCGAGCCGCGCTGGCTGTCGCTGCTGCTGTTCACCCTGGCCCTGCTGCGTGCGCTGAGCACGCGACAGCCGCTGTGGTGGGCCGCCGCCGCTGGCACCGGCCTGCTGGCGGTGCTGGCCACCGTGCTCAACCAGGCCCTGCCGCTGAAGCTGTACCCGGCGCTGGTCAACGTGGTGATGCTGGCGGTGTTCGGCACCAGCCTGCGCTTCGGGCCACCGCTGGTGGAGCGCCTGGCGCGGCTGCAGGAGCCGGAACTGCCGCCGTTCGCGGTGGCCTATACCCGCCGCGTCACCCAGGTGTGGTGCGGCTTCTTCGTTCTCAACGGCAGCCTGGCCCTGCTGACCGCGCTGTACGCGTCGGACCGGGTCTGGATGCTCTACAACGGATTGTTGGCGTACGTGATGATGGGCGTGTTGTTCGCAGGGGAGTGGCTGGTGCGGCGGCAGGTGAAGGCGGCGCACGCGCATGGCTGAGTGGATTGCCCTGGACCGGCTGCTGCTGGAGGCACGGCCGCAGCGCAGCGTCGGCCTGTGCGACGGCGAGGTGATCGACCATGCCGGCTTCCGCCAGCGCGTACTGGCCTGGCGCGCCGCCTTTGCGGCCGCCGAAGGCCGCGACTGGGCCCTGTACTTCGATGATGCCGTGGCCTTTGCCGCCGCGCTGTTCGGTGCCTGGCATGCCGGCAAGCGGGTGTTCCTGGCCGCCGACAACCTGCCAGCCACGCTGCAGGCGCTGCAGCCGCAGGTGAGCGGCTTCGCAGGCGACGTGTCCGCCGACTACCGCTCGCTGGTGGCGCTGGACGCCGCGCTGGACGATGAGCTGCAGGCGCTGGACGAGCGCGCCTGCGAGCTGTGCGTGTTCACCTCCGGCAGCACCGGCCAGCCCAGTGCGATCGGCAAGCGCCTGGACCAGCTGGCGCGCGAGGTGGAGGCGCTGCAGGCCGCGTTCGGTGCGCAGATGGAGGGTGTGCAGGTCCATGGCACGGTGTCCCACCAGCACATCTACGGGCTGCTGTTCCGCGTGCTGTGGCCGCTGGCCGCCGGCCGTCTGATTCATCCGCGCCGGTTCTTCCACGAAGACCTGGTGGGTGCGCTGGCCGGTACCGATACGGTGCTGGTGGCGACGCCGGCCCACCTCAAGCGCCTGCCCGGGCAGCTCGACTGGGCCAGCCTGCATGGCCGCCTGCGCGCGGTGTTCTCCTCCGGTGGTCCGCTGCCGGAAGACGCAGCGCGGCAGGTGCGGCAGTGGCTGGGCGTGGCCCCGACCGAGGTCTATGGCAGCAGCGAGACCGGCGGCATCGCCTGGCGCCGCTGGGACATCGACCTGCCGCCGTGGCAGCCGCTGCCGGGCGTGCAGTGGCGCATCGACGATGGCTGCCTGGCGGTGGCCTCGGCGCACCTGGACACCCCCGGTTGGTGGCGCACCCAGGACCGTGTCGAAGCCATGGCCGACGGCCGCTTCCGCCTGCTGGGCCGGGCCGACCGCATCGTCAAGATCGAGGAACGCCGGGTGTCGCTGGATGCGCTGGAACGCGCGCTGCGCGAAGACGCCGAGGTGGATGACGCGCGCGTGCTGGTGCTGCCCGGGCAGCGCGAGCAGCTGGCCGCCGTGGTGGTGCCGGCCGATCCGGCGCTGCTGGAGGGCGGCGACGCTGCGCGGCGGGCGCTGGGCCAGCGCCTTGGCGCCCGCCTGGCGCATGCGCATGACGCAGTGACCCGGCCGCGTCGCTGGCGCCTGGTGCAGGCGCTGCCGATCAATGCGCAGGGCAAGGTGACCCAGGCCGCGCTGGCGGCGCTGTTCCAGCCGTTGATGCCGGTGCCGGCGTGGGATCACCGCGATGCCGCCAGCGCCACCCTGCGCATGACCCTGGACCCGGCGCTGCGGCCGTTCCAGGGCCACTTCCCGCAGGCGGCAATCCTGCCCGGCGTGGCGCAGCTGGACTGGGCGGTGCGCTTCGCCCGCCAGGCGTTTGTGATGCGGGGCGCGTTCGTGCGCATGGATGCGGTGAAATTCCAGCACGTGGCCCGCCCCGGTGACGAGTTGACCCTGCAGCTGGACTGGGATGCCGCACGCAACGTGCTGGCCTTCCGCTACACCTCCAGCCACGGTGTGCATGCCAGCGGCAGGGTGGTTTTCGCTGATGCGGACTGACCCGGCCGTTGCCGGTGCCGCATTCGCGCCACTGGTGGTGATCCCCGTCTACGACCACGAGCACGCCATCGCGGCGGTGGTCGATGGCGTGCAGGCCGCGGGACTGCCCTGCCTGCTGGTCGACGATGGTTCGCACGATGGGTGCGCGGCGGTGCTGCGCGCTCTGGCACAGCGCCAGGGCGTCGACCTGCTGCGCCTGGACGTCAACCAGGGCAAGGGCGGGGCGATGCTGGCCGGCTTTGCCGAGGCCGGCGCGCGTGGCTACAGCCACGTGCTGCAGATCGATGCCGACGGCCAGCACGATACCACTGACCTGCCACGCTTCATCGAAGCCGCGCGGGCCCATCCCGAGGCGGTGATCTGCGGCATTCCGGCTTACGACGCCAGTGTTCCCAAGGCGCGCCTGTATGGCCGCTACGCCACCCACATCTGGGTCTGGATCAACACGCTGTCGCTGCACCTGCGCGACACCATGTGTGGCTTCCGCGTGTATCCGCTGCCGCCGGTACTGCGCCTGATCGGTGAAGAGACCATCGGCCGGCGCATGGATTTCGATACCGAAGTGATGGTGCGGCTGTACTGGCGGCAATTGCCGGTCGAGCACCTGGCCACGCGCGTGACCTATCCGTCCGATGGCGTGTCGCACTTCGATGTGTGGCGCGACAACGTGCGCATCAGCCGCATGCATACCCGCCTGTTCTTCGGCATGCTCTGGCGTGCGCCGCGGCTGCTGTGGCGCCGCCTGCAGGGGCAGCGCTGAGATGGCGGCCGCGCAGGGTGCCCCGCACTGGGCCGACATCGGCGAATCGACGTCGGTGGCCGGCGTGCTGTTCCTGTGCTGGGTGCACCGCTGGTTCGGGCGCTGGCCGTTCCGCCTGTGCGTGTGGCCGGTGGTGGCCTGCCATTGGCTGGGCAACCGTATAGGGCGCCAGGCTTCGATGCAGTACCTGCAGCGGCTGCAGGCGCACAGCGGCGTGCTCGGCCGCGCGCCGACGCGGCGTGACAGCCTGCGCCACTTCTTCGCCTTCGCCGATACGATGCTGGACAAGATCCTCGGCCTGGGCGGGCGCTACCCGGCCGAACGCATCCACCTGCATCGTGACCTGGTGCTGCAGAAGATCGCGCGCCGCGAGGGCGGGCTGATCCTCACCGCGCACATCGGCTGCCTGGAGCTGTGCCAGGTGCTGGCCGAACAGGTGCCGGGGTTCCGCATCACCGTGCTGGTGCACACCGCGCATGCGCAGCGCTTCAACCGCCTGCTGCAGCGGCTGGACCCGCTGGCGGCGGTGGAACTGGTGCAGGTGACCGAAATGGGGCCGGCCACCGCGGTGATGCTGGCCGAGCGCGTGGCGGCGGGGGGCTTCGTTGCCATCGTCGGCGACCGCACGCCGGTACAGGGTGGCCGCAGCGTCACTGCCGATTTCCTGGGCCACCGCGCGCCGTTCCCGATCGGCGCCTATGTGCTCGCCGCGGCGCTGGGCTGCCCGGTCTACACCATGGCCTGCCTGCACGAGGGCGACGGCTATCGGGTGGCATTCGAACAGTTCGCCGAACGCATCGTGCTGCCGCGTGGCTCGCGCGACGCCGCGCTGGCCGAACAGGCACAGCGCTTCGCGCGCTGGCTGGAACTCCAGGTCATCCAGTCCCCGTTGGACTGGTTCAATTTCTTCCCCTTCTGGGATCAGGCTCCGCATGACGACTGACGCCGTACCCGTGTGCCGCTTTGGCGACGCACCGTTGACCATCGAAGACGTGGTTGCCCTGGCCCAGCGCCAGTGCGAGGCCGCACTGAGCGACGCGCCGGCGTTCCGCGCGCACATCCAGCGCGGTGCCGACTTCCTCGACCGCCTGCTGCGCGAGGACGGCGTGATCTACGGCGTGACCACCGGCTACGGCGACTCGTGCACGGTGAACATCCCGCCGGCGCTGGTGGCGGAACTGCCGCACCACCTGTACACCTACCACGGCTGCGGCCTGGGCCGTTACCTGGACCCGGTCGAGACCCGCGCGGTGCTGGCCGCGCGCCTGGCGTCGCTGGTGCGCGGCATGTCCGGCGTCAGTGTGCCGCTGCTGGAAGGCCTGGCCACGCTGCTGCAGCACGACGTGCTGCCGATGATCCCGGCCGAAGGCTCGGTCGGTGCCAGCGGCGACCTGACTCCGCTGTCGTACGTGGCGGCGGTGCTGTGCGGCGAGCGCGAGGTGCTGCATGACGGCCGCGTGCAGCCGGCGGCCGAAGTGCTGGCGAAGATCGGCATGACCCCGCTGAAGCTGCGGCCGAAGGAAGGCCTGGCGATCATGAACGGCACCGCGGTGATGACCGGCCTGGCCTGCCTGGCCTGGCAGCGCGCCGATTACCTGGCGCGCATGGCCACGCGCCTGACCGCGTTCAACGTGCTGGCCAGCGACGGCAACGCGCACCACTTCGACGAAACCCTGTTCGCCGCCAAGCCGCACCCGGGCCAGGGCCGCATCACTGCGCGCCTGCGCAGCGACCTGCACAGCGAACGCCCGCCGCGCAACGAACAGCGCCTGCAGGACCGCTATTCGCTGCGCTGCGCGCCGCACGTCATCGGCGTGCTGGAAGACAGCCTGCCGTTCCTGCGCCAGCTGATCGAAACCGAACTGAACAGTGCCAACGACAACCCGCTGATCGACGCCGACGGCGAGCGCATCCTGCATGGCGGCCACTTCTACGGCGGCCACATCGCACTGGCGATGGACACCCTGAAAAACACCGTGGCCAACGTTGCCGACCTGCTCGACCGGCAGCTGGCGCTGGTGGTGGATGCCCGCTACAACCATGGCCTGCCGGCCAACCTGTCGGCGGCCACCGGCCCGCGCGCGGCCATCAACCATGGCCTGAAGGCGCTGCAGATCAGCGTGTCGGCCTGGACTGCCGAAGCGCTGAAGCAGACCATGCCGGCCAGCGTGTTCTCGCGTTCCACCGAGTGCCACAACCAGGACAAGGTCAGCATGGGCACCATCGCCGCGCGCGACTGCCTGCGCGTGATCGAGCTGACCGAACAGGTGGTGGCGGCAATGCTGATCGCCGCGCGCCAGGGCCTGGCGCTGCGTGAGCGGGTTGGCCTGAATGCGCAGCTGCATGGCAGTCTGGCCGACATGTACGCCGACCTGGGGCAGCGCATCGCCCTGGTCGAGGAAGACCGCGCGCTGGATCGCGAACTGCGGGAACTGCTGGTGGAGATCCGCGCGCAACGTTGGGAGCTGTATGCCGGTGAATGAGGCCATCGAACGGGTTGGCGAAATTGCGTTGACCCCTGCCTTCCATGACTGCGATCCGATGAACGTGGTCTGGCATGGCAACTATTTCAAGTACTTCGAGATCGCGCGCTGCGCGCTGCTCGGGCGCTACGACTACGACTACCCGCAGATGCTCGAATCGGGCTACCTGTGGCCGGTGGTCGATGCGCGGGTGAAGTACGTGCGCCCGCTGCTGTTCAACCAGGCGCTGCGCGTGGTCGCGCGCATCGTGGAATGGGAGAACCGGCTGAAGATCGACTATGAAATCCTCGATGCGCAGAGCGGCCAGGTGCTGACCCGCGCGATGACCATCCAGGTCGCGGTGGACGCGGCCAGCAAGGAAATGCTGTACCAGTGCCCGCCGGTACTGTGGGAGCGCCTGGGAGTGCCTGCGCCGTGAACCCCCTTGCCCGTCTTTCGAGCGTGCTGCTGTGCGCGCTGATCTTCGTTGCCGCACCGCAGGTGCAGGCGGCCGACCCCGCCATCGATGCGATCACCCAGGCGGTGGCGCGGCCGGACGTGCTGCGTGGCCAGTTCAGCCAGGAAAAGCAGGTCAGCGGCTTCAGGAACCCGCTGCGCTCGCAGGGCCAGTTCGTGGTCGCGCGCCAGCACGGCGTGATCTGGGCCACGCTCAAGCCGTTCCCTTCCGAAGTGGTGGTCACCGCCGACCGCATCCTGAGCCGCCAGCGTGATGGCAGCACCCGTGTCGAACTCGATGCACGGCAGCAGCCGGCGATGCGTTCCGTGAACGCGATCATGTTCGCGCTGATGAGTGGCGACGTGCAGGCGCTGTCCAGCCAGTTCAACGTGGCGGCCAGCCGTGAAGGGCAGGGCTGGCGGCTGCGGCTGACGCCGAAGTCGGCGATGCTGGGCAAGGCGTTCCAGTCGCTGACCCTGCAGGGTGACCGCTACGTGCGCCAGGTCGAGATCGTCGAGGCCAACAAGGACCGCACGCAGATCCAGTTCAGTGCATTGAGCGAGGCGCCGGCCACCCTCACCGCCGACGAGGCACGCCGCTTTGAGTGAGGCCGTCGCATCGAACGCACCGGAGCGGCTGCGGCGCTGGTGGCACTGGCTGGGCATCGCCTGGCTGTTGCTGCTGCTGGTACTGGGCGCGCAGCAGTGGCACCTGTGGAGCCAGCAATCGCGGATCGACACCGACATCCTCGCGCTGCTGCCGCAGGATGCGCATGACCGCCTGTTGAGCGACGTCACCCGGCGCATCGCCGACGGCAGCTCGCGGCAGGTGGTGGTGCTGCTGGGCAGCAAGGACGGCGCTGCCGCCAAGCGTGCGCAGGCGGCCTTTGCCGCGGCCATGGCCAAGGACACTGACCGAGCCCTGCTGGTGCCCAGTGGTTCGATCAAAGGCTGGTTCGATGAGGCGCGCGCGTTCTACGCGCCGTACCGCGACCGCCTGCTGACGCCGGCCCAGCGCGAGCAGCTGCAGGGCAGCGAACCGGGCGCGTTGGCCGAGCAGGCGTTGGCCGCGCTGTACGGCCCGATGGGCGCTCCGCGCCTGACCGACTGGCGGCAAGACCCGTTGTCGTTGTGGCCGCAATGGTGGCAGCAGCAGGCGCAGGGGTCGGGGTTGCGGCTGGGCGATGACGGCCTGCTCGAAGCCGAGGGCAGGCACTGGGCCGTGCTGCAGTTCGATACACCGGGTTCGGCGTTCCAGCTCGACGGTGAGCGTCATCTCGACGGCCTGCTGGAACGTGCCGGGCGGGCTGCCAGGGCGGCAGCGCCGGAGCTGGAAATCCTGCATGCCGGCGTGCCGCTGCACGCCGAGGCGGCCGCGGTGCAGGCCAACCAGGAGATCAACACGATCGGCTGGGGCTCGCTGGCCGCGGTGCTGCTGCTGGTGTGGCTGGCGTTCCGTTCGCTGCGGCCGATCCTGCTGGTCGCCGCGTCGTTGCTGATCGGTTGTGGCGTGGCGCTGGCGGTGACCGTGCTGGTGTTCGGCAAGGTGCACGTGCTCACCCTGGTGTTCGGTGCGTCGCTGGTGGGCGTGGCCGAGGATTACGGCATCCACTGGTTTGCCTCGCGCCAGGCCGAGCCGGCCGATCGCCGCTGGAAGCTGCTGCGGCACCTGTTGCCGGGCCTGTGGCTGGCCTTGCTGACCAGCGCGCTGGCCTACCTGGCCCTGGGCCTGGCCCCGTTCCCGGGCCTGCGCCAGATGGCGCTGTTCTCGGTGGTCGGCCTGGCCGCCGCGTTCCTCACGGTGATCTTCTGGTTCCCGTGGCTGGATGGCGGCGAGATCCGCCAGACCCGTTTCTCGCAGTGGCTGGGCAACACGCTGGAGCGCTTCCCGCGGTTGCATGGCCGCCGGCCGGTGACGGTGTTCGTGGTGATCACGCTGGCGCTGTCTGCCATCGGCATCGCCCGCCTGCACAGCAATGACGACCTGCGCAGCCTGCAGTCCTCACCGCCGGCACTGATGGCCCAGCAGATCCGCCTGAGCCAGCTGCTGGGCATGCCCAGCCCGGCGCAGTTCTATCTGGTGCAGGGCAGTGACGCTGCACAGCTGCTGCAGCGCGAAGAAGCACTGACCGAACGCCTGCGTGTACTGGCCAACGACAAGCGCATCGGCGGTTACCGCGCGATCAGTGACTGGCTGCCGTCGCCGGCACGCCAGCAGGCCGATGCGGCGCTGACCGCCAAGGTGGAACCGGGCGTGCTGCAGGCCGTGTCCGATGCGGTCGGAGAACCCTTGCCGCGCCCCGACTTCGCCACCACGCCGCTGACCGCGGAGGCGTTCCTGGCCTCGCCGGCCTCGCAGCCGTTCCGCCACCTGTGGGTGGGTGAGGTCGGTGGGCAGATGATCAGCGTGGTGATGGTCGATGACCTGTCGCGCGCCGATGCGCTGGCGACCCTGCGCGGGGCGGCCGAAGGCCTGCCCGGCGTGCGCTGGGTGGACCGCACCGCCGACTTCTCGCAGCTGCTGGGCCACTACCGCAAGCTGATGGGGGGGCTGCTGCTGGTCGGCATCGTGCTGGTGTTCGGCGCGCTGTGGCTGCGCTACCGCCGCCAGGCCTGGCGCGTGTTCGCGCCGACCCTGATTGCCGGTGCGTTGACCCTGGGCCTGCTGGGCCTGTTCGGCCAGCCACTGCAGCTGTTCAACGTGCTGGCACTGATGCTGCTGCTGGGCATGGGCATCGACTACGGCATCTTCCTGATCGAGCACCGCGGCGATGCCAGTGCCTGGCTGGCGGTGTGCGTGGGCGCGGCCAGCACCTGGCTGTCGTTCGGCCTGCTGGGACTGTCGCAGACCCCGGCGCTGCGCGCGTTCGGCCTGACCCTGCTGTTCGGCATCGGCCTGGTCTGGCTGATCTCGCCGCTGTTCCGGCCGCCGCCGCATGATCTGCCGCGGGCCTGAGCCTGCTTCCGACTTCCTTCTTTCCACTTGATCGAGCAACAAGGACGCACCGATGAATACTGCTGTGGATGCTGTCGAACGTACTGAAATCCTGATCATCGGTGCCGGCCCGGCCGGCTCCGTGGCTGCGGCGATGCTGCGCCAGCAGGGCCGCCAGGTGCTGATGCTGGAGCGCCAGCAGTTCCCGCGCTTCTCCATCGGCGAAAGCCTGCTGCCGCAGAGCATGGAGTACATCGAGGCCGCCGGCCTGCTGCAGGACGTGGTCGAAGCCGGCTTCCAGCACAAGAACGGCGCGGCCTTCGTGCACGGCGAAGCGCGTACCGCATTCGACTTCAGGAAGAAGTTCTCGCCGGGCTGGGGCACCACCTACCAGGTGCAGCGCGCCGACTTCGACAACGTGCTGGCGCGCGGTGCCGAGCGCATGGGGGCCACGCTGCGTTTCGGTGATGAAGTGCTGTCGGTCGAAGCCGGCGAGCAGCCGGCGGTGACGGTGCGCCGCCCGGACGGCAGCGAGTACCGCATCGAGGCCGATTTCATCCTCGACGCCTCGGGCTTCGCACGCCTGCTGCCGCGCCTGCTGCAGCTGGAATCCCCGTCCAACTTCCCGGTGCGCGGGGCGATCTTCTGCCACGTGCGCGACAACATTCCGGCCGAAGCGGACTTCGACCGCAACAAGATCCTGATCACCACCCATCCCGAGCACGTCGACGTCTGGTACTGGACAATCCCGTTCTCCAACGGCTGCTGCTCGCTGGGCGTGGTCGCCGAACCGTCGTTCTTCGAGCGCTACGAGGGCGACGACCTGCAGAAACTGCAGGCCATCGTCGGCGAGGACCCGAACCTGACCCGGCTGCTGGCCAATGCCGAATGGGCGGTGCTGCCGGTGCGCCGCATCACCGGCTACTCGGCCAATGTCAGTTCGTTGTGGGGGCCGGGCTATGCCCTGCTGGGCAATGCCGGCGAGTTCCTCGACCCGGTGTTCTCGTCCGGCGTGACCATCGCCTTCAAGTCCGCGCAGCTGGCCAGTGCATGCCTGGCGCGCCGCTATGCCGGCGAAGCCGTGGACTGGGAAGCGGAGTTCTCGGTCCCGCTGCGGGCGGGCGTGAAGACCTTCCGCCGCTTTGTCGAAAGCTGGTACGAAGGCGGTTTCCAGAAGATCATCTACCACCCGCAGCAGCAGCCCGAAGTGCGCGACATGATCAGCTCCATCCTGGCCGGTTACGCCTGGGACACCAACAACCCGTACGTGGCCGATGACAGTGGCCGCCGCATGCGCGTGCTGGAGCAGCTGTGCGGCGCCTGATCGCCCTTGCGACAGCACTGCTGCTGAGCCTGCTGCTGGTGGCCTGCGCCGGCCGCATGCCGAAGCCGTTGGTGGAACTGCCGCCGCTGCGCCTGTCGCCGGCCAGCCTGCCGACGCCGCTGGCGTTGCAGCAGCAGTTGCATTTCCGGTTCGGCACGCATGAGCGCGACCTGGATGCACTGCTGGAAGCCGATGCGCAGCAGGTGCAGCTGGCGGTGCAGGCGATGGGCCAGACCGGCGTGCGCCTGCAGTGGGACGGCCGGCAGCTGACCCAGCAGCGCGCGCCGTGGCTGCCGCCGCAGGTGCGCGCCGAGCGCGTGCTGGATGACCTGCAGTTCGCGCTGTGGCCGACCGCAGCCATCGCGGCCGCGCTGCCAGCCGGCTGGCAGGTCCGTGACGATGGCCATCAGCGCAGCCTGTCGCGCGACGGCACGGTGTGGCTGCAGCTGCAGCGCCTGGACGATGGCAGCGTGCAGCTGGACAACCGCGCCGAAGGCTATGCGCTGCGCATCGAATCGATCGACATGGCCGGGCCGGATCGATGAGTGCACCGATCTATCTGAACGATCTGGGCGTGGTCTGCGCGCTCGGCGATGGCCGCGACGCGGTGGCTTCGGCGATGTTCGCCGGCGTGCCGGGCGGGCTCAGCGACAACGATACCCTGCTGCCGGGGCACACCCTGGCGCTGGGGCAGGTGCGTACACCGCTGCCGACGCTGGAAGAACTGCCGGCCGCCCTGCGCGGGCGCAACAACGCCCTGCTGGACGTGGCACTGGCGCAGATCGCACCGGCGGTGGCCGCCGCGATCGCCCGCCACGGCGCCGAACGCGTGGCGGTCGTGCTGGGCACCAGTACCTCGGGCATCGGTGAATCCGAGCAGGCCCTGCGCACCCATGCCGAACAGGGCCAATGGCCGCCCGGGTTCGATTACGCCCAGCAGGAAATGGGTACTGCCGCGCAGTTCGTGCGCCAGCGCAGCGGCGCTCAGGGGCCGGCGTGGACCCTGTCCACCGCCTGCTCGTCCAGTGCCAAGGCACTGATGTCGGCTGCACGCATGCTGCGGGCCGGTATCGTCGACGCCGTGATCGCAGGTGGCGCGGACTCGCTGTGCCGCTTCACCGTGGCCGGCTTCAGCGCGCTGGAATCGGTGTCGGCCCTGCGCTGCAATCCATTCTCGCAGCACCGTGCCGGCATCAACATCGGCGAGGGTGCCGCGCTGTTCCTGCTCACCCGCGAACCCGGCCCGGTATGCCTGGCCGGCTGGGGCGAATCGGCCGACGCGCACCATATGTCCGCCCCCGATCCGCAGGGCCTGGGTGCCATCGATGCCCTGCAGCAGGCGCTGCAGCGCGCCGGCTGGGCGGCCGATGAAGTGGACTACGTGAACCTGCATGGCACCGCCACCGGCCACAACGATGCGATGGAAAGCCTGGCGGTGTCGCAGGTGCTGGGCAACCAGGTGCCGGCCAGTTCGACCAAGCCGCTGACCGGCCATACGCTGGGTGCTTCAGGCGCGATCGAAGCTGCACTGTGCTGGATCGTGCTGGCCGGGAACCCGCAGCAGCAGCTGCCACCGCACTGGTGGGACGGCGTGGCAGACCCCGCGCTGCCGGCACTGCCGCTGGTCGCACCGGCCACCCGCCTGGCACAGGCACCGCGGCGGGTGCTGAGCAATTCGTTCGCCTTCGGCGGCAGCAATGCCGTGCTGGCGCTGGAGCGTCGATGAACACGCTGTACGCGATCGAAGAGGTGGTGCCGCACCGCCAGGACATGTGCCTGCTGGAGCGCATCACGCACTGGGACCAGGACACCATCGAGGCCGAACTGGTGGTGCCCGACGCGGGCCTGTTCGTCGAGGAGGGCCAGGTGCCGGCGTGGGTCGGCATCGAATACATGGCGCAGGCCATCGCGGCCTGGGCCGGTTGCCGTGCGCGTGCGGCGGGCAAGCCGCCGCAGTTGGGCTTCCTGCTTGGCAGCCGCCGCTACAGCAGCCCGCGCAGCAGCTTTCCCAGCGGATCGCGGCTGCGCGTACAGGCGCGCTGCGAGCTGTTGGGTGACAATGGATTGGGGATGTTCGCCTGCCGCATCCTGGCAGGCGAGGACGAATGGGCGACAGCCAACGTGTCGGTGTTCGAACCGGCCGATGCGATGGCCTATCTGGAGAGTGGACAGGCATGACAGGGAATCGAAGCGTGCTGGTGACCGGCGCCAGCCGGGGCATCGGCCGGGCCATCGCGCTGCGCATCGCGCGTGACGGCTTCGACGTGGTGGTGCATTGCCGCAGCCGCCTGGATGAGGCACAGGCCGTGATGGCCGAGATCCACGCGTTGGGCCAGCAGGCCCGCGTACTGATGTTCGACGTGGCTGACCGCGAGGCCGCACGCGCTGTGCTGGAGGCCGATGTCGAAGCGCACGGCGCGTACTACGGCGTGGTCTGCAACGCCGGCATCGCCCGTGACGGTGCCTTCCCGGCACTGTCAGCGGAGGATTGGGACCAGGTCATCCACACCAACCTGGACGGTTTCTACAACGTACTGCATCCGCTGATCATGCCGATGGTGCGCCGGCGCAAGCCTGGCCGCATCATCACCCTGTCGTCGGTGTCCGGACTGGCCGGCAACCGCGGGCAGGTCAATTACAGCGCCGCCAAGGCCGGCATCATCGGTGCCACCAAGGCCCTGGCGCTGGAACTGGCCAGCCGCCAGATCACCGTCAACTGCGTGGCCCCGGGCCTGATCGAGACCGAAATGCTCAACGATGAAGTGGTTGAACACGCGCTCAAGCTGATTCCCGCCGGCCGCGTCGGTCGTCCCGACGAAGTGGCGGCCACGGTGGCGTTCCTGCTGTCCGAGCCGGCCGGCTACATCACCCGCCAGGTGATCTCGGTGAACGGAGGCATGATCTGATGGCCGCCGATCGTCGCGTGGTGGTCACCGGTGCCGCCGCCATCAGTCCGCTCGGCCACGACTGGCCGACCATCGAGGCACACCTGCGCAGCTGCCGCAATGCGGTGCGTGCGATGCCCGAGTGGGATGTCTATGCCGGGCTGAACACCAAGCTGGCCGCGCCGGCACAGGATTTCGAGCTGCCGCCGAACTACAACCGCAAGACCACCCGCTCGATGGGCAAGGTCGCGATCATGTCGGTGCGCGCCACTGAGGTGGCACTGCGTGAAGCCGGCCTGCACGAGCATCCGGTGCTGCGCAGCGGTCGTACCGGCGTGGCCTACGGCTCGTCCTCGGGCAGCCACGAGGCCACCGGTGAATTCGGGCGCATGCTCAACGAGTTCACCACCGATGGCATCAGTGCCACCACCTACCTGAAGATGATGAGCCACACCGCGCCGGTCAACATCGGCGTGTTCTTCGGCCTGTCCGGGCGCGTGTACACCACCTCCAGTGCCTGCACCTCCGGCAGCCAGGGCGTGGGTGCGGCCTATGAAGCGATCCGCAGTGGCAAGCAGACGGTGATGGTGGCCGGCGGTGCCGAGCAGCTCGATGCCACCGCAGCGGCGGTGTTCGACACCCTGTTCGCCACCAGCGTGCGCAACGATGCGCCGCAGACCACCCCGCGCCCGTTCGATGCCGGCCGTGATGGCCTGGTGCTGGGCGAGGGCGCCTGCACGCTGATCCTGGAAAACCTGGAGCACGCGCAGGCGCGCGGCGCCACCATCCTTGCCGAGGTGGTCGGCTACGGCACCAACAGCGATGGCCAGCACGTCACCCAGCCCAGCGCCGACACCATGGCCCAGGCCATGCGCCTGGCGCTGGAGGATGCCGGCCTGGACGCGGCGCAGATCGACTACGTCAACGCCCACGGCACCGCCACCGACCACGGTGACATCGCCGAAACCCAGGCGACCGCGCAGGTGTTCGGCAACCGCGTGCCGATCAGCTCGCTGAAGAGCTATGTCGGCCACATGCTGGGTGCCTGTGGCGCGTTCGAGGCCTGGCTGAGCATCCAGATGATGCGCGCCGGCTGGTTCGCGCCGACCCTGAACCTGGCCGAGGTCGACCCGCGCTGTGGCCAGCTCGACTTCATCACCGGGCAGGGCCGCGAACTGCAGGCCGAGTACGTGATGAGCAACAACTTCGCCTTCGGCGGCATCAACACCTCACTGGTGTTCCGCCGCTGGAGCGAGTGATCCACCGCCCCACCGCACTGTTTCCGCCATCCACCCGCACCCCTGACAAGGAGAAGTTTCGATGCGCCGCACTCTCATGATCGCCACTGCCACCGCGCTGCTGGCCCTGACCTCCACCGCCTCTGCCCGCGATACCCGCGTCGAGCAGTCCCTGCAGGAGCTGGTCAGCTCGCAGGCTGCCAAGGACGCCGGCATCGACGGCAGCGTGCGCTTCTACCTGGCCGGCCAGCCGGTCAGCGTGCAGCAGCGCCTGGGTGAAGACGTGACCAACAAGAAGACCAACGCCGCCAACAAGAGCGATGCCGAGGCCTGCCGCTGGGTCGCGCTGTCGGCGCTGCGCGCGCTGCAGGACGGCGCCAGGTCGCGCGGCGCCAACGCTGTGGTCGACATCGTCAGCTACTACAAGAAGAACGAGTTCAAGAGCAGCACCAATTACGAGTGCTACGCCGGCACCATCCTCGCCGGTGTCGCGCTGAAGGGTACCTACGCCAAGGTCAAGTAAGCGCCCGCGTGGCGGCGGCGTTGGCTGAACGTCGCCGCCACATTGCTGAACCTCGCAGGGGAAACGCCGCCGATCGCGCCGCCATCGTCGGCTGACGGCTTTCCCCGGTGTCGGCTTTCCGACACAATCATGGCTCTTCCCGGGTTATCGTCCCGCGGACATGCACGCCTACGTCTATAAAAGCCAACTCAAGCCGGACACCTACGTCTACGTTCCCCGACGCGATGATTTCAGCGCGCTGCCCGCGCCGCTGCTCACCTCGCTGGGGACGCTCGCCTTCGTCCTGGAGGTGGCCCTGGATGTCCAGCGCCGCCTGGCCCAGGCCGATCCTGAAAAGGTCCGCAGCGAAATGAGCGAACGCGGGTTCTACCTGCAGGTACCGCCGTCGGTGGCCAGCCTGATGCCGCGACACTATGACTGACACCTCCCGTCCGCGTGCCCTGTCGATCGCCTTCGCCGTGGGTGCCATGCTGGCGTTGGGCGCTGCGGTGGGCGGTGTGCCGGGTGCCATCCTTGCCGCACTGGCGCAGCCGGCGTTCGCGCTGGGCGTGTCGTGGTGGCGTCGCAGCCGTGCGCTGCTGCCGCTGAAGGTGGTCGCACGGCAGGACGTGCCCGCACTGCTGGCGCTGTGGGCTGCCGCGCCATTGCTGCTGGCACTGCTGCTGGCCTGGCCGCTGGCGGCCCTGCGTGACAGCGGCAGCCTGGCGGCGGTACTGGGCCTGAGCGTGCTGGTCAGTGCCGGCCTGCTGGCGGCCTGGCGCACCTGGCCGCTATGGAACGATGTCGAACGCCTGGATGGCAGCCTGGCCCAGCACTGGCAGGCGCTGGCCGGCCGCGACCTGACCGCCTGGCGTGGTCTTGGCGTGGCGGCGCTGGTGATCGCCTTGGCCGCACTGGTGGTGCTGCCGGCCTGGCCGGGCCTGTTGCCGGACGGCGCACGCTGGCCCGCCGCACTGGCGGTCGTGCTGCTGTCGCCGGCGCTGCACCTGCTGCTGCAGCGGGTCGCGCCCGCGCCGCTGGTGTCGCTGCGCCCCAGCCCGTTCGCCGCTGCCAGCAGCGAACAGGAACCGATGTTCCCCGCTGCGGCCGAAACCGCGCCGCTGGAGGCGATGGCGCCGCAGGAACTGACACCGGCCCTGTATGAGGCCGCGCGCCAGGGCCGCGTCGACCGCGGCCTGCAGCTGCTGCAGGCCGGTGCTGATCCGTATGCGCTGCCGGACCCGAACTGGCGTGACCAGCGCAGCCTGGCGGTGCTGGCGGCGGTGCTGCCGGACCTGCGCCTGCTGCGCGAGCTGATTGCCCGCGGCGTTGATGTGAACGCGCCGCACCGGGGCATGACCCCGCTGCTGGCCGCCACCCGCGACAGCTGGCATGGCCGCCCCGAAGCGGTGATGACCCTGCTCGCCAACGGTGCCGATTCGCGTGCCACCGACAGCGATGGCAACACCCCGCTGCACCATGCCGCACGCAGTTCCGACCCGGGCGTTGCCGCGCTGCTGCGCGATGCCGCTGCCGAAGTCGATGCGCTGAACCGCGAGGGCTGGTCGCCGCTGGCGGTGGCCTGCCAGGTCGGCAACTGGCGCCTGGCCCGCTTCCTGCTCGAGCGCGGTGCACGCAGCGAACCGGCCGATGGCACCCCGGTGCTGCTGGCCGCCGCCGCCACCGAGGACGACGATCCGGCCGGCGTGCAGCTGCTGCTCAAGCACAAGGCACGCGCCGACGCGCGTGATCGCCAGCGCCGCAGCGCGCTGCACGAGGCAGCGCTGGCCGGCCACGTGGAGATCATCGGCGTGCTGCTGGGCGCCGGCGCCAACCTGGAAGCGCGCGATGCACTGGGCCGCACGCCGTGGCTGGAAGCCGCCCGTGCCGGCCGTGCCGCCGTGGTCGAGCACCTGCTGCCGCACAAGCCGGACCTGGTCGCGGTGGACGGCGAAGGCCGCAATGCGGTGCAGCTGGCAGTGATGGCCGAGGATGTCTCGCCGCTGCTGATCAAGCGCCTGGTGGAACTGGGCATCGCCGCCGACGCCACCGACCCGGTTGGCCGCCGCGCGGTGGACTATGCGGCCGAAGCGGGCCGCTGGGCGATCGTGGCCTTGCTGGACCCGTCCTATCCGCTGCCGGCAGCCGTCAGTGATGGCCTGGCCGAGCGCGGTGAAGCGGCCAGCGCCAGCGGCCTGTTGCCGGACCGTCCGCCGCTGACCCTGCTGCGCGAAGCGCTGGGCTTCGGCAACACCGATGGCATGGCCGCGCTGGCCAGACTGTGCCAGCCGGAAGAACTGGGCGGCCTGCTGCTCGATCCGGAGCTGGCCCTGGAGCCGCGCGCGGTCGATTGGCTGCTGGCCCACGGTGCCGATCCCTATGTGCGCGACGCCTGCGCCGATACGCCGATGTTCGCGCTGCTGTCGCGCGGCATCGACGCGGTGCCGGCGCTGCAGGTCATGCTGCAGCGCGGCCTGTCGCCGGCTGGGCGCGGTGGGCTGGCACGCTTCCTGGCCGCCTGCGCACAGCACGACCAGGCCGCCCGCGGCCTGGAACAACTGGCGCTGGAACTGCTGGAGCGTGGCGCCGATCCGTTCGCCGCTTCGCCGGCCGGTGACCCACCGCTGTCGCTGGCGGTACGCCTGGGCTGGCTGCGCCTGCAGCAGGCCCTGCTCAAGGCCGGTGTCGATCGCGAAGCGCGCGACAGCCATGGCATGACCGCACTGCACCTGGCCACCGCCCTGGCCCGCGAAGGCGCGCTGAAGCTGCTGGTGCAGCACGGTGCCTCGCCGGAAGCACGTGCCGCCGACGGTCAGACGCCACTGGGCGTGGCGCTGTCGATCGGTCGCCGTGACCTGGCCGACTGGCTGGACTGGCGGGTGTGGCCGCTGCCGCGCCGTACCCTGCGCGAGGCCGATCTGCCGGCCGCTGCGATGGCCGGTGATGTGGACGCCGTGCGCCGCCTGATCGATCTGGGATTTGCCGTCGACGCGGTCGACGCACAGGGCTGCACCGCGCTGCTGCGTGCGGCCGGTGGTGGCCACCTGGCCGTGACCGACCTGCTGCTGGCGCGCGGTGCCGATCCGCAGCACGCCGCTGCAAGCGGTGCGACGCCGCTGTCGGCGGCGGTCAGCATGCGCCAGGTCGACATCGTTTCGGCCCTGCTCGATGCCGGCGCCAAGCTGGAACATCGCCTGCCGGGCGGGGTGACCGTGCTGATGCTGGCCTCGGCGCTGGGCCTGCCGGACATCGTCGCGCGCCTGCTCACTGCCGGTGCCGACGTGCATGCCGGTGACGCGCAGCAGCTGGGCCCGCTGCACTGTGCCGCGCTGTACGGTTTCAGTGCCCGCGACCGCTCGCGCCTGCTGGCCCTGCTCGACACCCTGCTGTTGGCGGGCGCCGAGCCGGACCAGGCCGCCGCCGGTTCGGTCACGCCGCTGCTGCTGCTGCTGGGCGCACGCGCCGAGCCGGGAACCGCCTGCGACGAGCAGGTGGTGATGGCGGCGGTGGAGCGCCTGCTGGATGAGGACGTCAGCCTGGACGTGCGCGATCCGCGCGGCTTCGGCCCGCTGCATCTGGCCGCCCTGCATGGACTGCCGCTGCTGGTGCAGCGCCTGTTGCGCGCCGGTGCCGATCCGGAAGTGCGCGACAGCCTCAACCGCAGCCCGCGCGAGATCGCGGTGATGCGCGGCTTCATCGACGTCGCTGGCGAGTTCGAACCGCGCGTGCCGGGCGTTTCGTCGATGGCGCGGTTCCTGCGCGACAACGGTTGAGCACCGGGATCGGAATCCGCAGTGGGTAGTGCCGGGCGCTGGCCGGCAACCTGCTGAGACCTCCGGGATACCGAGGCTGCCGGCCAGCGGCCGGCACTACCGGGTCCGCCATCGATCGGGTCGGTGCCAACCCTGCCCCCGGTGGGTGCCGATCCTGCCACCGGTGGGTGCCGACCGTTGGTCGGCACGCCTACTTGCCGTCGCTTTCCGCGTCGGCCTCGAACAGATGCATCAGGTCGTTGCGTGCGTCGCGCGAGGTCTGGATCACCGCTGCCTCGTCGTCGTACACCAGATACTGGTCGCGCAGCAGCTGCTCATCGTGCTCGCGGAAGCGCTGCACATGGCGTTCGGCCACGTCCGGCGCCACGCCCAGCGCGGTCAGCACGCGCCCGCTCATCTCAAGGCTGGTGCCGAACACTTCGCGGAACGGCTCGGCCGACATGTCCATCAGGCGCCACGCATGCTGGCGGTTGCGTGCACGCGCCAGCACCGTCGCGTCCGGGTACAGCCGGCGCACCATGCGTACCGCGCGCAGGTTGGTCTCCGGGTCATCCACGGTGATCACGAACACATCGATGTGCTCGCCCCCCGCCGCACGCAGCATCTCCGGCCGGGTCGGATCGCCGTAGTACAGCTGGTTGCCGAAGCGGCGCAGGTCGGCAACGGTGTCCGGGTTCGCCTCCAGCGCCACGAACGGCACCTTCTGCGCGGTCAGCAGGCGCGCGATCACCTGGCCGAAGCGCCCCATGCCGGCGATCAGCACCTTGGGCCGGTTGTCCGGCGCCACCTTGTCGGCCTCGGCCGCCGCGCGTGGTGCGGCTTTTTCCTGGCCGAGCAGCTTGAGCAGCGCGATCATCAGCAGCGGCGTGGTCGCCATCGACAGGCCGACGATCGCCACCAGCCGGTCGTGGTTGGCGTTGCCCAGCAGGTGCGCGCGCTGTGCCTCGTTGAATACCACGAAGGCAAACTCGCCGCCCAGCCACAGCACGCTGCCCAGCAGCAGCGATTGCCGCGAGCTGAGCCGGGCGACACGTCCAACCGCGTAGAGCAGGCTGAACTTGACCACCAGCAGGATGCCGACACCCGCGGCGATCAGCCACGGCTCGGCGGCGATGCGGTCCAGGTCGATGCCCATGCCCACTGCGATGAAGAACAGGCCCAGCAGCAGCCCCTTGAATGGTTCGATCTGCGCTTCCAGCTCATGCCGGAACTCCGAATCGGACAGCAGCACGCCGGCCAGGAACGCGCCGAGGCTGGGGCTGAGGCCGGCTTCCTGCATGAACCAGGCGGTGCCCAGCACCACCAGCAGGGCGGTGGCAGTGAATACTTCCGGGCTGCGGGTCCGCGCAATGATGCTGAACACCTTGCGCAGCACCGGTCGTCCGCACAGGATCACCACCGCCAGCGCACCCAGCGCCACGGCCGCATCTTCCCAGCGCAGGGTCTCGTTCTTCACTCCGCCCAGCAGCGGGATGGCCGCCAGCAGCGGGATCGCGATCAGGTCCTGGAACAGCAGGATGGCGAACCCGAGCCGGCCATGGTCGCTGTTGATCGCCTTGTGCTCGGACAGCAGCTGCAGGCCGACCGCGGTGGATGACAGCGCCAGCGCCACGCCGACCACCAGCGCGCTCTTCCACTGGAAGTGATCGAGCAGCAGCAGGCCGCCCAGCACCAGCCCGGACAACGCCACCTGCGCCGCGCCGGCGCCGAACACCGAGCGCCGCATCACCTTCAGGCGTGCCGGTGACAGCTCCAGGCCGATCACGAACAGCAGCATCACCACACCGATCTCGGCGGCACCGAGGATGCGGTCGGCGTCCTGCACGAAGCCCAGCCCGTCCGGGCCCAGCACCACGCCGGCCGCCAGGTAGCCCAGTACCGCGCCGAAGCCGAACTTCTTGAACACCGGCACGGCGATGACCGCCGCCAGCAGCAGCACCAGGGCCAGTTCCAGACCACCGCTATGCATGGGAATACCTGGTCATCGGGGGAGCCCGCTGTGCGTCCGTTCGGATGGGGGAGGGCGTGGCGAGCGCCACCACGACATTATGCGCGCCGGCCTGTGTATGCACGAGAACAACCGACCGGATGGGCGCCCAGCGCGGGGCGGCCAGGTTGACCTGCATGGCCCACGGGTCCAGACTGCCCGCCGCTGGCGGCGCGTCCGTTGGCATACGCATCCCGGAGTCCCCAACCCATGTCCAGCGACAGTAGAAGTCGACCTCGTTCGACGCCAGCGATGGCCACCGCCTGACACCGGGACGGTTTGCCTGCGTTGGCGTTGCGCGAGGTCGCATCCCCACAAGGCAAAACCGATGAACCAGAAGCAATTGCTGCGCCCGGTGGCCGATGCCGCCGCACTGGCCGCACCGCTGGCGAACTACAACACCGCCGACGCGGTGGAATTCCTCAACACGCTGGACCTGACCCGCGCCGCGGAAACGCTGGCTGCGCTGCCGTTGCCGCGTGCAGTGAAGATGCTCGAAGCGCCGGAGCTGCACCGCAGCGGTGAGCTGGTGGCCGCACTGCCACCCGCGCGGGCTGCGGCGCTGCTGGGCCTGATGGCCGACGACCGCGCCACCGACATCGTCCACGAGCTGGATGAGGAAGAGCGCGCGCGGTTGATCCCGCTGCTGGGCACCGACGCCCGCCAGGTCATCCAGAAGCTGCTCAGCTACCCGCCGAACACCGCCGGCGCACTGATGACCACCGAGTACGTGGCGGTGCCCGCCAGCTGGACCGTGGCGCAGACCCTGCAGCACATCCGCCAGGTCGAGCGCACCCGCGAGACGGTGTACGCGATCTACGTGCTGGAGCCGGCCAGCCAGCAGCTGCAGCAGGTGGTGACCATGCGCCGGCTGATCACCGGCCTGCCCGAGGAATCGATCCTGGACGTGGCCCAGGTCAATCCGCCGGTAACAGTGGATGCGCTGATGGACCAGGAAGAGGTGGCACGGCTGATCCGCCGCCACGACCTGCTGGCGATTCCGGTGGTCGACGCGCAGCAGCAGATGCTCGGCATCGTCACCGTGGACGACGTGCTCGATGCGCTGATCGAGGAATCCACCGAGGACGCGCACAAGTTCGGCGGCATGGAAGCGCTGGACAAGCCGTACATGCAGATCGGCTTCTTCGAGATGCTGCGCAAGCGCGCCGGCTGGCTGAGCGTGCTGTTCCTGGGCGAGATGCTGACGGCCAGCGCGATGCAGCACTACGAGGACGAACTGGCGCGCGCGGTGGTGCTGACCCTGTTCATCCCATTGATCATGAGTTCGGGTGGCAATTCCGGCTCGCAGGCCACCTCGCTGCTGATCCGCAGCCTGGCACTGCGCGAACTGCGCCTGCGCGACTGGTGGAAGGTGGCCCTGCGCGAAGTGCCGACCGGCATGGTGCTGGGCGCCATCCTCGGCTGCCTGGCCATCGTGCGCATCGTGATCTGGCAGCTGGGCGGCCTGCACGACTACGGCGAGCACTGGATCCTGCTGGCGATCACCATCGGCGCCGCGCTGGTGGGCATCGTCACCTTCGGTTCGCTGTCCGGCTCGATGCTGCCCTTCATCCTGAAGCGGCTCGGCTTCGACCCGGCCAGCGCCTCGGCCCCGTTCGTGGCCACCCTGGTGGATGTGACCGGCCTGGTGATCTACTTCAGCATCGCCGCGATGATCCTGCACGGCACGCTGCTGTAACAAAACGTGCACGCCGGGGTCGGATCCCTTCGCGCAGCGAAGGGCTCTGACCCCGGATATCCGCAGCAGGGGATCAGAGCCCTTTCCTGCGAAAAGGGGTCCGACCCCGCCTCCGACCCCATCGCCACGGAATTTGGGTACCGTAGGCGCATGAGTACCTACCACCTGCAGTCCGTGTTCCGTCCGCAGTCGGTCGCGGTGATCGGCGGCAGCCCGCGCGAGCGTTCGGCCGGGCGCGCGGTGATGCGCAACCTGCGTGGCACCGGCTTCCCCGGCAAGGTGGCGTGGATCAATCCGCGGCATGCCGAGATCGATGGCATCCGCACGGTCAAGCGGCTGAAGGACCTGGACTGGGTGCCCGACCTGGTGGTGATCACCGCACCAGCGGCGATCGTGCCGCAGGTGGTGCGCACTGCCGCCGAACGTGGCGTGCAGGCGGCGATCATCCTCACCGCGCACCTGGGCGAAGGCCCCGGTTCGTTGTCTGCACAGGTAGAGGCGGTGGCGCGCAAGCATGGCCTGCGCATCCTCGGGCCGCATTGCCTGGGCGTGATCGCGCCGCACGCGCGGCTCAATGCCAGCATCGCCGCACATTTTCCGCAGGCCGGCGACCTAGCGCTGATCTCCGAATCCTCGGCCATTGCCGCCGCGCTGGTGGAATGGGGCGTGGCGCGCTCGGTCGGGTTCTCCGCCGTGGTCTCGCTGGGCGATACGATGGACGTCGACTTCGGCGACCTGCTCGACTACTTCGCCACCGACTACCGTACCCGCGCCATCCTGCTCTACGTCGAGCAGATCAAGGACGCGCGCAAGTTCATGTCGGCCGCGCGCGCCGCCGCCCGCGCCAAGCCGGTGGTGGTGGTGAAGTCCGGCCGCGCCGAGCGCGTGCAGCCGGGCAGCCGCGATACCCATGTGCAGGCCCTGGCCCGCGCCGATGATGTGTACGGTGCGGCCTTCAACCGCGCCGGGCTGCTGCGCGTCGGTGCGCTGGACGAGCTGTTCACCGCCGCCGAATCACTGGGGCGGCTGGGCACCTTCCCTGGCCGCCGCCTGGCCATTCTCAGCAATGGTGGCGGCGTCGGCCGCCTTGCCGTGGACCAGCTGATCGCGCTGCGTGGCACGCTGGCCACCCTGTCCGACAGCACGGTGCAGAAGCTCGATGCGGTATTGCCACAGGGCTGGTCGCGCAGCAATCCGGTCGACATCGTGGTCGACGCCGATGGTGACCGCTATGCCGCGGCCATCGAAGCGCTGCTGGCCGACAACGAGAATGACGCGGTGATGGTGGTCAACGTGCCGACCGCGTTCACCTCATCGGCGGACGCCGCGCAGGCACTCACCCGCACGCTCGGCCTGCGCCCGCGCCACCACCGCGACAAGCCGGTGTTCGCGGTGTGGCTGGGCAACGACGACCAGGCCACCGCCACGCTCAACGCGGCGCGGGTGCCGACCTATCCGACCGAGGCCGAAGCCGTACGTGGCTTCCAGCATCTGGTGCGCTACCGCGAAGCGCAGAACGCGTTGATGGAAACGCCGCCCAGCCTGCCGCAGGACTTCAGCGTCGACACGGCCGCCGCGCGCGCACTGGTCGATGCCGCGCTGGCCAACGGCCAGCAGTGGCTGGACCCGCTGGCTACGCATGAACTGCTCAAGGCCTACGGCATTCCCTCCGCGCCGGTGATGCATGCGCGTGATGCGCACGAGGCGATGGACCTGGCGCAGCCGCTGCTGGAACGCGGTGCCACGGTCGCGCTGAAGATTCTCTCGCCGGATATTCCGCACAAGTCGGAAGTGGATGGTGTGCGCCTGAACCTGTCCACGCTGCCGGCGGTGCAGAGCGCGGCCAACGCGATCCTGTCGCGCGCACGCCAGCTGCGGCCGGATGCGCGTACCGACGGCCTGCTGGTGCAGCCGACCATCGTGCGTCCGAAGGCGCGCGAGTTGATTGTCGGCATCGCCGATGACGCGACGTTCGGCCCGGTGATCGTGGTCGGTCGCGGCGGCACTGCCGTCGAAGTGATCAACGACAAGGCGCTGGCGCTGCCGCCGCTGGACCTGCGCCTGGCCCACGAGCTGATTGGCCAGACCCGCGCCTCGCGCATCCTCAAGGCCTACGGTGACGTGCCGGCGGCTGACGAGCGCGCACTGGCGCTGGCGCTGGTGAAGCTGGCACAACTGGCCGCCGACATTCCCGAAGTGCGTACGCTGGACATCAACCCGTTGCTGGTCGACGGCAAGGGCATCCTCGCCCTCGACGCCCGCGTAGCGGTGGCGCCGTCGCGCATCCTGCACAAGGGCCGCGGCCATCCACGTTTCTCGGTGTTCCCGTACCCGAAGGAGTGGGAGCGCACCATCGAACTGTCCGATGGCGGCCGTGCCTTCGTGCGCCCGGTGCGGCCGGAGGACGACGCGCTGTTCCGTGCGTTCTTCGCCCGCGTCAGCGACGAGGACCTGCGCCTGCGCTTCTTCCAGTCGGTGAAGCACTTCAGCCACGAGTTCATCGCGCGCCTGACCCAGCTCGACTACGCGCGCTCGATTGCGCTGGTGGCGATCGAACCGCGCAGCGGCGAGATGCTGGGCGCGGTGCGCCTGCACGCCGATGCCGATTACCACCGTGGCGAGTACGGCATCCTGATCCGCTCGGACCTGAAGGGCCACGGCATCGGCTGGCGGCTGATGGCGATCATGATCGAGTACGCCAAGTGGCTGGGCCTGGACGTGGTCGAAGGCCAGGTGCTGCGCGAGAACAGCACCATGCTGGCGATGTGCCAGAGCCTGGGCTTCAAGACGAAGCTGGACCCGGACGACCCGACGGTGATGATGGTGACCCTGCCGGTGCAGCAGGTCGAGGTGCCCGACGTGCCATTGTAGAGCCGAGCCCACGCTCGGCTGCCTTGCATCACACGGGCACGCCTGAGCCGGGCATGGGCTCGGCTCTACAGCTTCAACGCATCGGTTCCACCACCACCGCCGTGCCATAGCACAGCACTTCGGTAAGCCCGGTCATCACATCGGTGGCGTCGTAGCGCATGCCGATGATGGCGTTGGCACCCAGCTGCCGTGCATGCTTGACCATGTCGCGGTAGGTTTCCTCGCGGGCCTGTTCGCACAGTTCGGTATAGATGGTGATGTTGCCACCGAAGATCGTCTGGATACCGCCGAGGAAGTTGCCGACGATCGAGCGCGAGCGCACGGTGATGCCGCGCACCACACCGAGGTTGCGCACGACGCGGTGCCCAGGCAGCTCGAAGGCGGTGGTGACCAGCGCATCATCGAAGCGGAGCGCGGGTGGGGTGGGGGTGCCGCTGTTGTAGGGGTCTGCCATGGTCGCGTCCGTATCGCTGCCTTCTGAGAGTCGAGCCATGCTCGACGGGCCGTGCAGCAGTCGAGCATGGCGCGACTCTACAACGCAACCGCCTGTTGCGGCATGGTTCCGTCACCGTGCTGGCGCGACAATACCCCCATGACCGACCGTATTCCCCTGCTGCTGCTGCCCGGCCTGCTCAACGATGCCGAGCTGTGGCGCGCGCAGCTGGCCGACCTGGCCGACATCGCCGACTGCACAGTAGGCGACCAGACCCGTGGCGAGACCCTGCAGGCGGTGGCCGAGGACGTACTCGCACAGGCACCGGAGCGCTTTGCGCTGGCCGGTTTCTCATTGGGCGGCTTCGTCGCCCAGCAGATCCTGCGCATTGCGCCGGAGCGCGTGCTGCAGCTGGCGCTGATCGATACCTCGATCCACGCCGATTCACCGGAACGTGCCGAGCAGCGCCGCAGCCAACGTGCCAGCGTGCGCCTGCCGGGGAAGTTCCACGGCTTCGGCGATGTGCTGATGCGCAGCTACATCGATGCGTCGCGGCTGGATGACTACGTGCTGGTGCAGCGCGTGCGCGACATGACCGCCCGCCTGGGCGCGGACGTGTTCCTGCGCCAGAGCGCGCTGGAACGCCGCGATGGCCATGATGTGCTGGCCGGCTACCGCGATCCGCTGCTGATCGTGTGCGGCGCGAACGATCGCATCACGCCGCTGGCGGTGAGCGAGGAAATGCACGCGATGGTGCCGCACTCGCAGCTGGTGGTGGTGCCTGACTGCGGGCACCTGGCACCGATGGAGAAGCCGGACGAGGTCAGTGCGGCGATGCGTGGGTGGTTGCTGCAGGGCAGGGGATGATCCCCGCCCTCTCGTAGGTGCCGACCTTGGTCGGCACGGTGTTCCAACGATCGATCAGGGCTCAGTGCCGACCAAGGTCGGCACCTACCTGTAGAGCCGAGCCATGCTCGGTTCCGGGGAGGCAGCAGCCGAGCGTGCGCTCGGCTCTACAGCACCACTGCCTCAATCCCAGGCCGGGGCGATGCCTTCCGGGTTGGCCAGGCGATGGCCGCGGTCGAGCTTGGCGATCTGTGCCATGTCTTCGTCGGTCAGGCGGATCGCTGCCGCTTCCAGGTTGCTCGCCAGGTTCTCGCGCTTGGTCGAGGACGGAATGACCGAGAAACCCTGCTGCAGCGCCCAGGCCAGCGCGACCTGCGCCGGCGTGGCCTGGTGGCGTCCGGCAATGGCCTGGATCACCGGGTCCTTGATCACCTCGCCGTAGGCCAGGCTCATGTAGGCGGTGATGTGGATGCCGTTGTCCTGCAGGAACTTCACCAGCAGGCGATTCTGCAGGTAGGGGTGGATTTCGATCTGGTTGGTGGCAATGGCACCGGCGCCGAGGATGCCGATCGCCTTGCGGGTCTGCGCGATGGTGAAGTTGGAGATGCCGATCTCGCGGGTCAGGCCCTGCGCCTTGGCTTCAGCCAGTGCGGCCAGGTACTCCTCCATCGGCACGTCGACCTTGTCGTTCGGCGATGGCCAGTGGATCAGCGCCAGGTCGACGTACTCGATTCGCAGCTTTTCCAGGCTGGTGCGCAGGCTGGCGAGCAGCGCATCGCGCTTGAACGCGGTGATCCAGACCTTGGTGGTCAGGTAGATGTCGTCGCGCGGCACGCCGGAATCGGCGATGGCCTGGCCGACCTCGGCTTCGTTGCCGTAGATCTGCGCGGTATCGATGGCGCGGTAGCCGACCGCCAGCGCGTTGCGCACGGAGTCGATCACGGTCTGGTCTTTCAGGCGGAAGGTACCGAGACCGAAGGCGGGGACAGTCATGGGGGCTCCAGCAGAGGGGGAGGGAGGCGGGAATATCCACGAAAGGGTAGGCCAGCGGCCGTGTGCATGCCGGCAACGGTGCATTGCATCGACGTGTACGACGGCAGGTGGTGGTGGGTGCGGACCGTTGGTCCGCACTGTTCATGCCGCCACCCATGCAGCGTTGGACGCGGCCGGCCAGCGGCCGGCACTCCCCCTGTCTGCGCTCGACGGTAGTGCCGGCCGCTGGCCGGCAACCGGATCAATCAAGCCGCGCGTGCCAGCCCGCCCTTCGCCGCCGCCGTGGTCGACAGGTCGAACACATCCACCGCATCGATCAGGCGGTTGGCCTGCTGCTCCAGGCTGCGCGCGGCGGCGCTGGCTTCTTCCACCAGCGCGGCGTTCTGCTGGGTCGTGCCGTCCATCTGGATCACGGTCTGGCTGACCTGTTCGATGCCCGCGCTCTGCTCCTGCGAGGCCGCGGAGATCTCGGCCATGATGTCGGTCACGCGCTGCACCGATGCAACGATCTCGGCCATGGTGTCGCCTGCCTCGCGCACGCGCTGTGCGCCATGGCCAACCTGTTCCACCGAGGCTTCGATCAGTGACTTGATCTCCTTCGCGGCTGCCGCCGAGCGCTGCGCCAGCGTGCGCACTTCGCTGGCGACCACCGCGAAGCCGCGGCCCTGTTCTCCGGCGCGTGCCGCTTCCACCGCGGCATTCAGCGCCAGGATGTTGGTCTGGAAGGCGATGCCATCGATGACGCTGATGATCTCGGCGATCTGCCGCGACGAGGTCTCGATCGCGCCCATCGTCGCCACCACCTGGCCGACCACGCTGCCACCGTGCGAGGCGACCGTATGGGCGCCGATCGCCAGCTGGTTGGCCTGGCGCGCATGTTCGGCGTTCTGGCGCACGGTGGAGGTCAGCTCCTCCATCGATGCCGCGGTCTCCTCCAGGTTGGCCGCCTGCTGCTCGGTGCGGCGCGACAGGTCATTGTTGCCGGCGGCGATCTCCGCGGCGGCGGTGTGGATGTTGCCGGAGGCGTGCTTGATGTCGGTGACGATGGTCGCCAGCTGCGTGGCGGTGGTATTGGCATCGCCGGCGATACGGGCGAACACCCCCTGGAAATCACCGTGCATGCGCGCGCCGAGACGGCCATCGGCGATCGCGCGCAGCATCGTCGAGACTTCGCCGAGGTTCAGTTCGGTAGTCTGCATCAGGCGGTTCAGGCCTTCGACCATTGCACGGAAATCATGCTCGAAGCGGGCAGTGTCGCCGCGCTGGCTGAAGTCACCGGCGGCCGCCGCCTCGGCCAGGCGGCGGATCTCGCCATTGATCAGGCCGAGGTTGTGCTTGGCCATGTCCAGCGCTTCGGTGATCACCGCCTTCTCGCCGGGCAGGCGTTCCATGTCCTGGCTGAGGTCGCCGACCGCGTAGCGGCCCATGATCGAGATCGCGCGCATCTTCACCCGGATATGCGCATCGACCAGTGCGTTGCAGTCGGCCACCATGGTGCCGAACGCGCCGGGGAAGGCAGCGGCGTCCATGCGATGGCTGATGGTGCCGGCTTCGTGCGCCTGCGCCATCGCGGCCTGTGCATCCAGCACGCTGCGCAGCGTGGATTGCACCGCCTGCATGGCCTGCGCGAGGCGACCGATCTCGTCGCGGCTGCGCACCTGTACTGCGTGCTGCAGGTCACCGGCGGCCACCGCACGCGCCGCTGCTTCCACTGCCAGCACCGGCTGCACCACCGCACGCCGCAGCCACCAGGCCAGACCGATCAGCAGCAGCACGGCGGCCAGCACGGTCAGCGCCGCGCACAGCAGCAGGGTCTGCCGGGCCTGCTGCGAACGGGACGCCACCGCCGCTTCAGCCACCTGCGTGGCGTGCGTGCTCAGCGCATCCAGAGCCATCGCCACCGGGCGATCCTTGCCGCGCACCAGGTTGTCGCCGGCCGCGGGATCGTAGCCGGCCGCGGCAAATGCCTGCAGCGCCGCGTGATAGTCCTGCTGCAGCTGCGCGTGCAGGCCAACGAACGCCTGCGCCAGCTCACGCGTGCGCGGGTCCGGGCTGGTGGCCAGACCCTTGGCCAGTTGCCCGACCAGGCGGCCTTCGCTGTCGAAGCCATCCAGGTGGCGTTGGCGCAGCGCATCGTCGTGCCCGCGCAGCAGCACGTTCTTCCATTCCTGCACCTGGCCACGGAACTCACGCTGCAGGCGTTCGGCATCGCGGCTGTGCGCGACTTCGGGCGGGACCTCGGTGGACAACTTCAACCAGGCGGAGGCCAGGCCTGCCAGCGCGCACAGCAGGACCACGGCCAAGCCAACAGAAACCGCGCCGAGCAGCTTGGACTGCAGGCGCGGAGCACGGACAGACGCATTCATCGGGAAGCACTCTCGGGAAGGGGCAATGCGGTATCGACCCGCTACGCTTCCGCTGAAGTGCGACGAACATCACATTAGCGTTTCGTTTAGTGATGTGAAGGAAGTGTTTCATAGGACAAATGTGTCCATATGGAACAAATGCGGACCCTGGACAGGGGATATAAATGTAACTAATGTAGTTACATGAAATCCGCGAACCCGCTCTCTGACGCCCTGCACGTGATGGCGCATCTGGTCGGCCAGGATGGCCCGCGCACCTCCGGGCAGCTGGCGTCCTGCCTGCCGACCCATCCGGTGGTGATCCGCCGTCTGCTGGCGCAGCTGCACAAGGCCAGCTTGGTACGCAGCACCCGCGGTCATGGCGGTGGCAGCCAGCTGGCCCGCGACGCTGCAACGATCACCCTGCATGACATCTACCTGGCCGTGGGCGCACCACCGCTGGTGCAGGTCGGCGCCCGCGACGCCGGCGGCGGCTGCCCGATCCAGCAGCTGGTCAACAGCGCGCTGCTGGAGGGGGCACGCGAGGCACAGCGGTTGCTGGAGGCGCGCCTGCGGGCGACCACGCTGGACCAGCTCGGCGCCGACTTCGCCCGCCATCTCGCCCATCACCGTTCCCTGGAAGGTCCTCATGAATCCTGATGTGCTCATCGTCGGCGGCAGCTACGCCGGCATTGCCGCCGGCCTGATCCTGGCCCGCGCCCGGCGGCCGGTCACCGTCATCGACGCCGGCTCGCCGCGCAACCGCTTCGCCAGCCATTCGCACGGGGTGCCAGGGCTGGATGGCATCAGCGGCGCCGAGCTGCTGAAGACCGCGCGCCAGCAGCTGCTGGATTACCCCAGCGTGCGCTGGGTGCATGCCGAGGCTGTGCAGGCCAACGCCAGCGCAGAGGGCGTGGAAGTACGTACCGCCGATGGCCAGGTGCTGGCCGCGCGCAAGCTGCTGCTGGCCAGCGGTATCGCCGACCAGCTGCCGGAACTGCCCGGGCTGGCCGAGCGCTGGGGCAGCACCGTGCTGCACTGCCCCTACTGCCATGGTTACGAAGTGGGTGGCGGCGCCATCGGCCTGCTTGGCGGCCATCCGATGTCCGCCGGCAAGGCGCCGCTGTTTGCCGACTGGGGCAATGTCACCTTCTTCAGCCAGGGCCTGCCGATCACCGATGAGGAACGGGCTGCCATGCAGCAGCGCGGCGTGCAGATCGAGACGTCGCCGGTGCTGGGCGTGCAGGGCGACCAGCCGACCTGGCTGGAAGTGGAGCTGGCCGATGGCCGCCGCATCGCCCAGCGTGCGCTGTTCGTACCGGCCACCCAGGCGATGGCCACGCCATTGGTGCAGCAGCTTGGCTGCACCTTGGTCGAGAGCCCGCTGGGGGTGCTGATCGAGGTCGACATGATGAAGCAGACCTCGGTGCCCAACGTGTACGCCGCAGGCGATGCGACGACGGTCGGCAACATCACCCTGGCCATGGCCGAAGGCGTGCGCGCGGGCATCGGCGTGCATCATGCGCTGGTGGCCGAAGACAGCGTGCCGCGCTGAATGTGCCGGGGTCAGATCCCTTTCGCAGAAAGCGATCTGACCCCCGACGCGACGTGCTGCTCTGGTAGAGGCCGGACTTGGCCGGCACCGCTCCGTTACCCCTTCACGCACAGCACCTGGCGCAGGGTGTGCACCACCTCGACCAGGTCCAGCTGTGCGGCCATCACATCGTCGATCGACTTGTACGCGGCCGGTGACTCGTCCAGCACGCCGCTGTCCTTGCGGCATTCCACGTGCGCGGTGGCCTCGCGGTGCTGGGCCAGCGTGATCTGCTGGCGCGCCGTGCCACGGCTCATCACCCGGCCGGCACCGTGGCTGCAGCTGTGGAAGCTGTCGGCGTTGCCCTTGCCGCGCACGATGTAGCTGCGCGTGCCCATGCTGCCGGGAATGATGCCCAGCTCGCCTTCGCGCGCACTCACCGCCCCCTTCCGGGTCACCAGCAGTTCCTGGCCGTGGTGCGTCTCCTTCTGCACGTAGTTGTGGTGGCAGTTCACCGCCATCGCTGCCAGCTGGAACTTCGGCAAGCGGTGGCGCATCTCGGCCAGCACGCGCGACATCATCGCCTCGCGGTTCTGCCGGGCGTAGTCCTGCGCCCACGACACGGCTTCGACGTAGTCATCGAACAGCGGCTCGCCTTCCATGAAGAACGCCAGGTCCTTGTCCGGCAGGTGGAAGCCGAGCACGCGCCGGGCCAGTTCCTCGCGCGCCTTCTCGATGAAGTAGGTGCCGATCAGGTTGCCGGTGCCGCGCGATCCGCTGTGCAGCATCACCCACACCGTGTCCGTCTCGTCCAGGCACAGTTCGATGAAGTGGTTGCCACCACCCAGCGTACCCAGCTGGCGGTCGAGCTTGTCGGTGCGGATTCTGCGGTGCCTGTCCTTGATCTTCTCCAGGCCGGCGGCCAGCCCGGACTGCACGAGCCGCGTGTGGATGCTGTCGGGCATGCGGTGATGCTCGCCGCCGCGTCCGTTGCCGACCGGAATGCTGCGCTCGATGCTGTTGCGCAGCTGCCGCAGGTCGTCGGGCAGGTCGTTGGCGCGCAGCGTGGTGCGTACCGCCGCCATGCCGCAGCCGATGTCGACGCCGACCGCGGCCGGGATGATCGCACCGCGGGTCGGGATCACCGAGCCGACGGTCGCGCCCTTGCCCAGGTGCACGTCCGGCATCACGGCCACCCACGGCCCGACGAACGGGATCGCGGCGATGTTGCGCAGCTGCTCATGCGCCTGCGCTTCCAGCGGCACACCGTTGACCCAGCCCTTGATCGGCGTGGTGCCCTCGGCGTGCAGCCATTGATAGTTGTGTTGAGTGTCCATGTCTTCGTGTATGTCCTTGATGGGCCGGCGGCGCGTCCCTGCGCCGCCGCTACCCCCTACCTGATCGTCACCAGCTGCTTCAGCACGCCATCCAGGCCGCCGAACACGGTGAGCGTGTCGATCTTCTCGGTGACCTTCTCCAGTGCCTCCAGCTCCTTCAAGCGCATCAGCACCGGGTTGTCCTCGATCAGCTTTGCGGTGTTGAGCTGCGAACGCGTGGCGTTGGCCTCCTCGCGGCGACGGATCACGCTGGCCTGGGCCTGCTTCTCGGCCAGCACCACGCCATTGAGGATCTCCTTCATCTCGCCCGGCAGGATCACGTCCTTGATGCCCACGCCGAGCAGCCGCACGCCGTGGCCCTCGATCGCGGCCTGCACATGGGCGGCGATCTCGCCGTCCAGCGCCGCCTTGTCGCCCAGCAGCTCGTCCAGGCTGCGCGCGGCTATCGCCTGGCGCAGGCCGAACTGCAGCTGCCGGTAGACGAACTCATCGGCATTGCTGAGCGTGCGGTGTGCACGCACCGGGTCGATCACCTGCACGGTCGCGGCCAGGTTCACCCGCAGGGTCACCTTGTCGCGGCTGAGCAGCTCCTGGCCGGACACGTCCAGCGAACGTGCACGCAGTTCCACGCGCTCCACCGACACGTTGCCGTTGAAGTTCCAGAACGCGTGCAGGCCGGCGTCCAGCGTCTGCCGCAGCGTGCCATCGATGAACAGCAGGCCGACCGACTCGCTTGGCACGGTGCTGATCACCGCCACACGCGGCAGCACGCCCAGCTGGCCCAGGCGTTGCTGCACGTCCGCCGGGATGCGCGGCTCGTCACCCAGCGCCATCACGCGTACCTGGGTGTCGACCGAACCCCGCCAGTACAGGCGGCGGCTGCCCGGCGGCAGCACTTCATCGATGCGGCCGTTGCGCAGCAACAGGCCGACTTCGGTGGCGCTGACATTGGCCAGCACGAAGTGCGTGTCCAGCGTCGCGCCCAGTGCCTCGATCAGGCTGTCCTGGTCGCTGCCGGTATAGGCCGCGCCCTTCGATGCGGTGTGGATGTCCACGTGCGGGCGGCCGCCGAACGGCGACAGGCGGTGCACGCCCGGCAGCAGCATCTGCTGGAAACGACGGTTGCGATACACCAGGCCGCGCTCGCCGTCGCCGATCACGACCTTGATGGTCCAGAACATGGGAGTCTCTCCTTGTATGGCTCTGGTGGTTCGACCCGTTGCGGATGAATCGCCATGACCCGGGTCGATCAGGTCGTGGCGCGGCCGCCTGCACACCACGTGCAGGCAGCGGAAGAGGGCGGCCATCGGCGGACGGTCCGCGCGCGGAGCCTTCGGTGCGCCGGCAGTGCTGCCATCGCCGTTCCCGGCAGGCAGCACCGGGGCGGAACGTGGCTGGCAGTGGCGGCGGGCCGGGGCCCGGCGTGCGGTCCGTTGCCTTCCACGCCCCGCCCGAAGGCGATGGCGGTGGACGGCGACGATGGCCGCTGGGGCTTGCGCCCCGGGTGTTGCTTCAAGTCATGACGTGACAGGTCATGTGGTTTGGAGTGGGAGTCGAACCCACGACAGACGGAATCAGGATCCGTTGCTCTACCCTGCTGAGCTATCCAGTTGGGAACCGCGCGGAATCGAACCGCGTACCGGCGAACCGGCGCCTGCCTCCAGCAGGCGATCCAGGCGATGGCATGTCCGCGACCTCCGGCATACGCCACGGCAACGCCGCGCGCACCAGCCCGTGATGGAAACGGGACCGTTGGAGAATCGAGGGTGCAGGCCACCGACATTATCGACGAGCGATAATGTTTTGATGCGATGCAGATAATGTCCTGGCGCAGCCGATCGCGCGAAGTAAATCCTTCGGCGGGGCGGGAGAAACCTGGGTCAGTGAGCGGCGGGTTGCCGCGCGGGGTGCAGTTCTGGCATCGCGGGTCCTTGTGCCGACGCAAACGAAAACGCCCCCGGGACTTGCGTTCCGAGGGCGTCGTCAGGCCTCGGAGATCGGGGTGGCCGATCTCCGCAGGGCGGGTATCAGGCCGTTGTCAGCTGGTCTTCCTTGCCGAACGCGCGCGCCAGCCCGTCCATGCGCAGGCATGGCAGCAGTTTGGCGATGGCGACGGAATGCGCGTTCAAGGGAAGTTTCCAGTGGTTGTTGAAACGAGGTGCGCACGATAAACCACGATTTAGTCGCGTGCAACCATTTTGTTCAATTGTTTTCTTCGCTGTTGTGCAATGCCGGCCAGCGGCCGGCACTACCGGGCCTCACGCTTCGGCGCTGGCGGCATCCAGCTGCGCGACATCCTGCACGCTCAGCGACACGTTGGCCGCTGCCAGCAGATCGTGCAGCTGTTCGACGCTGGTGGCGCTGACGATCGGCGCGGTGATCGACGGCCGCGCGATCTGCCATGCCAGTGCGATCTGTGCGGCGCTGGCATTGTGCTTGCTGGCCACGTCATCCAGCGCCTGCAGGATGCGCAGGCCGCGCGGGTTCAGATAGCGCTTCACCACCGTTTCGCCACGTGCCGGGCTCTTGGCCGCATCGGCCGGTGTGCGGTACTTGCCGCTGAGGAAGCCACTGGCCAGGGCGTAGTAGCCGATCACGCCGATCTGTTCGCGCTGCACCAGCGGTTCCAGCTCCTTCTCGTAGCCGGCACGGTCGTACAGGTTGTACTCCGGCTGCAGGGTTTCGTAACGCGGCAGCTTGTAGTCGGTGGACACCTTCAGCGCATCGGCCAGGCGCGTGGCGCTGTAGTTGGAGGCACCGATGGCGCGCACCTTGCCGGCTTCGATCAGGCGGCCGAACGCGGCCAGGGTCGCTTCCAGTGGCGTCGACTCATCATCCTCGTGGGCCTGGTACAGATCGATCACGTCGGTCTGCAGGCGGCGCAGCGAATCCTCGACCGCCGCATTGATGTTGTCCGGGGTCAGGCCGGGGCGTTCGGCCCATTTGGCCACCTTGGTCGCCAGCACCACCTTGTCGCGCTTGCCGCTGCGCGCGAACCATTTGCCGATCAGCGTTTCCGATTCGCCGCCGGTGTTGCCCGGCACCCAGGCCGAATACACATCGGCGGTGTCGACCAGGTTGAAGCCGGCGTCGACGAAGGCATCGAGCAGGGCGAAGCTGGCCTTCTCATCGGCGCTCCAGCCGAACACGTTGCCACCGAAGGCGAGCGGACGTACATGCAGGCCGGAACGGCCCAGTTCGCGGGTTGCCGTCATGGGCACGGACTCCTTGGGGGAAGTGCTCCAGAATAGAACGCGTAGTGTGACCGTGCTGCGGCGGCGACCACAAAACAGTGTTCCGCGATACGCACGCGGCTAACGTTTTGTGAACACCTGGGGCGCCGCGGCTGCTAGTCTCGCCGCATCTTCCGCTGGAGTCGCTCCGATGATGCCTGCTTCGTCCCTGCGTGGTTGCCGCCTGCTGCTTGCTTCGGCCCTGCTTGCCGCTGTTCCCGCGTTTGCCGCACCGGCCACGGTCGCGCCGGCGAAGATCCAGGTGTCGCCGGCCATCGACGCGGCGGTGAAGGCGCCCACCCGCGATGCCAACAACGTCAAGCGCGACGGTTTCCGCCACCCGGCGCAGACGCTGTCGTTCTTCAAGGTGACGCCGGAAAAGACCGTCATCGAGATCACCCCCGGCAACGGCTGGTACTCGGAGATCCTGGCGCCGCTGCTGCACGACAAGGGCCACTACGTTGCTGCGGTGGTCGATCCGATGGCGGTGCCCGAAGGCCGCGGCCGTGACTACCAGCAGCGCAGCCGCGACAGCCTGGAAAGGAAGTACGCCGCTGCACCGGCACAGTTCGGCAAGACTGCCGTGGTCGCCTACGATCCGGCCAAGCCGGTGTTCGGCCCGGCCGGTTCAGCCGATGTGGTGCTGACCTTCCGCAACGTGCACAACTGGCGCAAGGCCGGCCAGGCGCAGGGCATGTTCCAGGGCTTCTTCAACGTGCTCAAGCCGGGCGGCGTGCTGGGCGTGGTCGAGCACCGCGCCAAGGCCGACGTGGCTGACGACGATGACACCGGCTATGTCGGCCAGCAGCAGGTGATCGCGATGGCCGAGGCCGCCGGCTTCAAGCTGGACGCGCGCAGTGAGGTCAACGCCAACCCGCGCGACACCAAGGACCACCCGAACGGCGTGTGGACGCTGCCGCCGACCAACCAGCACGACAAGGCCGATGATGCGAAGTACCAGGCGATCGGCGAAAGCGACCGCATGACCCTGCGCTTCATCAAGCCGTAAGAGGGGTGCCGGGCTGGCGCATGCTGACTCTGTAGAGCCGAGCCCATGCTCGGCTGCTGTTGCGTTCCGCCGTGCTGTGCGCGATGAGCCGAGCATGGGCTCGGCTCTACAGCCGAGTGGCGCGTGGCGCGGCATGGGACAATGCGCCACCCGCTGACTGCCTTGCCCGCAATGCTGATCGCCTTCAACAAGCCCTTCAACGTGCTCTGCCAGTTCACCGACCGCAGCGTACCGCCGCGGCCGACGCTGGCCGGGTTCGGCCTGCCGCCGCGCGTGTATGCCGCCGGTCGCCTGGACCATGACAGCGAAGGCCTGCTGCTGCTGACGGATAACGGCACGCTGGCGCACACGTTGACCGACCCGAAGCACAAGGCCGACAAGACCTACTGGGTGCAGGTGGAAGGCACGCCCAGCGATGAGCAGCTGCAACGGTTGCGCGATGGGGTGGAGCTGAATGACGGGCCGACCTTGCCGGCGAAGATCGAGCGCCTCGATCCGGCGCCGTCGCTGTGGACACGCGATCCGCCGGTGCGCTTCCGCAAGACCGTGCCCGATGCCTGGCTGGCGATCACGATCCGCGAGGGCCGCAACCGCCAGGTGCGGCGGATGACCGCGGCAGTGAACCTGCCAACGCTGCGGCTGGTGCGGGTGGCGATGGGGCCCTACCGGCTGGACGACCTGCAGCCGGGGCAGTGGCGGCAGATCGGTTGAAACAGAAAGGGCCGGATACCTCGCGGCATCCGGCCCTCTCGTAGCTGGTAGGGTCAGAGCCGTTCCTGCGGAAGGGGTCTGACCCGGGCAGCTTCACGCGTCGCTGCCGATATCGCTGTGCTCGTCCACCACGGTGTCGTTGCGGCGGTCGCGTGCGTTGATGCGCTGCGCCTGCCCATTCACCACGTGGCCATTGGCAGCCTTCTTCTTCTGCTGCTTGCGGTACAGCGCATAGCCCAGCAGGCCGACGCCGACGGCAGCCGCGGCAATGGTCACGGCCGGGTTGCGGCGGGCGAACTTGGTGGCGACCTTGCCGCCGGTCTTCACTGCGCCGAGGGCGGCGCCGGTCTTGATCCAGTCCGCGTTGCGCAGGCTGCCACCGGCGCTCTTCAGGCCATCGCCGGCGGTGTGGGCCAGCTCCAGGGCGCGCTCCAGAGCGCGGTCGGTGATTACGGTCAGCTTGCTCATGCGGGGGTCCTTTGCCTCGGGTCGAAGTCCAGTGTCGCGTGTTGCCCGTAAACGGTATGTCAGTCGGGGACGCACGTGGTGTGACTTTACCGCAGCCATTCAGGATCAGGCAGGCTCCGCACCCGGTAGTGCCGGCCGCTGGCCGGCAATGCTCTCCGCCTGGTGCCAGGGGGCTGCCGGCCAGCGGCCGGCACTACCAATCAGGTTCCGCGCGGCTTGGCCCGGTGCGTGGCCGTCGCCGTCCACGGATCATCCGGCCATGGGTGGCGCGGGTAACGGCCCTTCATCTCCTTTTTCACTTCGGCGTAGGTGCTTTCCCAGAAGTTGCGCAGATCCTGGGTGACCTGCAGCGGGCGGCCGCCGGGGGAGAGCAGGTGCAGGGTCAGCGGCACGCGGCCATCGGCGATGCGCGGCGTGTCGGCCAGGCCGAACAGTTCCTGCAGCTTCACCGCCAGCACCGGCGGCAGCGGATCGCCGCTCTCGCTGTCCAGCGCATAGGTGATCGGCCGCTCCAGTCCGGACGGCACGGTGATGCGGGTCGGCGCATGACGCTCGACCAACTGCCGTTGTGACCACTCCAGTGGCGATTTCAGCGCCTCGCCGAAGCTGGATTCATCCAGCGCATCCAGTCGCGTCCTGCCGGCGAACGCGGGCTGCAGCCATTGTGCGCGCGTGGCCAGCAGGGCATCGTCGCTGCAGTCGGGCAGGCCGAGCTCGGGCATCCAGCGCCGCAGCGATTCCACCCGTGCCTGCCACTGGCGCAGGCCCTCGGTCCACGGCAGCGCCTGCAGGCCGAGCTCGGCCACCGCATCGGTCAGCGCCTGCGCGGCGTGCTGCGGATCGACCCGGCCGGCCGAGCGGCTGTCCAGCACGATCCGGTCGAAACGGGTCTCGCGCAGCGCCACCAGGGCGCGTCGCTCGCTGTCCCAGCGCACCACGTCTTCGGTGACGAAGCGCTCCGGCCATGCCTTGCGCAGCTGGCCTTCATCCACCGGTGCGGCACGCAGCAGCAGCGCATCGCGCGCCTCGAAGCGCAGTTCGCTGGCCACCAGCCACGGCTCACCGCGCAGGTCACTCAGTTCGTGCAGGCGCGCGCTGCGGCCATTGGCCAGCAGGTAGCGCAGCGGATCGCCGGGATGCTGGAAACCGATCCGGTCGGGAAAGGCGTGTGCAAGCAGATCGCCCAGTTCGTGCGCCTCGATGCTGGCCGGCGGCGTAGCCTCGCAGCGCAGGCGGCGACGCCACTGCTTGGCGGCGGCATCAATGGCGGCCAGCCCGCTGCGGTTGGCATCGCCCGGCGCGCGGCCAGTGCGGAACGCGGCCAGTGCGCGCCAGCGGGCCGCCAGCGCGTCACCGCCCTGGCGCAGCGGGTCGCGCGCTTCCAGCAGGGCGGCCAGATCGGCGGCCAGCGCCTGCGCGCGGGCATCGGGCGCTGCCAGCAGCATCGCCGCCATCCGCGGGTGCGTACCCAGCGCCAGTACACGGCGCCCGAGTGCGGTGATCGCGCCCGAGTCCGACAGTGCACCCAGGCGCTGCAGCAGCTCGCGCGCCGCACCCATCGGGCCGGCTGGTGGCGGGTCGAGGAAGCGCAGGTCGCTGCTGCCCCACGCGGCCAGTTCCAGCGCCAGTCCGGCCAGTTCCACCTGGTCGATCTCCGCGCGGCGCTGCGGCTCCAGCCGCTGCGACTGCGGCCACAGCCGCCAGGCCACGCCCTCGGCCACCCGACCGGCACGGCCCGCGCGCTGGTCGGCCGACGCCTGCGCGATGGCCACCACGTCCAGCCGGGTGAAGCCGCTGTTGGGGTCGTAGCGCGGCTCGCGCGCCTGGCCGCTGTCGATCACCACGCGCACGCCGGGCAGGGTCACCGACGACTCGGCCACGTTGGTCGCCAGCACCACGCGACGGCGGCCATCGCTGGCGGCCTGCAACACGCGCGCCTGTTGTTCGACCGGCAGCTCGCCATGCAGCGCCAGCACCTCGACGTTGCCATCGAGTGACTCCTGCAGGCCGGCCTGGACGCGCGCGATCTCGCGCTGGCCGGGCAGGAACACCAGCAGGTCACCGGGGTGCTCGGCCAGTGCCTGCTGCACCGCGCGGCGCACCTGCAGTTCCAGGGCTTCATCGCGGCGCGCCGGGAAGTGGCTGATCGCCACCGGATAACTGCGGCCCTCGCTGCTCAGCCGCGGCGCATCGAGGAAGCGTGCCAGCCGCTCGCCGTCCAGCGTGGCCGACATCACCACCAGGCGCAGGTCGTCGCGCAGCTGCGCCTGCACGTCCAGCGCCAGCGCCAGGCCCAGATCCCCACTGAGATGGCGCTCGTGGAATTCATCGAACAGGATCGCGCCGACGGTTTCCAGCATCGGGTCGTCCTGCAGCATCCGGGTCAGGATGCCCTCGGTGACCACCTCGATGCGGGTGCGCGCGGATACCTTGTTCTCGAAGCGGATGCGGTAGCCGACCGTGCCGCCGACCTCCTCACCCAGCTGCCGTGCCATGAACAGCGCCGCGCTGCGCGCGGCGACCCGGCGTGGTTCCAGCAGAATGATCTTGCGGCCCTGCAGCCACGGCGCGTCGAGCAGCGCCAGCGGCACCTGGGTGGTCTTGCCGGCACCGGGCGGGGCCTCCAGCACCAGCCGTGGTTGCACGGCCAGCTGCTGCTGGATCTGCGGCAGCAGCGGGGAAATCGGGAAGAGCGGGGCGTTCATATGCAAAGGATAAGGGGCCACGGCAGGCGCAGGTACAATGCGCGGGCACTTTTCCCCCGCGATGACCATGCACCTGATCGATATCGGCGCCAACCTGACCCACGACTCCTTCGACCGCGACCGCGATGCCGTGCTGGACCGCGCGCGCCAGGCCGGCGTGGTGCAGATGGTCATCACCGGTGCCAGCCGCGAGCACTCGCCACTGGCCCTGCAGTTGGCCCAGCAGCACCCCGGCTTCCTGTACGCCACCGCCGGCGTGCACCCGCACCACGCGGTGGAATACACCGAGGAATGCGATGCCGAAATGCGCGCGCTGCATGCCCACCCGGAAGTAGTGGCGGTGGGGGAGTGCGGGCTGGACTACTTCCGCGATTTCTCGCCGCGCCCGGCCCAGCACCGCGCGTTCGAGCGCCAGCTGCAGCTGGCCGCGGACAATGGCAAGCCCCTGTTCCTGCACCAGCGCGATGCGCATGCCGATTTCATGGCACAGATGAAGAACTTCGAAGGCCGCATCGGCCCGGCGGTGGTGCATTGCTTCACCGGTGAGCGTGACGAGCTGTTCGACTACCTGGACCAGGACTGGTACATCGGCATCACCGGCTGGCTGTGCGACGAGCGCCGTGGCGCGCACCTGCGCGAACTGGTGAAGAACATCCCGGCCAACCGCCTGATGATCGAGACCGACGCACCGTACCTGCTGCCGCGCACGCTGAAGCCGATGCCGAAGGACCGCCGCAACGAACCGATGTTTCTCTCGCACATCGTGGAAGAACTGGCGCGTGACCGTGGCGAGGACGTGGCAGTTACCGCCGCGAATGCAACGGCCGCGACGCGTACGTTCTTCCGCCTGCCCGGCGCAGGTTGATGGTAGTGCCGGCCGCTGGCCGGCAACACGGTTGATTGCCGGCCAGCGGCCGGCACTACCGGAGCAGGTCGCGCAGGCCCTCACGGTAGCTGGGGAACCGCGGCGCCCACGCCAGTGCTTCACGCGTGCCACGGCTGTCGATGCGCTTGTTGCTCTGGTAGAAGCGTCGCAGGGTCGGGCTGAGTGCAGGGTCGTCCCATGCCACGGCAGGTGGCATCGCAAACCCGCCCAGCTGCGCGGCGAAGGCCAGTACCTCCTGCGGCGGTGCCGGCTCGTCATCGGCCGGCAGATACAGGCCATCCACGCACGGCCGCTGCATCGACGCGATAACGACCGTCACCAGGTCATCCACGTGCAGCCGGTTGAATAGCAGCCCGGGACGCACTACGTGGCGGGCACGTCCCTGCGCCAGCTGCAGCAGCGCATTGCGCCCCGGCCCGTACAGGCCGGGCAGGCGGAACACTGCCGATGCGATGCCGCGTTCTCCTGCAAGCGCACGCCATTGCGCTTCGGCCCGCAGGCGCTGCACGCCGGCTGCTTCAGTGGCATCGGCTGCGCTGCGCTCGTCGACCCAGCCGCCGGCGCGGTCGGCATACACCGAGGTGGACGACAGATAGCCCACCCAGCGCAATGCCGGGCTGGCCCGCAGCGCGGGCAACAGCAGGCGCAGTGCAGGATCGCCATCGGCGTCGGGTGGCACACTGCACAGTACGGCCTCGGCCTGCGCGATCTCATCGAGCAGGGCGAGCGATGGCGTGGCATCGGCACCCAGCGGATGGCGACGCAGACCATCGCGTGGTGCCGATGCGGGATCGCGTACCGTGCCGGCGACGTGTGCGCCCAATGCCTGCAGATGTCGGGCCATCGCACCGCCACTCCAGCCCAGCCCGAGGATCAGCACCCGCGAGGGCGATGCACTGGCGGCGGAGATGATGCTCACGCGCCGCGCAGTGCCTGGTAGGCCTGCAGGCTGCTGTAGGCGACCTGCAGCAGCAGGGCTTCCTGGTCGGCCTTGCGCGCGCGGGCCAGCATGTCGCCGACGATCTGTTCGGCCTCCACCTGTTGGCCGGCTTCCAGGTCACGCAGCATCGATGCCTTCAGTGCCGAGCCGGCCTGGGTCAGGGTGTCGCGCGCGGTGTCCTGCGCGGCCACGGGAACCGGTTCACCGGCGGCTTCGGCCACGGCCAGGCATTCGTCGTACAGGCCGCGCACGATCGCCTCGCCATCATCGGTGGCAACGATGGTGCCGATGTCGGCGCGCAGCAGGCAGGTCGCCGCCGCCAGCGCGGTAAGGAAGGTGTACTTGATCCATTGTTCCTGGCCGATGTGTTCGCTGGCCAGGTGATCAAGATGGGCCTGCGCGCAGACCGCAGCGAAGGCGCGCACGCGCGCCGAGGCCGCGCCGCTGTCGCGCTCGCCGAAGGTGAGCTTGGCCGGTTTGCCCAGGTGCAGCACCGCACCGTCGGGGGCCTTGGTGGCGCTGATGAAGCACAGGCCACCAAGCACGGCGTCGCGGCCGAAGCGCGCGTCCAGTGCGTTGTAGTGATGCAGGCCGTTGAGGATCGGCAGCACGGTGGTGCCTGCGCCCACGGCCGGGGCAATGGCGTCGATCGAGCTGTCCAGGTCGTAGGCCTTGCAGCTGAGGATGACCAGGTCGAACGGCTTCTGCGCGGCCAATGCGGGCAGTGCATCAGCGGTGACATGCTGCACGGGTAAGCTGGCATCGCCGAGCGGGCTGCGGATGACCAGGCCGTCGCGATCCAGCTGGGCGGCGCGCGCGGGGCGCACGAGGAAGGTCACGTCCACACCGGCCTGGGCCAGGCGACCACCGAAGTAACCGCCGGTACCGCCGGCGCCGAGGATCAGGATGCGCATTGCACGTTCACCGTGTTCTGGGGAATCAGGATTTCGATTGTGCCGGAGATCGCGGCCAACGGCGGTGCCACTCGTGGTGGTTCGCGGAAAGCACGGTTCAGTGGGGTTGGCCGGGTGCGGCCACCACGGAAGACAGATCAGGAGCGGAAGCGGGCCGCTCGCTGCGCGAGCGCGTGTAGAACCGCGCTCAGGGCAGCTGTTCGCTGAAGCCTTCGGTGTATCCCAATAGAAGCGTGGTGCGGGAGGACAGCGTTGCAGCCAGTTGTGACCAGGTGTCGTGCGTTCCGGCAGCGTAGACGCGCTGCAGGTCCGCGACCAGAGCGTCCGCTTCCGCAGGCGACGGCGCGCTGTCACGCTGGAAGCCCAGCCACGATGCGCCAAGCCCGAACAGGCGGTAGTCGTAATGCTCTTGCAGGTGCCGGATCAGGGCGTGGTTCTGGAAGATGTTCCAGTCCGCGCTGAAGTAGCCGTTGGGCAGGGCGGCGATCAGCAGGTCGTCACGATCCACGGGCACCTGTTGCACGTAGACCACCTCGTCGACGATGAGATCCGGTGCGGCATTGGCCGCGACCAATGCCTCGATGTCCGCGTCATTGCACATCAGCGTGCCCGCCAGCGTGCTCCATTCCAGCCGATGCGTCGAATGCTCAAGCTGCGCGACCACATGCGCCAGCAACCGCCCGCGTGCCGCCAACGCATCGTCGGGGGTTGCCGGGTCTTCGTTCTCGTAGAGCGCGATGCGCGCGTCGTCTGACGCGTGCATGCTGGTGTAGCGGCACTGGCCGGCATCATCGAGCGTGCACAGGTAGCGATACCGGGGATCAGCCGCGTGCCGCGAGGCCAGGTATTCCAGCACCTCATCCAGCGTGGGTGAATCGCCCAGCAACGCATGGCTGAAGGCATCGATGGGGCCGTCCGACACGGCTTTGTCCAGCGCAATGGAAGTGATCTTCATCGCCACAGCCTAGCTGCAATCCCGAACGAGAAAAGCGGAACATCGGCTTTGCCGTGAAAGCTCCATCCACGCATGGCGTCGATCCATCGTGTCGACCAAGGTCGACACCTACCAGCAGCAGCGGAGAACGACATCCCGGCAGATCGCCGGAATTTGTCGAAGGCGGGGTGGGTCCGATTGCGGGGGTGTCCGCGGCATGGATGCCGCGGCCAAGCCCCCAGGGATGGGTTTACGGCGTCCCCCGCAATCGGACCCACCCCGCCATCCCCCGGATAGTCAGCTTTTGCCGTTGCCGTTGAAGTTGACGTTGATTCGGCGGGTGCAGGGCCGCAGGCCCTGCAGGCCACCCTTAGCTGCGCATGCCCACGCCACGGCGCAGCAGCCACAACGCCAGCGCCGTCAGCGCCACCACGAAGCCGATCATCAACCCATAGGCCACCGGCAGCGGCACATCGCTGCTGCCCAGCAGGCCATAGCGGAACGCATTGACCATGTAGAAGATCGGGTTCGCGTGCGTGGCCGCTTCGGCCCAGCCCGGCAGCAGCTTCACCGAATAGAACACGCCACCCAGGTAGGTCAGCGGGGTCAGGATGAAGGTCGGCACGATCGCCACGTCGTCGAACTTCTTCGCATACACCGCATTGATGAAACCGGCCAGCGAGAAGATCGTCGCGCCCAGGATCACCGTGGTCAGCATCACCAGCGGGTGCGGAATGCGCACCGGGGTGAAGAACATCGCGATGATCAGCACGATCACGCCCACCATCAGGCCGCGCAGCACGGCGCCGGCCACGTAGCCCCACAGGATCACCCAGTTCGGCATCGGGCTGACCAGCAGCTCTTCCACGTGGCGGCCGAACTTGGCACCGAAGAACGAGGAACTGATGTTGCCGTAGCTGTTCTGGATCACGCTCATCATCACCAGGCCCGGCACGATGAACTGCATGTACGTGTAGCCGCCCATGTCACCCACGCGCGACCCGATCAGGTTGCCGAAGATCAGGAAGTACAGGGTCATGGTGATCGCCGGCGGCACCAGGGTCTGGCCCCAGATGCGCATGATGCGGGCGACTTCGCGGCGCACGATGGTCATCAGTGCGATGCGGTTGCGCTGGCCGTCGGTCAGCTCGGTGGTGCTCATGCAGGCTTCTCCAGGTTGCCGGTGAGGCGCACGAACAGCTCCTCCAGGCGGTTGCTCTTGGTACGCATCGAACGCACGCGGATACCGGCCTCGTTGAGCGTGGCGAACACGCGGTTGAGGTCCATTGCGCGCGGCATGTCGATGTCCAGCGTGTGCGGGTCCGGCGCGGTCAGGGTCGCGCCCTCGATCACCGGCAGCTGCGCCGGCAGGTCACCGTCGATGTCCAGCAGGAAGCCCTCCACGTCCAGCTTGGCCAGCAGGGTGCGCATCGGCCCCTGCTCGACGATCTGGCCATGGTTGATGATCGCCAGGTGGCGGCACAGGTACTCGGCTTCTTCCAGATAGTGCGTGGTGAGGATGATCGTGGTGCCGGCAGCGTTGATCTCCTTCAGCACGCGCCACATGTCGCGGCGGATCTCGATGTCCACGCCGGCGGTCGGCTCATCCAGGATCAGCAGGCGTGGGCGGGTCATCATTGCGCGGGCGATCATCAGCCGGCGCTTCATGCCGCCGGACAGCGTGCGGCTCATCACCTGCGCCTTTTCCCACAGGTGGGCCCGCTTCAGTTCCTCTTCGGCGCGCTGCTCCGCTTCCTCGCGCGGCACGCCGTAGAAGCCGGCGTAGTTCACCAGGATGTCGAAGGGCTTTTCGAACAGGTTGAAGTTGATTTCCTGCGGCACCAGCCCGATCAGGCGCATGGTGGCGCTGCGGTTGCGCACCAGGTCGCTGCCGAACACCTCCACCTGGCCCTCGCTGAGGTTGACCAGGGAGCTGATGATGCCGATCAGGGTCGACTTGCCGGCACCGTTGGGGCCCAGCAGGGCGAAGAAGTCGCCCGGGGCCACTTCCAGGGAAACCCCCTTCAGGGCCTGGGTGCCGTTGTCGTAGGTCTTGCGCAGGTCGCGCACGCGCAGGGCGGGCGCCGTATCGTTCTGGGATGCCAAGCTCGAAGCCTTCGCGCCCATGGGCTGGCGCTGGAGAGGGGCGGGGAGGGGCTATTATAGAAGACCCCGAGGGCTTGCCCCGGCTACACACTGTCCCGAAAAGTCGTGCCTGTTCAATTCCCCCTCAAGCTGGTCGGCCGCCGCATGCTGGCCCCGACCGTCGGCCACTACCAGTTCGTGCGTGACGATGGGCAGCCGCTGGATTTCCAGCCCGGCCAGTTCATCCAGGTCCATTTCAGCTACGCCGATGGCACCGAAACCAAGCGCAGCTACTCGCTGGCGACCATTCACGACCACGCACTGGGCCCGGGCGAGGCGGTGGATATCGCGGTCAGCTTCGTGCCCGGTGGCGCCGCCACCGCGCTGTTCGAGGCGCTGGAGCACGGCGGCCAGATCAGTGCATCCGGCCCCTACGGCCGCTTCTGCCTGAATGCCGGTGACCACAATGCCCGCTACCTGCTGATCGCCACCGGTACCGGCGTTACCCCGTACCGCTCGATGCTGCCGCTGCTGGAAAAGGCCATGGCCGAACGTGGTGCGCAGATCGTGCTGCTGCAGGGCGCGCGCAGCCCGGGCGAGCTGCTGTACAGCGAGGACTTCTACAGCTTCGCCGAAAAACACCCGAACTTCCGCTATGTTCCATGCCTGTCGCGCGAACTGCCCGCCGATCCGCATCCGGACGTGCAGCACGGTTACGTGCAGCAGGCGCTGGCCGGTTTCACGCCGGACCCGGCCACGGACATCGCCTACCTGTGCGGCAACCCGGACATGGTGGATGCCTGCGCCGAGCTGCTGAAGGCCGCCGGCCTGGGCAACCCGCAGATCCGCCGCGAGAAGTACGTCAGCAGCAAGTAAGTCCGGCTGGTGCCGGCCGCTGGCCGGCAACCCCACGAACCTGGTAGTGCCGGCCGCTGGCCGGCAACCCCACGAACCCCGGTAGTACCGGCCGCTGGCCGGCAACCGCATGAACCCCGGTAGTGCCGGCCGCTGACCGGCAACCCTGGAAACCGGAGGCGACCCCACGCCGCCCCCGGTGCCCTGCCTTCAGTACTCGATCCAGGCATCACGCCAGGCAGAGCCGGTACCCGGGCGGTAGGCCTCTGCATTGATGTTGCACCAGGCGCCTTCCGGGAACGGGCGGCAGGCATACAGCTTGCCGTCGGTGCCCTTCACCACGGTCTGGCCCGGCGTGTAGCTGCCGATATCCGCGGGGTATACGAAGTCGTATTCGTCAGCCGGCGGCGGATCGATCGGATCGACGGGATCCGGCACGCGGGTATCGAGCTGGAACAGGTGGCCTGGCTTCAGATAGACGCGGTTCCCGGTAGCCGAGGCGACGGGCGTGATCACGCCGTTCTTCATCACCCCCACGCGCGCCTGCTGCGCAGTGCCATTGACCTTGTGGGCCAGTGCCAGCGGCCACTGGTTCGCAGCGGTCTGGCCGGCGGCAAGGGTGATCTGCGGGCTTTCCAGATCGTTGCCCTGGGCGTTGAAGACCCGCAGGGTCAGGATGGTGCCCACGTCCAGCGCACCACGGGCAGTGACCGGACCCGCGTCCTGCCACTGCGGCGGCGGGGTCACACCACCGCCCCCCTCGAAGCGCACGTCTGCGCAGGTATAGAACGCCTCGCCCGAATCCGAGCGCTGCCAGGTGTTGTAGATGATGTGCTGGCCGCTGCGCTTGGGTAGCGGGCAGTCCAGCTTGTAGACGTCACCGGAGACCGGCACGTTGCCCAGCGTGCAGAATTCCTGCAGGTCGGCCCAGCGCAGCGGGCTGCCCGGTTGCCAGCCATCGCGGGTGACATAGAACTTCCACTCGCGGGTGGCATGCGGGGCCGGCGCCTTGAACTCGAACGTGTAGCGGCCACGGGCGTCGGCACGGATCGGCGAGGTCTGCCAGTCACTGCGGTTCAGATCCAGGCCGCGGTACTTGCTGTTGCCGCCGCTGCACAACTCGCCATCGGGCACGACGGCCTGGTGGTTGCCATGGGCCTCGGCCTGGTTGATCCCGGCCCAGTCATAGAACGGTTGCGCACCACCGATGGCCTTGGCGGCAGCGCAGGCGGGGTTGGTCGGATTCTCGGGATTGCCCTGGTAACAGGCATAGACACGGCTGGCGGGTTTGGACAGGGTGCCGTGGGCGAACGCGCTGCCAGAGGTGGCAATGCCTGCGATCACAGACAGCGCGATGACGGTCCGGTGTGACAGATGCATGGAGATCTCCTGAGGGTGGTGAAACCCCGCGAAGTCTCGACATCCCACCCGCCCGCATCCATCGGATTACGTTGAAAAAAGCATCGCGTGGTTGCATATGGGAACGGCTTCCCACTCACACGCTGGCGCGTCTCACGCTATGCAGGGAACGGCGCTCTGCCACCGTTCCCTGTACCCGGTCTCAGTATGCAATCCACGCATCGCGCCAGGCCGCACCCACACCCGGCCGGTACGCCTCGGCGTTGACGTTGCACCATGCACCTTCCGGGAACGGGCGGCAGGCGTACAGCTTGCCGTCGCTGCCCTTCACCACGGTCTGGCCCGGCACATAGCTGCCGATGCCCGCCGGGTACACGTGGTCGAAATCACCGCCCGGTGACGGTGTACCCGGGTCGGGCACCTGGGTATCGAGCTGGAAGCGGTTGCCGTCCTTCAGGTACACGCGGTTGTCGGTGGCCGAGGCGGTCGGCGTGATCACGCCATTGGCAAGCACGCCCACGCGCGCGTGCTGGGCACTGCCATTGACCTTGCGGGCGAGCACCAACGGCCACTGCGCGGGTGCGGTCTGGCCGCTGGCCAGGGTGGCCTCCACACGTTCGACGTCATTGCCGTTGGCGTTGAACACGCGCAGCGCCAGCGTCGTGCCAACCGGCAGCTCACTGCGTGCGGTGACCGGGCCGGCGTCCTGCCATTGCGGTGCCGGTGCGGTCCCTCCGCCTCCCTGGAATCGCACGTCCATGCAGGTATAGAACGCCTCGGTCGAATCCGAGCGCTGCCAGGTGTTGTAGATCACATGCTGGCCGGTGCGCTGCGGCAACGTGCACTGAAGCTTGTAGGTGCCGTCGGCCGACAGCGGCGTATTGCCCAGCGTGCAGAACTCCTGCAGGTCGGCCCAGCGCAGCGGGCTTCCCGGCTGCCAGCCTTCGCGGGTAACGAAGAAGCGCCAGTCGCGCGTGGCGTGTGGTGCGGTCGCCTTGAACACGAAAGTGAACTTGCCATTGGCATCGGCCTGGATCGGCGTGGTCTGCCAGTCACTGCGGTTCACGTCCAGGCCGCGGAAGGTCGGGTTGTTGCCGCTGCACAGCTTCCCGTCGGGCACCACGGCCTGATGGTTGCCGTTGGCGTTGGCCTGGTTGATGCCGTTCCAGTCGTAGAACGCCTGTGAACCGCCAATCGCTTTTGCAGCGGCACAGGCCGGGTTGGTCGGGTTCTCGGGATTGCCCTGGAAGCAGGCATAGACGCGGCTGACCGGCGTGGTCATCGTGCCGTGGGCGAACGCGCTGCCGGCCAGGCACAGGCCCGCAGCGGCGAACGAGGTGGCCAGCAACAGCGGTGTGGATCGGAATGACATGGCGCATCCTTGTGGTCGTCGAAAGGGAACGGTGACCGCAGGAGCTGCGCTGCGCGGCGGACTTTCGGCGGCACCACGGCGAGTATCGAGCCGCACTGCAGGCGACGGAACCATCGCAGTGCCGATCCGTGACTGCGCATGTGAAGCCCTTCCCGCAGGCTTCACGCAGGGCTGAACGGATGCGCTGGACGTCACGTGACCGGCGTGGCATCGATCACGTCATGGAGATCACGCGACGCAGTCCCGGTACCCACCCGATCTGCCTGGCACGAGAAACAGCCATGCGCCGCGTTGTGCAGCTGCACGAACGCCACCGACGGGTCGGCAAACAGTGCATCCAGGTGGTCGGCCACCTCGGTGCCCGCGCAGACCTGGGCACCGCACATCAGCGCGGCGTGGTCATAGGCACGCATCGAGATCATCCGGCGCTGCACATACGGGGGCACCTCGCCCGGCGGCAGGACGCAACGGGTCACGCCGCGCTGCACGAAGATCGGGCCGGCGGCGCGGTACGGCGAATGCAGCGGCAGGTGGACGTGGGACAGCAGGAGCAGCTCGCTGCCAGGCGCGGGGTCGCTCAGGCTGATCCGGCAGGGATGTCCGCCGTTGGCGCCGGCCCAGCGACGCTGGATGCCGAGCGTGGCGAGCGCGCTGTCGCTCATCTCGAACAGGTGCAGGAAAGGGCGGTGGTCGATGCCGCCGAGGTACCACGCGTGCATGGGCGTCTCCTTGGGTTTTCCGCGGATTGTGCGCATGCGCCGGTCGCCGTGCTCGCCGTTTTCAGACCCCGCATCGCCGTCGGGCCGGAACACTGGCCCTTGGGGTGCTGCTGGCCGCCGCCGATGCCGCCCTGCACGGGCCAAGGCCGAGCGCGGGACTGCCAGGTCTGCGCGCCGTCGGCGGCGGATTCGTCATTGCCCATCGCCGTCGGCGCGCTGCCCGTGTAAGTTGGGTCACATCTTCCGCGGCAGCCCGTCGTGGTCGACAGGAACGTCCTCCAGGGGAAACGAGCACGATGCAAAGACACCACCTCGCGCTGGCCGGGATGCTGGCCAGCCTGATGCTTGCCGGGTGCAGCCAACCGCCGCCGGCCGCCGCCGGAAGCGCCAGCGATGCACCCAGCCGCCGCTTCGGCACGATCGACTTCCAGCCCTGCACGTTGTCCACCGAAGGCGCCAGCGCCAACGTGGAGGCGCAGTGCGCCACCCTGCAGGTGCCGGAGAACCGGGCCCAGCCCGATGGCCGCCGGATCGGCCTGCGCATCGCCTGGCTGGAATCGGGCAGCAGCGGCGCCAGCCAGCCCGACCCGGTGTTCTTCCTGGCCGGCGGCCCCGGCCAGGCGGCCAGCGAGGTGGCGGTCATCGTCGATACCGCACTGCGCCAGGTGCGCAAGCAGCGCGACGTGTTCCTGATCGACCAGCGCGGCACCGGCGGCTCCAACCCGCTCAGCTGTCTGGGCGCAGATGGCAAGCCGCTGCAGATGGACGAGGATGCCGCGCCTTCCGAGGCATCGCTGCGCGACTACGCCCAGCGCTGCGCCGCATCGCTGCAGGGGCGTGCCGATGCGCGCTTCTACACCACCACCGAGGCGATCGCCGATCTGGATGCGGTGCGTGCGGCGCTCGGTGTGGACCAGCTGAACCTGGTTGGCGGCTCCTACGGTACCCGCGTGGCCCAGCGCTATGCCGGGGCCTATCCGCAGCACACCCGCAGCATCGTCATCGATGGCGTGGTACCGAACGAGCTGGTGGTCGGTGGCGACTTCGCGACCACCTTCGAGGATGCGATCGCCCTGCAGTCGGCGCAGTGCCGCAAGGATGCCGCGTGCAGCAAGCGTTTCCCGACCGACACCCGCGCGCAGCTGCGCAGCGTGGTCGACACCCTGCGCCGTGCACCGGTCTCGGTCGAGTATCGCGACCCGGGTACCAACGCACCGCGGCAGGATGTCCTGACGCCGGACAGCGTGGTCGGCCTGGCCTTCGCCTTCTCCTACGTGCCGCAGTATTCCTCGCTGCTGCCACTGGTGCTGGATGAAGCCGCGCACGGTCGTTATGCCCCGTTGGCATCGCTGGCGCGCGGCGCGAACCGCAGCATGGATTTCCAGATCAACCGCGGCATGCAGTGGTCGGTGATCTGCAGCGAGGATGCGCCGCGCTACCACGCGCCGGCCGAGGACCCCGAGCGGCTGTTCGGCAACGAAGTGGCCAGCGCCTTCTTCGCCGCCTGCCCGGTGTGGCCGCACCGTCCGGCGCCGGCAACCGATGCCGTGCCGCTGCGCAGCGACGTGCCGGCACTGCTGCTGTCCGGTGAGCTGGACCCGGTGACCCCCCCGCGCTACGCCGCACAGGTGCTCAAGGGCCTGCCCAATGGCCGTGCGCTGGTCGCCCGTGGCCAGGGCCATGGCACGTTGACCGCCGGCTGCATGCCGCGGCTGCTCGGCCAGTTCATCGACAAGACCGATGCCAAGGCGCTGGATGCCGGCTGCCTGGACACGCTGAGCTACGTGCCGGCGTTCACCTCGTTCAACGGATGGGAACCATGATCGTCGCCGACAACCTGCACAAGGCCTTCGATACCCGCACGGGCCGCATCCAGGCGGTCGCCAACGTCGGCTTCCGCGCCGGCGATGGGCAGATCACCGGCCTGCTCGGCCCCAACGGTGCCGGCAAGACCACCACCATGCGCATGCTCTACACGCTGATGACCCCTGACCAGGGCAGCATCAGCGTCGATGGCATCGATGCCGCCGGCAATCCGGTGGAGGTACGTCGCCACCTGGGCGTACTGCCCGATGCGCGCGGCGTCTACAAGCGTCTGACCGCGCGCGAGAACATCGCCTACTTCGGCGAGCTGCATGGCCTGTCGGCCGAGCGCATCCGCGAACGCATCGAGGTGCTGTCGCACGCGCTGGACATGGGCGACATCCTCGACCGGCAGACCGATGGTTTCTCGCAGGGCCAGCGCACCAAGACCGCGATTGCCCGCGCGCTGGTGCACGATCCGCGCAACGTCATCCTCGACGAACCGACCAACGGCCTGGACGTGATGACCACGCGCGCGCTGCGCCGCTTCCTGCTGGGCCTGCGCGAAGAGGGTCGCTGCGTGATCCTGTCCAGCCACATCATGCAGGAGGTGGGCGCGTTGTGTGACCACATCGTGATCATCGCCAAGGGCACGGTGATGGCCGCCGGCAGCGCCGACGAACTGCGTGCACAAGCCGGTGAAGCCAATCTTGAGGACGCGTTCGTGAAACTGATCGGCAGCGAAGAGGGCCTGCACGCATGAGCATGATGTCGACCCTGATGACGGTGATGCGCAAGGAACTGCGCGACCTGTCGCGTGACCGCCGCACGCTGCTGCTGACCCTGCTGTTCGGGCCGCTGCTGTACCCGGTGCTGCTGCTGGGCATGGGCAAGCTGGCCGAGAGCCGGGTGCGCACCCAGATCGAGGAGCCGTTGCAGATCCCGACGATCGGCGCGGAGAACGCGCCGAACCTGGTGCGCTTCCTCGCCGCACAGGGCCTCAATGCCGCGCCGGCGCCGAAGGACCTGGCCGAGGCCATCCGCAGCCAGGATATCGATGTGGCGCTGCGCATCAGCGGGGACTTCGGCAAGGACTGGGCCGAGGGCAAGCCGGCGCTGGTGGAGGTGATCAAGGACAGCACGCGTCGCGCGGCCGAGGTACCCAGTGCACGCCTGGAGGCGGCGCTGGCCACCTACAACGGCCAGGTCGGTGCCTTGCGCCTGATGGCACGCGGCATTGATGCACAGGTGGCACGCCCGCTGGACGTGGCACGCCAGGACCTGGCCAGTGCCGAAGCCAAGCGCGGCATGATCCTGTCGATGCTGCTGCCGGTACTGCTGACGCTGACCTCGTTCATCGGGGGTGCCTACCTGGTGATGGACGCCACCGCCGGCGAGCGCGAGCGGCAGTCGCTGGAACCCCTGCTGGCCACGCCGGGCTCGCGCAGCGCGATCGTCAGCGGCAAGATCGCCGCCGCCTGCGTGGTCGGTTTCGTGTCGCTGCTGCTGACCCTGGTCGCGTTCAAGGTGAGCGCGCAGATCGCACCCGGCAACATCGGCCGCCAGTTCAACATGAACGTCGGCTCGATGCTGCAGATGCTGCTGGTGATGCTGCCGATGCTGCTGATCGGTACCTCGCTGCTGACCTTCCTGTCGGCCGCGGCCAAGAGCATGAAGGAAGCGCAGAGCCACATGACCTGGCTGATGCTGCTGCCGATGCTGCCCGGCTACGCACTGGTGGCCTACCCGCTGAAGAGCGAGATGTGGCAGTACGCCGTGCCGTTCCTGTCGCAGAACCAGATGCTGCTGAAGGTGATCCGCCACGAGACCATCACCCCGACGGTCTGGGCGATCTACCTTGGTGCCAGCCTCGGCCTGGCCGCCGTGCTGTGGTTCGCCGCCGTGCGCCGCTACCACAACGAGCGCCTGGCCATCTCCGGCTGACCCCAAAAAAGGGGACGGAGGGGATTAAGTCGTTTCTGCCCCTCCCGTCCCCTCCTTGCGCGGGCGGCCTTGTCTTCGCATCGCCACCGGCCGCCCGAGCATCTTCTCTACCATCCGCAGGAACGCAGCATCCCCCAACGGACGCTGTTTGGCGCTATGACTGCGGATTGCGGGCAGATCGGCGGACGCATTCACATCGCGCAGGAATCGCGCATACACCGTCGTCCTGTTGCGAGCGGTCGCGGCCAACGCTCTGAATGCGGGATGCGGGGTCAGCATGGGGTCATCGCGTCGTTGAAGGTTGCCGTGCACGCTGGACCACGGATGATCTTCAGCACTGACCGCAATGCCGGCACGAACGGGATTGCGTTCGATGTAGCGGTATACGCTGAGCAGGTAAGCGTCGCTGTCGATCATTGAGGAATGGAAGCGGCCCTGCCACAGGGGACCGGTGCGGCCGTGCCGCTGGTTGAAAGCCTGCACATAGTTGTTGCCCTGCATGCGCATTGCATCGGCCAGCCCGCGCTGCGTGGATGGCGTGGCCAGCAGGTGGATGTGGTTGTCCATCAGTACGTAGGCATGCAGTGCGACGCGGTGCTTGAGGAAAGCGCTGTGCAGCAGATGCAGGAACAGTTGCCGGTCGATGTCGTCGACAAAGATCGCACCCTTGTTCACACCGCGCTGGATCACGTGATAGGCCTGGCCGGCCAGCATCAGGCGCGCTTGTCGGGGCATGGGATTCCCAGGTCGAAGGGGGCCTCAGCCTGGCATCGGCACCGTGGCGTAGGGCATCAGGTAATGCCGCGCAGGCGTATCGGAGGAGTCAGAAGCGACTTAATCCCCTCCGTCCTCTTTTCCGTACCGCGCGGGCGTTACCCCCATCTCGCGCTTGAACACGTTGATGAAGGAACTGGGCGTGTCGTAGCCCATCGACAGGGCGACGCTGATCACCGGTTCGCCTGCCAGCAGGCGTGGCAGTGACAGCAGCACGCGCAGGCGCTGCCGCCACTGGCCCAGGGTCATGCCTGTTTCGGCCTGCCAACGGCGGGCGAGGCTGCGGCTGGACAGTCCGCTGGCGGCTGCCCACGCTTGGACGCTGCGCAGGTCGTCCGGCGAACGCGCCAGCGCCGCCGCGATCCGCCGCGATCCGCCGCAACCGGCGATCCCGCGGCTGTGGCAGGGCAAATGGCAAGGGAGTGCTGGCACGGATCTCATCGGCGATGACGCCGGCCAGGCGTGCCTGCGCAGCGTCCAGTGCCTGATGCGGCCAGCGCAGTGCGCGCGTCACCGCCGCCTGCAACAGCGCATCGGGTTGGAAAATACGGGGCAGCGGGGGCAGATCCAGGCCGACATCGGCGCGGACGTACAGGCTCCAGCCATCGAACCCGTCTGCCCCGAGCAGCGCATGGGGCAGCAGCGGCGGTATCCAGGCAACGTGCCCGGCCGGAAGCAGCCACTGCAGATTCCCGGCTTCGATCCGCAACAGGCCCTGATGGGCGCCCAGCAATTGACCGCGCCGGTGTTGGTGGCGGGCGGTGCGCCGCCTCCCGGGCACGCGCAGCTGGCCGGCCAGCACGATGGGGCCGTCGTCGGCGTCCGCCAATGCCGGATCAATCAAGCCGGTCGGTGTCTGATCTGCCATATCCATTGGCAGTTATACGGCAGAAGCGCCGATCCGCGCGCGCCACACTGGGCGCCCATTTCAACACGAGCCGCCCCGATGCAGCCCCAGGACATCCTTCCCGACCACCAGAACGAAGTACAGGTAAACGGCCTCACCGTGCGCAAGGGCAGCGTCGGCGCCTTCCTCGCCAGCGTCCGTGACTGGCAGGACCCCGCCAGCGATGACGCCACCCGCGCCACCGCCGAAGCAGATCTGCGTGGGCTGCTGCCGGGCCTGCATGCGCTGGGCCTGTTCCAGGTGCTGGCCGCGCGCGATCCGGCACTGCAACGCCTGATCGACAGCCTCTCCTGAAACGAACACGGCCCGGACATGCCGGGCCGTGTCCTCATTGCGGGGGCGGAAACGACTTAATCCCCTCCGTCCCCTTTTTGCGGTCAGGTGCCGCCCGGGGCGAATACCAGGGTACGGCGGGTGGTGACCGGTGCGCTGACCGGCTCGAAGCGCCAGCGCTTGACCGCGTTCATGGCTTCGCGATCGAAGACGCGCGACGGTGTTGCGCGCAATACGCGGGCGTTGGTCACTGAGCCGTCGGTGCCGACGGTGATTTCCACCAGCACTTCGCCGGAGGTGCCTGCACGCAGTGCCTCGGACGGATAGCGCGGCGCCGGGGTGCTGACCGGGCGCAGGTTCGGCGCCGCAGCGGCCGCTGGAGCCGCGGCCTGGCGTGCGGCACTGGCCTGCTGGGCGGCGGCCTGCTGCTGCTTCAGCTCGGCTTCGCGGCGCGCGGCGGCCTGGCGCTCGGCTTCCTGGCGCTCGTTGTCGCGGCGGGCGGCATCCTGCTGCGCAGCGATCTGCTTGGCCGCGTCGGCTTCCTTGGCACGCTGCTCGGCCAGGCGCTGCTGTTCGGTCTGCTGCTTGCTGCGGTCCTCGGCGTCCTTCTTGGCCTTCTCGGCTTCGGCCTCGGTGCGCTTGGCCGCGTTCTGCACGCCCTTGGCCAGGCCGTCCTTCAGGCGCGGCAGGGCCGGCGCGGATGCATCCACCTTCTCGATCAGCGCCACCAGCCGCTGCGCTTCGGTGTAGTCCTCGCGCCCCAGGTGCTGCTCGGCGGCGATCAGGGTGTACGGCAGCAGGTCGGTCAGCGCGCTCTTCACCGAGGCGTCGTCCGGGGTCTTGTCGCGCAGGGCGAGGTAGTACTCGATGGCGTTGTCGCCGGCCGGCGCGTACATGCGGTTCTCGCGCAGGGCCTGGCTGGCCGACTCACGCAGCTGCTCGGTGCCCATCGACTGCACCTTGGCGGCGACCACCGGTGCGGCAGGTGCAGCGGCGGTGGGGGCGGCGGCCGGAGCCGGTGCTGCGGATTCTTCCTTGCCCGAGCAGGCGGCCAGCGCCAGTGCCAAGGCAACCGGCAGCCACCGGCGCGCGGCGGTGATCGTTGAGACGTGCGACATCCTGCTCCCCTTTAGAAGACGACGTGACGTAAATCATTGATATGCATGGCCGGGACCCGTGGTCCAGGCGCGGCAGGGTAGCGTTTCCCGACGCCACCGCCGGCAACGGCGAGGATGCAATCTAGCATCCCGGCCACCGCCCCGCACAAGGGGTGGTGGCCGGGTGGGGCCGCGGCGATCATGTCGTGGCCGGCGGCGACCTCAGTAGTCGTGTGCCTTGTCGTGCGACTTGCTGTGGCCGTTGGACATCAGCTTGTCGGTCCAGGCGATGCCGATCGCCGACAGGATGAACACGCAGTGGATGATGGTCTGCCACAGCACGCCTTCCTGGGTCATGGTCGTGCAGGTATCGACGCCAGCGTTGTAGAAGCTGGTCGAAGCCGAAGACACTGCTGCCGCCCATTGTTCCGGCTTGCACAGTGGCAGTCCCTTCAGCGCGCTGGTGGCAATGAAGGTCTTCAGCAGGTGGATCGAGGAGATGCCGATGATCGCCATCGCCAGCTTCACCTTCAGCACGCTGGCGTTGACGTGGCTCAGCCATTCCGGCTGGTCCGGGTGGCCTTCCAGGCGCAGGCGCGAGACGAAGGTCTCGTAGCCGCCGACGATCACCATCACCAGCAGGTTGGAGATCATCACCACGTCGATCAGGCCCAGCACGATCAGCATGATCTGCTGTTCGCCCATCGACACCGAGTGGGACAGCAGGTGCCACAGTTCCTTGCCGAACAGGAACACGTAGACGCACTGGGCAAGGATCAGGCCCAGGTACAGCGGCAGCTGCAGCCAGCGCGAGGCGAAGATCAGCGAGGACAACGGGGACAGGGGACGGGGACTGTGGCTCATGCAGGACAGTGCGTTTCGGGGGAGCCGCGAGGTTACCGGCCCGCCATGACGGTGCCAACCCAACTCACGCACTAGACTTCAGGTTCCTTTCCGCACCCCGAGCCGACGCCATGATCGACCTGTATTACTGGCCCACCCCGAACGGCCACAAAGTGACCCTGCTGTTGGAGGAAGCCGGCCTGGAGTACCGCATCCACCCGGTCAACATCGGCTCGGGTGACCAGTTCAAGCCAGAGTTCCTGGCCATCTCGCCCAACAACAAGATGCCGGCCATCGTCGACCACGCCCCGGCCGATGGCGGTGCCCAGCAGAGCGTGTTCGAGTCCGGTGCGATCCTGCTGTACCTGGCCGAGAAGACCGGCCGCTTCCTGCCCAGCGACCCGCGCGGCCGCGTGGCCACCCTGGAATGGCTGTTCTGGCAGATGGCCGGGCTGGGCCCGATGAGTGGCCAGATGGGCCACTTCAACGTGTACGCACCAGAAAAAATTCCCTATGCCATCGAGCGCTACGACAACGAAGTGCGCCGCCTGCACGGGGTGATGGACAAGCGCCTGGCCCAGCACGCCTTCCTGGCCGGCGACGAGTACACCATCGCCGACATGGCCAGCTACCCGTGGATCGGCGCCTACGACAAGCTGCCGGTGGACTTCGCCGCGTTCCCGAACCTCAAGCGCTGGCACGAGGCCATCGCCGCGCGCCCGGCCACCCAGCGCGCCTATGCGCTGCGCCAGCAGGTGAACCCGAACGCCGGCAAGCCGCTCAGCGACGAAGAGCGCAAGCACCTGTTCGGCCAGCGCTGACCCGCCGCGGGGTCGGATCCCTTTGCAACGCAAAGGGCCCTGACCCCAGCACCGCAGCATGGGCAGAAGGTCATGCTGCCTTCCTGCACGGGCTTGGTTAGGATGGGGGAACGACCGCCCCGCGCCCGCCGCCGGGCGGACCTGCCGTTTGCCGGGATCCTCCATGCGCCACCTGTTCGCTTCGCTTGCCCTCATGCTCGCCACCAGTACCGCCGCCCACGCCGAAAAGCTGACCCTGGAGGCCATCACCGGCCCGCTGCCGCTGTCCGGCCCGACCCTGATGAAGCCCAAGGTGGCGCCGGACGGTTCGCAGGTCAGTTTCCTGCGCGGCAAGGACAGCGATCGCAACCAGCTGGATCTGTGGACCTACGACATCGGCAGTGGCCAGACCCGGTTGCTGGTTGATTCCAAGGTGGTGCTGCCCGGCACCGAGACCCTCAGCGATGAGGAAAAGGCGCGCCGCGAGCGCCAGCGCATCGCCGCGATGACCGGCATCGTCGATTACCAGTGGTCGCCGGACGCACAGCGCCTGCTGTTCCCGTTGGGCGGCGAGCTGTACCTGTACGACCTCAAGCAGCAGGGGGCGGCGGCCGTGCGCCAGCTGACCCACGGTGAGGGCTTCGCCACCGACGCCAAGCTGTCGCCCAAGGGCGGCTTCGTCAGCTTCATCCGCGGCCGCAACCTGTGGGTGATCGACCTGGCCAGTGGAAAGCAGCTGCAGCTGACCCGCGACGGCAGCACCACCATCGGCAACGGCGTGGCCGAGTTCGTCGCCGATGAAGAGATGGACCGCCACACCGGTTACTGGTGGGCACCGGACGATTCGGCCATCGCGTTCGCGCGCATCGACGAGGCACCGGTGCCGGTGCAGAAGCGCTACGAGGTCTACGCCGACCGCACCGATGTGATCGAACAGCGTTACCCGGCCGCCGGTGACGCCAACGTGCGCGTGCAGCTGGGCGTGATCGCACCGGCCGCCGAGGCGCAGCCGCGCTGGATCGACCTGGGCAAGGAACAGGACATCTACCTGGCCCGCGTCGATTGGCGCGATGCGCAGCACCTGAGCTTCCAGCGCCAGTCGCGCGACCAGAAGCAGCTGGACCTGGTGGAAGTGGCACTCGACTCCAACCGCCAGCGCGTACTCGCCCACGAGACCAGCCCGACCTGGGTACCGCTGCACAACAGCCTGCGCTTCCTTGAAGACGGCAGCGTGCTGTGGTCGTCCGAGCGCACCGGCTTCCAGCACCTGTACCGCATCGACAGCAACGGCAAGACCACCGCGCTGACCCACGGCAACTGGCCGGTGGACGAGCTGCTGGCGGTGGATGAGACGGCCGGCAAGGCCTACTTCCGCGCCGGCATCGAAAGCCCGCGCGAAAGCCAGATCTACGCGGTATCGCTGCAGGGCGGCGAGCCGCAGCGCCTGTCGAAGGCGCCGGGCATGCACAGCGCCACGTTCGCCCGCAATGCCAGCGTCTATGTCGACAGCTGGTCCAACAGCACCACGCCGCCGCAGATCGAGCTGTTCCGCGCCAACGGCGAGAAGATCGCCACACTGGTGGAAAACAACCTGGCCGATCCCAAGCACCCGTATGCGCGCTACCGCGACGCGCAGCGCCCGGTCGAGTTCGGCACGCTCACCGCCGCCGACGGCAAGACGCCACTGCACTACAGCCTGATCAAGCCGGCCGGCTTCGATCCGTCCAGGCGCTACCCGGTGGCGGTGTATGTCTATGGCGGCCCGGCCAGCCAGACCGTCACCGACAGCTGGCCCGGCCGTGGCGACCATCTGTTCAACCAGTACCTGGCCCAGCAGGGCTACGTCGTGTTCTCGCTGGACAACCGCGGCACCCCGCGCCGTGGCCGCGACTTCGGTGGTGCGCTGTACGGGAAGCAGGGCACGGTGGAAGTGACCGACCAGCTGCACGGCGTGGCCTGGCTCAAGCAGCAGCCGTGGGTGGACCCGGCGCGCATCGGCGTGCAGGGCTGGTCCAACGGCGGTTACATGACCCTGATGCTGCTGGCCAAGGCGTCGAACCAGTACGCCTGCGGCGTGGCCGGTGCCCCGGTCACCGACTGGGGCCTGTACGACAGCCATTACACCGAGCGCTACATGGACCTGCCGGCGCGCAACGACGCCGGTTACCGTGAAGCGCGCGTGCTGACCCACATCGATGGGCTGCGCTCGCCGTTGCTGCTGATCCACGGCATGGCGGACGACAACGTGCTGTTCACCAATTCGACCAGCTTGATGAGCGCGCTGCAGAAGCGCGGTCAGCCGTTCGAGCTGATGACCTACCCGGGTGCCAAGCATGGCCTGTCCGGCGCCGATGCCCTGCATCGCTACCGTGTGGCCGAAGCCTTCCTGGGGCGCTGCCTGAAGCCTTGAAACACAGACGGGAAGGAGCCCGCCGATGACACTGCCGCCGCCGATTCCCACCCACGGCCCGAAGCCCGCCGGCTGGTGGTCCCGCCACTGGCGCTGGGCGATGCCCGTGGCCGTGCTGCTGGTGCTGGCCGGGGCCGGTGGCACGGTGGCCTGGAGCGTGCTGCGCTGGAGTGAGGCGGCACGCGAGAGCCCACCGATGCGCGAGGCGATGCGTCGCGCCGGCTGCAGCATCGAACTGGTGGAAGCCTTCGGCGAGCCGCTGCGTGCCGAATCGATGCCGCTGGGCAGCATGCAGACCGCGCTCAACGGCCAGCGCGATGTCGGCCTGACCGTGGCCCTGGAAGGCCCCCGCGCACACGGCCGGTTGTTCGTGAAGGGCACCCGCAGTGACGACGTGTGGGACTACCCGGTGATGTACGTGCTGGGCGAGAACAAGCAGACCTTCGACCTGACTGCGCTGGATGACGATGAGGCCGCGCAGGAATGCGAACTGCAGGCCTGCCGCGAACGCGGCGAATGCCCGCTGACCGCAGCGTTGTGACCTCCGGCCGATTGTCGCCACCGCGCTGAGCGCGTAGGGTGCGGGCAACCCTGTCCTGGAGTGCACCATGAAGCCGATCGCGTTGGCCGTTGCCCTGGCCCTGACCGCCGCCCCGCTGCTGTCCGCACCGCCGGCGCTGGCGGCACCCGCCGCCAAGGCCGCCACACCGGCCAGCCCGGCCTGGGTCGCCCGCAGCAACGCACTGGCGCAGATCCTGCTCGATGCGCAGGGCCCGTTCCAGCCGGAAGAAACCGGCTTCTTCGGCGTGCCCGGCTACGACGACAAGGTGGCCGACCTCGGCGCGGACAACGGCAAGCGCTACCGCGCCGCGATGGCCAAGGCCCGCGACGAACTGAAGGCGAAGCTGGCCACCGAGCAGGATCCCAACGTCCGCCAGGACCTGGAGATCATGATCCACGCCGCCAACCAGAACATCGAAGGCAGTGAGCTCAACGAGAAGTACCTGCTGCCGTGGAGTGACGCGCCGCAGACGGTGTTCAGCGGCCTCAACCTGCTGCTGTCCGACCAGGTGCCGGCCGAGCGCCGGGCCAAGGCGATCGACCGCCTCAAGGCTTACGCCGGCCTGCAGCCGGGCGGCACCGCGTTCACCACGCTGGCCCGCCAGCGCTACGAAGAGCGCTTGAAGGACAGCAGCCTGTTGCAGCCGACGAAGATCGAAGTGCAGCAGTCGCTGGACAACGTCGAGACCTACATCAGCGGCATCGAGTCGCTGCTGAAGAAGTACCAGATCGCCGGCGCCGATGAAGCGATGAAGGCCCTGGCCGGGCAGATGAAGGACTACGCCAGCTGGACGCGCTCGACCGTGCTGCCGAAGGCGCGCACCGACGCACGGCTGCCGGCGCCGCTGTACGCCTACCAGCTCAAGCAGGTCGGCATCGACATCGACCCGAAGCTGCTGATGCAGCGTGCGCAGCTGGAGTTCATGGAAACCCGCTCGGCGATGCAGCAGCTGGCGCCGCTGGTGGTGAAGGAGAAGGGCCTGAAGGTGGCCGACCCGAGCGACCCGGTGGCGGTGATCCGCGCGCTGAAGGCCGACAAGATCGCCGACGACCATCTGGAAGGCCACTACCGCAAGGTGATCGACGCGATCGATCCGCTGATCCGCGAGCACGCCATCGTCGACGTGCCCAAGCGCGCCATGCAGATGCGCCTGGGTTCGGCCGCCGAGAGCGCGGCCAGCCCGGCCCCGCATTTCCTGCCTGCGCCGCTGGTCAACAACACCGGGCAGCAGGGCACCTTCGTGCTGCCGCTGGGCAACCCGGCCGCGGGCCCGGGCGCACAGTACGACGACTTCAACTTCGGTGCGGCGGCGTGGACGCTGAGCGCGCATGAAGGTCGCCCGGGTCACGAACTGCAGTTCACCGCGATGGTCGAGCGCGGCGTGTCGCTGGCACGCACCATGTTCGCGTTCAATTCGGTGAACGTGGAAGGCTGGGCGCTGTATGCCGAGGCCGAGATGGTGCCGTACGAGCCGCTGGACGGGCAGATGATCGCCCTGCAGTTCCGCCTGCTGCGCGCCGCACGCGCGATGCTCGACCCGATGCTCAACCTCGGCCTGACCGACCGCGCCAACGGCGAGCGCGTGCTGATGGAGCAGGTCGGCCTGTCCAAGGCGATGGCCACCCAGGAACTGGACCGCTACATGGTGCGCATGCCGGGCCAGGCCGGCAGCTACTTCTACGGCTACACCCGTATCCTGGAACTGCGCATGCAGACCGAGCTGGCACTGGGTGCGAAGTTCGACCGCCTGGCGTTCAACAACTTCCTGCTCGACCAGGGCCTGCTGCCGCCGGACCAGCTGGCCGACGCGGTGAACAAGGTGTTCGTGCCGAAGTACAAGCGCTGAACACCCCCCGGTAGTGCCGGCCGCTGGCCGGCATTCCCCTGACGTCGGGAGGATTCCTGAGGTTGCCGGCCAGCGGCCGGCACTACCTGCGGTGATGCTGCCGCGTCACCGCTGCGGGGTGATCACCTGCGTCGGCAGTCGTGCCGGGGGTTCCGGGTTCGGCACCCAGATCGCCACGCCGGCGGCGCGCTTCTGCGTGGTCGGAATACCGATGCCGACGCCACCGCCGACATGCGAGCCGAACGTGCCGGCACCCACCGACATGCCCACCGGTGAGCCGCTGCTGCCCACGCCCATCAGCACCACGCCATTGGCGCCCAGCGCTGCGGCCTCGCGCTTCAGGCGCGCCACCGCTGCATCGGTCTGGCCCTGCGTGCCGAAGCCCACGGCAGACGCCGATTCTAGCTGGGCGATTTCCTGGGAGCCGGCCGGCGGCGTCGAATAGATCTGCACCAGTGCCGGATCGATCGGCGCGCGGGCGCGCCCCAGCATGACCTTGGAGGTGCTGGCACAGCCAGCGGCGACCAGCAGGATGGCCGCCAACGCGGCCCAACGGATGTTCATGGCACGACCCCTGTAGGACTGGTTGCGATCATCGGCGGGCCACTCTGAATCGGCGCCAACACCCGGCCCAGAGCAGGCACGGCGGCACGCTAGCACGCTGCTGGTGACAGCCCCGCCAACGGCAGTAGGCGGCGACGGCGGGAACGACTATGGTGCACAGACAGGAACCAACTGCGGGAGAGTGGAATGGGCGTGATCAGTCTGTTGTGGGGCGTACTGGCGCTGTTGTGGATGATCCTGGCGCTGATTCCGCTGCTGGGCTGGGGCAACTGGTTCCTGATCCCGTTCGCCGCCGTGGGCGCGGTGATCGCCGCGCTGGGCATCCTGTTCACCCACCCGACCAAGCGCGGCCGGGCCTGGGCTGGGCTGGTGCTGAACGGCATCGTGGTGGTGGTCGGCATCCTGCGCCTGGGCCTGGGTGGCGGCGTGATCTGAGCCGCATCGCCGGGTGCGACAGGGCGTCGCAGGTACACGGCCGCGGGCCGGGCAGGGGCGTACAATGAACGGCTGCGCGAGCCCCCCGCGTGCCTGTGAATCCGCGCCCGGCGCGGCTGCCCCATGATCATCCGACCCCGTCCCCACGGCTGGCAACTGCTGTACATCCTGCGCGGCTCGATCGTAAAAGCGATCGCGCCGAAGGTGCTGGCCATCCTGATCCTGTCCATCGCGGTCGCCGCGGTGGTGGAGCTGGCGCCGCCGACCGGCATCGAGCGCGTTTCCGTCACGCCGTTCACCCTGCTCGGCCTGGTCCTGTCGATCTTCCTCAGTTTCCGCAACAGCGCCTGCTACGACCGCTGGTGGGAAGGCCGCAAGCTGTGGGGCCAGCTGGTCTACGAATCGCGTTCGCTGGCCCGCCAGGTGAACCTGCTGCTGGCCGATGACGCCGGCCGCCGCCGCCGCATCGCCTACCTCACTACGGCTTTTGCCCATGCGCTGGCCGCGCGCCTGCGCGGGCGCATCGTGGCCCTGGCGGCGTTGCCGTGGCTGGACAAGCCGCAGCGCGAGCAGCTGGGCCAGCGCGAGAACGTGCCCGACGCATTGCTGTCGATGATCGCTGCCGAGCTGGCCAACGCCCTGCGCGCCGGCGAACTCGACCCGATCCTCTACACCCAGCTGGAAGAGCGCCTGCACGCGATGTCGTCGATCCAGGCCGGCTGCGAGCGCATCCTCACCACGCCGCTGCCGTTCGCCTACACCCTGCTGCTGCATCGCTGCGCATGGATGTTCTGCGTGCTGCTGCCGTTCGGCCTGGCCAGCTCGCTGGGCTGGGGCACGCCGGTGCTGTCGGCGGTGCTGGCCTACGCCTTCTTCGGCCTGGACCAGCTGGGCGAAGAAATGGAAGACCCGTTCGGCCTGGAGCCGAACGACCTGCCGCTGGACGCGCTGGTGCGCACGATCGAGATCGACCAGCTCGACGCGCTCGGCGAACGCCCGTTGCCCGAACCCCTGCTGCCGCAGGGCTACCTGTTGCAATAGCCACTCCTCGGAGCCTGCCATGTCCCACCCGCTTTACCGCCCGCGCCGCATGCGCCACGACGAGTTCTCGCGCCGCCTGATGCGCGAGAACACGCTGACCACCGACGACCTGATCTACCCGGTGTTCGTGCACGAACGTGCGGGCCGCACCGCAGTGCCGTCGATGCCGGGCGTGGAGCGGCTGTCGATCGAAGAGCTGCTGAAGGTGGCCGAAGAAGCGCTGGAACTGGGCATTCCAGTGATCGACCTGTTCCCGGTGATCGACCCGTCGCTGAAGTCGCTGGACGCGTCGGCGGCGTGGGCCGAGGACGGCCTGGCGCAGCGTGCGATCCGCGCGCTGAAGTCGCGCTTCCCGGAACTGGGAGTGATGACCGACGTGGCGCTGGACCCGTACACCACCCACGGCCAGGACGGCATCATCGACGACAAGGGATACGTGCTCAACGACATCACTGTCGAAGCGCTGGTCAAGCAGTCGCTGTCGCACGCCGAGGCCGGTGTGGACATCGTCTCGCCGTCGGACATGATGGACGGCCGCATCGGCGCGATCCGCCGTGCGCTGGATGCCGACAACCACATCAACGTGCGCATCATGGCCTACTCGGCCAAGTACGCCTCGGCGTTCTACGGCCCGTTCCGTGATGCGGTGGGCAGCGCGGCCAGCCTCGGCAAGGCCGACAAGAAGACCTACCAGATGGACCCGGCCAACGGCGACGAGGCCTTGCGCGAGATCGCGCTGGACCTGGAAGAGGGCGCCGACATGGTGATGGTCAAGCCGGGCATGCCGTACCTGGACCTGGTGCGCCGGGTGAAGGAGACATTCGGTGTGCCGACCTTCGCCTATCAGGTGAGTGGCGAGTACGCGATGATGAAGGCCGCCTTCGCCAACGGCTGGCTGGACGAACGCGCCTGCGTGCTGGAGTCGCTGCTGGGTTTCAAGCGGGCCGGCGCCGATGGTGTGCTGACCTATTTCGCGCCGCAGGTGGCGCGATGGCTGCGCGAGCGCTGACAATAGCGCCACGATAGACGGAGGACTGCGCGATGGGACCCGAACTGGGATGGGTGCAATGGCTGATCTGGGGCACCGGTACGCTGGTGTTCGGCGCCATCATCGTCGCTGTCTTCATCGCCGCCTGGCGGGCCGGCAAGCGCCCGCCGGAACAGCTCTCCGCTGCCCGCCACGTGGCCCGTGAGCAGGCGCTGCCGGAGACCGTGCAGGCCGAGCTGGCCGCGTTGAACCAGCGCAAGGACAACGGCCAGCTGAGCGAGATGGAGTACGAGCAGTTGCGCGCCAAGGTGTTGTCGCGCTGACAGGGCGTTTCATCCACGCATGGCGTGGATCTACTGGTAGTCGCCAACCTTGGTTGGCGCTTTCACGTATGCCAACCAAGGTTGGCATCTCCCAAACGGCCATCCACGCATGGCGTGGATCTACCGCGCGCACCCGGCCACCGCCGCCACCTTCGGCACCGCCAACCGGTACACGTCCACGCCACCGGCACGCGGCGCCTTCGCTGCACTGCTGGCCACCATCATCTCGCCCGGCTTGGCGTTGTCGACCACCGGCGCACCGGTCCAGCCGCCGGCCTGGTTGAACGACAGCCCCAGCGGCTGCAGCGCTACACCGCTCCACGCACAGCCGCTGCTCCAGACCTGCGCGGTACTGCCATTGCCGCGGCTGAACACCACGGCGCCGTCCTGGCCCAGCCAGTCGCCGTCGGTCTCGTCGTCGGCGCTGTTCAACGCGCTCAGTGCGCTGGCCGGGCCGCGCAGGCCCTGCGCATCCAGCGTCGCCACGAACAGGTCCCAGCCGGCGCCACGGCCCTGCTGGCGGGCAAACAACAGCTGCTTGCCGTCCGCGCTCAGGGCCGGCCCGCGCTCTTCCCGGCGCCCGCCGTCACCGGCCAGCGGCTGCGCCGGGCCCAGCCGGCCGTCGGCGGCCAACGCGGCGCGGTACAGCGCCAGCGCGCCCTCGCGGCCGGCCGCGAACAGCAGCCAGCGGCCGTCACGGCTGAAGTAGGGATCGCGGGCTTCACCGGCCACACCTACCGGCAGTACCTGTGCCTGCTGCCAGCGACCGTCCACCACGCGCGCCTCCCACAGGCCCCAGCCGGCCTCGCCGCGGCGGGCGAAGACGATGCGCTGGCCATCGGCGCTGATCGTGGCGCGACCCTCGTCGGCGCGGGTCGAGACCACGCCCATGCCTTCGATGCCGTACTCGTTCAACGCCATCGCCACGGGGGCAGAGAGTAGACTGGCGGCGAGCACCAGCAGGGGCGGGGTGATGCGCATCATCCGGTTCCGTGCACGAAAGAGCATCAGTCTAGCCAGCTTGAGGATTCCATGACCGACCGTTACGCCGTCTTCGGACACCCCGTTGCCCACTCGAAGTCGCCGCAGATCCACGCGACGTTCGGTCGCCAGGAAGGCATCGCCATCGACTACCGCGCGATCGACCTGGCCCCGGATGCGTTCCTGGCCGGACTGGAGGCCTTCGCCGCCGAGGGCGGTGTCGGCGCCAACGTCACCCTGCCGCACAAGGAAGCCGCGTTCTCGGTGTGCACCACGCTGACCGCGCGCGCGCGCCGCGCCGGCTCGGTCAACACACTGCTGCGCAAGGGCGACCGCTGGCACGGCGACACCACCGATGGCATCGGCCTGGTGCGCGACCTGACCGACCGCCACGGCCTGGACCTGCGCGGTCGCCGCGTGCTGATGATCGGCGCCGGTGGCTCGGCGCGCAGCGTCGCCCCGGCGCTGCTCGATGCCGGCATCACCGAACTGGTGGTGGTCAACCGCACGCCGGAGCGCGCCGACGAACTGATCGACGCGATGGGCGAGCCCGGCCGTGCGATCAGCCGCTACTGGGAAGACCTGCGCGACCTCGGCGACTTCGAACTGATCGTCAATGCCACCTCGGCTGGCCGCGACCGCGACGTCGAGTTCAAGCTGCCGCTGTCGCTGGTCAATTCGATGACCACTGCTGTCGACCTGAACTACGGCGAGGCGGCCATCGCCTTCCTGGCCTGGGCCCGTGCGGCGCAGTGCCGCAATACCGTCGACGGCCTGGGCATGCTGGTCGAGCAGGCCGCCGAGAGCTTCCTGCAGTGGCACGGCGTGCGCCCGCAGACCGGCGAGGTCTACCAGTCGCTGCGCCAGGGCTCGGCCGTGCTGGCCGGCGAGGACTGACCGATGGACAGCACAACCCTGATGGTGACCGTGCTGAGCATGGTCGGCGTGCGCCTGCCTGTGCTGATCGCGCTGTGCGTCGGCCTGGTCTGGGTGGTCGGTGCGCCGCGCGATGCCACCCGCACCGGCGCGCTGGTCGGCCTGCTGCTGTTGCTGCTGTCCAGCCTGGGTGGCCTGGCGGCGGGCATGCTGCCGATGTGGCTGGTCAGCAGCGGCAACTTCAGCGCCATCTCGGGCATGAGCGCCATCTTCGGCGTGGTGCACTTCGCGCTGGCGATGGTCGAGGCCATCGGCGTGGTGCTGCTGGTGTGGGCGCTGGTGCGCCTGCTGCGTAGCCGTCCCGCCCCGGTCGCCTGAGCGCTGGCGCCGGGCCACGCCCGGCGTGTTTCGCCCCTGTGCGGCGCGGGCTTCGGACCGTGCGCGCCGGCGGGCGTCGTCGCTGGCTCGTTCAGGGTGCCAGCAACAGTGAACGCGGCCGGCCATGCGACAATGACCGGCCTGATCCAGCTACGGTAGTTCCCGGCGTGACCGAAACCGTCGCCGCTCCGCGCACGCTCGATGACACCTTGAAGGACGCGATCCGCAAGGCGTACACGACGCTGCAGGCCAACACCCCCGGCTTCTCCACCCGTCGCTCGCAGAGCCAGATGATCGGCGTGGTGTCGCGCGCGCTGTCGAAAAGCGGTGGCGTTGGCGTGGTCGAGGCGCCGACCGGCGTCGGCAAGAGCCTGGGCTACCTCACCGCAGGCGTGCCGATCGCGCTGGCCACCAAGAAGAAGCTGGTGATCAGCACCGGCACCGTGGCGCTGCAGTCGCAGCTGGTCGAGCGCGATATCCCGAATTTCCTGAAGGCCACCGGCCTGGAAGCGACCGTGGCGCTGGCCAAGGGACGCACCCGCTACCTGTGCACGCGCAATGCCGCCGAGGCGCAGGGCGAGGGCTCGCAGGGCGGCATGTTCGACGATGACGCGCCACTGTTCGACCGGCCGCTGGCGCCGATCGAGATGGACATCGCCAAACGCCTGACCGACGCCTTCACCAGCGGCAGCTGGGATGGCGATATCGACAATGCGCCGGAGACCATCAGTCCCGGCCTGCGCAGCCGCATCACCACGCCGGCCTCGGGTTGTGCCGGGCGACGCTGCGCCTATTCGGCGCAGTGCGCGGTGCTGCGCTCGCGCAATACGGTGCGCGACGCACAGATCGTGGTCACCAACCACGCGCTGCTGCTGTCGGCGCTGTCGATCGGTGACAGCGACAACGGCCAGCCGTTGATCGCGCCACCCTCGGACATGCTGCTGGTGCTGGACGAAGGCCATCACATCGGCAACGTGGCGATCGACCAGGGCGCGGCCAGCCTCGCGCTGGACGAGATGGCCAAGCGCACCGGCCGCCTGCAGATCCTGATCGCCGGTGCCTACCGCGCGGTCGACAAGGACCGGCTGGGCAACCTGCTGCCCAACGAAGCGATCGAAGTCGCCAGCAACGTGGCCAAGCAGCTGCGCGCGTTTCGTGATCACATCGAGCGGGTGTGGATGCCGGCGCCGGCGGACGAAGAGCCGATGTGGCGCGCGGCCAATGGACGCCTGCCCGAGGCCTGGCGCGAGCCGATCGAGGCACTGGCCGACGATACCCGCAGCCTCTACAACTGGGCGCATGCGGCCACCACGCAGGTGGCCAAGGGCAAGCCGGACGATGCCGCGCGCGAGCGCCTGCAGCGCAACCTGGGCATGGCGCTGGAGATGATCGAGCAGCAGTACAACCTGTGGCAGGCGTGGCGCCGCGAAGACAAGGACGGCGCGCCGCCGATGGCGCGCTGGGTGACTGCCACCCGCGATGGCGACCTGGTGCTGCACGGTTCGCCGGTGTCGGCCGCGCACGTGCTGCGCAAGCTGCTGTGGGATGAAGTGGACTCGGTGGTGATGACCTCGGCGACGCTGACCGGCGGTGGCGACTTCCAGGCGCTGGCGATCGACAACGGCATTCCGGAAGAGGCCGAGATGGTCTCGCTGTCGTCGCCGTTCGACCTGCCCAACCAGGCCGAACTGATCGTGCCGAAGTTCCCGGTCACGCCGGACGACCGCGAAGGCCACCCGCGCGAAGTGGCGCGCTACCTGGACACCGAACTGGACTGGGCCAAGGGCTCGATGGTGCTGTTCACCTCGCGCTGGAAGATGGAGAAGGTGGCCGGGCTGATGCCGGCCGCGCGCCGCAAGCAGGTGCTGGTGCAGGGCGAGATGTCCAAGACCCGGCTGATCGAGGAACACCTGCGGCGTGTCGAGGCAGGCGAGGGCTCGGTGCTGTTCGGCCTGAACTCGTTCGGCGAGGGCCTCGACCTGCCCGGCGAGGCCTGCACCACGGTGGTGATCACCCAGGTGCCGTTCGCCGTGCCGACCGACCCGCAGACCGCCACCCTCAGCGAGTGGTTCGAGGGACGCGGGCTCAACGCGTTCAACCTGATCGCCATTCCGCATGCGCTGCGCACGCTGACCCAGTTCGCCGGCCGCCTGATCCGCACCTCCACCGACACCGGCCGCGTGGTCATTCTTGATTCGCGGCTGCTGACCCGCCGCTACGGCAAGCGCATCATCGACGCGCTGCCCCCGTTCAAGCGCGTGATCGGCTGAAAAAAGGGGACGGAGGGGATTAAGTCGTTTGAGGCACAAACGACTTAATCCCCTCCGTCCCCTTTTCCCAGATGGCGGCCAGCGGCCGGCACTACCGGATCGGCATCAATCGCCGAGCAGGGCGGTGTTGCGTACGGCGCCCTTGTCGGCGCTGGTGGCCAGCAGGGCGTAGGCCTTCAACGCGCTGGTGACCTTGCGCGGGCGTGGCGCGCGCGGTTTCCAGCCACGCGCGTCGGCGTCGGCGCGGCGCTGGGCCAGCGTGGCCTCATCCAGCAGCAGGTCGATGCGGCGGGCCGGGATGTCGATGCGGATGCGGTCGCCGTTCTCCACCAGACCGATGACACCGCCGCTGGCGGCTTCCGGCGAGACGTGGCCGATCGACAGGCCCGAGGTGCCGCCGGAGAAACGGCCATCGGTGAGCAGCGCGCACTGCTTGCCCAGTCCCTTCGACTTCAGGTAGCTGGTCGGGTAGAGCATTTCCTGCATGCCGGGGCCGCCCTTCGGCCCTTCGTAGCGGATCACCACTACCTCACCCGGTTGCACCTCGTCGGCGAGGATGCCGGCGACGGCCGCGTCCTGGCTTTCATAGACACGCGCGGGGCCTTCGAACACGTGGATCGATTCGTCCACGCCGGCGGTTTTCACCACGCAGCCATCCACGGCCAGATTGCCACGCAGCACGGCGAGGCCGCCTTCCAGTGAGTACGCATGCTGCAGCGAGCGGATGCAGCCCTCGGCGCGGTCCATGTCCAGGGTCGGCCAGCGCGTGGCCTGGCTGAAGGCCTCCTGGGTGGGGATGCCGGCCGGGCCGGCCTTGAAGAAGGCATGCAGGGTGTCGTTGTCACTGCGCACCACGTCCCAGCGTTCCAGCGCGTCGGCCAGGCTGGCGCTGTGCACGGTCGGCACCGTGGTATCGAGCAGGCCGGCGCGGTCCAGCTCACCGAGGATGCCGAACACGCCGCCGGCGCGGTGCACATCCTCGATGTGGTACTTCGGCGTGTTCGGCGCCACCTTGCACAGCTGCGGCACGCGCCGCGACAGCGCGTCGATGTGGGTCAGGTCGAAGTCGACCTCCGCCTCCTGTGCTGCGGCCAGCAGATGCAGGATGGTATTGGTGGAGCCGCCCATGGCGATGTCCAGGGTCATCGCATTGGCGAACGCGGCCTGGGTGGCGATGCCGCGCGGCAGTGCGCTGGGGTCTTCGCCGCCATACCAGCGATGGCAGAGTTCGACGATCAGGCGGCCGGCGCGGCGGAACAGCGCCTCACGGTCGGCGTGGGTGGCCAGCGTGGTGCCGTTGCCGGGCAGCGACAGGCCCAGCGCCTCGGTCAGGCAGTTCATCGAGTTGGCGGTGAACATGCCCGAGCAGGAACCGCAGGTGGGGCAGGCGCTGCGCTCGAACGCTGCGACTTTCTCGTCGGAGGCGCTGTCATCGGCGGCCACCACCATCGCATCGACCAGGTCCAGCTTGTGCTCGGACAGCCTGGTCTTGCCCGCTTCCATCGGCCCGCCGGAGACGAACACCACCGGGATGTTCAGGCGCAGCGCGGCCATCAGCATGCCGGGGGTGATCTTGTCGCAGTTGCTGATGCACACCAGCGCGTCGGCGCAGTGCGCGTTGACCATGTACTCCACGGCGTCGGCGATGATCTCGCGGCTGGGCAGCGAATACAGCATGCCGTCGTGGCCCATCGCGATGCCGTCGTCCACGGCGATGGTGTTGAATTCCTTGGCGACGCCGCCGACCTGTTCGATCTCGCGCGCGACCAGCTGGCCGAGATCCTTCAGGTGCACGTGGCCGGGCACGAACTGGGTGAAGGAGTTGGCGATGGCGATGATCGGCTTGTGGAAGTCGCCGTCCTTCATGCCGGTGGCGCGCCAAAGGGCGCGGGCGCCGGCCATGTTGCGACCGGCGGTGGAGGTGCGGGAACGGTATTCGGGCATGGCGGGCGGAACGGGCGGGCCGTACGACGTGGGGGTCAGCCGATCATGGCCAATTTTTTCGGTTGCTGCTGCAACCACCTTCACCGCTTGCAGCGGCTTGGCGGTCCGCGCATTTCCCCTTATCCCCGCGCCTTCGGCGCGCCCCCCTTGAACAACAAGGGGGCTTCTTGCCGGAGACTTGGCTGCGCGCGCCGGGCATGACCGGGCGCCGCGGGATGTGTGCCAACCAAGGTTGGCACCTACCAGAGCGGTGCGTCGCCTGGGGTCGGATCCCATCGCGGCGCGATGGGCTCTGACCCCAATGCCGACGAAAATGAAAGTCCGTTCATCTTTCGCACTTTGCCGATTCCGGTTGCTGGCCCGGATTTGGCATCATTGGGGCATTGATCCGTCGACAGGGCATGAGGCCATGAAACGTTCCCGCACCACCGCGCTGCTGCTGATGAGCGCCGCGCCGCTGCTGTTCACCGCCTGCCAGAAGGAGCCGGAGGTGAAGGTGCAGGAAGGCCTGTATACCTCGGTGGAGGCCTGCACCGAGGACACCGGCGATCCGTCGTCGTGCCGCAATGCGTTCGCTGAAGCGCAGAAGCAGGCCGCCGATGCGGCGCCGAAGTACGCCAGCAAGGAAGCCTGCGAGAAGGACTACAAGCCGGAACAGTGCGTGCAGCAGCACACCTCGGCCGGTACCTCGTTCATCGGCCCGATGATGATGGGCTTCTTCATGTCGCAGATGCTGAGCAACCGCGGCGGCCTCGCCCCGCAGGCGCCGGCGTCGGCACCGGCTTACCAGGACAAGAATGCGGGTTGGGCGCGCCCGGCACCGGGCGGCACCGGTGGCCTGAACACCGCCAGCGGCATCGGTGCTGGCAAGGCCGGCCTGGCCCCGGTCACCAGCGAGCCGAACCGTGCGGTCACTGCCAGCCGTGGTGGCTTCGGCAACACCAGCGCACGCCGCAGCACCAGCGGCAGCTACGGCGGCTGATCAACCCATGCAGCGCATCCGGATTGCCGAGCGTGCCCAGTGGCGGGCGCGCGCGGAAGAGGCGGGTTTCCGCTTCCACACCATCGACGGCCAGCCGTACTGGGATGAACGCGCGTATTACGCCTTCACCCTGCGCCAGATCGAACAGGACATCGAAGACCCCAGCGCCGAGCTGCACCAGATGGCGCTGGATCTGGTCGGTGATGTCATCGGCAGCGAACGCTTGATGGACCAGCTGGCGATTCCGTCGCACTACCGCGACTGGATCGCCGACAGCTGGCGCCAGCGCCAGCCGCACCTCTATGGCCGCCTGGACCTGGCCTACGACGGTACCGGCCCGGCCAAGCTGTACGAATTGAACTACGACACGCCGACCTCGCTGTTCGAAGCCAGCTTCTTCCAGTGGCAGTGGCTGGAAGACCAGCGCAATGCCGGCCGCCTGCCGCAGCATGCCGACCAGTTCAACGCCATCCACGAAGCGCTGGTCGAGCGTTTCGGCGACCTCGCCACACAGCTGCCGCCGCCGCTGTACTTCAGCGCGGTCGGCAGTTCGGAGGAAGACCGCGGCACGGTCGAGTACCTGCGCGACTGTGCGTCGCAGGCCGGCCTGCATGGCCAGGCCATCGCCATCGAGGACATTGGCCTGTCCGAGGACGGACGCTTCACCGCGCTGGACGATTCGGTGATCGGCACGCTGTTCAAGCTGTATCCGCTGGAAGACCTGATGGCCGAGGAATTCGGCCGCGCGCTGCCCGGTTCGGGCGTGCAGCTGCTGGAACCGGCCTGGAAGGCGGTGCTGAGCAACAAGGGCATCCTGCCGCTGCTGTGGCAGCGCAACGTGGGCCATCCGAACCTGCTGGAAGCGCATTTCGATGACGGCAGCACGCTGGCGTCGGGCTGGGTACGCAAACCGCTGTTCTCGCGCGAAGGCGCCAACATCGAGATGCACCTGGCCGATGGCAGCACCCAACGCAGCGACGGTCCCTACGACGGCCCGGCGATCATCCAGCGTGCGCATCCTCTCACCCGCTTCGAAGGCGGCTATCCGCTGATCGGCAGCTGGGTGATCGGTGACCATGCCTGCGGCATCGGCATCCGCGAGGATGACAGCGCGATCACCCGCGACAGTGCGCGCTTCGTGCCGCACGCGATCGTCGACGAGGCGCCGACGCGGATCTACGTCTGATGACGGTGCGGCGCAATCGCGACCTGCGGCCTGCGCCGCTGCCGGGCCGGCATCTGGATGACGGCCACGCCCTGTGGCGCTATTCGGACCGCATCGCGGTGCGCTGCCACCGCTGCGATACGCCCGGCTGGGTGGTGCGGACGCCGGAATCGCGACGTTTCCGCTGCCTGGGCTGCAGCGCAGCCCTCGACAGTGGATGCGGCTGCGGTTGCTGTGCCGCGGGCGACTGGGTCGGGCCCGTGCGCTACAGCGGCTATCGTCCCTGCGGATACTGCGGGCACAAATGGGTCCGCGCCGAGCTGCACCGTGCGCGTGCAGTGTCGCCGTTGCGGACGCTGGCGGCGGACTGCAGTCAGTGCGGACGCAGCAGCGAGGTGGAGGTCACGTTGTCGCGATGGCGTGGCAATGAGGCGATCGATCCGCATTTTGGCTTGCCGCTGCGGCTGGTCGAAAAGACTGCGGCCGGCGTGCTGTGGGCCTACAACGAAGCCCATCTGCAGGCACTGCACGACTACGCTGCCGCGCCTCTGCGCGAGCGCGCGGGCGTTACCAACGGTTCGATGTTCTCGCGCCTGCCGCAGTGGATGAAGCTGGGCCGCAACCGGGTGCTGCTGCAGCGTGCGGTGGAGCGGTTGCAACGTCGGTTGCTTCAGGGGTAGTGCCGGCCGCTGGCCGGCAACCGGTTTTGGTAGATGCCGACCTCGGTCGGCGCTGTGGATTTCGTGCCAACCAAGGTTGGCACCTACCAGGGCGATGCATCGGTTGCCGCAGGGGTAGTGCCGGCCGCTGGCCGGTAACCGCCGTTGGGAGATGCCGTCCTTGGTCGGCGCTGTGGGCGGGCCAACCAAGGTTGGCACCTACCAGGGCGATGCGGCGGTTGTTGCAGGGGGTAGCGCCGGCCGCTGGCCGGCAACCGGTTTTGGTAGATGCCGACCCTGGTCGGCGCTGTGGATTCCGTGCCAACCAAGGTTGGCACCTACCAGAGCGATCGCGGGTATCAGAGCAGCCCTTCGCGCTTCACCGCCAGATAGCGTTCCACCAGCGCGCCGGGCAGGGCATCGGCGGTCACGTCCAGCACCATCACCTTTTCGCTGCGCAGGGCCTCATGCGCCTTCGCGCGTTGCTGCAGGTACAGCGCGGCGGCACCGGCCTGGGTGGCGTCTTCCAGTGTCTGCACCTCGCCCTCCAGTGCGCCGTCCAGCTCGCGTTCGCGCAGGCTGGCCACGCACACCAGGTGGCGCCGCTGCAGCAGGCGCACTGCCGCCAGCAGGTCTTCGATGTCCTCATCACGCACGTTGCTGACCAGCATCACCAGCGCACGCCGGCGCTGGCGCAGCGACACCTCGGTGGCGGCGGCCAGGTAATCGGTGGCCACCGCGCGTGGCTGCAGGTCGTAGCTGGCGCGCAGCAGGTGCTCGACCGTACCCATGCCGCGCTGCGGTGCCACCCAGCGGCGTTCGCCACCGGCAGCGTACAGGCCGGCAGCGTCGCCCTGGCGCAGCGCCAGGTAAGCCACCACCAGCGAGGCATTCAAGGCATGGTCGAAGTGCGAGAGCCCGCCTTCGCTGGCCAGCATGCGCCGGCCACTGTCCAGCATCAGCAGCAGCTGCTGGTTCTTCTCGTCCTGGTATTCGCGCGAGATCAGCTTGCGCGCACGCGCGGTGGCCTTCCAGTCGAGCTGGCGCAGGCTGTCGCCGATGCGGTACTCGCGCATCTGGTGGAAATCGGTGCCTTCGCCACGGCGGCGCTTCACGTGCGCACCAACCAGCCGCGAGGCCTGGTCGGCACTGAACAATGCGAAGCGGGTGAGCGGCACGAAGTTCGGATAGACCCGCACCTCCAGCGCCGGCGGCAGCGTGCGTTGCTGCCACCACAGGCGCCACGGCGAACGCATGCGCAGGTGCACCCCCTCGAAGCGGAAGTGCCCACGCTGCAGCGGCTGCAGGTGGTAGTGCAGGGTGGACGCCGTACCGGCCTGCAGGCGCACGCGCTGCGGCAGCGCTTCCAGCGGCCAGCCGCCGGGCACCAGGTCGAACACCTGCACCGTCATCGATTGCTCGGCCTGCAGGCGCAGCGCCGCCTCGCGGCGCACGCCCAGCGCCAGCGCTTCGGGCAGTTCGCGCTGTACCTGCGGCGACGGACGCCGCGACTGCCGCCACAGATCCCACAAGGCGGGCAGCGCGATGACGACGGCTGCCAGCGCCCAGCTCCAGCGCGGCAGCCACCCGCCCAGCACCAGGCCGCCCAGGGCAGCCCAGGCCAGCAGCAGCGCCAGCAGCAGCGGGGCCGGTCTCATCGGCGCGGTGCTTCCACCTTGGCCAGCAGCGCGCCCAGCACGTCGTCGGCGTCCTGGCCTTCGATCTGCAGCTCCGGGGCCAGTGCAATGCGGTGGCGCAGCGCCGGGCGCGCAATGTCGCGCACGTCGTCCGGCGTGACGAAGTCACGGCCGGCCAGCACCGCCTGAGCGCGCGAGGCACGCACCAGCGCGATGCTGCCGCGCGGGCCAGCGCCGACCGCGATGCCCGGCCACTGCCTCGTGGCCGCCACAATCCGCACCGCGTAGTCGATCACTTCGTCATCGACGGTGATCGCCGCGGTCGCGCGCTGCAGTTCCAGCAGCTCGCCGGCCCCCAATACACGCGGCACCTGGCTCAGGTCGAAATCGCTGGCGGCACGGCCACTGGTGATCGCGGTCACCATGCGCTTCTCGTCCTCCAGCTGCGGGTAGTCGATCAGCACCTTCAGCAGGAAGCGGTCCAGCTGTGCTTCCGGCAACGGGTAGGTGCCTTCCTGTTCCAGCGGGTTCTGCGTGGCCAGCGCCATGAACGGCGGCGCCAGGGTGAAGGCCTTGCCTTCGATGGTCACCTGGCCTTCCTGCATCACTTCCAGCAGGGCCGACTGGGTCTTGGCCGGGGCACGGTTGATCTCGTCGGCCAGCAGCAGGTTGGTGAACACCGGGCCGCGACGGATCTTGAAGCTCTCGCTCTTCGGGTCGTACACCGCGTGGCCACTGACGTCGCTGGGCATCAGGTCGGGGGTGAACTGCACGCGCCCGTAGTCCAGCTCCAGGGCCTGTGCCAGTGCACGCACCAGCAGGGTCTTGCCCAGACCGGGCACGCCTTCGATCAGCACGTGGCCACCGGCCAGCAGCGCCACCAGGATCTGGTCCAGTACATCGGCCTGGCCGATGAAGGCGTGTCCAACGGCGGTGCGGATGGCATCGACGCGTTCGATCAGGCGGGCGTTGGCGGCCGCCGGCAGCTCGGGGACTTCGGTCATAGCAGGGATCTCATCTGGAGCAGCAAGCGGATGCGCTCGCGCAGGGCGGAGGAATCGTGCGGTGGCGGGGGCGTGAGCGCGCTGGCAACACGGCCTTGCGGCCATTTCAGCAGTTCGGCGATGGCCTGATCGCGCGGCGCACCGTCCAGTGCAGCGGCTACCGGTGCGCGCAGGCGCAGGCGATGCAGGAACAGGGCGAACACGGCGTCGTACAGGCGCGTGCCGTGGCCGAAGCGCAGCAGCAGCTCGCCACTGGCACGCACGTGCTCCAGCAGCGAGCGGCGTTCCAGCACCGGCGACGGCAGCAGGCTGCCGAAGCGCTGCGAGCGGCCCCACAACCAGCCCAGCAGGGCCAGCAGCAGCGGCGCCCACAGCGGCCAGCCCTGGTAGAACAGGCGCGCCCACAGTGACGGCGGGCGGCTGGCATAGACCAGCCAGAACGCACCCTTGCCGTAATTCGGGTCGAGCAGATAACGGGTCAGGTCGCGGTGCGAGAGATCGTGCAGGCCATCACTGGCCTTGCCTGCGGCCGACGCCAGGCGTGCCGCCGGCGAATCCACCTCGCCGCGCATGAATTCCATGTCGGCCAGCACGCTCACCTTGCCCTGGCCATGGTGCAGGCGTGCGAACACCAGGCTGTGCTCGTTGCCCCAGCGCCGTTCGGCCCGCGCATTGGCGGCAAAGCCCAGCGTGAAGCGACGGCCACCGCAGAACTCGACGTGGCTGGGATCATCGATGACGTGGAATGGCTGGCAGTCGCTCTGCTGATACAGGCTGTCCACGCCCAGCTGGTCCAGCAGGGGCCCCTGCGTGCTGCTGGCGTCGTCCTCGGCGGGCGGCGGCGTACGCACCAGCAGATGGCCACCACCATCAACCCAGGCCAGCAGGGCCCTGGCCGCCGGTGCCGGCAGTTCGCTGCTGTCCTGCAGCAGCACCACCGTATCGTGCGGGCCCAGCGCCATCTGCTGCAGGTCCAGCCGCGGCCGCGAGTGCACCTCGATGCCATCGGCACGCAGGGCCTGGCCCAGCACGTACAGCGGGTTGTAGCCAGCTTCGCCCTGCGGCGGCAGTTGCACGGTCTCGGTCACGCGTTCGTGCGTGCGCAGGTAGAGGATCGTCAGCGGCACGCCGAACAGCACCAGCCCACCCAGCAGCAGCGACCAGAACAGGCGCGGACTCATGCCAGCCACCTGTACTGCCGGCGCAGGGTATCGGCCAATGCATCGAAATCGGCGCGGCTGGGCAGGCGGCCACCGTAGGCGGCGTACTGCCACATGCGCACGATGCGCGCGAACAGGTCACGGTCGGTGGCATCGGGCATGCGCCGCGACGCGCGCAGGCATTGCGCTTCGGTGGCACCGGGCGGAAGCGCGATGCCGCTGCGCTCGCCCACCGTGCGCACGCTGGCGCGGTACAGCAGGGCCAGCGCCTGCCGCGGCCGCCCCTGGTCCCACAGCAGGCCGGCCTGGGTGGCCACGTCCGGCGGCAGCACGACCGGCAGTTCCACCGGTTCTTCCACTACCTGCGGTGTGGCCTCGGCCTTGCGCCGGCCACTGCCGCGCAGCCACGGCAGCCACAGCCGTGCGGTCAGCAGCAGCACCAGCAGCAGGACGCCCAGCAGGCCCCACAGGCCCCACTCGGCCAGGCGTGCCAGCCAGGCGATGCCGTCCTTGCGCGTTTTGCGTTCACCCTTGCTGTTGGTGTCACGCTGCAGCTGCTTGTCTTCCTTCTTTTTTTCCTCGGCCTGCTCGATCGGCTTCCAGCGCGTGACCTGGCGGGTCGGGCGCTGCAGCGGATCTTCATAGGCGCGGTTCACCGCCTGGCGGAAGCCGGCGGTGTCCACTGGCGCTGCACCGAAGATCATGGCCGGTGCATTGGCCGGATCGTTCGCCGCAGTGGCCGGTTCCTCCGCGCTGTCCTCGTCCTCTCCGGCATCGTCTGCCTGTTCTGCGGCCGTCTGCGCGTCCTGCGCATGCACTGGCGCGTAGGCCAGCGGCAGGGCAAGGCACAGCAGCAGGGCCAGCGTGGATGCCGCCGGCAGCAGCCGCTCGCGCAGGCGGCGCAGGGCGATCTCCACGTCCCACGCTTCCATCTGCGTGCGCCGGTTCAAGTACAGGCCGAAGCCGGCGCCGACGTAGAACGGACCGATCAGCACCGAGGCCAGCCAGCACGCCAGGTTGAAGCCGGCCCGCGCCCAGGCGGGTGTGTCCTGGCCGATCATGTCCCACGCGGCACGCCATGATTCGGACATCAGCTCCAGCGGCATGAACATGAACACCGCGCCGATCGCACCGGACACCAGCACCGCTTCAAACGCCATGCAGCCCACGGTCAGCACGGCGGCGGCACCCGCCGCACCAGCGGCCACAGCGCGGCGGCGTGCACCGCGCTGGGCCGGCGCATTGCCCTCCAGCAGGTTCACCGGCAGGCACAGGCTGCGCAGCACGCTGAAACGGCGCCAGCCCAGGTAGCCCCAGAAACCTGCATTGCCCCAGCTGCGTTGCGCGCGCAGGGCCGCCAGCGTACCGACCGGCTCGCCGAAGATGCCACGCGACAGCACGTACAGCGGCGCCCGTTCGAACAGCGGCTTGCACCACCACATCGCCAGCCACGCCCAGCCGAATGCATCCAGCCACCAGCCCAGCGCGTTGAAGACCACGAACAGCGGCGCACTGGCCAGCAGCCAGCTGCCCCATACCGCGCGTGCGTGGCGGCGCGACAGGGCGCTGCCCAGCTCCATTGCTTCCCAGCCGCTGCGCGCGCGCAGCACCACGTCCAGGTGATCAATGCGCATGGCCGCCTCCGCGTCCGCCGCGCCACAGCCACAGCAGCACGCCGGCCCACAGCATGCCGGCCACGCTGAACTTGCCCCACGCCGGCACGTCGGCAATCGACGACCAGAAGGCTTCGATGAACGCGGCCACCAGCAGCATGAACGCCACGCCCAGGCACAGGCGCGCACCGATGCGGCCGCCCTCGACCAGTGCATCCAGGCGGCTGCGCCGGCCGGGTGCCAGCAGTTTCATGCCCAGCTGCAGACCGGCACCGCCGGCGATCACGATCGCGGTCAGCTCGAAGGCACCATGGCCTGCGACGAAGCGCCAGAACGGATCACCATGGCCGATGTGCTGCAGGTGGCCCGCCACCGAACCGATGATCACGCCGTTGAACAGCAGCACCAGCAGCGTGCCCAGGCCGGCCAGCAGGCCGCTGGCGAAGGTACGCAGGGCGATGCTGATGTTGTTGAGGATGTAGTGGCCGAACATCATCCAGTCGGTGCCGCTGTCGCGTCCCAGGCGCTCGGCGGCCGGATCGTACATGCGCTCCATCTCGGCGATCTGGCGGTTGTCCATCACCATGTGGATCAGGTCCGGATAGACCTGCACCAGCACGAAGCAGGCCAGCGCCGGCAGCGCGAACATCGCCAGCGCCACCCACATGCTGCGCGCCTGGCTGCGCACCAGCAACGGGAAGTCGGCCACCAGGAATTCCAGCGCACCGCGCCAGCGCGTCGGCGGCGTGCGGTACAGCACGCTGTGGCCCTGCTGCATCAACTGCTGCAGGCGCTGCACCAGCTGCGGGCTGTAGCCGCGCTCGCGGGCCAGCGCCAGCTGCTGGCACAGGCGCCGGTAGCGCTGCGGGAAGGCGGTATCGTCGAGCGCGAGCGCGCTGGCCTTGCGCCGCGTGCGGCGCGAAGCACCGGCGCGCAGCAGCAGCCAGTGTTCCAGGTCCTGCCATTCCTGCTGGTAGCGGGCGACGAACTGTTCCTGCTTCATCGCCGCCCCAGCAGCCAGTTGGCCATGGCATACAGGCGCAGCACGCCGACCTGGCCGTGGGTGCCGGTCAGTGGCTCGGCAATGCCGGCCAGTTCCTGCTGGCGTGCCGCCGACAGCCGCGGCGCGCGCTCGGCAAAGGCCATCAGCGCCGCCTGTTCTTCCGGTCGCAGCGGCTGCGGCGGGGCCAGCACGCTGTCGATGGTGGGCGGAGGCGGCAGGTACAGCACCGGTGCATGCACCACCACGGTACCGGCCACCAGGTCGCCGAGGCGGCGGCCGTGGGAATCGAACAGGCTGCTGATCAGGCCCAGTGCATAGCCGAACGGCAGCATGTCCACGGTGCGCAGCAGGTTGCGGGTGATGGCGGCCATCCAGCCCACCGGCGCGCCATCGCGCGCGAGCACGTGCAGGCCCAGTGCGCGCTTGCCCAGGGTGCGGCCCCACCGCGCTTCGCAGACGATCGGGTAGGCCCAGTAGACCAGGAACATCAGCACCAGGCCGAGCCCGGAGCCGAACGAATCCAGCAGTGCCAGCGGAATCGACATCAGCACCAGCACCGCGATGCGCACGCCCAGATCGATCAGCCAGGCCATCGCCCGGGGCACCGGGCCGGCCGCCGGCAACTGCAGCGGCACACCCTCCGGCGTCACCACCTCGCGGTAGGTATCGAGCATCGGTGCGGCCATCAGTGCGATGGCCTTCGTTGTGGGCGGCGGAGTCCTCTCCGGCAGGCAGCCACAGGCATGGGGGTCTCGACAGGTCCTGGTCGGGCCCAGACTTTAGCAGAGCCGCATGGCGGCGTTGGCCGTTCAGCCCAGGTATTCGTCCTTCAGCCGCACGTAGTGGTCGGCCGAATAGTGCAGCGACTCGATCTCCCTGTCGCTCAGCGTGCGCGCCGGGCGGGCCGGGTTGCCCACCCAGAGCTCACCTTCACCGACCACCTTGCCCGGGCCGACCACCGCTCCGGCACCGACGAAGCCATGGCGTTCCACACGGGCGCCATCGAGGATGCAGGCGCCCATGCCGATCAGGCTGTAATCACCGATGGTGCAGGCGTGGATGATGCAGCCATGGCCGACGGTCACGCCTTCGCCGATCAGGGTCGGGTAACCGGCCTTGTTGTACGGGCTGTGGTGGCTGACGTGGATGATGGTGCCGTCCTGCACATTGGTGCGCGCACCGATGCGGACGTAATTGACGTCGCCGCGGATGATCGTACCCGGCCACACTGATACGTCCTCGGCCAGTTCCACGTCACCGATGAGGGTGCAGGCCGGATCGATGTACACGCGCTGGCCGAGGACGGGCATCTTGTCGCGGAAGGGGCGCAGCGGGTTCATCGGTGTCTCCGGAAATCAGGGCGTTCACCGCGATGATACCTGCGTGGTAGTGCCGGCCGCTGGCCGGCAACGTCATGGGCGTACCTGGAATTCTGCGGTTGCCGGCCAGCGGCCGGCACTACCCGAGTCAGGTGCAGCCGCTCAGATCGGCGCGTGCTCGGCCAGCATCTGCCGGAACAGCTCATCCAGCCATGCCGCATCACCGTGTCCAGCGGGCAGCTGCGGCGCCTGCGCAGTCCGGATGGCCAGTTCACGATCGATGAAATCGCTGATCGCCGCGATGCGTGGTCCGGCACTGACCTCGGCACTGGCGCGTTTAACCGCCAGCAGGCCATCGATGGCTTCACGCACCGGGCCGTGCGGCAGCAGCCGGTCCAGCAGGTCCTCGAAGGCCATCGGCGGGGGGGTCTGTTCGTGCTCAATCCACTGGCAGGCCAGCAGTGGGCGCAGCACGTACAGGTACTTCTTCGTGCGTACCGTTTCGCCACGCAGGTAACCGCGATGGTTCGAGCGCGCCATGTTGAAGTAGTGCCACCACGTGCCCAGTGGTGAATAGAACGACTCAGCTGCCTTCCAAAGCTGCGACACTGCGGTGTGATCCTGCTGGTAGATGATCGGCGAGCGCAGCCATTCAATCAGTGTCGGATTGGATTTTGAAACCAGGCGCAATGCCTTGCGCAGGTCCCAGCCGCTGACATCGAGCTCATCGTCGATCGGCAGTTCGATCACGTCCCGCTGCGCATCGCCGGGGCCGGTGCTCTCGTTGACGGTGAGATACCACGGCTGGCGATGCACGTAGATGAAGCGTGCATCGTAATCGCTGTCCGGCGAAGAGAAGCCCCAGCCACGGCTGCCGGACTCGCACGCCAGCAGAACGCGCACGTCGTGTCGCCGTTCGATGTCGGCGAGGCTGGAAAGAATGGCGGCGCGCTTGCCCGGCGCGATCGGGTGGATGTCGTCCATGCAGTCGTGATCCGTTGATGTCGAGCGTGCTCGACTGTAGCGCAGTTGCGCACGGGTAGTGCCGGCCGCTGGCCGGCAACCTCAATGGGCGCACCTGGAATTCTGCGGTTGCCGGCCAGCGGCCGGCACTACCGGCTAGGGTTCGTAGCTGTAGCCCATGCCGTACACCGAACGGATCGGTTCGCCTTCCATGCCGGCGTCGGCCAGCTTGCGGCGCAGGTTGCGCACATGGCTGTCGACGGTGCGGTCGACCACCACGCGGTGGTCCAGGTAGAGGCGGTCGAGAAGCTCATCGCGCGCCCAGATCCGGCCGGGCGTGGCCAGCAGGGTGCGCAGCAGGCGGTATTCCACCGGCGTCAGGTCCAGGCCCTTGCCGTTCCAGGTGGCGCGTGCCGCCGGTTCGTCGATGTGCAGCCCGCTGTTGGCGCGTGCAGCGGGGTCCGGGCGGTAACGGCGCAGCACTGCCACCACCCGCGCCACCACCTCGCGCGGACTGAACGGCTTGCAGATGTAGTCGTCGGCACCGATGTCCAGGCCCAGCAGGCGGTCGATCTCTTCCACCCGCGCGGTGACCATGATCACCGGTACGTCGCTGCCGGCGCGCAGTTCGCGGCACAGGTCCACGCCATCGCGTTGCGGCAGCATCAGGTCCAGCAGCACCAGGTCGGGCTGGTAGCGCGCGAATGCGTCGATCACCTGGCCGCCATCGTCCACCCATTCGCTGGTCATGCCGGCGGCGGCCAGGTAGTCGCGCAGCACCGAGGCCAGGCGTGGCTCATCCTCGACGATCAGGATCTTCGCGGACGCGGCGGGGGACAGGCTCATGCGGACTCCGGCAGGGTGACGACCACGCGCAGCCCGCCCAGCGGCGAGGGCTCGGCGTGGATATGGCCGTGGTGGGCGAGGATGATGTTGTGGCTGATGGCCAGGCCCAGCCCGCTGCCGCCGCTGGCGCGGTTGCGCGAACTCTCCACCCGGTAGAAGCGCTCGAACAGCAGCGCGCACTTGTCGGCCGGTACGCCCGGCGCGGTGTCTTCCACGATCAGCTGCACGCCGGCGGGCACGCGCGCAGCCTGCACGCGCACGCGGCCGCCGCCATGGGTATAGCGCAGTGCGTTTTCCAGCAGGTTGGCCAGCACCTGCTGCAGGCGGCGCTCGTCACCGGACACCTGCAGCGGTGTGGCGGGCAGCGCTTCTTCCAGTGCCAGCCCCGCCGTGGAGAAGCGCACGCGCATGCCATTGAGCTCGCTGCGCACCAGCGCCACCAGGTCCAGCGGGGCGAAGCGGTAGGCCAGGCCGCCGGACTGGGTCATCGACAGGTCGTGCAGGTCGTCGATCAGCTTGCCCAGCTGGCGGATCTCGCCCTGCAGGGCACCCAGGTTGGCGCGGTCCAGCGGGCGGATACCATCCTCGATCGCCTCCAGTTCGGCGCGCACCACCGCCAGCGGCGTGCGCAGTTCGTGCGAGATGTCGGCAATGAAGGCGCGGCGGTTGCGCTCGGTGTCGTCCAGCGCCTGCGCCATCCGGTTGAAGTCGTTGACCAGTGCATCCAGCTCGTCATCGCTGGTGCGCTCGATGCGGGTGGCGTAGTCGCCGGCGGCGAGCCGGTGGGTGGCGGCGGCCAGCTTGGCCAGGCGCTGGCGCAGCGCGCGCGACACCAGCCAGGCCAGCACTACGGTCACCAGCAGCAGCGAGATGCCGATCACCCACCATGCGCGCATCTGGGTGTTGTAGAAATTCAGGTCGTTGGTAGCGATGACGGTCTGGAACGGCACCATGCCCAGCCAGCCGACGGTGTGTCCGTCCACCTGCACACTGTGCGGCTCGTCGTCGCTGATCGCGTCCGGGTTGCCGGCCACGAACCGATGCTGCGCATCGAACAGGCCCAGCCGCGAGGGAACGCCGGTCTGGTCGGACAGCGGCGGCACGGGCCCCTCGTGCCCATGGCCCAGGTCCGGGCGCAGCAGCCGCGCCCAGCGGTCACTGTCACCGCGCAGATGCTCCCAGCCGCCTTGCGTGCGGTACTCGCGCTGCAGGTGTGGCATCACGCGCTGCATGCGCAGGTCGCCCTGGTCGTTGAGGTAGTCCAGGAAGCCGGTCTGGAACGCCACGCGGCTGGCAATGCCGTTCACTGCCAGCACCAGCAGGCAGGCGGTGAAGATCGCGAGGAAGGTCTTCGCGGTCAGGCCGAATTTGAATCGAATCTTCGCCATCGCCGGGCCATTAGCGGCGCATGCGGCGCCGAAAGCAAGCGCCCGCTGAGCCGGTCGCACAATCTCCATATTCTCTGCACACTTTCACGGCAGCGTGCACGGGTCAACGAAAGGCCCCCACGCCCCCCATGTCACTCCTGCGTCCGCTGTTCCGCTCCCCCCGTGCGTTGTTGTTGCCCCTGCTGCTGGGCCTGGCGGCCTGCTCGGCGGGCAGGACCGAGGCCCCGGCCACCCCCGAAGTCGGCGTCATCACCGCCCGCGCGCAACCGCTGGCACTGCAGCGGACCCTGCCCGGCCGGGCGGTGCCGTTCGAGGTGTCCGAGGTGCGGCCGCAGATCGGTGGGCTGATCCGCCAGCGGTTGTTCACCGAAGGCCAGCAGGTCAAGGCCGGGCAGCTGCTGTACCAGGTCGATCCGGCGCCGTACCAGGCCGCCTTCGATACCGCGCGTGGCCAGCTGGCGCAGGCCGAGGCCGCTGTGCTGTCGGCGCAGCCGAAGGCCGAGCGCACCCGTACGCTGCTGGGCATGGACGCGGCCAGCAAGCAGGACGCCGACGATGCCACCTCGGCACTGAAGCAGGCCCAGGCCAACGTGATTGCCGCGCGCGCGGCATTGCAGGCCGCGCGGATCAACCTGGACTACACCCGGGTGACCGCACCGATCGACGGCCGCATCGGTACCTCCAGCGTCACCGCCGGCGCGCTGGTCGCCGCCGGCCAGGACGCGGCGCTGGCGACCATTCAACGGCTGGACCCGGTCTATCTGGATGTGACCCAGTCCAGCACGCAGATGCTGGCGCTGCGCAAGCAGCTCGACGCCGGCCTGGTGAAGGCCATCGATGGCAAGGCCCAGGTGAAGGTGCTGCTGGAGGACGGCAGCACCTATGCCCATGAGGGCACGCTGGAGTTCGTCGGCAGCGCAGTCGATCCAGGCACCGGCAACGTGGTGCTGCGCGCGGTCATTCCGAACCCGGAGGGCCTGCTTCTGCCGGGCATGTACCTGAAGGCGGTGTTGCCGATGGCCACCGATGCGCGTGCCCTGCTGGTGCCGCAGAAGGCGGTGCTGCGCAATGAACGTGGCGAGCCGCTGCTGCGCCTGCTCGACGCAGAGGATCGCGTGGTCGAGCGGCGGGTCAGCACCGGCCAGGTGGTGGGCAACCAGTGGCAGATCACGCAGGGCCTGAAGGCTGGCGAGCGGGTGATCGTCAGCAACGGCAGTGCGGTAGCGCTGGGCCAGCAGGTGAAGGCGGTGGCGGCCACCACGGCGCAGCTGGCGGCGATGCCGGCGGTCGACCCGAACGGCAACACCGACGAAAAGTCGCACTGAGGCCTGCCGCGCATGGTTCGTTTCTTCATCGACCGGCCGATCTTTGCCTGGGTGATCGCCATCGCGGTCAGCCTGCTCGGCCTGCTCGCGATCCTGATCCTGCCGGTGGACCGCTACCCGCAGATCGCCCCGCCCACCATCACCATCCGCGCCACCTACACCGGCGCCTCGTCGCAGACCGTGGAAAACGCGGTCACCCAGGTCATCGAGCAGTCCCAGCAGAGCCTGGACCACCTGATGTACATGACCTCGACCAGTGCTTCCGATGGCTCGGCGCAGGTCAACCTGGTGTTCGCCACCGGCACCAACCCGGACACCGCGCAGGTGCAGGTGCAGAATCAGCTGCAGGCCGCGATGGCGACGCTGCCGCAGGCGGTGCAGCAGAACGGCCTGACCATCACCAAGTCCAGCGGTTCGATCTTCGAGGTGCTGTCGTTCACCAGCGAAGACGGCAGCATGGACAACTTCGATGTCGCCAACTTCATGGAAGCGCGCATCGACGACCAGATCAGCCGCGTCAGCGGTGTCGGCAACATCCAGCCGATCGGCCAGGAATACGCCATGCGTATCTGGCTGGACCCGGAAAAGATGCGCCAGTACGCGCTGATGCCGTCGGACATCGAGACCGCACTGCAGGCGCAGAACACCGACGTGTCGGCCGGTGAACTCGGTGGCCAGCCGGCGCTGAAGGGCCAGCAGCTGGACGCGACCGTGACCGCGCGCAGCCGCCTGCACACGCCCGAGCAGTTCGCGCAGGTGGTGCTCAAGGCCGATGCCAATGGCAGCGTGGTGCACCTGGGCGACGTGGCGACGATCGGCCTGGGCCCGGAAAGCTATGACAGCATCAGCACGTTCAACGGCAAGCCGTCGGCCTCGCTGGGCATCGAGCTCAACGCCGGTGCCAACGCCATCGCCGTCTCCAAGGCCGTCGAGGCACGACTGCAGCAGCTGCAGAAGTACTGGCCGCATGGCTACACCTACCACGTGGCGTTCACCACCACGCCGTTCGTGACCATCTCGCTGAAGGAAGTGGTGATCACCCTGATCGAGGCGATCGCGCTGGTCGTGCTGGTGATGTACCTGTTCCTGCAGAACTGGCGGGCCACGCTGATCCCGACCATCGCGGTGCCGGTGGTGCTGCTGGGCACCTTCGGCGTGCTGGCCGCCTTCGGCTATTCGATCAATACGCTGACCATGTTCGCGCTGGTGCTGGCCATCGGCCTGCTGGTGGACGACGCCATCGTGGTGGTGGAGAACGTGGAGCGGGTGATGACCTTCGAAGGGCTGGCACCGAAGCCAGCCACGTTGAAGGCGATGGGCCAGATCACCGGCGCGCTGGTCGGCATCGTGCTGGTGCTGACCGCGGTGTTCCTGCCGATGGCGTTCTTCAGCGGTGTCACCGGCGTGATCTATCGCCAGTTCTCGGTGACGATCGCCGCTGCGATGATCCTGTCGGTGCTGGTGGCGATGACCATCACCCCGGCGCTGTGCGGCAGCATCCTGCACCAGATTCCCAAGGGCGGCCATCCGCATGGCGACCACGCTGGCGAGCCGGGCCTGCTGGGCAAGTTCTTCATCTGGTTCAACCATCGCTTCGAGCGCACCTCCAACCGACTGCGCCATCGCGTCGACCGCTTCCTCGGCCGGCGCACGCTGGGCGTACTGTTCTACCTGGTGCTGAGCGTGGCCACCGGCCTGTTGTTGTGGCACCTGCCGGGCGCGTTCCTGCCCGATGAAGACCAGGGCATGCTCAACGCGCTGGTGAAGCTGCCCGCCGGGTCCACCCTGGAGCAGACCCGTGCCGTGATGGATCGCCTGAGCGCCGCCGCGGTGAAGGACGACAGCGTACTGTCAATCCAGGCCACCGCAGGTTTCAGTGTCAGCGGCAGTGGCCAGAACGTCGGCCAGGCCTTCATCCGGCTGAAGGATTGGGACGACCGCAAGGACGATGCCGATACCATCGCCGCGCGCTTGACCGCGGCCATGGCCAGCGTGCCCGATGCGCAGGTGTTCATCACCTCGCCACCGGCCATCCTCGGCCTCGGCGATGCCGGTGGCTTCACCCTGGAACTGCAGGACGAAGGCGGTGCCGGCCATGCCGCCGCCGTGGCCGCGCGCAACACGCTGCTGAAGGACGCTGCCAAGGATCCGAAGCTGGTCAACGTGCGCTACGCCAGCCTGGAAGACGCGCCGGTGTACGCGGTGAAGGTGGACGACGCCAAGGCGCAGGCGATGGGCGTCAATCCGCAGGACATCAATGACACCTTGAACGCCGCGCTGGGTGGCGACTTCGTCAACAACTTCATCTACAAGGGCCGCATCAAGAAGGTGTTCATCCAGGGCACGGCCGAAGCCCGCATGCAGCCGCAGGACATCGAGCGCTGGAGCGTGCGCAACCAGGCCGGCCAGATGGTGCCGCTGTCGTCGCTGGTCAGTGCGCACTGGACCAGTGCACCGGCCGCATTGCAGCGCTACAACGGCGTGTCGGCGATGGAGATCACCGGCCAGCCGGCGCCAGGCGTCAGTTCCGGCGAGGCGATGGCCGAGATCGCGCGCCTGGCCGACACACTGCCGGATGGCTTCAGCCACGCCTGGTCGGACATGGCCTACCAGGAACAGCTGTCGGGCAACCAGGCGCCGATGCTGTACGCCATCTCGCTGCTGTTCGTGTTCCTGTGCCTGGCCGCGCTGTATGAAAGCTGGGCGGTACCGTTCGCGGTGATGCTGGCGGTGCCGGTAGGCGTGTTCGGCGCCGTGCTGATGATGAACCTGCGTGGCCTCAACAACGACGTGTACTTCCAGGTCGGTCTGTTGACCACGATTGGCCTGGCTGCGAAGAACGGCATCCTGATCGTCGAGTTCGCGCGCATCCTCGAGCAGCAGGGCAAGCGCACCCGCGAAGCGATCCTGCAGGCGGTCTATCTGCGGCTGCGCCCGATCGTGATGACCTCGCTGGCGTTCCTGATGGGTGTGTTGCCGCTGGTGTTCGCCACCGGCGCCGGTTCGGCCGCGCGCCGTTCGCTGGGTACCGGCGTGGCCGGCGGCACGGTTGCCTCGATGGTGCTGGGCATGTTCTTCGTGCCGTTGTTCTACCTGCTGGTGCGCCGCCTGTTCCCGGGCCGTGCGCCGGCCGACGCCACTGCCCCGGAGGCACGCCCATGAAGCCGATGCTGCTGCGCGCCCTGGCGGCCGCAACGATGACCACCGTGCTGGGCGGCTGCGTGAGCATGGCCCCGCACTACCAGCGCCCCGAGGCGCCGGTGCCGGCACAGTTCGCCAATGCCGCCACCGGCGAGACCGGGCCAGCACTGGCGATGCCGGCCTGGCGCGAGGTGTTCCTGGAACCGCGCCTGCAGCAGGTCATCGCGCTGGCACTGCAGAACAACCGCGACCTGCGCGTGGCGGTGCTGCAGGTGGAGAAGGAACGCGCGCAGTACCGCATCCAGCGTGCGGCGCTGCTGCCATCGGTGGATGCCAGCGGCAGCATCACCCGCTCGCGGGTGAGTGATGCCAACAGCGAGATCGGCGTCAGCCAGGTGACCGAAGCCGATGCCGTGCAGGTGGGCTTCAGCAGCTGGGAACTGGACCTGTTCGGGCGCATCCGCAGCCTGAAGAACGAGGCTCTGCAGAACTGGCTGGCCAGTGCCGAGAACCAGCGTGCGGCGCGCACCAGCCTGGTCGCCGAAGTGGCCACGGCCTGGCTGGCGCTGGCGGCCGACGAGCAGTCGCTGGCGTTCACCCGGCAGACGCTGGACAGTCAGCAGCAGACCCTGCAGCGCACCGAGGCCCGCCATGCACAAGGCCTGGCCTCGGGCCTGGACCTGTCGCAGGTGCAGACCAGTGTGGACGCCGCGCGCGCTGCGCTGGCCAGGCTGCAGACCCAGCAGGCGCAGGATCGTGATGCGCTGCAGTTACTGGTGGGTGCTCCGCTGGACGCGGCATTGCTGCCCAGCGCACAGGCACTGGACGGCACCGTGGGGCTGGCGCCGTTGCCTTCCAACCTGCCCTCGAGCGTGCTGCTGCAGCGTCCGGACGTGCTGTCCGCCGAACACGCGTTGCAGGCGGCCAACGCCGATATCGGCGCCGCGCGCGCCGCGTTCTTCCCGACGCTGACGCTGACTGCCAACTACGGCCACAGCTCCACCGCGTTGTCGACGCTGTTCTCGGCCGGCACCCGCGGCTGGTCGTTCGCGCCCAGCATCACGGCGCCGATCTTCCACGCCGGTGCGTTGAAGGCCTCACTGGATGCCTCGAAGATTGGCAAGGACATCGGCATCGCGCAGTACGAGAAGGCGATCCAGCAGGCCTTCAGTGAAGTGGCCGATGCCCTGGCCACGCGCGATCACCTGGGCGCGCAGATGGAGGCACAACGGGCACTGGTCGCCGCCAGCCAGCGCAGCTACACGCTGGCCGAGGCGCGCTATCGCACCGGGCTGGACGGCTATCTGCAGGCGCTGGATGCGCAGCGCAGCCTGTTTGCCGCGCAGCAGGACCTGATCGCGCTGCAGCAGCAGGAAGCGGGAAACCGGGTGACGCTGTTCAAGGTGCTGGGCGGTGGCGCAGACGCACGGTAACGCGCCCTGCTCTGGTAGGTGCCGACCTTGGTCGGCACGGAAGCATGGAGTGTCGCGATCTGATGATTCGTGCCGACCAAGGTCGGCACCCACCAGAAGCGGACGGTGCTGCCTACGCCACGCGGCCCCGGCGTGCACGCTCCAGGTGCACCAGCAGCAGCGAGATTGCCGCGGGGGTCATGCCCGGGATGCGCTGCGCCTGGCCGATGGTCTGCGGGCGCACGCGCTCCAGTTTCTGCAGCGCTTCGGCCGACAGCCCGCGCACCGTGGCGTAGTCGAAGCCTTCGGCGATCGGCGTGGCTTCATGCCGCTGCTGGCGCTCGATCTCCTCGCGCTGGCGGTCCAGGTAGCCGGCGTACTTCACGCCGATCTCCACCTGCTCGGCCACCTTGGCGTCGGCCACGGCCGGGCCCAGCGACGGCACCTGCATCAGCTGCGCGTAATCCAGCTCGGGGCGCTTGATCAGGTCCAGCACGTTGGTTTCGCGGCTGACCGCCACGCCCAGCGTGTCCTGCACTTCGCGGCCCAGCGCATTGGCCGGGGTCGCCCACAGCGCGCCCAGGCGCGCGCGCTCGGCGGCGACGGCGGCCTGCTTGGTCTCGAACGCGCTCCAGCGCTGGTCATCCACCAGGCCCATCTCGCGGCCGGCCGGGGTCAGGCGCTGGTCGGCGTTGTCCTCGCGCAGCTGCAGGCGGTATTCGGCGCGGCTGGTGAACATGCGGTACGGCTCGTTGGTACCGTGGGTGATCAGGTCATCCACCAGCACGCCCAGGTAGGCCTCGTCGCGACGCGGGCACCAGCCGTCCAGCCCACGCACCTGGCGTGCGGCGTTGAGGCCGGCCAGCAGGCCCTGCGCGGCGGCTTCTTCATAGCCGGTGGTGCCGTTGATCTGGCCGGCGAAGAACAGGCCGTTGACCAGCTTGGTTTCCAGCGAAGCCTTCAACCCGCGTGGATCGAAGAAGTCGTACTCGATCGCGTAGCCGGGGCGGGTGATGTGCGCGTTGCCGAAGCCGCGGATGCTGCGCACCATCTCCAGCTGCACGTCGAACGGCAGCGAGGTGGAGATGCCGTTGGGGTAGATCTCGACGATGCCCAGGCCTTCGGGTTCGACGAAGATCTGGTGGCTGGCCTTCTCGGCGAAGCGCACCACCTTGTCCTCGATGGACGGGCAGTAGCGCGGGCCGATGCCTTCGATCTGGCCGCTGTACAGCGGCGAGCGGTGCAGCGCGTCGCGGATGATCTGGTGGGTCTGTTCGGTGGTGTGGGTGATCCAGCAGCTGACCTGCTGCGGATGCTCGTCCACCGAACCCAGGAAGGACATCACCGGGCGCGGCGAATCGCCGGGCTGCTCGTCCATCACGCTGTAGTCCAGCGAGCGGCCGTCGATGCGCGGTGGCGTGCCGGTCTTCAGGCGGTCCACCTGGAACGGGCGCTCGCGCAGGCGCGCCGCCAGCGTGGTGGCCGGCGGGTCGCCCATGCGGCCGGCGGCGTACTGGGTCGGGCCGACATGGATCTTGCCGGCCAGGAAGGTGCCGGCGGTCAGCACCACGGCCTCGGCATCGAAGCGCAGGCCGGTCTGGGTGATGACCCCGCGCACGGCGTCGCCGTCGATGACCAGGTCATCGACGGCCGCCTGGAACACGGTCAGGTTGGCCTGGCCTTCAACGATGGCGCGGATCGCCATGCGGTACAGGTTGCGGTCGGCCTGGCAGCGGGTGGCGCGCACGGCCGGGCCCTTGGAGGCATTGAGGGTGCGCCACTGGATGCCGGCACGGTCGGCGGCATGCGCCATCGCACCGCCCAGGGCGTCGATTTCCTTGACCAGGTGGCCCTTGCCGATGCCTCCGATGGCCGGGTTGCAGCTCATCGCGCCCACCGTTTCGATGTTGTGGGTCAGCAGCAGGGTGCGCACGCCGGTACGGGCCGCGGCCAGCGCGGCTTCGGTGCCGGCGTGGCCACCGCCGATGACGATGACGTCGTAACGATGGAAGGACGGGTTCATGGGGCTGTTCAGCTGGGGGCAGGCGCGGCCGGGGCGGCGCCGGGGTGGCGATTTTAGCGCCATTCGGGGCCGCGGCGTCGGTGCCGGCCGGCCGGCGTCGAAATCAGCCCTAAAGTTGGCAGGATTATTGCAGATAACCCAATAGCACCCACCGTGGCTGGCGCCGCAGGCGCCCGTGACCGGAATTGGAACAGGGGCCGGTACAGGCGCACGGTGGGGGAGCAGAGGGCCGGCAGTCGGGGGACTGTCCGGCCCTGTTTTTTTGGGATTGCCGGGAAAGGCCCGACCACGCATGGCGTGGATCTACCGACGCTGGGGCTCTCTCCGGTTGGCGACCCGGCAAAACAGACGGCCCCGCAGTGCGGGGCCGTCTGTCTTCAGAGGTGCCGACATCCGACAGGGCCGGAACAGGGGGGATCCAGATGTTCCTGTCGGATATCGACGTAGAGATTTTTGCGGCGGCCCGTCTCGCTTTTTGTCACTTTGTGACGCGGGCCGTCACCGGTTCCGTAGAGTGCAACCTGGACCGGGTGAAATGCAAGACGGTTCAGCGCTCAACTGTGCGCTGCGTCCCACGATCCATGTTGCGCCACGGGGAACCGTTCATCCTCGGCGCGCTCGGCGCCGGGGTCGGACGGGCCGGCGGCGGCGGCGCCGACGGCTGGATGTTCGACTGCGGCGGGCGACGCATCGAGTCCATGTTCCGCCACGGCGAACCGCCGTTGTACGACGGCCGCGGCGGCGGCGGCGGACGGTTCTCGCCACCGTTGCCGGGCGGGCGCGGTGGCGGACGGTGGTTGTGCGGCGGGCGGTAGATCGGGCGCGAGTAGTACGGATTGCCATAGCCGCCGTAGTAGCCGCCATAGCCGCCGTAGTAAGGGTAGCCGTAGTTGTAGGGATAGCCGGCCGGGTAGCGGTACTCCACCGACGGCGCACCGTGGTAGTAGCTGCCGCTGCGGCCACCGCCGACATAGTCGTAGGTGGTGCAGCCGGTCAGGGCCAGCAACAGGCCACCGGCAAGCATCAGGCGCGTTTTCATGGTGGGTCCCCCCAGAGGACGGGTTGTGCAGTCAGCTTCGTGCGCAGGCGTTGAATCGGCCCTTAACTTCACTGCCCAGGATGAATGGAGGTGAAGGCCCTCATGCTGGCATGACCTGTGCCGGGGTCGCCAGCGTGGGGCCATACGTTAATCTTGCGTCATGAGCGATTCACTGTTGCCCCGTGCCGACGATGTCCTGGCTGCCGCTGCGCGGATCGCGCCGCACGCCAGCGTGACCCCGGTGCTGCGCTCGCGCACGCTTGATGCGCTGGCCGGCGCGCAGCTGGCGTTCAAGGCCGAGCACCTGCAGCGCGGCGGCGCATTCAAGTTCCGCGGGGCCTGCAACGCGGTGTGGTCGCTGGATGCCGATCGCGCCCGTGCCGGCGTGGTCACCCATTCGTCCGGCAACCACGGCGCTGCCCTGGCCCTGGCCGCGCGCACCCGTGGCATTCCCTGCCACGTGGTGGTGCCCGAAGGTGCGGTGGCGGCCAAGCTGGCCAACATCGCCCGCCACGGTGCCACGCTCTGGCGCTGCCCGCCGACCATCGCCGACCGCGAGGCCGCCTGCGCCAAAGTACAGGCCGATACCGGCGCGACCCTGGTCCATCCCTATGCGGACCCGGCGGTGATGGCCGGGCAGGGCACCGCGGCCCTGGAGCTGCTGCACAGCGACGGTCCGTTCGACGTGCTGGTAGTCCCAGTCGGAGGGGGCGGCCTGGCCAGCGGTACCGCCCGGGCCCTGCAGTTCGCCAGTCCCCAGACCCGGCTGGTGCTGGCCGAACCGGCCGGTGCCGACGACACCGCGCGCTCGCTGGCCGCAGGCGAGCGCCAGGGCGCGTTCACCCCTGACACCATCTGCGACGGCCTGCGTACCCTGATCGGCGCCCCCAACTTCGCGCTGCTGCGCGCGGCCGGCGTCGAGGTGATCGTGGTCGACGACGCCGCCACCATGGCCGCGATGCGCCTGCTGTGGGAGGTGCTCAAGCAGGTGGTCGAGCCGTCCTCGGCCACCGTGCTGGCCGCGGTGCTGGCACAGCCGCAGCGGTTCGCCGGCCTGCGGGTGGGCCTGGTGCTGTCCGGTGGCAATGTCGACCTGCCCGCGCTGCGTTGGGGGGCGCCTTGAGCCGCGACGGGCACCGGCCCCGCACCGGCCTGCTGGGCTGGCTGTGGCGGCTGTTCGTGCTGCTGGTGGTCTGGCTGCTGGGCGTGACCGCCTGGATCGTCTGGGTGGGGGAGCGCGACCAGGCAGCCAAGGCCGACGCCATCATCGTGCTCGGTGCGGCGGCCTATGACGCCAAGCCGTCGCCGGTCTTTGAAGAACGCATCCGTCATGGCCTGGATCTCTATGAAGCCCGGTACGCGCCACTGCTGATCTTCACCGGCGGCTACGGTGGCACCGGCGCGCGCTTTTCCGAATCGCAGGTGGCGCGGCGCTATGCGCTCAAGCATGGCGTGCCGGACGATGCGATCCTGATCGAGACCGCCTCGCGCAACACCGTGCAGAACCTGGTCGAGGCCAAGCGGCTGATGGACCAGCGCGACCTGCACCGGGTGATCATCGTCAGCGACCCGTTGCACATGGCGCGCGCGCTGCGCCTGAGCAAGGCGCTGGGCATCGATGCGCTGGCCTCGTCCACGCCCAGCACGCGCTTCCGCAGCTTCCACACCAGCTGGCGCTTCCTGGTGCAGGAAATCTATTTCTTCCACCGCGACCTGGTGCGGCCGCCGCTGAGTTCGCCGGCCAATACCTGAGGGCGGAAACCTGATCTGGGCAGACGCCCATCGTGGAAACGTGAGGTTGCCGGCCAGCGGCCGGCACGACCAGACGATCAGGTCTGCTTGCGCCGGATCGGAATCGCCGACACCGGCACCGAGGCCACGTCATGCCCGCCTTCGCGGATCGGTGCGCCCGGGTCCGGTGCCCAGGCGTGGGCGTAGATCACTTCCCAGCTGCTGGGCAGCTTGCCGTCGGCGCGTCGCATCGGTTCATACGCCGCTGCCGCCGCGGCGAAGCGGCCACGCCCGGTCAGCGTGTGGCGGCGGTCCACCCGCGCATTGGTCGCGCCCATCGCGCGCAGCTCCCGCATCAACGAGGGCAGGTCGTCGTAGGTCAGGGTGAACAGGTCGCGGTCCAGCACCGGGTCGCGGAAACCGGCCATCATCAGCGCATCGCCGAACTGGGCGATCTGCGCGAAGCGGCTCACGTGCGGGCGATCATCGGCGGCTGCGAAGGCCTCATTGAGTTCGACCAGCGTGTCCGGGCCGAAGGTGGAGCACAGCAGCAGGCCGCCGGGCTTGAGCACGCGGCGGAAGCCGGCAAACACCGCCGGCAGGTCGTCCACCCACTGCAGGCACAGGTTGCTGAAGATCACGTCCACGCTGTTGTCGGCCAGCGGCAGCGCGGCGGCGTCGCCGCACAGGCGCTGGAACGGCTTCCACCAGCCGGCCTGGCGCTTGGCCTGATCCAGCATCGGCAGCGCCACGTCCAGCGCGATCACCTGCGCCTTCGGCCAGCGCTTCTTCATCAGCGCACTGGCGTGGCCGGTACCCGCGCCGATGTCCAGCACTACCTCGGGCTTGCGTGCCTCCAGGTAGTCCAGCGATTCCACCAGCCGCGCCTGCACCTCGCGCTGCAGGGCGGCGGCGGCGTCGTAGCTGTTGGCGGCGCGGGCGAACGCGCGGCGGACATGGCGGGCATCGAAGTGGGACGGCATTGCGAAAGTCTCTTAGAACGTACCGGGGTAGGCGCCGCCGTCGATCAGCAGGTTCTGCCCGGTGAGGTAACCGGCCTGTGCGCTGCACAGGAAGGCGCAGGCCGCGCCGAATTCATCCGCCGTGCCGAAGCGGCCGGCCGGGATCTGCTGGCGGCGGCGTTCGGCCACTTCGGCAGCATTGCCGTCCTTGCCCGCACTGTGGGCGAAGTTGGCGCGCAGGCGGTCGGTGTCGAACTGGCCGGGCAGCAGGTTGTTGATGGTGACGTTGTGCGCCACGGTACGGCGCGACAGGCCGGCGACGAAGCCGGTCAGGCCGCTGCGCGCGCCGTTGGACAGCGCCAGGATGTCGATCGGGGCCTTCACCGCCGAGGACGTGATGTTGACGATGCGGCCGAAGCCACGCGCGATCATCGCGTCCACGGTGGCGCGGATCAGCGCGATCGGCGCCAGCATGTTGGCGTCCAGTGCGGCGATCCAGTCGTCGCGCTCGAAACTGCGGAAGTCGCCCGGCGGCGGGCCACCGGCATTGGTGACCAGGATGTCCACCTGCGGGCACGCGGCGAGCGCTGCGGAGCGACCGGCCTCGGTGGTCACGTCGGCGGCGACCACGCGGACTTCGGCGGCGCCGGGCAGGGCGCGCAGCGCTTCGGCGGCGGCCTGCAGCGCAGCCTCACCACGGGCCACGATCACTACGTTGACGCCCTCGCGCACCAGCGCACGCGCGCAGCCCAGGCCCAGCCCCTTGCTTGCGCCGCAGACCAGTGCCCAGCGGCCGTTGATACCCAGATCCATGCATCAATCCTGCGGAATGAGGAAGGCGCTCATTGTCCGCCATCGGCCGGTGACAGGCCGGCAACGAAGTGTTGCAGGGCGGCGGCCACCTCGTCGGCATGGCCGAGGAAGGGCGCATGGCCGCCGTGGGCGATGGTCAGCGCCTGCGCACCGGGGGCCAGTGCCGCGGCGGCCTGCATTGCCGCCGGAGACACCAGCCGGTCACGCTGGCCGGCGATCCACAGGCTGGGCTTGGCCAGCGTCGGCAGTGCGCCACGCAGGTCGGTGCTTTCCAGCAGGCGCAGGCCTTCCAGCAGGGCGCGTTCGGTGGGTGCACCGCGCTCGACCAGGCGCTGGCGCAGCGTGCGCAGCTCCTCGCGGGCGTGTGCCGAGCCCATTACATCCAACGCCAGGAAGCGTTCCAGGGTGCCACCGAAGTCGGTGGCCAGCTCGCGCCCGAACTGCTCGAACACCGCCGGCTCCACCGCATGCGGCCAGTCGTCGCCACGCACGAAGCGCGGCGTGGCCGCGATCATCGCCAGCCCGCGCACCTTCGGCAGTGTCGCGGCGGCGTGCAGCGCGAACAGGCCGCCCAGCGACCAGCCGCACCACACCGCAGGCGGCGTGGCCGCGGCAATGGCATTGACCACGAACGGCAGGCGCAGCGGCGTGGTGTCATCGCGGCTGTGGCCATGGCCCGGCAGATCAACCAGATGCAGGGTGAAGTGACCGGCCAGGCGTTGCACCAACGGCGCGAACACGCCGCCCTGCAGGGCCCAGCCATGGATCAGTACCAGGTCCGGCCCCTGGCCGGTGACGTCGATATGCATGGGGAAACGGCAACAGGCTCAGGCAAAGACAGGCAGCGGCGGTGGCGCGGCCTCACGCGCGGCCAGGTCGACGCGATCGCGCGCGCTGGCAATGGCTTCGACCAGGCCACGCACCTGCTCGGGGGTGTGCAGCGCGGACAGCGTGACGCGCAGGCGCGCCTTGCCTTCGGGAACCGTGGGCGGGCGGATCGCGCCGACCAGCCAACCGGCCTGTTCCAACGCCTGGGACATCGCCACGGCGCGATGGTCGTCGCCACACAGCAGCGGCTGGATCGGCGTTTCCGAGGCCATCAGGTCCAGGCCATGGCGGCGGGCTTCGCCGCGGAACAGCGCGATCAGATCGGTCAGTTTCGAGCGCCGCCAGTTGTCACGGCGCGCCAGGCGCACCGCTTCCAGTGCTGCGGCGGCCAGCGCCGGCGGCATCGCAGTGGTGTAGATGTACGGGCGCGCGGTTTCGGCCAGGTGCTCGACCAGGTCGTCGCGGCCCAGCACCAGCGCGCCGGAACCGCCCAGTGCCTTGCCCAGCGTGACCAGCTGCAGCGGCACATCGTCCACGCCCAGCCCGGCGGCGGCCACGGCACCACGGCCATCACCGACCACGCCCACGCCGTGCGCATCGTCCACATAGAACAGCGCCTGCTGCAGGCGTGCCACCAGCGACAATGCACGCAGCGGTGCGATGTCGCCATCCATGCTGAACACACCGTCGGTGGCCAGCATCGCCGCGCCATCGGGCGCGTGCTTGAGCTGGCGCATCGCGCCTTCGGCGTCGAGGTGCGGATAACGGCGCAGGCGCGCACCCGCCAGCCTCGTCGCATCGAGCAGGCTGGCGTGGTTGAGCTTGTCCTGCACGCACACATCGTTCTCTTCGCTCAGCAGCGCCTGCTGCACGGCCAGGTTGGCGGCGAAGCCACTGCCGAACAGCAGCGCGCGCGGGTAGCCCAGCCACTCCGCCACTTCGCGCTCCAGTGCCTCATGCAGAGCGTGGTGGCCGCAGACCAGATGCGAGGCGCCCGCGCCGGAGCCTTCGCGTGCGGCCGCATCCTGCAATGCGTTGACCACGCTGAACTGCTGGGCCAGGCCCAGGTAATCGTTGCTGCAGAAGCCGGTCAGCCACTGGCCGTCCACCTCCAGGCGGACGCCATCACGACGGCTGACCGTGCGCCGCGTGCGGCGACGGCCTTGGGCATCGCGCAGGGCGCGTTGGGCGTGGAGGCGGGCGGTCAGGTCGGGGCGGGCCATGGCGGCTGAATGCGGCGACGGGGCGGCTAGGGTAGCGCGTTGCCGCGGCGCCTGCTTGCGGCCCGTCTCAGGCCGCGTGAGCGCAGCCACAGGCGGGCGCATCGGCGCTGATATCAGCGTGCACGGTGCCGCCGTGGTCGTGGCCCTCGGCATCCACCTGCACCGCCATCGGCTGCAACCCCAGCCGCGCGAACAGGGCCAGGTCGCGCTCGCTCTCCGGGTTGCCGGTGGTCAGCAGCTTGTCGCCGTAGAAGATCGAGTTGGCACCGGCCACGAAGCACAGCGCCTGCAGTTCGTCGCTCATCGCCTCGCGACCGGCCGACAGCCGCACCATCGAACGCGGCATGGCGATGCGTGCCACCGCGATCATGCGCACGAACTCGAACGGATCCAGTTCGGCACTGCCATGCAGTGGCGTGCCCGCCACCTGCACCAGCTTGTTGATCGGCACCGAATCGGGATGCGCCGGCAGCGTGGCCAGCGCCAGCAGCAGGCCCACGCGCTGCGCGCGCGTCTCGCCCATGCCGACAATGCCGCCGCAGCAGGTTTTCAGACCGGCATCGCGCACGTGCGCCAGCGTGTCCAGGCGGTCCTGGTACTGGCGCGTGTGGATGATCGAATCGTAGTAGTCCGGCGCGGTGTCGAGATTGTGGTTGTAGTAGTCCAGGCCGGCGTCCTTCAGCGCACGCGCCTGCTCGCCACTGAGCATGCCCAGCGTGGCGCAGGTTTCCAGGCCCAGCGCCTTCACCCCGGCGATCATCGCCGCCACCTTCGGGATGTCGCGGTCCTTCGGCGATCGCCACGCGGCACCCATGCAGAAGCGCGATGCGCCGGCAGCCTTGGCCTGGCGTGCCTTGGCCAGCACCGCGTCGGTGTCCATCAGCTTCTGCGCGTTCACCCCGGTGCTGTAGCGCTGTGCCTGCGGGCAGTACGCGCAGTCTTCCGGGCAGCCGCCGGTCTTCACCGACAACAGCGTGGACACCTGCACCTGCGCTGGGTCGAAGTGCTCGCGATGGACTGCGGCGGCGCGGAACAGCAGCTCGGGGAACGGCAGATCGAACAGCGCCTGCAGTTCGTCGTGTTGCCAGTCGTGGCGGATGGCAGCAGCCATGGCGGGACCTTGGGTACGAGTGGAGCGAGGGCGGCAGTGTGGGTGGGTTGGCGAGCCCTGTCAACTTGATTGCTTCCCATGTGGTTTACATCGGTTGACCGCCATGAATGGGCGCTGCGGTGTAAGTTCATTGCTGCATACGGACGCGCGAGCACGTGCCATGAACAGCTACCAGTCCTACCCGATCCGCCGCGACGCGGTGCTGTGCAGCCTTGCCGAGCTGCCCGACGGCGGCCTGCGCGTGGTGCTGGATGATCTGCGCCAGTCCGACACGCCAGGGCAGTGGAAGAACCACGTCTTCGTGACCTTCAAGGACTACCCGGCAGGGCAGCTCGATCCGGCGACGTTGCCCAAGGAGGAGCTCGAGGCTTTCGGACACTATGTGCTGGTTCGCCTGTTGGCCATCAATGGCTGCCTGCGCGATACGGACGAGCGCTCCGACAACGATGCCCATCTCACTGACCTGGCGCGGCAGAACATCGCCGCGCTGACCAGCGAGGACATCGCCTCGATCGATGAGCAGCTGTTCTCCCTCTGCGACGGGCAGTTCCGAAAGATCGCCTACATTGTGGGCATGGTCATGTCGCTGCAGCCGAAGTGCCGATCGGGAATTCCCGATGTGTTCTATGCAGGGCGTGTACGCATGCTGGTGGAACGGGGCATGTTGCAGGCACAGGGCGACCTCACGCGGATGGGCTGTTGCGAAGTGCGCGTCCGGCAGTAGGCTTGCGCCCACCAGGACCTGGCTGGAACTGTGCTTACATCTACCTGCTGGAAGGACACATGCTGAAGTCCATCCAGAAGATGGCGGCAGCCGAGGCAATGAAAGAAGGATGCGCATGGAACCGGACACGATGCCGCAGGGCGGGAAGCTGCTGATACTCGATCTGGATGAGACGCTGGTGCATGCCAGCGAGCGTGAACTGGAGCGACCCGCAGATTTCCGCCTCGTCGGCTACCACGTCTACCTGCGGCCCCATCTGCAGGCATTCCTCGACTATGCCTTTGCCCATTTCACGGTGGGTGTGTGGACGTCGTCCGGGCAACTGTACGCCGAACCGCTGGTGGACCGGCTGATGCCGGGGCGTCCGCTGGCGTTCCTGTGGTCCGCGCCGCGGTGCAGCACGGCCCGTGATTGGGAAACCGGCGGTTACACCTCGCAGAAGCGGCTGGGCAAGCTGAAGCGCCACGGCTTCCGTTTGGAGCAGATGATCGGTATCGATGACACGCCCGGCAAGTACGCCAGAAACTACGGAAATCTGGTCGCGGTGCGTGAGTTCACCGGTGATCCGGCTGATGACGAGCTGGCCCATCTGCAGCTGTATCTGGAGTGGCTGCGGCAGCAGCCCAACGTGCGTGCGGTGGAGAAGCGCCGGTGGCGGGAGCGCCTGCAGGCATAGGTAGCTGCACAGGGCAGGTGCTATCGGCGAGCACCCGCACTCGCGCGTTTCACCGCATCCTGCAAGGCCTGCAGCCACAATAACCGCTGCCCAACGCAAGCGCTGGCGCGCAGACTGTGCCCCATGACCGATCTCCATCGCCTCCGCGGCCGCATCACCGCGCTGGTTCTCAGCGAGGCCTGGCGCCGCCGTGCCGCGCTCTGGGGCGGCGCGGTGGCCGTGGCGTTGGTGGCCATCCTGTTCGCCAAGGCCAGCGACGCGGCCTTCCATCTGTTCCAGCGCATCACCGCGCACTCGCCGTGGTGGGCCCTGCTGCTCACGCCGGGCATCTTCGCGCTGCTGGCCTGGTTGACCAGTGGCGTGCTGAAGCCCACGCGGGGCAGCGGCATTCCGCAGGTCATCGCTGCGTTGGACAAGCCCGATGAGCCATTCCGGAAGACCAATCTTTCGCCTGCGGTCTCAGCCGGCAAGCTGCTGCTGACCTCGTTGTCGCTGCTCGGCGGCGCGTCCGTCGGACGCGAAGGTCCCACGGTGCATGTGGGTGCCAGCCTGATGTACCTGTTCGGCCGCTGGTTCGGCTTCAAGGATCCTCGCGAGCTCTCGCACTTCCTGCTGGCCGGTGGTGCAGCGGGCATTGCCGCGGCGTTCAACACGCCGCTGGCTGGCATCGTATTCGCCATCGAGGAGCTCAGCGGCCGTTTCGAGCATCGCTTCTCCGGCACCCTGCTGACGGCGGTGATCGTCGGTGGCGTGGTGTCGCTGGGCCTGCTTGGCAACTACACCTACTTCGGCCATGTGAGCGCGCGGCTGCCGCTGGGGCAGGGCTGGCTGGCGATCCTGCTGTGCGGCGTGGTGGCCGGGCTGCTGGGCGGCCTGTTCGCGCGCGCGGTGCTGGCCAGTGCGGCGGGCCGCCCGCGTTGGCTGGGCCAGCTGCGCCAGCGGCATCCGGTGCTGCTGGCCGCAGGCTGCGGCCTGGCGGTGGTGGCACTGGCTTTGACGTTCGGCGACGGCGCGTTCGGCACCGGCTACGAGCAGGCGCGCAGCCTGGTGCAGGGGCAGGCGTTGGTCGGCCACGAGTTCGGGTTGATGAAGCTGCTGGCCAACCTGGCATCGTACGTGGCCGGCATACCCGGCGGCCTGTTCTCGCCCGCGTTGGCGGTCGGTGCGGGGCTGGGCCACAACCTGGCGGTGCTGATGCCGGGCGTGGATCCGCGCGCGTTCGTGCTGCTGGGCATGTGCGCCTACCTGACCGGCGTCACCCAGGCACCGCTGACCTCGGCGGTGATCTCGCTGGAGCTGACCGACAGCGGCGATCTGCTCCTGCCGATCCTGGCCACGGTGCTGATCGCGCGGGGCGTGTCCGGTCTGGTATGCCGGGTGCCGATCTATCGTGGGTTGGCGGAGGTGTTGACGGCGTCGGCCGTTGCATCAACCGGGCCTGGGCAGGGCGCACGCCTTTCCTGATCGGCAGCACCCTCTGCAGTTGCGGGCAGTCCCGACACTGCGATCGGTGCTTCGCCGATGGCCGCACATGGGCAGCGCGATGAAGCATGGGCAATGCGTATTGATCTCCTGCATTCGGCAACCCGTGTCTCCCGCGCACTGCTGGGTGTCCTGCTGCCACTGCGCTGCCTGGTCTGCGGCGATCCGGGCCATGATGATCTCGATCTGTGCCGCGCCTGCCTCGCCGGACTGCCCTGGGCCGGTCGCGCCTGCCTGCGGTGTGCACTGCCGTTGCCGGATGAGGCCCTGATCGTCTGCGGCAGCTGCCGCGAGGAAGCACCACCGCAGACGGCCACGCACGCCAGCCTGCTGTACCTGCCGCCGGTGGACCAGCTGCTGCTGCGCTACAAGTTCCATCAGGACCTGGCGGCCGGTCGCCTGCTGGCGCAGTTGATGCAGCGCGCACCACCGCCCTGGTCCTGCCCGCCGCTGGTGCCGGTGCCGCTGCACCGCCGGCGCCTGCGCCAGCGCGGCTACAACCAGGCTGCCGAGCTCTGCCGGCTGCTGCCGTTGCCGGTCTGGCAGGGGCTGTACCGGCGGCGGCACACCGCACCGCAGTCCGAACGCACGGCCGAACAGCGCAGGGAAAACCTGTTCGATGCGTTCGATGTCCACGGGCCGGTGCCCACGCATCTGACCGTGGTCGACGACGTGATGACCACCGGCAGCACGGTGATGGAAATCGCCGAAACCCTGCGCTGCGTGGGCGCCAGAGAGGTGCGGGTATGGGTGTGCGCGCGGGTGCCGTGATCGCTCCCTTCATCGCAACGGGCTAGGATGAACCCGGTTCCGGATCGAAGGAGTGACCATGAATTCCCCCTTGTCTCCCTTGTTGTCAGCGGTTGGCCGCAGCTGGTGGATCCTGCTGCTGTATGGCCTGGTCGCGCTCGGCTTCGGCATCATCGCCATCGGTTGGCCGCTGTCCGCAGCCATGGCATTGGCCTGGACGCTGGGCGTGATGGCCATCATCGAAGGGGTCATCAGCCTGTTCGCACTGATCAGTGGTGGCAGCGGCGCCTCGCGCGGCTGGCTGGCGCTGTATGCCATCGCTTCGCTGGGCTTCGGCATCCTGGCGGTGATCAACCCGCTGGCCACCGCCAGCGTGCTGGTGCTGTTCCTGGCGGCGTGGCTGCTGGTAGCCGGCATCTATCGCATCGTCTTCGCGATCCGCGTGCGCAAGCAGATCCAGGGCGAGTGGCTGCTGATCCTCAGTGGCGTGCTGGCGGTGGTGCTGGGGCTGCTGTTCGCGGCCAATCCATACGCAGGCGTGGCGGTGACCACGCTGTGGATCGGCATTGGCAGCCTGCTGTACGGGCTGCTGCAGGTGCTGGTGGCGTTCAAGCTGCGGAAGCTGAAATGAGGGGCGCGCTTCCGCTCCTGCTCGGCGCGGCGCTGGTGCTGGCCGGATGCATGCCGGGTGCCGCGCCCGGTGCGCTGGCAGGCAAGGATCATGCGCCGCGCGCCGGCGTGGACGTGCGCCTGAGCGCGGTCGATGCGGCTGGCAACGGCACTCCGGCGCACTGGCAAGGTGAAACCCTGGCCCTGCGCGAGCCGCCGATTGCCGGCAGTGCGGACATCGCCGATGTGCGCTACGTGCTGGACGATGCCAAGCAGCCAGGCCTGCAGATCCGCTATCGGCCAGAAGCGCATCAGCGCATCCACGATGGCACCTCGGCCCTGGTGGGCCAGCGCGCGGCGATCAGCGTGGACGGCCGCGTGCTGATGGTGGCGACGGTGAAAGGCCCCTTCGGGGAATCGATGATGCTGAGCGGGCTGCCGAGCATTGCCGAGGCGCAGGCGCTGGCCAGGCACATCACCGGTCAGTGACGGGCGCGCCAACACCACCACGCTACGCGCGGAGGTCGACCAAGGTCGACCGCTACCGTGCGAACCGTGCCTCGATCTCCTCCAGTGACTTGCCCTTGGTCTCCGGCAGCCAGAACGCGGCTACCAGGAAGAACACGAACGTGCACGCCGCCCAGAACAGGAACATGCTGGCGTAGCCGTAGTGGCCCACCGTGGGCAGGAAGATCGCCGCGATGGTGGTCGACACGAACTGGTTGATCAGCAGGGCGATGCTCATGCCGTTGGAGCGGATGCGATTGGGCATCAGTTCCGACAGTGCCAGCCACACGCAGACGCCGGGGCCGACCGCGAAGAACGCGACGAATACCAGGATGCAGGCGGCTACCGCCCAGCCATGCGCCGGCGGCGGCACCGGGCCGATGCGGGCCTGCTCGATGCGCAGCGGTGCCTGTGCGGCCTTGGCCGGGTCGGCGAACGGGTTCAGATGCAGCTTGCGGAAGAACGCGCCGATCACACTGTCCGGCTGCACGGTCCCGGCACGCTCGATGCGCAGCTCGCGGTCGGTCAGGCTGTCGCTGCGCAGGGCGCGCACATTGGTGAAGTCACCGTAGGCGTACGACACGGTCAGCTGCATCGGCCGGCCTTCGCTGTCGATGCCGGCGCCCAGGCGCTGCCACTGTGCGTCGTCCAGCACCAGCTGCAAGCCATCGGCGCTGACCGCCGCCTGCAGTTGCGGCTGCACGTCGGCGCGGCCACGCTCGGCCTGGAAGAACAGCGTGGCGGCGGCCAGCAGGGCCACGCAGATGCCGCCGCTGCCGAGCATCAGCAGGAACTTGCGGCCCTTGCGGTCGACCAGCAGCAGCGCGACCACGGTCATCACCGCGTTGAGCAGCTTGATCGCCACGTCGGCACCGTTGGCCACCGAGCCGGACAGGCCGGCCTGGTTGAGGATGTTCACCGCGTAGGCCAGCACCGAATTGATGCCGGTGGCCTGGGTGCAGGCCAGCACCACGCAGGCCAGCACGAACGGCACCACGTAGCGTCGGCTGAGCAGTGGGTCGCGCTTGCCGTCGCTGCTGCTCGATTCCGGCGCCTGGATCTGTGCAAGGGTGGGTTCCACGTCGGCAGCAGGCAGCACCCGCTGCAGGCTGCGGCGGGCATCATCGACGCGGCCGCGGCGCACCAGCCAGCGCGGCGATTCGGACAGCCAGAAGATGCCGGCACAGAACAGCAGGCCGGGCGCCAGACAACTCCAGAAGATGGTGCGCCAGGCCTGGTCCTTCACCGTGAACAGTTCCTGCGCCTGCTGCGCCAGTGGCAGCGAGCGCACGGCTTCGGCGGCGGCATCCACCGCATGTGCGTGGTACAGCCCGATCAGTGCCGCCAACACCAGGCCGATGGTCAGCAGCAGCTGGAACATCGCCGCACCGCGTCCACGCCGCTCGGGGCTGAGCACTTCGGCCAGGTACAGCGGAATCACCACGCCGATCAGGCCGCCACTGATGCCCTGCAGCAGCCGCCCGAGCAGCAGCGGCGTGTAGCCCGAGGCCAGCGCCATGATCGGAATCGACGCGGTGAACAGCAGGCCGGCCAGCAGCATCGCACCGCGGCGACCGATCAGGTCGGCGACCATGCCGGCGAACAGCGAGGACAGCACGCTGCCCAGCAGTACCGCCGCCACCACGAAGCCGAGTTGCTGGCTGCTGAGCTGCCAGGCGTGGCTGGCCGTTGCCTCCAGGTAGGGCAGGGCACCGGCGATGATGCCGATGTCGATGCCGTACAGCAGGCCGCCGAGGCCGCCGATGAAGAGCAGGTAGCGTACGGGCCAGCGCGGGGCGGTGCTTGCAGTCATCGGCAGTTCCTGTGGTAGCGCCGGGCCAGGCCCGGCGGCGGTTCGTCGCAGAGTGCATTCTGTAGAGCCGAGCCATGCTCGGCTGCTTTCCGTTCCGATATCGAGGTTCCCCATGCCGCGCTTCGCGCGGTGAGCCGAGCATGGCTCGGCTCTACAGGGAGCCCATGCGGCATCCGGGCCGCATCGCTTGCGTCAGGTCAGATCGACCACGCGCCCACCAATGACCACCTGCTGCAGGCGCAGTTCGGCGTCCAGCACCACCAGGTCGGCGCGGGCGTCGGGCGCGATGCGGCCGCGATCGCCCAGGCCCAGATAGTCGGCCGGGAAGGTGGAAACCCGCTGCGAGGCGTCGGCCAGGTCCAGGCCGACGCGCACCAGGTTGCGCAGCGCCTGGTCCATGGTCAGTGCGCTGCCGGCCAGCGAACCCGTCGCCAGGCGCACGCAGCCGCCGCACTTGTGCACGCGCTGCTCGCCCAGCGCGTACTCGCCGTCGGGCATGCCGGTGGCGGCAGTCGCGTCGGTCACCGCGTACAGGCGCGGGATCGCGCGCGCGGCCAGCCGGATAACGCCGGGGTGGATGTGCTGCAGGTCGGGGATGATCTCGGCGTACTGCGCATGCGCCAGCGCCGCCGCCGCAATGCCCGGGCGATAGTGGTCAACGCCGGTCATGCCGTTGAACAGATGGGTGAAACCGGAGGCACCGGCCTGCAGCGCCGCCACGCCCTCCTCGTAGGTGCCGGCGCTGTGGCCCAGCTGCACGCGGATGCCCATCGCCGAAAGCGCGGGTATCAACGCGGTGTGCTCGCCGATCTCCGGTGCCAGCGTCATCACCCGGATCGGCGCCAGCGCGTGCAGCTGCTGCACCAGTGCCACCGTCGCCTCGATCGTACGATTGGGCTGTGCGCCCAGCCGCTGCGGGCTGATGAACGGTCCTTCCAGATGCACGCCGACGATGCTGGCGGCGTCGGTATCAGGCGCCGCCATTGCCGCAGCGACGCCGTGCAGCGCGTGCTCGATCTCGTCCAGCCCGGCGGTCATGGTGGTCGCCAGCAGCGTGGTGGTGCCGAAGCGCAGATGGGTGCGGGCGATGGTGCGTGCCACGTCGCCGCCCTGCATCAGGTCCACGCCGGCCGCGCCATGCACATGCAGGTCGACGAAGCCGGGCAGGATCACCGGCAGCTGCAGGTCGTCGGCGCCGCTGTGGTCGTCCACCTGCAGCCGGCGCACGCGTGAATCGAAGTGGACGTGCCCGCGCCGCCAGCCCAGCGGGGTGAGGATGCGGCCATGCAGGGTGCGGGTGTCGGTCATGCGGTGGGCTCGGCGATGATCACTTCGATGCCCAGCCGCTGCAGCCCTTCGCGGGTTGCATCGTCGATGCCGGCGTCGGTGATGATGGCGTGGATCTGGTCCAGCAGGGCGATGCGGTGCAGGCTGACGCGGCCGAACTTGGAGGCATCGGTCAGCACCACGATGCGGCGCGCACGCTCGACCATGCGGTGGTTGAGGCGGGCTTCGGCCTCGTCGTGGGTAGTCAGGCCGAACTGCAGGTCCAGGCCGTCCACGCCCAGGAACAGGGTGTCGAAGCTGTACGAGTTGAGGCTGGCTTCGGCCTGGCTGCCCTGCAGCGACAGCGACTGCTGGCGCAGCAGGCCACCGGTCAGCAGCACGGTGATGCCCGCGGCATTGGCCAGTTCCCAGGCGATGTTCAGGCCGTTGGTCATCACCGTCACGTCGCGATGCGCGCGCAGGTGGCGGGCCAGCGTCATCGTGGTCGAGCCGGAATCGATGATGATGTTGTCGCCCGGCTGCACCAGGCGCGCAGCGCGCGCACCGATCGATTCCTTCAGTGGCAGGTTCAGCGCGTCCTTCTCATGGATGTCCTGTTCCTGCGGCGGCGTGCGCACCAGGGTCGCGCCGCCGTGGGTGCGGTTGGCCAGGCCCTGCGATTCGAAGTGGGTCAGGTCGGCACGGATCGTCACCGCCGACACGCCGAAGCGCTCGACCAGATCGGCCACCTGCACCGAGCCGTGCTCGATCAGCAGCTGCAGGATCTGTTGCCGGCGGGAGCGGGTGTTGCGCATGGCCATTCTCGGTTTTGCGGGAAAAGGTAGAGATTAGCCGTTCGCAGGAACGCCGGCAGCCGAACCTGCGTTCTGCGTGCGGGGTCCGGCCTGGTTGGCGCTGCAGGCACGGGCGTACTCACCCAGGCACAGGCCGATGCGGTGCTGCACCAGCGCGGTGGGGGTGTTGGCCAGGCTGCCTTCGCGCACGGCGCGGTACTGCTCCGGCAGGTACTGGCTGAGCAGCACCAGCGGCGGCGCATGCTGCTCCAGGTTGGCGAACAGGGTCTGCACCGCCTGTACCAGCGCCGGCTCGCCCCAGTAGTAGCGGCAGCGGTCGCTGAAGGAATAACGGCGCAGCAGGCGCAGCGCGGCGGCATCGCCCTGGTAGTAGGACTGCCAGTACTTCGGCTGCGCCACCATCACCTCGTCCAGCACCTGCGGCAGGCGAGAGCACTGTGTGGCCGGCAGCAGTTCGGCCTCGATCGCGGCCAGCGCGAACAGCGCCTCGCGGTAGGCGAAGGTGGCCGCCGGGCCGACCTTGAGGATGGCGAAGTGGTCGCGTACCAGCGCATGCAGGCCGCTTTCGCGCTGGTAGTCGGTGGAATGTGCTTCGAACACGATGCGCGGCTGCCGCTCGAGGAAGTCGGCCAGCGCATGGGCGGCGTCCGGGTTGTACTCATGCACGCTGCTGTGGTCGAAGTCCACGCCCGGCTGCACCACCATCGCGATCACGCGCTGCCACGCATCGCGCAGCTGTGGCGTGTCGAACGCCTGCTGGTGGATGGCCAGGGTCTGCGCGGCGGCAGCCGGCGTGGTCACCTGCAGGCCTTCGGCCAGCGAGGCTTCGCCGCCGGGAATCGGCACCTCGGTACCGATCACGTAGACCGGCGGCGGCAGGCCGTGTTCGGCGGCGGTGCGTTCGGCGATCTCGGCAAGCTCGGCCGAACGTGCAGCGACGATGGCATCGGGCAGCGGCACCGGGTCATCGGCGCAGGACATACTGCAGTCGAGGTGGATCTTGTGGAAACCGGCGGCGACGTAGGCTTCGATCAGCACGCGCGCGTGGGTCATCGCTTCGGCCGCCGGGCGCTTCTGCCAGGCATTCGGGCCGAGATGGTCGCCGCCCAGGATCAGCCGTTCGCGTGGGAAGCCTTCCTCATCGGCCAGGGCGCCGACGTAATCGCGGTACTGCGGCGGGGTCATGCCGGTGTAGCCGCCGAACTGGTCGACCTGGTTGGAGGTGGCCTCGACCAGCAGCACGGTGCCATGTGCCTGTGCCACGTGCATGACCGCGCGCAGCACCTGCTCGTTGCTGCAGCAGACGCTGTACAGGCCGACATTGGCGCCGGCGCGGTGGGAAGCAAGCAGGGTCTGCAACGGGGACATGGTCAGGCTCCGGACATCAGGAAAACGAGGGTTGGCAGGCGAGCAGGGCGGCACCACGTGCGCCACCGGCATCGCCGAAGCGTGGCGGCACGATCGGTGGCACCTGCACACCCTTGAACAGGTGGGCGGCGATGGCGGCGGGCAGGTGCTGGTACAGCGGCGCGTACTGCGAAAGGCCGCCGCCGAGCACGATCACGTGCGGGTCCAGCGCCAGCACCAGCGCGGCCAGGCTGTGGCCGAGCAGGTCGCGATGGATGTCCAGCGCCTTGCGCGCGCGGGCATCACCGGCTTCGGCCAGGGCGATCACCGCGCTGGCGTCGGCGGCGCTGCCACCAAGGTGGCGCTCGATCATCGCCACGCCACTGCCGGACACATAACGCTCCACGCAGCCCTGCAGGCCGCAGGCGCAGTCGATCAGCGGCAGGCCGTGGCGCTGCAGCAGATGACCGGGCACGCTCCAGTGGCCCCATTCGCCGGCCAGCCCGTTGAAACCGGTCAGCAGGCGGCCCTGCACGCAGAAACCACCGCCAGCACCGGTGCCGAGGATGGCGCCGAACATGCTGTGGTAGCCGTCGGCGGCACCGCCGTGTGCTTCAGACAGGGCAAAACACTGCAGGTCGTTGCCGAAATGCAGCGGGCGTTGCAGCCGCGCCTGCAGGTCCGCGGCCACGCTGTGGCCGGTCAACGCAGGCACGTTCGCGCTGAGCTGGCGGCCGCTGCGGCGGTCGCGCACGCCGGGCAGGGCGATGCCGATCGCCGCATCACTGCGGCCCAGTGCGGCATCGGCCTCGGCGACCAGCGCCACGACTGCCTGCAGGAAACCGTCGTAGTCACCCTGTGGGGTGGCCACGCGGCGGCGCCAGGTAACCTGCATCGCCACATCGCACGCCACCAGCTCGATCTTGGTGCCGCCGATGTCGATGCCGTAGCAGGCGTGGGCGATCAGCTCAGCCATGGTGGATGGTGACGCCCTTGACGACGCGGTTGACGGTGCCGTCCGGGAACGGGTTGTCCGGGGTCAGGCCCAGCGCGGCCGAGCGCTGTAGTGCGAACAGCTGCGCAAAGCCCAGCCACACCGGTGCCAGCCACGGATCGTCCAGTGCCGGCACGGTGAGGGTGTATTCGTCGTCGGCGCCGATGTCCGAATGCGGACCGATCGCCAGCACCTGGCCGGCCACGCCGTCGCGGCGCAGTTCTTCCAGCAGGTCCTGTTCGTAGCGGCGCGCCAGCGGCTGCACGCTGCGCAGCACCACCACCAGGGTGTTGCCATCCAGCGTCGACTTCGGGCCATGACGGAAGCCCAGGGGTGTGTTGGCCAGCGCCAGCACGCGGCCAGCGGTGAGCTCCAGCACCTTCAGCGCGCACTCGCGTGCCAGTGCTTCCAGCGGGCCGCTGCCGAGGTAGATGATGCGGTTGAACGGGCGCTGCGCCAGTGTCGCCACCGGTGCATCCCACTGCGCCAGGCCTTCGCGGGCCAGTGCGGCGATCTGCTTCAGGCGCGTCACGCGCGCATCCCACGGCGAACGATCGAACACGGTCAGCGCGGCCAGCAGCATGCAGGTCAGGCTGCTGGTCATGGCGAAGGCGCGGTCGCAGCTGGCCGACGGCATCAGCAGGGTGCAGGTGTCGGCGCGGCCGGCGCCACGGCGGGCCAGCTCGCCATCGGCGTTGCAGGTGATGTCGAGGAAGCGCGCGTCATCCACGTCGCTGCGCACGCGGTCCACCGCCGCCACGCTCTCCGGGCTGGAGCCACTGCGGCCGAACGAGACCAGCAGGGTCGGACGGTCGCGCTGCAGGTACAGCGCCGGGTGGGTCAGCAGGCTGGTGGTGTGCACCACGCGCACCTCGGCGGGCCATTGCGCGTTGATCGCGTCGGCCACCATTTCGGCGATGAAGCCGGAGCTGCCGGCGCCGGTGAACAGCACGCGCTGGTTGGGATCGTTGAGGCTGTCGCCGAGGAAGGCCTGCAGGCGGTCGCGGGCACGCGACAGGTCCTGTGCCAGGGCGTCCCACAGCGCAGGCTGCTGGGCGATTTCGGTAGCGGTATCGGCTCCGCCAAGGCGCTGCCAGGCGGACACATCGGAAAGCAGGGTGACGTCCATTCGGAGGTTCCAGTTGGGCCAGCGCACCATCTGCGTTTTCTTTCGAAATGTCAAACATCGAAAGTAAAAAGAAAGAAAAAAGGTGGGTGGCTTTGCCTTGCGCGCGATGCCGGGAAAAACGAAAGGACCGACTGAATGCCGTATCGCACAATGCTTAACAGGCACCTGCAAGCGTTTACACAAAGTATTGCGGCGCAGCAACTTTCGTTTCAATGGAATATATCTTCCTTTTTCCTTTCAATTTGTTGACATCTTTCGAATCGCTGCCCTAGAGTCGGCCCAACCGCTTTCGAAACGCCCGGTGAACGGGTTGGGAGTCCGCGTGGAAAACTGCGTTCGTCGCTCGCCGCTGATGCTGGCCCTGGTGCCGGCCTTGATGCTGGCGTCCATGACGGCCCGCGCCGAGCCGGTCGGCAACCTGCGTACGGTCAGCGCCAGCGCCAGCCGCGACGGCGTGCAGGGCTGGGACCTGCAGACCGACAAGGGCGCGCGCATCCGCATTGAACTGCCGGCGACCGACATCATCCGCGTGCAGGCCGGCCGCAACGGCACGTTGACCGGCGCCGGCGACAAGGCCGCGCCGATCGTGCTGCCGCAGCCCAAGGCGAGCGTGCAGGCGCAGCTGGAAGAAGACGCACAGGAAATCCGCGTGCGTACCGAGGCACTGGTACTGCATGTACAGCGGCAGCCGCTGCGCCTGCGCCTGGAGCGGCTGGAGAATGGCCAGCCCACCGCGCTGTGGCAGGAACTGCAACCGCTGGACCTGGATGCCACGCAGAGCGTGCAGGTGCTGTCCTCGCAGGCCGATGAGGGCTACTTCGGTGGTGGCCAGCAGAACGGCCGTTACCAGTTCAAGGGCCGCGAGCTGGAGGTGTCCTATTCCGGTGGCTGGGAAGAAGGTGATCGGCCGAGCCCGGCGCCGATGCTGCTGAGCAGCCGTGGCTGGGGCATGCTGCGCAATACATGGAGCGATGGCAGCTACGACCTGCGCCAGAGCGACCAGGCCACGCTGCTGCATCGCGAAGACCGCTTCGATGCGTACTACTTCGTGGGCGCCGACCTGCCCAAGCTGATCGAACGCTACACCCAGCTGACCGGCCGCCCCAACATGGTCGCGCGCTGGGCGCTGTCCTACGGCGATGCCGATTGCTACAACGACGGCGACAACAGCAGGAAGCCCGGCACCGTGCCCGAAGGCTGGAGCGACGGCCCGACCGGCACCACGCCCGATGTGATCGACAGCGTGGCCAAGCAGTACCGCGCCCACGACATGCCCGGTGGCTGGATCCTGCCCAACGATGGCTACGGCTGCGGCTACAAGCAGCTGCCGGAAACGGTGAAGGGGCTGGCCGGCTACGGCTTCCGCACCGGCCTGTGGACCGAGAACGGCGTCGACAAGATCGCGTGGGAAGTGGGCAAGGCCGGCAGCCGCGTGCAGAAGCTGGACGTGGCCTGGACCGGCAAGGGCTACCAGTTCGCGATGGACGCCAACCGCCAGGCATTCAACGGCATCCTCGACAATTCCGATTCGCGCCCGTTCCTGTGGACGGTGATGGGCTGGGCCGGCATCCAGCGCTACGCGGTGGCATGGACCGGCGACCAGAGCAGCAGCTGGGATTACATCCGCTGGCACGTGCCGACGCTGGTCGGTTCGGGCCTGTCCGGCATGGCATACGCCAGCGGCGACGTCGATGCGATCTTCGGCGGCAGCGCCGAGACCTTCACCCGCGACCTGCAGTGGAAGGCGTTCACGCCGGTGCTGATGGGCATGAGCGGCTGGTCGTCGAACGCGCGCAAGCACCCGTGGTGGTACGACGAGCCCTACCGCAGCATCAACCGCGACTACCTGAAGTTGAAGATGCGCCTGACGCCATACATGTATGGGCTGGTGCACGAGGCCGCGCAGACCGGTGCACCGCCGGTGCGTGGCCTTATGTGGGACAACCCGCGCGATCCGCATGCGCAGGATGAAACCTACAAGTACCAGTTCCTGCTCGGCCGCGACCTGCTGGTGGCGCCGGTGTACCGCAGCCAGGCCGCCAGCCGTGGCTGGCGCCGCGACATCCACCTGCCGGCCGGCGGCTGGATCGACTACTGGGATGGCCGTCGCGTGCAGGCCGCCGCCGATGGCCGCCAGCTCGACCGCCAGGTGGACCTGGCCACGCTGCCGGTGTTCGTGCGTGCCGGTGCGATCCTGCCGATGTACCCGTCGATGCTGTTCGATGGCGAAAAACCGCTCGATGAAGTGAGCTTCGACCTGTACCCGCAGGGCGACTCGCAGTACACGTTGTACGAAGACGATGGCAACACGCGCCGCTATCAGCAGGGCGAGTCGAGCACGCAGGTAATCCGCGTGCAGGCGCCGGCGCAGGGCAGTGGCCCGGTGCAGGTGCAGATCGACGCCGTGCAGGGCCAGTACAACGGCCAGCTGGCGCAGCGCCGCTACGGCCTGCGCGTACTCAGCCGGCAGGCACCACGTGCGGTGCAGGCCGGTGGCCGCGCGCTGCCGGCGCTGGCCGATGCTGCCGCCTTCAACAGCGCCAACGAGGGCTGGTACTTCGATGCCAAGGACCGCCGCGGCACCGTGCATGTGCGCACTGCCACCCAGGATATCCGCCAGCCACTGCAGCTGCAGCTGGACTTCGCAGTCGCTGCCGCAGCCACCGATGATGCCTATCCGGCCGCACCGGTGCTGGGCCGCGAACTGCCGGCCGACAGCCTGCTGGTGGTCAACCGCCCGGCCGAAGAGCCTGGCCATGCGTTGGAAAATGCTTTCGACGACGATCCGGCCACCTGGTTCCGCAGCGTGCGCAACCAGGCCGTGCGCACCGGCGCCCACGAGTGGGTGATCGGCTTCGGCGAGCGGAAGATGATCGATGGCATCGACATCGCGCCACGCAATGACAAGAACTGGAAGCACGGGCAGGTACGTGACTATGAGGTCTACCTGGGCGACAGCAACGGTGAGTGGGGCGAGCCGATCGCCCGTGGCCGCCTGCAGTTGAAGGAAGGCGTGCAGCGCATCGCCTTCCCGGCCCACGCCGGCCGCCTGCTGCGCTTCCGCGTGCTGAGCGTGCAGAACCCCGAAGGCGACGGCGCCAGCAGCACCGACCCGATGGTCACCGCCGCACAGGGCAGCGCCCGCGCGTTCGATGCACTGCAGCCGCGCGATGTCGGCCCGATCGCCCTGTCCACCTTCCACATTCTCGAACACCAGGAACCGGAGCGACCGGCCCGGCAGCGCTATCTCTCCGAGCTGCCGGTGCCGGCCGCGCTGGCCAGCCAGCTGCGTACCGACCAGTCCTTCCATGGCGACGCCGGCATGCGCATGAACGGCCTGCAGTTCCGCCGTGGCCTGGGGGTCGGCGCCAGCAGCCGCATCGACCTGCGCCTGCAGGGCGGCTGGCACCTGCTGCGTGCCGACCTCGGCATCGACGACGCCTGCCGCAACGCCGGCGGCCTGCAGTTCCAGGTATGGGGCGACAACCGCCTGCTGTACGACAGCGGCCTGGTGAAGGCGCCCGGCGTGGTCAAGCCGGAGCTGGACATCCGTGGCCTTTCCACCCTGAGCCTGCGCACGCTGGGTGCGCAGGGCAGCCAACCCGCCCAGGTCTGTGCCAACTGGGCCAACGCCGTACTGATCGGCCAGGAGGGCGACTCCGCCAGCATCGTCGCCCCATGACCCCCACGTAACACCGCTCCTCCCCCGCCCCATCCCGACTACGGCCCTCATGGCCGTGGCCCGGGAGCGTTTTGCCCGCCGAACGCCCACGCGCTCACTCAGTTGCGCCGCACCCTTGCCAGGAGAGAACCCCGATGTTGCCCGCCCGCCACCACCGCCCCCCCTGCCGCCCGATCGCTCCGCTGACGCTGGCCATTGCCGGCGCGCTGTTCTCGCTTGCCGCTCCTGCCTTCGCCCAGGAGAGCAAGGACAACGCCACCGACCTGGCCCGCATCGAGGTCACCGGCTCCAACATCCGCCGCACCGACGTTGAAACCGCCTCGCCGGTGCAGGTGATCAGCAAGCAGGACATCCAGAACATGGGTGCGCGCACGCTGCTGCAGGTGCTCGACAACCTGCCGGCCGCCCGCCCGGCGCAGCAGGACGCGCGCTCGCTGTTCACCGGTTCCGACGGTGCCTCGCAGGCCAATCTGCGTGGCCTCGGTGCCCAGGGCACGCTGGTGCTGCTGAACGGTCGCCGCCTGTCGTACTACGGTGCACCGGCCGGGTTCCAGACCCAGTTCGTCAACATCGATGCGATTCCGGCCGCGGCCATCGAGCGCATGGAAGTGCTGACCGACGGCGCGTCGGCCGTGTACGGTACCGACGCGGTGGCCGGCGTGATCAACGTGATCACCAAGCGCAACTTCCAGGGTGCCGAGATCAGCTTCACCAACGACACCTCCTCGCGCATCGATTCCTACGGTGAGCGCCAGGCCAGCATCACCGCCGGCTTCGGTGACCTGGCCGAGAACCGCTTCAATATCTATGGCGCGGTCAACATGTACCGTCGCGACGCGATTCCGCTGAGCGATTTCTACGACAAGCGTCCGGACCAGTACTACGTCAACAACCCGAACTACCTCAACAACCTGCGCCTGGGCGTGGGCAGCAAGCCGGGCGAGTTCAACCCGGGCACCTACTTCGCCTTCGATCCGGTCACCGGCCGCCGCGTGCAGGAAGCTGCGCCGGGCTGCAGGAACGTGCTGACCAGTGAAGCGGCCGGCCCGCGTTGCGTCTGGGAAACCTGGATGAACAACGAGATCGATGCGGGCGCCAAGTCCGAGCGCAACACCGCCTACCTCAACGGCACCTTCCTGGTCGGTGACAACACCGAGATCTTCGCCGAGGCGACCTATACCGACATCGACCTGCGCGCCAACGGCGGCACGCCGCGCACCTATGGCACCACGACCGGCAACCCGACCAGCTGGTTCTCGCGCAACACCGGCAACACCGTCAACCAGTTCCTGTACCCGTTCCTGGGCCCCAACAACGAATACAACCATGCCAGTCCGCAGTTGAAGGCCATGATGGGCGGGGTGGTTGGCCTGAACTACCTGCTGCAGGATGCCGGTCCGAACTACTTCGGCCAGCGCAATACCGACAAGAGCTACCGCGTGCTGGCCGGTGCGCGTGGCAACCGGGGTGACTGGAACTGGGAAACCGCCTTCGCCAGCGCGGGTACCCACTCCACCACCTACCAGACGATCAACGTCAACACCAAGGGCTTCGAGAAGGCCTTCGGCCCGTACACGATCGATCCAGGTACCGGTCGGGTGATCATCTCCGACCATCCGGCGTACAAGTTCGGCGAGATCAGCGACGCCAACGCCGCGCTGATCCGTGAAGCGTTCCCGACCTTCGACATCCAGTCGTGGACCCGCCTGCACACCCTGGACGGCAAGATCGAAGGCCCGCTGTTCCAGCTGCCGGCCGGCGAGATGCGCGCCGCGTTCGGTTTCAACGCCAGCCGTGAGACCTTCTACACCCCGGGCAACGCCGATGCGGCCAATGGCCTGATCACCCAGCAGGGCGGCTCGTGGTTCGACGGCAAGCGCAACACCTACGCGCTGTTCGCCGAGACCGTGGCGCCGATCACCGACAAGCTGGAACTGGATGCGGCGGTGCGCGTGGACAAGTACCCGAACTTCAGCGCCAACATCGCGCCGAAGATCGGCTTCAAGTACCAGGCGTTCGATCAGCTGATGCTGCGCGGCACCTATTCCACCGGCTTCCGCGCGCCGAGCCTGGCCGAGTCCGGCAACGGCGGCGTGTTCGCCCAGCTCGGTGGCTTCCGTGACGAACTGCGCTGCGGCGAGACCAACGCCATCGCCAACCTGCTGCTGAAGTCGCAGCGGCCGGGTGACGTCGACCTCGGCAAGACCCTGCTGAACGTCGACTGCAGCCGCACCGTGGCGCGCATGACCCAGCCGAACAAGGACCTGAAGCCGGAGAAGGCGAAGATCGCCACCCTCGGCTTCGTCTACGAGCCGGCCAGCTGGCTGTCGGTGTCGGCCGACTACTGGTTCATCTACCGCAACAATGAAATCGTCGCGCCGGACTATCGCCGCATGGAAGACATCATCTCGATGTCGCGCTCGCCGATCACCGACAGTGACCGTGCCAACCTGGCCCAGCTGGCGGCAATGTGCGCCGATCCGGCCAGCGGCGTGAGCTGCCCGGCCACTCTGCCGGGCTACTCCGCCGGCAACGTGGCCAGCGTGGTCGGCCAGTACAAGAACCGCGGCAAGACCCTGATCGACGGCTTCGACATCGATGCGCGCAGCCGCTTCTCGCTGGGCGACTGGGGCAACCTGAACATCGGCCTGGCCGCCACCATCGCCAACCGCAACCGCTTCTACATGGACGCCGAGAACGGCTGGTACTACGGCGACGTGGTGGGTTATTACAACAATCCGCGCCTGCGCGCCACGCTCAATGCCGACTGGACCTACAAGCAGGTGACCACCAGCATGTTCGTCAATTACGTGGGCGGCACCAAGTGGGCCACCGACCAGATCGACGAAGAGAGCAACAACAAGGAAACCTGCACCGGCGGCTACCTGGCCCTGCAGAAGAGCAAGTGCGATGGTGCACCGTCGTGGTGGACCGCCAACATGAGCGTCACCTGGCGCCCGGACGATGCGTGGAACCTGAGCTTCACCGTCAAGAACCTGTTCAACCGCCTGCCGTTCTACGATCCGAACAGCTTCCTGGGTGACTCCAGTGACTACGCAACCATCTTCGGCCGTGGTTACAGTGTGACCATCGGCTACCGGTTCAAGTAATTCCGTTTGCGTGACCTGGCGTGCCGGCTGCGGCCGGCACGCTGCCAAGAGGAGAGATGTTTGCCATGAAGCGTAGGGAATTCATCGCGGCCAGCGCCGCTGTCGCCGCCAGCAGCCTGCTGCCTCAGACCCCCGCCTGGGCACGCGGGCGCAAGGTGCGCCTGGCCATGATCGGCACCGGCATGCGCGGGCTGGTGCTGCTGAAGGAACTGGTGCGTCGCGACGACGTCGAAGTGGTTGCCCTGTGCGACATCGAGCCGATCATGCTGGGCCGTGCCACAGAGATGGTGGCGAAGGCCGGCAAGCCCGCGCCGAAGACCTATGGCCAGGACCGCGACACCAACGCGTGGAAGCGCCTGCTGGAACAGAAGGGCATCGATGGCGTGATCATCGCCACGCCGTGGGAATACCACGCACCGATGTCGATAGCCGCGATGCAGGCCGGCGTGGCCGTCGGCTGCGAAGTGGTGGCCGGCATCACCCTGCAGGACCACTGGGACGTGCTGAAGACCCAGCTGAGCACCGGCACCCCGTACATGCTGCTGGAGAACGTCTGCTACCGTCGCGACGTGATGGCGGCGTTGCAGATGGTGCGCCAGGGGCTGTTCGGCGAACTGGTGCATCTGCAGGCCGGCTACCAGCACGACCTGCGCGGCGTGAAGTTCAATTCCGGCGATCCCAACCAGCCCTACGACAGCGGCGTGGAGTTCGGTCCCAAGGGCTGGAGCGAAGCACGCTGGCGCACCGAGCATTCGGTGGAGCGCAACGGCGAGCTGTATCCCAGTCACGGCATCGGCCCGTGCGCGATGTACACCGGCATCAACCGTGGCAACCGCTTCACCCACATCAACGCCTTCGCGACCAAGGCACGCGGCCTGCACGAATACACCGTGGCCAAGAGTGGCGGCACCACCCACCCCAGCACCAAGGTGAAGTTCAAGCTCGGCGACATCGTGACCACCACGCTGGCCTGCGAGAACGGCGAGACCATCCTGCTGCAGCACGACACCTCGCTGCCGCGCCCGTACTCGATGGGCTTCCGCGTGCAGGGCACCAAGGGCCTGTGGATGGACGTCAACCATTCGATCCACATCGAAGGCCGCAGCCCGCCGCACCAGTGGGAGGAGTTCAAGAAGTACCAGGATGAGTACGAACACCCGCTGTGGAAGCAGAATGCCGACACCGCCGCCAGCGCCGGCCACGGTGGCATGGACTGGTTCGTCATCCATGCATTTGTTGAAGCACTGAAGGCCAAGGCACCGATGCCGATCGACATCTACGACGCGGTGACCTGGAGTGCGATCACCCCGTTGAGCGAGCAGTCGATCGCCAACAGCTTCCAGACGCTGGAGTTCCCGGACTTTACTGCTGGTGCGTGGAAGACGCGCAAGCCGATCTTCGCGTTCGACGGTAAGTATTGAGGTTTACACCCTTCCACGCTGTGACGGAGACGCCGGGCACTGCCCGGTGTTTCCGTTTCTGGAAGCATTCGCCTTGTAGAGCCGAGCCCACGCCCGGCTGCTTGTTCGGTCGGTCGCTCGCTTTATCAGAAAACTCTGAAATCCGACCCACTCCACAGTTTCTGACTTGAATGTGTAAACCACATCGGAGATAACGTTCCCCGTGCGGTCATGGCCGCATTCCGGACCAGGGACGATCCGAAGCATGACGTGGTGAGGCAGCTGCCCCACGTTCTCGTTCCCGCCGGAGCTGTGTTCGTCCAGGAAGGAGAACAGGGATGTTGGAACGACTGAAGACCATTTCGTGTGCCGCACTGGCGATGATCGCGCTGGGGAGCTTGGCTCCTTGGGCTGCGCAGGCGCAGGAGGTGCAGAAGAAGTGGGAGAGCTACCTGTCGATGGGCCAGCCGCGAGCCACCGAAGCGGCGGTGCAGAAGGACATCAAGTCGCTCTTTTCCCAGTACGAAAAGGACAAACCCTTCAATTGGCATGTCAAACGCCAACGCGTCCTTGGAAAGAAGGTCATCTACGATTACCGGGTGAGACCCGAGAAGATCGTTACTACCGACTGGGTCTACATCCACTCAGGGCAGGAGTACTCCTCCGAAGATCAGATTCGTAGCGTGATCCTCGCTACCCGCGTCAGCGACCCGCAGTGCCCGGCGACTTCACTCACGGAGGATCCTTGGGTGGAGCTCCTTGGACTTGGCAGGGGCGACGACGGTAGCGTGACCAACGAGGAGAAGGATTTCCATTACACCTTGAACTTCTATCATCAGAGCACTCAAGAATGCTCGTCGATAGTGGGGTGGGAGCATGTGCGCCGGGCCAGAACGGCGCTTTGTCCGAATCGACCGTCCCTGACGTGGAATGAGGCCCTGCAGATGTGCTCTCTGGTCCAGCAGGACGAGCCGCACATGTCGCCCATGCTCTCCTACACAAGCGGGCCGCTGCCGCCGCAGCAGTGTCCTGTTGGTAACCCGTGTGATCCGACCACTGGCGATAAATCCCAGCCTGAGCCGGATTTCAACCTTGGATGGGTGAGCTTCCAACGCCACTATCACTCCCTGACGAGCACGGCGGGTGGCGCGTTGGGTACGGGCTGGACCCATTCCCACAATCTGCGGCTTACCACAGGCGTAGACGATTCCACCTTCCCTCCCAGCTCCGAACTGAAAGTTGGGCTGATCGGCGCCGATGGCGGGCAGACCGCATTCCAGAAAGTGGGGGCAAGCTACGAAGCCATGGACGGAAGCGGCGATCGCGCGGTCCAGCAGGGCACCAACTGGCAACTTTCACGTGCCGAAGAGCGCATTTATTTTGATGCTGATGGCTTGATGCAGCGCCGTGATTTCGAAGACGGTACTTCGCTGACCTATGCACACGACAGCCGCGGCCGCCTGCTCAGCATCACCCATTCTACCGGTCGGCGCGTGGATGTCCAGTACCTCGCGCCGGGCGACGATTCACTGATCTCGGCCCTGGTGATCGCCGGCCAGCCTGTGGTGAGCTACGCCTATTCTCCGGCCGGGGAACTGATCACCGCGACCTATGCAGACGGCGCCAGCCGTACATACCACTATGAGGACACACGTTTCCCGGGCTACCTGACGGGCGTGACCGCCGAAGACACCCGGCGCTACAGCTGGTTTGGCTATGACGCCAAGGGGCGGGTCAGCTGCAGCCGCCATTCCGGTGATTGCAGTCAAGCCGACGTGGGCATTGATGGCGTGCGCCTGGAGTACACCCCGGCAGGCACCACCATCGTCACCGACGCACTGGGCAAGCAGAGTACGTACGCATTGACCGCCAGCGGTACCAGCGGCCTTCCGCGCAAGGTCAATGGCATCACCGAAAGCAACGGCAGCATCACTCGCTCCTATCTGCCCGAGGGCACCGATTTCCGGCGTCGGCTGCAGTCGGTGACCGATCGCCGTGGTGTCGTCACCAGCTACGCCTATGCCGAGGCAAGCGATGCTGCCGCAGGCGCCGTCAGCGTGACCACCACCACCGAAGCGGCCGGTACTCCGGATCAGCGCGTCAGCGAAACGCGCGTGGCCATGGACAGCAATCGGCTGGTGCAGCAGACCGTCGGTAACCGTGAGGTCCGCATCGCACGCAATGCGCGCCTCCAGCCAACCACCATCACCGTGCGCGACAGGGTGACCGGTGATACCCGCATCACCACGCAGACCTACTGTGAGGCCGAAGGGCCGGAGTGCCCGCTGGTGGGACTGCTGCGTAGCGTGGATGGCCCACGCAGTGATGTGGCGGATATCTCCACCTATGCCTACTACACCGCGGACGACGCGGGATGCGCGACCAATGGTGCCTGCAGTTATCGCAAGGGTGACCTGCGCAGTGTGACCAATGCGCTGGGCCAGACGGTCGAGACCTTGGCCTACGACGCACTCGGGCGGCCGTTGTCGGCGAAGGATGCCAATGGCGTGATCACCGCCTACACCTACCATGCCCGTGGCTGGCCGACCTCGGTCACCGTGCGCGGTGCCACCACAGCCGAGGACCGGGTGACCCAGATCAGCTACTGGCCGACCGGCCAGGTGCAGCAGGTCACCGAGCCGGACGGCAGCAGTGTCACCTATGTCTATGACGCCGCCCAGCGCTTGACCGATATTGCGGACAACAGCGGCAACACCATTCACTATGCGCTGGACAACGCCGGCAACCGCCTCAAGGAGGACACGCTGGACACTGGCGGCACCCTGCGCCGGACCCTGGCACGGACCTTCAACACGCTTGGCCAGCTGACCGCATTGAAGGACGCAGGCAATCACGCCACCGGCTTCGCCTACGATGCCAACGGCAACCCGCAGACCGTGACCGACGCCCTGCAGCGCGTGACCAGCCAGCAGTACGACCCGCTCAACCGACTGGCCCAGTCCCTGCAGGATGTGGGTGGCGTCGCGGCGGAGATCCGCAGTCAGTACAACGCGCTGGACCAGGTCACCCAGGTCACTGACCCGAAGGGCCTGCATACCACCTATGCCTACAACGGTTTCGGTGACCTGACCGGCCAGGTCAGCCCGGACAGTGGCGCCAGCAGCTTCACCGTGGATGCGGCAGGCAATCGCAAGACGGCCACCGATGCGCGCGGCGTCACCGCTACCTATCACTACGATGCACTCAACCGCCTGATCGGCATTGGCTACCCGGACCCCAATCTGGACGTGGGCTACAGCTATGACGTGGCGCCAGCGGTCTGTGCCACCGACGAGCGCTTTGCCAAGGGACGCCTGGGGCAGGTGCTGCATGCCAATGGCAGCACCCAGTACTGCCATGACCGCTTCGGCCAGGTCACCCGCAAGGTGCAGACCGTCAATGGTGTGGCCAGCACACTGCGCTATGCCTACAGCAAGTCGGGTCGCCTGACTGCGTTGACCTACCCCGACGGCAGCGTGGCCGACTACGTGCGCGATACCCAGGGCCGCATCAGCCAGATCGGCCTGACCCGCCCCGGCCAGGCGCGCCAGATCGTGGTGAACAACGTGACCTATGCGGCCTTCGGCCCGGCGACCGGCTGGACCTACGGCAACGGCCGCCAG
>NZ_JCAFTS010000008.1:0-216814 GCF_059370495.1 Stenotrophomonas sp. YJH_SMC_69 | reverse complement strand
GTTCTTCTTTATCGGTAGTGCCGGCCGCTGGCCGGCAATCGCACATCCGGAGGTTGCCGGCCAGCGGCCGGCACTACCCGCCTTCAGCGCGCCAGCAGCTCGCGCGCGTCCTGCCCGGCCTCGCAGTGCACGAACAGCACCGGCACGCCGTGCGCTTCCAGCACCGCGGCCATCTGCCGCTGGCGCATCAGGAACTGCTCGTAGATGCCCTGCAGGCGGTCGCAATCGTTCTTGCTGTGGTTGTAGTACGCGCACCAACCCGCCGGATCGAACAGCGCCATGCGTGCCTCGCCATGGGTATAGCGCAGCAGCGGCTCGGGCGCGGCATTGAGCCACTCGTCTTCGCCCGGCGCCATGATCGCGCTCTCGATCAGCGGCCACAGCGCCGCCAAGCCCTGGTTGTCGTACTGCATCGACATCATCGCGGCCAGGTCGTTCACGGTGAAATAGCGCGCGTGTTCGATGCGGGCACCGAAGCTGTTCTGTGCCATCAACGCGGTGTCGGCATGCGCCATGCCGTTGGCCAGCAGTGTTTCTTCCAGCGCATTGGCCACCGCGTTGGTGGTGGCCACGTCGCTGCCGGTCAGCAGGAACGGCACCACGCGCAGGCCGCCCCCCACCAGGGTCGCATCGGCCTGGAACGGCAGCGGCACATCGCCTGCGGCATCGGTGCCGAAGGCCAGCAGGCGCGGGCCCTGGTTGCGGCCCGGGGCACGCATCTGCAGTTCTTCCAGGCGGCGATGGATCGGCCAGCCCGGGCGCAGTACTTCGGCCGGGTCGAAATGGGCGGCCGCGAACACCAGGTCCAGCTCGGCCACCTGCGGCACCAGCTTGGAAAGGTCACGGCCGACGCGTTCGGCCAGTTCACCGGCCTGTTCAGCGCTGAGCACCGCCTGGCGGGGGATTTCGCCGCCGGCCAGTTCCAGGGCCAGCACGCCAAGGGCATTCATCGCAGGGTCGGGTTTGCTCATGGTTCCACGGTTGGCCCATCACAGGGCGGCAGCTACACTTGGCTCCATTATGCCTGCTCCGCCGTGCAGGCCATGTTGCAGACACCCTCATCCATGCCAGGTATCTCCATGCCCAACGCTCGTCCCGTCGCCATCCTCGGTGGCGTCCGCATTCCGTTCTGCCGCCAGAACACCGCGTATTCGGATGTCGGCAACCTCGGCATGTCGGTCCGTACGCTGGGCGCGCTGGTCGAACGTTTCGGCCTGCACGGCCAGCAGCTGGGTGAAGTGGCGATGGGTGCGGTGATCAAGCACTCCAGCGACTGGAACCTGGGCCGTGAAGCCACGCTGTCGTCCGGCCTGTCGCCGCTGACCCCGGGCATCACCCTGCAGCGCGCCTGCGGCACTTCGCTGGACAGCATCATCACTGTCGCCAACAAGATCGCGCTGGGCCAGATCGAATCGGGCATCGGCGGCGGTTCGGACACCACCTCCGACGTGCCGATCGTCTACGGCAAGAAGCTGCGCGCACGCCTGCTGGCCGCCAACCGCGCCAAGAGCACTGGCGACAAGATCCGCGCGCTCACTTCCGGCTTCAAGTTCTCCGAGCTCAAGCCCGAGTTCCCGGGCGTGGCCGAGCCGCGCACCGGCAAGAGCATGGGCGACCACTGCGAGGACATGGCCAAGGAATGGAACATCTCGCGCGACTCGCAGGATGAGTGGGCGGTGTCCTCGCACAAGAAGCTGGCCGCTGCCTATGAGCGCGGTTTCTTCAACGACCTGATCGCACCGTTCCGTGGCGTCGAGCGCGACAACATCCTGCGTCCGGATACCTCGCTGGAAAAGCTGGCCACGCTGAAGCCGGCGTTCGACAAGGTCTCCGGCCGCGGCACGCTGACCGCCGCCAATTCCACCCCGCTGACCGACGGTGCCGCTGCGGTACTGCTGGCCAGCGAAGAGTGGGCGCGCGCGCACGGCCATGAGCCGCAGGCCTACCTGCGCGACGCGCATGTCTCTGCGGTGGACTTCGTGCATGGCGAAGGCCTGCTGATGGCGCCGACCATCGCGGTGCCGGAGATGCTCAAGCGTAATGGCCTGACCCTGCAGGACTTCGACATCTACGAGATCCACGAAGCCTTCGCCGCGCAGGTGCTGTGCACCCTGCGTGCGTGGGAGAGCGAGGATTACTGCCGCAACCGCCTGGGGCTGGACGCACCGCTGGGCCGCATCGACCCGGACAAGATCAACCTGCTGGGTTCGTCGCTGGCCACCGGTCATCCGTTCGCCGCCACCGGCGCCCGCGTCATCGCCACCGCCGCCAAGCAGCTGGCCGAACGCGGCGGTGGTCGCGCGCTGGTGTCGATCTGCACCGCCGGCGGCATGGGCGTGGTGGCGATCGTCGAACGCTGATCGCTGCGACCGCGCGCCAACCAAGGTTGGCGACTACCAGAAATGCGTGCTGGATCTGCTGTGGTAGATGCCGACCTTGGTCGGCTGTGAAACGGCATCGCTCGGAAAGGCCACGCGCCAACCAGGGTTGGCGACTAACGGGTCCCGCACATGAAAACGCCGCCCATTGGGCGGCGTTTTTTGCTCCTGTGGGTGCCGACCGTTGGTCGGCCTATTTCAGCAGCGGTCACGGCAACCGCGGATTACCGAATTCGTCGCGCTCTTCGTTGGCGTCATACACCGGCGGCTGCACCGCGAGCGGCTGTTCTTCCACCGTGGCACGCAGTGGCGTCTCGCCGCCGCGCACCAGCGCCACGCTGTCCTCGCCGCGCTGCAGGCGCAGCGCATTGGCCAGGCACTGCGCGGCCAGCGCGTGTTCGCCACGCTGGGCGAACAGTTCACCCAGCGCTTCCCACGCCGGTGCACCGGCGCCGGCGGCGATGGCCTCGTGCAGGAACGCATCGGCGGCCTCCCACTGCTGCTGGGCCAGGGCCACGCGGCCCTGCGCCAGGCGCAACGCGGCCGAGCCGTCATGCACGTTGCGCCAACGTGCGAGGTTGGCCTGGCGGGTAGCCAGGCGCTCGGCCGGCAGACGGCCATACAGCGCCACCAGTTCCTCATCCCAGCGCTGGTCCAGGGCCTGTTCCAGCGCCAGCAGCGCCGGCTCGTCCCAGTCCAGCGCCACCGCGCGGCTGGCATAGGCGCCAACCACGTCCGGAGTCGGTCGCAGTGCCTTCGGCGTGGCTTCCCACTGCGCGGCCAGTGCGTTGACGTCGGCCGCTTCCAGCAGCGCTTGTGCAGCCAGGCGTGCTTCCAGTTCACTGCTGGCCTCGGCCGGCAGCACCTTGCTCTGGCGCAGTGCACCCAGCTGGCCATACGCCTCGTGGGCGCGGCCGGCCTGTGCCAGTGCCTCGGTGCGCAGCCACAGGCCACGTGGCGGCAGCGGCTGGATCGCCGCTACGTCCAATGCGTTGATCGCATCCACCGGCAGATCGCGCGCCAGCAGCTGTTCGGCGCGCAGCAGCGCCTGCAGGGTGGCATCACTTTCGCCCAGGCGCTGCAGCAGCGCCTCGCCAGCCGGGCCGTCGGCACGTGCCTGCGCGCTGCGCACGGCGTTGGCCAGCGCCACCGCGCTCACTTCCGGATCCTTGGCGGCACCGTCCAGCAGTTTCTCGGCACGCTGCCACTGGCCGTGCTCATAGGCCTGCAGGCCGTCGATCAGGCGCACCCGGCCCTGTTTGCGGCGGTAGCGGCCCCAGGCGCGGAACGGTGCGGCGATCAGGCTCAACAGCAGCCATAGCACCAGCACCGCGATCACTGCCAGCAGCGCCACCTTCGGCAGGTTGCTGTGGTAGTCGTAGCCGCCGTAGCGCAGGGTCACTTCGCCGAAGCGGTTCAGGTCATCGGCGCCGAGCCATTGCGCAGCGACCACGCCGATGGCCACGGCCAGCAACAGCACGACCAGGGATTGCAGGGGTTTCATGCGGGCTTACCTCCGGTCGGTCTGGGTGCGCAGTTGTTGCAGGGTGCTGCCAAGGACAGCGTCGTTGGCCTGCAGCGGCAGTTCGCGCAAGGCCTTCAGTTCAGCACGTTGCGCGCGCAGGGCTGGTGAATCCGGCCAGCGCCGCTGTGCCCAGTGCTCCACGCGGTCCAATGCGGTATTGCGCCCCGCGCGGTCGCCGCGCTCGATTGCCGCACGTGCCAATGTCAGTTCCAGCTGCAGCGCGTCGTCGGCATTGCGCTGTTCGGCGGCGGTCAGCGGGCCGTTCTGGCGGCTCGGGGTGATGTCCACGAACGGCGCCAGAGCTGCCTGCCACCAGGGTTTGGCGGTGCTGCTGCCGGTTGTGCCGGTGATCTGCGAAGGCAGGCCCTGCAGTGCCCTGCCCACAGCATCCAGACGCTGCAGCGACTGCACGCGTGGGCCGCTGCCGAGCGCATCCAGTGCCTCGCGCTCCTGCACCAGCGCCTGACGCAGGTTCAGGCCATCACTGTCGGGCAGTTCGGCCAGTGCCGTCGCGGCCTGGGCGTACAACCGGCGTGCGCCTTCCACATCGTCGGCGTAGTTCAGGCGCTGCGCGGCCTGGGTCAGCAGCAGTTCGGCCTCATCGCGCTGTACCGCCTGGCGGCCCTGGTTGGCGCTGTCGGCCAGCTTGGCCAGGTTCTCTTCCAGCAATGCGCTGCGCTGGGAAAGGCCCAGCATCTCGTCGCGCAGCACGCGGTTGGTGGCGGCCGCGTCCTGCAGGCGCTGGCTGGTCGCGCGCTGGTCACGACGCAGCGCATCCAGCGTGGCCTCCAGGCCCTTCAGCTGGACAGCCGTGGTCTGTGCCTGCGCTGCCTGTTCGTTCTGTTGCTGTTGCCAGACATACCAGCCGGCATAGCCGCCCACGCCGAGCACGACCACACCGGCCAGCGGCAGCAGCCAGCGCACGGGTCGACGGGGCGGGGAAACGGGCGGAGTGTCGTTCATCGGGCTTCCTTGTCGGCAACGTCGCCGGTCGGGGGCCGGCAGGCCGCGTTGTGCACAGCATCACTGTTGCCGACGACAGCGGCAAGCGTGACCCACGTCCCTGTTCAGGTCGCTGCCGGGACGGTGAGCGTGGCGTGTGCGGCCGCCACCAGCTGCGCGCTGGTGGGGCCTGCCGCGCGCACGACATGCTGCAGGCCCAGTGCCCGGGCCTGTTCGCCGAGGCGATCACTGGCCACCACGGCAGTCGCGTGCGCCTGCAGACGCTGCTGCAAGGGCGGCGGAAGCTGCTGCCAGAAATGCTGGAGCGCTTCGCCACTGCTCACCGCCAGCATCCACGGCTGCGCTGAATGCGCCAATCGAGCCAGCGCACGGGGCGGCAGGTGCAGCAGGCGACGCTGGTAGATGTCGGCACGTTCGATTGTGGCGCCGGCCGCCTGCAGCCGCGCGGCAATCAGGCCACGCCCGCCGGGCGCGGTCACCAGGCCGATGCGCAGGCCCTGTACGTCAGCCAGCACCGGCAGCGCCAGCAGGCCTTCACTGTCCATCCGCTGCGGCGCATGCACCTCGGTGATGCCGTGTGCCCGCAATGCGCGCGCGGTGCCTTCGCCGACGGTCAGCCACGGGCTGCGCTGCGCCTCGGCCAGCGGCAGCAGGGTGGCGGCCGCGGTCACGGCGGCCGGGCTGGTGAACACCACCCGATCGCAGTTCAGCGCGCGTTGCAGCTGACGCACCACAGGCGTGCCATGCAGGCGCTGCAGGCGCCAGGGCGCCAGGGCCAGGACATCCCCGCCCAGCCCAGCAACGGCGCGGCGCAGCGCCACATTCTGGCCCCGCGGGCGCAGCGAGATCAGGGTCCAGCGCGCGCCGGAACGGGTGGCGCCAGTGGGTATCGTATGGTCGGCCATTGCCTGCATTATGCGGGCCCTTCGTTGTCGTGGTCGCTGCTCCGATGTCCGTTGATGCCCTGACTTCCTCGTTGGCCGCCCTGCAGGACGTGCTGGACTGCATGCCGGCGGTGCGCGCCATGCAGATCCAGCTCGACGGCTATGCCGATGGCGTGCTGCGCATCACCGCGCCGCTGGCCGCCAACGTCAACGACAAGGGCAACGCCTTCGGCGGCAGCCTGGCCTCGGTGCTGACCCTGTCCGGCTGGGCGCTGGTCAGCCTGCGCCTGCGCCTGGCCGGCCACGATGCCGAGGTCTACGTGGCCGACAGCAACCTGCGCTACCTGGCCCCGGTCTACGAAGACCTGCACGCCCACGCTGAGGCGGCCGAGGCCACCGGCTGGGATGCCTTCCTGAACACCTTCCGGCAGCGCCGCAAGGCCCGCATCAGCATCATCGCCACCCAGCCCGGCGCCGATGGCAAGCCCGCCGCCGAATTCAGCGGTCGCTTCGTTGCCTTCGCCAAAGGGTAGGATGGCAGGCTGACGTTCTGGGGAAACCACTGATGCGCCGCCTGATCCAGTTCCTGATCTGTTCCCTGCTGCTGGCCAGTGCCGTGGCCTCGGCCGACGACCTCAGCCGCAAGCAGCGCAAGCTGCTGGAAGAGACCCAGATCGCCTACGGGGCGACCATCCGCTGGGGCAGCATGGACGATGCCATCGGCTACCTCGACCCCAAGCTGCGCAAGGAAAAGCCGCCCACCGAGTTCGAGCTCAACCGTTACGCGCAGCTGCGCGTGTCGTCCTACCGCGAGCGCAGCAGTGCCTCACTGGACGGGGGACTGGTCGAGCGCCGGGTCGAAATCGGGGTGATCAACCAGAACACCCAGGCCGAGCGCACGGTGGTCGTGGTCGAGCGCTGGCGCTGGGACCCGGAAGCCAAGCGCTGGTGGCAGACCGCCGGCCTGCCGGACCTGTGGAAGGGGCAGTGACGGGCCGCGTCCGGCTTGTGCGACAATCGGCGCCCGCTTAATCGACCCGTGACCTGAGTGAATTACGAAGAGTTGCTGGCCTTTGCAGGCCGAAACCCGATGCTGTCCGCGGCCCTGGTCGGCCTGACCGTGGCCATCATCGTCACCGAGATCCGCCGCCTGTTCCGGGGCTTCAAGGGCATCAAGCCCGCCGAACTGACCCAGCTGATCAACGCGGGCGGCACGGTGGTGGTCGACCTGTCGGCCAGCGGTGACTTCGAGAAGGGCCACATTGCCGGCAGCCGCAACGCCCAGGCCAGTGCCTTCGGCCCGGACCACAAGCTGGTGGCCAACGCCAAGCAGTCGCCGGTGGTGCTGGTGTGCCGCAGCGGCAACGCCTCGGAAACCGCCGCCAAGGCGCTGAAGAAGGCCGGCTTCGAGAAGGTCTACGTGCTCGACGGCGGCATTCCCGCCTGGCAGCAGGCCGAGCTGCCGCTGGTCAAGGGCCGCAACTGATTGCCGCAGGTGGCGGATCCGGCCTTGTATGGGCCTGATCCCGCCCCCATCGCAGTAATTCGACCATCGTTTTCATTGCATTCATTGGAGTTACTGGAAATGTCCGAAGAGATCACCAACGGCGCTGCTGCGCCGGTCGATGCCGCCACCGGCCCCGCTTTCACCGTCGAGAAGATCTACGTCAAGGACGTCTCCTTCGAGTCGCCGAACGCCCCGACCATCTTCAATGACCAGGTGCAGCCGGAGCTGCAGCTGAACCTGAACCAGCAGGTGCAGCGCCTGGGTGAGAACGCCTTCGAAGTCGTGCTGGCCGTGACCCTGACCTGCCAGGCCGGTGAGCGCACCGCCTACGTGGCCGAAGTGAAGCAGGCCGGCGTGTTCGGCCTGGTCGGCCTGGACCCGCAGTCGATCGACGTGCTGCTTGGCACCCAGTGCCCGAACATCCTGTTCCCGTACGTGCGCCAGCTGATCAGCGACCTGATCCAGGCCGGCGGCTTCCCGCCGTTCTTCCTGCAGCCGATCAACTTCGAAGGCCTGTACGCAGAAACCCTGCGCCAGCGCCAGGAGCAGGGCGACGCACCGTCGCTGGCTGACTCCGAGCCGGCTGGCAACGCCTGATTCCTGCCGCGACGTCACGGATGAGCACTCCCGCTGACAAGATCGCCGTGCTGGGCGCCGGTTCCTGGGGAACCGCGCTGGCCAGCCTGCTCGCACGGCACGGTCATCCGACCGTGCTGTGGGGGCGCGACGCTGCCGTGGTCGAGGCCATCGACCAGCGCCACGAGAACCCGCGCTACCTGCCGGGCATCCCGCTGCCGGACAGCCTGCGTGCCACCACCGACCTGGCGTCGGCGGTGGAAGGCGCGGCCTGGATCTTGGTGGTGACCCCGTCGCATGCCTTCGGTGAAACCGTGCGTGCGCTGGCGCCGCTGCGTCCGGCCGGTGCCGGCGTGGCCTGGGCCACCAAGGGCTTCGAACCCGGTTCGGGCCGTTTCCTGCATGAAGTGGCGCGCGAAGTGCTGGGCGAGGACGTGCCGCTGGCCGTCGTCACCGGGCCATCGTTCGCCAAGGAAGTAACCCAGGGCCTGCCCACCGCGATCACCGTGCACGGCGACGTGCCCGAGTTCGCGCAGACGGTGGCCGAGGCGATGCATGGCCCGGCGTTCCGCGCCTACACCGGCGACGACATGGTCGGTGCCGAGCTGGGCGGTGCGATGAAGAACGTGCTGGCGGTGGCCACCGGCGTGGCCGATGGCATGCAGCTGGGCCTCAACGCCCGTGCCGGCCTGATCACCCGCGGTCTCAATGAAATGCTGCGCCTGGCTGCGGCGATCGGCGCCAAGCCGGAAACGCTGATGGGCCTGGCCGGCCTGGGCGATCTGGTGCTGACCTGCACCGGCGATCTGTCGCGCAACCGTCGCCTGGGCCTGGCCCTGGGCCGTGGCCAGACGCTGCAGGATGCCGTGCGCGAAATCGGCCAGGTGGTCGAGTCGGTGCAGACCGCCGACGAAGTGATGCGACAGGCACGCCGTCATGGCATCGACCTGCCGATCTCCGACGGCGTGCGTGCCGTGCTGCACGGCGAGCAGACCCCGGAAGAAGGCCTGCGCGCACTGCTGGCGCGGGAACAGAAACCGGAATACCCGGACACGCTGTTCAAGTGAATCGAGAAACCCCGGCCACGTGCCGGGGTTTTTTATGTGCGCGAGCCATCCACGCATGGCGTGGATCTACTGCCGAACCCGCTTCCGGTAGCTGCCAACCTTGGTTGGCGCCCGACGGCGGCAATCACCGCGCCCGTGGCGGCGCGCTGGTGTTGTCCATGTCCGAGAAGATCAACCACGGCCCGTCGCCCACGCGCTTCAGCGTCAGCGTGAACTTGCCGGTGTCCCCCTCGTTGCTGCCGTAGCGATACGCACCAATGATGTAGCCCGTGTTGCCCTCCACCGAGTGAGCCAACGCCCGCAGCCGCAACGGACTGCCGCCCTGGCCGGCATACGCGGCCTCGATCGCAGTACGCCCGCGCACCGGCGGCTGGTTGCTCTGCAGTACAAAACCATCCTCGGCAAACAGCGCAGCCAATGCCTTGGCATCAGCCGAGCGCCACGCCCGCTCGTAATCGCGTAGTACGCGCTCCAGCGGTGCGGGCAGGGCTGCGCCCGGGAGAGGCCGTGCAGGCTTCGCGTTTTCTGCATCGTGGGCAATTGCCGGCGATGCCAGCCGCAGGGCACTGCAGAAGATCTTGGCGAGTCGTGTACGGCGCATGCGTCCGGCTCCAGGCGATGACGGGACGCTACGAACGCATCCTGGCACGGTGCTGGTTAGAATCACGCGGCTGCCGATTTGCTGGATGCAGCGCAGATCAGACAAGGACAGGGAATGAAGATTCGAATCACAGGGATGGCACTGACGGTCGCATTGCTGGCCGCCTGCGGGCAGGCACCGGCACCCGATGCAGCACCAGCCGCACCAGCACCGGCCACAGAAGCACCTGCGGCCACGGCAACGGTGGGCGAGAAGGCGCCATCCATCGAAGGTGGCGTGGATCCCTCGGTGTGGGACAACGAAGGCGAACCGGAAGACCCGAGTGCCGGCGGCGAACTCACCTGCGCGGACAACCCGCTGGCGACGCATTTCTTCACCCTGGTGGGCGGCAATACCGTGGACGACTGCGGCCGCAAGGACCCGAAGGTGCTGGCCGCGTTCAACGCCCTGATGAAGAACACAGCCGCAGCCGAATCCGCTGACAGGGAGATTCCATCGCTGCGCGAACGCCTGTTGAGCGGGCCCAGCGGTCCTGGTGAGCTGCTGGTGCTGCAGGGCGAGCCGTGGTGGTTCTATACCGCCTGCCAGGCCCACGACTGCCCCGGCACCGCGTTGGCGATGCTGTATTCGCCGACGGAGGCGAAGATGGTCGGCCGTCTTACCGCGCGCTGTCGTGTGTGGTGGCTGGGCGAGCCGACGGCGGAACAACGTGCCCAGATTGAACAACGCCAGCCACTGCAGGATGCCGCGTTGAAGGAAGACAGCGCGCTCTGCGAGTGATGTGGTGCCCGCCTCATCCTTCCGGCTGCATGCGCGCGCTGGCCTGTGCGTTCATGGTCAGGCACGCCAGGATCAGCCCTTCCATCACCCGGTCGCCCACGTACTCGGCCTCCGTGCCGTTCTGACGCACGCGCTCGGCCGCCAGCAGCAGCTCCAGCGTCACGCGTTGGCCGGCCAGTGCACAGTCCGCATCGGCCAGCGCCATGCAGCGGCCCGGCATCTGGTGACGCTCTGGCCAGGGCTGGCCGTCGGCGGCCGCGCCTTTGCCGATGCGGTGAAGCGTGGCGATGAAGGCATTCGGATCGGTCGCAGCCGCGTGCTCTGGCGGCCCACCGCCAGTGGCGGATGAGCGATGCGGATGCAGGCGTGGGAAGTCCGGTGATGTCATGGCAGTGCCCCGTGCAGGACAGACGGTAGCCGCCACGCAAAGGTGGCGGGCGGAGACGTGGCTCGAAAACCGGGACAGTGCGTACAAGGCCGGCAGGCACAAGGCCTCCACGCTCCGCCCGCCATAGTCGGCAGACGAATTGCCCGCCGGCGCCACACTGGGTGACGCCGACGGGCAGGCGCATACAACGTACGCATTGCCACGGGTTTTCGAGGCCCGGCCACCTTTTTCCGGTGGCACGCCATCTGTACCGCCGTCGCTGCGAAACGCCAATCAGACGAGTTGCAAACAGCGTTCGATCAAAGACGCTTTCAGCATTCTTGCATGCTGTTAAGTCGTCGCAGACGCAGGCGCCGCAACGTCCGTGGCAGCATGGGGAATATGCGACATGGTTCGAACTTGATGACAGGGATATGGGTACCCCACCAAGCCGATGACGACAGTGCGGAGCGAAGAACGTAAATCGAACTCGCCCCACTCTGGTTGTCAGCGCTCTTGGGGTCTTTCGTACCAGGCCTGAGTACGGTTGACGATGCGCACCACGGACAGCATGACCGGCACCTCGATCAGCACGCCCACCACCGTCGCCAGCGCCGCCCCGGAATGCACGCCGAACAGTCCCACCGCAGTCGCCACCGCCAGTTCGAAGAAGTTGCTGGCACCAATAAGCGCTGACGGGCCGGCCACGCAATGTGCCACGTCCAGCCGACGGTTGAGCAGGTAGGCCAGGCCCGAGGTGAAATAGACCTGGATCAGGATCGGCACGGCAATCAGCGCGATTACCAGCGGTTGCTTCACGATCTGCTGGCCCTGGAACCCGAACAGCACCACCAGCGTCAGCAGCAGCGCGGACAGGGACAGCGGCCCCAACCTTCGAAGCGTGAGTTGCAGGCCCGCCTCGCCGCTGCGCAAAAGGATCCAGTGCCGCAGCAGTGCAGCAGCCAGCACCGGCACCACGATGTAGAGACCAACGGACAGCAACAGCGTATCCCACGGTACGGTGATCGCCGACAGGCCGAGCAGCAGTGCAACCACCGGCGCGTAGGCAACCACCATGATCGCGTCGTTCAACGCCACCTGGCTCAGGGTGAAGTTGGCATCACCGCGGCACAGGTTGCTCCACACGAACACCATGGCGGTGCAGGGTGCGGCTGCCAGCAGGATCAGCCCGGCGATGTAGCTGTCGATCTGTGCTGCGGGCAGCCAGTCGGCGAAGGCATGGCGCAGGAACAGCCAGCCCAGCAGCGCCATCGAGAACGGCTTGACCGCCCAGTTGATGAACAGTGTTACCCCGATGCCCTTCCAGTGTTGCTGCAACTGGCGCATCGCGCGGAAGTCGACCTTCAGCAGCATCGGGATGATCATCAGCCAGATCAGCACCGCAACCGGCAGATTGACCTTGGCCACTTCGGCGGACGCCAGCACCGCGAAGGCACCGGGCAGGACGTGGCCCAGCAGCGTGCCCATCGCAATGCACAGCACAACCCACAGCGTCAGGTGTCGCTCGAACAGACTCATGGCAGTGGCACCGTCACTGCGCGCCGTCGGTCGGCAACAGCTGGCCGATCCGGTCCAGCGCGTGCTGCAGCGCTTCGCGTTCGGACCACACCGATTCGGGCAGTGCGAGCAGCGCACGCAGGCGGGTTTTCACGATGGCATGGGCCAGCGCGAAGGCTGCGGCCTTGTCGGCATCGCTGCCTGCCACGGCGGCCGGATCGGGCAGGCCCCAATGGCTGCGGATGAAGTCACCGAACACCACTGGGCAAGCTTCGGCAGCGGCCGCATCACACACGGTGATGACCAGGTCCATGGGCGCTGCATCCACGAACTCGTCCCATGATTTGCTGCGCAGCCCTTCAACGGGCATTCCTTCGGCATGCAGTTGTGCCAGCGCGAACGGATTGACCTGGCCGGTGGGCTGGCTGCCCGCACTGAATGCCCTGAAGCGATCGCTGTCCCAGGCGCGCAGGGTGGCTTCAGCCAGCACGCTGCGCGCGCTGTTGCCGGTGCAGAGGAACAGGACATTGCGGGTCATGTGGCAATCGCTTCGATGGGGTGGGTCGTGTGCGGTATCAGCACTTGCAGGCGGGTTCGGCGGGGACGCACTGGTTGCTGGGTGAGCCCGCGCAACAGTTGTGCGTGAGGTACTCGATCAAGCCGTTCATGGCATCGAAGTTGGCCCGATAGCAGACGTTGCGGCCCTGGTTCTCGCTCTCCACCAGCCCGGCCTGCACCAGCTCCTTCAGGTGGAAGCTGAGCGTGGCCGGCGGCACCTGCAGGGCCGTAGCGATGTCGCCCGCCATGCGCCCTGCCGGGCCGGCCTCCACCAGCAGGCGGAAGGCAGCCAGGCGGGTGGCATGACCGAGGGCGGTCAGGGCGGAGATTGCATTCGATGTTTCCATATTTCTAGAATAATCGAATGAATGAGCCAATCACAAGCCTGGACCTGCCCAACCTGGTGGAATCGTCATTGCCCCAGCCCAATCATCACCAGCTCGCCGCGGCAGATCTGGGGCCGCCGCGCATCCTCCTGCTCTACGGCTCGCTGCGGCCCCAGTCGTTCAGCCGCAAGCTGGCGCTGGAAGCCGAGCGACTGCTGCGCCATCTGGGGTGCGAAACCCGGGTGTTCGATCCGCATGCGCTGCCGATGCTGGACAGCGTGGACCCGCACCACCCTGAAGTGCAGCGACTGCGCGAATGGTCGCAGTGGTCGGAAGGCCAGGTATGGGTCAGCCCCGAGCGGCATGGCACGGTCACCGGCGTGTTCAAGAACCAGATCGACTGGTTGCCGCTGGAAGATGGCAGCGTGCGGCCCACGCAGGGCAGGACGCTGGCGGTGATGCAGGTGAGCGGCGGCTCGCAGTCGTTCAACACGGTCAACGCGTTGCGCGTGCTTGGTCGTTGGATGCGCATGCTGACCATCCCCAACCAGTCGTCGGTGGCCAAGGCCTGGCAGGAATTCGATGACGACGGCCGGATGAAGCCCTCGCCGTACTACGATCGGGTGGTGGATGTGATGGAAGAGCTGGTGAAGTTCACGCTGCTGACGCGGGGCCGGTCGGACTACCTGGTAGACCGTTACAGCGAGCGGAAGGGCGACGCGCACGCCGCGGCATTGGCGCGGGCTGCAGAGGCTACGGCTTCCTGATCCTCATTGGTGCCGATGTGAGGCACGCTCACCCAAGCAGCCTCTTCACCCTTGAAGCTGCAAGGCGGATGATCACCACATAGGCCAGCAACATGCCGGTGCCGATGCCCATTACTTCGATTTCCCAGTTGCGGCGGTAGGGAGAAGGGCCCATGAAGGCCCACGCCAGAAGCACCGCCGCAATCAGCAAGGCGCTGCGATTGGCCTTCGAAATGAGCGCATCTTCGGTCGCGTGCCCCATGTTCGGATCCCAGGAACCGAGCAGCCACCCCAATCCACGCAGGTAGTCGCGCGCCACGAAGAACAGGAAGACGAATACGCCTCCCATCGTGCTCAGCAGAAACTGGAAGAGTGGGTCCACCGGCGGCCTCATGGACGAGGCAGACATTGCCTCGCAGGATCGTCTACGGGCGCAGTATGCCAGCGTGCCGGGCCTCGGGGGCACCACGCCTCACACGCAGGCGACTCTCCATGAGCAGACTGTGCATCGCAGCCGCCCGGCGGGCGGGCATGGCCCGGGCATGTGCCCACAACGCCCAGGGCGGACGCACAAACGCACTACTCGCCAGCGTGCTGTGCGGTCTTCTTTTGGTTGCCATCGGTGACGGCACGGCTCTGCGCGAACTCCGGGAACGTCTTCGCGATCGAATCCTTGTCCGGCAGGATGTAGAACACACCGCCCTTCTCGAACGTGGACTGCACGATCTGCTCGTAGAACGCGGGCGAGACATTGATGCAGCCGTGGGTGACGCGGTTGTCGTCCGGCGAGGGCGATGCCAACCGCTCGGCGCGCTTTTCCTTCGGGCTGCCCGGCGGTAGCGGGTGCATCGACACGGCGGAATCGTAGTCCACCCACAGCACGCGTCCGGCATCGTCGGACGGGCCGTAACCGCCAATGAAGCGGCCGGCAGGCGTGGTGCGGTCGTGGCCGGGAATCGCGCTCAGTGCGAGCTTGGCGACGCCCGGTGCGGAATGGTCGCCGATCGCCGACCCAAACAGCGCCGGTGCGGCGCCGCGCAGCTTGCCGTCACCGCCGAAGACCAGAACCTGCGCCGCCGCCTTGTCCATGACCGCAAACGGATAGCCCTGGTTGTCCTTGCTGGCGACCACCCAGCCGGCCAGCTCGATCACTGTCTCGGACACGCTCTGGTCGGGCGGAAGTTCATCAACGGCGGCGACCGATGGTGCAGGTGCGTCCTTGTCCCTGGCGTTGGCTACGCCGCTGCACGCAACGGCCAGTGCCATGGCCAGGGAGGCATGGAGGGCGCGGCGTGCAGGGGAGGGGGAAGTACGAATGGGACGGCTCCTTGCAATGCAATCGTGGGTGGAAGGATGCCAGTGGCCGGCGAAGGCCACTGGGTCCCCGATACACCCGATACAGAGGTGGATCAATTCAAAAGGTGAGGGAGCGATTACCCGCGCGGCTTGCGGCCGGCAGGTGCCCTTTCAAGCTGCTGCACGCGACCTTCGATCTGGTCCAGGCGCTGATTGGCCTGCTGTGCGGACTGGTTGGCGGACTCCGCGCTCTGCGCAGCGCCCTGCACCTTGACGTCGAGCTGATCGAGACGCGAGTTGATGGTTGCAAACTCGTTCTTGTATGACGCGCAGGCGCCAAGGCTTACGGTGGCGATGAGCGCTACAGCAAGTGCGCGGGCCGTCTTCATGTGTTGCGGGTTCAGGTTCATTGCACTCCCTCCTTCGTCTGGGGAAGCTGGAATATAGCGGCGTTTGTTCCCGCCGCTACCAAGCGCTTTCAGCTGGAATTTGAATACGTGGAAGCACTGTGAAGCCGGCCTCTGACCCAACATTAACAAGCGGGATCAGGCGAGCTGATCTACGTCGGCGGCGTGCCTTGTGCCTGTTCAAGGTCGCCAATTCATCAGTATGAAGCGGCTCTCACAGCACTTGCGTTTCCATGCCTTTGGCAGCAGTGCAGGCAGGCGTCCATCCACTCGCCTCGAACACGGTCGCGGCGGTGTCGGGTCGCACATCCAGCAGCGTGGCGATGGCCCTGGTCCTGTCTGGCGCGCGGGAAACATAGCTGCGCGCGATGCGGTAGCCGACCCAGTATCCGAGATCTCCACGTCGTGCTTCATCGCCGGGGCCGTTGTACAGCCACTTCGAAAGATCGGTGCCCCCACTGTCCTGTACGAACGCGCGCTCCAGCGCACATTCGCGGCCCTGGGCCCAGCGACGCAGATGCGCGTTGGCCGGTTGCCCCGAGATCAGTTCACCCACGTACTCGGCGCCGCCTTCAAGCAACGTCTGATAGAGCAGGGTGGGCTGCGCGACATCGACGCTCGCACCGGGCTGTTGCACGTGCACGTACTCATGGGCGATCAGGTGCACGAAACGATCGCCGACGTCAGGCTGCATCCAGTCGGCGTTGCACAGTGCTTCCAGTCCGATCACCACACCATCTTCGGTGGTGACGCCGCCGCTGTTACCCCGCCCGACCAGCACGGTGACCGGAGGAAAACGTGCAGTGGGGAGCAGCGTGCCCAACCGATCGAGTGCGTCGGCAACCCGCGCGCGGATCGCCGGCAATGCCGCTGCACAGGTCCGCGCCCTGGCGAACAACGCCGGCTTGTCCTGGATGGCCCTGGCCAAACGCTCCATTGATCCGATGCGGCTGTCGGTGAAGCTGCGCAATGCCTCCGTGCCGGTGTCCAGATAGCCGCGCTGCAGGTCTTCGGCACTTGGTTTTCCTCCAGTGGCATCCAGCACGCTGAAGAAACGCGTGACATCGTCTGTCTGTACCACGATGCGTGCAGAAGGTTGGGCGCGCTCGGCCGCGTTGGCTGGCAGCTGCATCATCGGCAGGGCGACGAGCAGCAGCACCCGCACCGCGCGGCGCGCATGGGGCGGAAACAGCAGTGATGCGACGGACGCGTGCGGCATGTGGAGTTCCCTGAACGCCAGCCTTATTTATACACCAGTCAGTTCAATATTCAGGGTCGATTAGACCCCCTAACGGATAATTCACACCTGTCGACCGCCTCCTCTCTCCCCCTCCCGGGAGGCGGCCGACGAAACCAAAATAATTAAAGGTGTGTCCCGATGAACAAGAATTCGCTGCTCGCCCTGGGTCTCCTGGCTGCCCTGCCGTTCGCTGCATCGGCAACCGACGGCCTGTCGTACAACTACGTTGAAGGCGGCTACGTGAACACCGATGCCAAGGGCGGCGACGCCGATGGCTGGAAGGTGAAGGGTTCCGTGGCGGTGCACCCGAACTTCCACATCTTCGGCGACTACAGCGCGCAGGAGACCGACAAGTTCAAGAATGACGTCGACCAGTGGCGCATCGGTGCCGGCTACAACTACGGCATCGCACCGAACACCGACCTGGTGGCCCGCGTTGCGTACCAGAAGTTCGACATGAAGCATGGCCTGGACTTCAACGGCTACTCGACCGAAGTCGGCGTGCGCACCGCGTTCAACCCGTACGTGGAAGGCTACGTGATGGCCGGCTACGAGGACTACACCAAGAAGCACGGCATCAACCCGGACGGCGAGTTCTACGGCCGTGTCGGCGCCACCGCCAAGTTCAACCAGAACTGGGGCCTGAGCGGCGAAGTGAAGCTGGCCAAGGCCGGCGACCGCGAGTGGTTCGTGGGCCCGCGCTTCACCTGGTAACAAACGCCTGTCGTTAGTGCGTGTTGTGCTGGCGTGTGACTCTCTCTCTCTCTCCCACACGCCAACCGAAGCCCGGCCTCGCGCCGGGCTTCACTTTTATGGGCCCCGTGGCGCCACAATGCGGCATGGGCGACCCTTCCTCTCTTGCAGGCACCGGCACGACCTACCAGGAACATCTGACGCCTGCGCCGCTGCGCGGCCACTTTGGCCAGCTGTGGCAGAGCCAGCTTCCTGCCGATGCCGATGGGCACATCACCGTATTGCCCGATGGCTGCGTGGATATCCTCTGGCGCGACGGTGCGCTGTTCGTCGTCGGCCCGGACCGTGTGGCCGCGCACCCGGCGCTGGCACCCGGTGCGCAGGTGCTGGGCGCACGCTTCCGCCCCGGCCAGGCATTGGCCGCGCTGGGCCTGCCTTTGGCCGGGATCATCGGCCAGGCCGTGCCACTGGCTGATCTGAAGGGCGCGTGGGCGAACAAGGCGGCGGCCTCCATCGGCGACACCGCGCCTGCACAGCGCCTGCTGCGGATGGCGCACTGCCTGCAGCCGCACCTTGGGGGCGCGGCGCTCGACAGCCGGTCACAGCGGGCGCACGTCCTGTTCCAGGCGCTTGCCAGGGGGAATGCCACGCTGGATGAGTTTGCGGCACGCCTGAGCTTGAGCCCGCGCAGCCTGCGGCGCTTCAGCCAGCTGCAGTTCGGCTATGGGGCCAAGACACTTGAGAGGATCCTGCGCCTGCAACGCTTCCTGCGCCACAGCCGCGCGCTGCCGCAGCACTCGTTGGCGATGCTGGCCGCCGAGGCCGGCTATGCCGACCAGGCCCATCTCAGCCGTGAGGCGCGTGAACTGGCTGGCATGACCGCACGCGAGCTGCGCCTGGAGTGGGGCCACTGATGGCCGTTTCGTTCAAGATCGCAGCGCCGCGCTGACCGAAGCTGGGGTTCCAATCACGGAGACACCTCATGAGCCACGAAGCTACCCACGATGCCGAACGCCGCATCGACAACATCGAATTCGCCGTCGCCAGCATCGCACGCAGCAAGCGCTTCTACGGTGAGGTGTTTGGCTGGCGCTTCACCGACTATGGTCCGGCCTATACCGAGTTCGACGACGGCCGCCTGAAAGGTGGCTTCGTGGCCGACGCAGCGGTGCATGCGCACGGCGGTCCGCTGGTGATCCTGTACTGCGCGGACCTGGCCGAAGCACAGCAGCGCGTGGTCGCCGCCGGTGGCGAGGTGGTGCAGGCGGTGTTCGCCTTCCCCGGCGGCCGCCGCTTCCACTTCCGCGATCTGGACGGCTACGAGCTGGCGGTCTGGAGTGATGTGGACTGAGGTCTTCGTACCTTCGCCGGTGGACGGAACGAGAACCGCTCCGTCCCCGGTCAGGCGGTTCCGCTATGATCGCCCGCACATCGCCACACGCGATGCGTCCGCCTCAAGCCAGCAGGAACCGCCGTGAACTCCCAGCCCGCACCGATCACCGCCGTCAACCACACGCTCGACAACGAGCCGCAGCAGATCACTGCGCCGCTCACCCATTCGGCGGCGTTCCTGGTGCTGAAGGTGAAGGATGACGAGGCGTCGATCGCCAAGGCGCGCGAGGTGCTGGCCAGTACCGACGATCTGATCAAGAACACCGCCATCCGCGAGATCGAGCGCACCTTCACCTGCAACGTGGCCATCGGCCATCGCGTGTGGCAGCCGCTGGTAGGCTCCACGCCGCCACGCGAGCTGAAGCCGTTCCGCGAGATCAAGGGCGCGACCCACACCGCCGTGTCCACGCCCGGTGACCTGCTGTACCACATCCGCGCACGCACCATGGACCTGATCGTGGCCTTCGAGCGCAACCTGCTGATGGCGTTCGGCGATGCGGTGGAAGCAGTCGATGACGTGGCCGGCTTCCGCTATTTCGATGGCCGCGACCTGCTCGACTTCGTCGACGGCACCGCCAATCCGGAAGGACTGTCGCTGCCCGAAGCCACGATTGTTGGTGACGAGGATCCGGACCACGCAGGTGGCAGCTACGTGGTGGTGCAGAAGTACCTGCACAACCTCGATGCTTGGCGCGCGCAGAAGACCGAGGCGCAGGAAGCGATCATCGGCCGCACCAAGCACGACAACATCGAGCTGGATGATGCGCCGGCCGATGCGCAGAAATCGCACAAGACGCTATGCACCATCGAGGACGCCGACGGCGAGCACGAGATCCTGCGCGACAACATGCCGTTCGCCAACCCGGGCCGTGGCGAGTACGGTACCTACTTCATCGGTTACACCCGCCGCCTGTGGGTGATCGAGACGATGCTCGAGCGCATGTTCATCGGCAATCCCGCACCGCTGCATGACCGCATCCTTGATTTCTCCACCGCCACCACCGGCGTGACCTTCTTCGCACCCTCGCGCAAGGTGCTGGCCGACCTGGGCGAGTGATCAACGCACGCGTATGCATCTGGAGGACGTATGTCTGTCTTGAGAGCCCCATTCCTGGCGGCATTGTTCATGGGCATCGCCGGCTGCTCGACAGCACCTGGTCTGCTTGAACAAGCGCCCGAGTCATTTGGTTCTTCGAAATCGGTACAGCAGGTCACCGTCTGCCTGTCCCAGACGTGAACACAACGCAACAAGGTCGTGCGCGTGCTGCCCACTGAATCCGGGCAGCGCATTGTCATCGACAACCCTGTGAACCATGGGGTGATTGCCATTGTCGAGCTTGCCCCTGTCCCGACTGGTACGTCTGCACGCTACTGGAAGGGTGCAGGCCTCACCGGCTGGACACGTGATGATCTGAAGGCTTGTCTGGACTGATCGAAGGCAATCCCTCGCAATCGGGCAAGCTCGAAGCGCCGGGCCATCACCGGCCGCCATCCGCCTGTCATCTATGGCGCCGACCATGGCGCGCTGGATGGGAGTGCAGGAGGCAGGCGATGGTGTCAGCAAACAGGACCGGCCTACGCCGCTGGTGGCGGCGTCTGGCTGCGGTGTTCGGCGCGTTGGCACTGGGGAGTGCCAGCGTTTCCGCGCAGGAAGCCCCTGCGCACTGGATGGCCTACGCCGCCGCCGTGGGAGGCCAGCTGCAGCAGCGCCTGCAGCAGGAACAGGACCCGCAGGCGCAGCGTGTGCTGGCGTGGTTGCAGGCGCACCCTGACACACCGGCACCGCTTCCGGTGAGCGTGTGGATCGCGGCGGATGGCCGTATTTCGAAACTGGAATTCGACAGCCTGGGCGATGCCCAGGTCGACGCCGACCTGCGCGCGACGCTGCAGGCCGCGCCGTTGCAGGCGGCACCGCCGGCCGACATGCGCCAACCGATGCGATTGGGCCTGTTGCTGGAGCCGAAGTAGATCCATGCCATGCGTGGATGTGGTGGGTAGATGCCTACCTTGGTCGGCAGGCGCGCGCCAACCAAGGTTGGCGACTACCGGTAGCCCCAGCCACGCATGGGGTGGCTCTACTGCGTTGCCACCTGTGGCTCGCGCGCGGCGGCGCTCCATGCGCGCAGGCCGAACACGGCCAGGCCGAGAAAGAACACGTACAGTGCCGCGGTCACGTGCAGCGACTTGAACAGGTACGCACCCACATAGACCACGTCCACCGCGATCCACACCCACCAGCAGGCCACGTGGCGGCGTGCCTGCCACCACTGGCCGACCAGGCTCAGCGCGGTCAGCATCGCGTCCAGCCAGGGCAGCGCGGCATCGGTGAAGGTGTGCATGGCCGCACCCAGCGCCACGCCACCGCACAGGCCGAAGGCCAGGTCGCGCAGCAGCGTGCCGCGTGCCAGTGGCACGATGCGGATGCTGCCCTCATCGGCGGCGTGCTGCCGCCAGTTGAGCCAGCCATAGACCAGGAAGCCACCGAAGGCGACCTGCAGCAGGGTGTCCGAGTACAGCTTGGCCTCGGCGAACACCAGGCCATACAGCACCACCGACAGCAGGCCCACCGGCCATGCCGACAGCCGGCGCCTGGCCATCAGCCAGACGCCGAGGATGCTGAACAGCGCGGCGGTCCACTCGAGCATCACGCCGCTCACAGCGCGAACGTCACCGACAGGCGGGCCTGTCGCGGTGCACCGGGGAACAGGTAGTAGTCACCGCCGCTGCTGCCGGTATCGCGCCAGTAGAAGCGGTTGAATACGTTGTCCACCGACAGGTTCCAGGTCACCGCGCGTTCGTGCAGGCGATGCTGGAAGCGCAGGCCGGCATCGAACACCGAGTAGTCCGGCGCGCGCACGCCACCGTCGGCGCGTGCCACGTTGGCACCGGCATAGCGCCAGCCACCGGTCACGTCCAGGCCCTGCACGAACGGCAGCGCGTAGGCCATGTGCACGCTGGCGCGTACCTTCGGCACGTTCACCAGCTGATGGCCTTCATAGGCCGGCGTGCCGGTGTCGCGCGCGCGCGCCTGCAGCACGCTGGCGCTGGCCACGATCTGCAGTGTGTCGGTCAGCTGGCCGTTGGCGGTCAGCTCCAGGCCGGTGTGGGTCTGCGTGCCTTCCTCGACGAAGGTGTAGCCGACGTCGCTGCTGTCGGGCCTGGCGTACTGGTACGGCTGCGAGATGCGGAACACCGCCGCGCCCAAGGTCAGTGCTTCGACCGGCACGTACTTCACGCCCACTTCCAGCTGCCGCGACTGCACCGACGGCAGGAAAGTGTCGGCATTGCTGGTCCAGAACGGCGCTTCCTGTCCCAGCGAAATGCCGCGCACGTAGCTGGCATAGGCGTTGAGCTGATCGGTGGCCTTCCACACCACCGCGGTCTGCGGCAGGAACCGCGACAGGCGGCTGTGCCGCTGCGGAACGCCACGCTTGTCGTAGGCACGCTCGTCCAGGCGCACGAAGCGGCCACCGGCCAACCACTGCCAGTCATCGCCAAAGCTCATCCGGTCCAGCGCGAAGAACGCGGTCTGGCGGCTGTCCAGGCGTCGTGCGGAGGGGCCGGGCATCTTCGGCGACGGCTCGAACACGGGCACCTGCGGATCGTGGATGTTGCTGGTGCCGACGTACTCGTTGACGCTCGGGCGCTTGTCCACGGTGCGGCGGAAGTAGTCGGCACCGAGGGTCAGCTGATGGCCGACGCTGCCGGTCTCGAAGCGGCCACGCAGCTCGGCACGGGCCTGCTGGTTGCGGCGGGTGTCGTCCGGGCTGCGGTAGTCGTAGACATCGTAGTCGCCGTTGGGCGCGAAGTAGTTGCCTGGCACGCTGCCATCGGCGCACTGCACGGCGTAGTAGCAGCCGTAGGCGAAGGCGACGTTGTCATCGATCACCGAGCGGCTGTGGCCGACCGAGACGCGCGACTGCCAGGCATCGTTGAAGTCGTAGGTATGCAGCGCGGTGATGTTGGTGCTGGCGATATCCACCGGGCGCTGCCACGGCTGGTAGCCGAGCAGGTGCTCGCGGTCGACACCGCGCGGCAGGTCACGCGCGCCCAGCAGCTGGTAGCCGGACACCGAGCGCTGCGAGCTGGTCTGGTAGTTGGCATCCACTTCCAGCTTGCCGCGCTCGCCGATCAGCCAGTCGGCGGCCAGCGAGTAGAAGTTGCGGCGGCCATCGGCGTGCGCGACGTAGGAATTGCTGGAGTCCCATGCGGCATTCAGGCGCAGGCCGAAACGCGGGGTGATCCAGTGGCCGACATCGACGGCGACGTAGCGTGAGCCTTCCGAATCGGTGCCGAGCGTGGCGGTGCGTACTTCAGCCGGGCGCTTGCCGATGTAGTTGATGATCCCGCCCGGCGCCATCACCCCTGCCGCCAGGCCGGCTTCACCCTTGAGGATCTCGACCGACTGCACGTTCTCCAGCGCCAGGCGTTGCTCGCCGGCGATGGACAGCCCGTTGAAGCGGTAGCCGGTGGCGGCGTCCAGCGCGAAGCCGCGGATGGCGATGTTCTGGTAGTAGCCCACAGGTGCATACGCATCACCCAGCGAGGCATCGTTGCTGGCCAGCTCGGACAGCGAACGTACCTGGCGACGTTCGAGATAGTCGCGCTCGAGCACGTTCACCGAAGCCGGCGTGTCCTTCCACGAACCGCCGCCGAAGGCATTCACGCGCGAGGTATCGGCCTTCGGCTTGCCGGCCTCCACGCGCACCGCCGCCAGTTCGGTCGGCGAGCGTTCGGCACCAGTGGCAGCCGCATCGGTGGTGGCCTCGGCCTCGCTGGCATGCAGCGGCAGCGCGGCGCAGAGGGCGAGTGAGAGCAGGGTGGGGCGCAGGCAGCGGTTCATTCGGTTCGTCTTCGGACAACAAGGGAGACGAAGCGACGGCGCGCAGGTGCACCGGCCCATGATGGGGGTGTGGCTGCGGCTCAAAGCTCCCTACGCCGGTGCAAACCGGATCAGGTTCCAAGGGACTCTCTCAGCCTGGCAGATCCAGGCACCCCCGCTTCAGGTGACCATTTCACTACAAATGGTACGGATTTGCGAGCGCCAGCCGGGGTCAGATCCCTTTCCTGCGGAAAGGGATCTGACCGCAACGCTGCGTCAACCGGATCACGCGACGGCGTGCAGGGCCTGCAGCAGTGCCCGCCCCGGCGCGCTGTGGAACCACGCCGGATGGCCCAGCATGAAGGGCTGCCAGGCCACGTCGGCATTCGCGGTTGAGCGGGTGACACCTTCGAAGTACTCCACTTCGGACAGTGCGAAGTCGAAATGGACCATTGGCAGCAGGTCGGCCAGCAGGTGCACGCGTGCCGCCGACAACGGCAGCACCTCGCGGTAGCCGTCGAGCAGGGCCAGCGCGATATCGATGCGCACTGCCTCCATGCCGCGCTCCAGTTCCAGCCACGCCACTGCGTTGCGCTCGATCGCGGTGGCGAGGTCGAACAGCGCGCTGGTGGGCGACGCCAGGCCGAAATCCAGCACGGTGCTGACCTCGCCGTTGCGCCACAGCAGGTTGGAGACATGCCAGTCGTTGTGCGCCCACAGCCGGGGCTCGGCGCGCAGGCGCTCGGCCAGGCCGGCGTGCCACGGCAGCACGTCGCGCTGCAGCTGTGCTTCCCATGGAATGCGCGCGAGATAGCGTGCCAGCCCGGGACGTTCATCCAGTCCTGCCTTGATGGCGGCGATCGGATCGTCGGCACGGATCAGGTCGTCGCGCGCCACCAGCAGATGGGTGCTGCGCTGGGGCGCGTGGTAGCTGGCGGCGGCACGGTGCAGCTGTGCGAGCGTGCGCCCTGCTTCGCGGGCCTGCGCGACATCGGTCAACAGCGACCACGACACCGCGTCGCGATACAGGTCGTCGCCCACGCCGACATCGTGCAGTTCAAACGTCCATTCGCCGTGTTCGACCGCAGTGTGGCCATCGGTGGCCGGCAGCACCTGCACCACTGGCACGCCGGCGGCGGCGAGATGGGCGATGAAGTGGTGTTCTTCTTCCAGACAGGCCGCGCTGCGCACGCTGTGGTGGTGGCGCTTGATGAATACCGGTGCGCGCGTGCCATTGACGATGGCGGCGGCAGACAGCGGCCGCGGGCTGTGCCAGCGGGGTTGGCTGTGCCCGCCCAGCTGCGGGTAACGCGTACTCAGCCACGCGATGTCCGCCGCGCTGATCGGTGGCCAGTCGGCAGCGACCTCGTCGTTGTTGAGGCCCTGCACGCGGTGGGAGGAAGACGTCATGCCACAGTCCGATCGGGAAAGTCACATCCAAGGCTGCGCATTCAACGCCATGCGCGTGGCCAACGCAAACGGGCGGGTCATCGACCCGCCCGTCTCCGCGTCATCGGTATGTCGGCGCTGCTTACCAGCCGCGATGGCGGCCGCGGTCGTGGTAGTAGCGGTTGTCGTAGTAGCGCTCACGCTGCCAGCGGCGGTCATCGCCACGGTCGTAGTAGCCACTGCGGTAGTAGCCACGATCGTAACGGCGATCGTAGCGGTCGTCGTAACGGCGATTGTCGTAGTAACGGCGGTCGCGGCGGTCGGAGGTGGTCAGGTTGCCGATCGCGCCGCCGGCCACGGCACCGCCGACGGTGGCCGCAGGGTCGCCGTTGGACAGCAGGTTGCCGGCCACGCCACCGACCACGGCGCCGACCAGGGTGCGCTTGTCCTTCCTCGACATCGCGCTGGCATCGCTGACCACGGCGACACCGGCAACCAGTGCCAGGGCCATCGCCAGACCACGGAAGCTGAGTGTGGAAGTACTGAGCATGTTCGGTTCTCCTGTGAGGTGCATGCCACGCTGGGCAGGGAGGGCGCGGGGCGCCCCGGCTGCCGTGGAGACCACGCTGGCGTTCCGACATTGCCGGAACATTGCCTGGCCTACCGGGCGGCTTGCGCATTCATCTAGCGTCAGGCGGCATGAAGCAAGGCTGAAAGTGGCTTTTACCGCTCAGCTGGCAGAAAGGGAAAGGGCCGCGCATGGCGCGGCCCCTCCCGGTCTGCAAGGCGCTGCGGGCTCAGACGCCCATGGCCTTCTGCGCCTGGCGGGTCTGTTCCTGCTGCGCGTCCTGCTGCTGGTGCAGCACGTTCGGCGCGCCCTGCACCGCGCCGCTGCTGAGCGCCATGCTCTGCTCGCTGGCGGTGCGGGTTTCCACCGCAACGCGGCTGGCCGCCGGGTCACCGACCGTGCCCTGCACGGCGAACAGGCGCTCACCGTTCGGGCTGGGCACCACCGCGTCGATGCGCTGCAGGCCGGCGGCATGCGCCTCCCTGGTCAGGGCCGCTGCGGCGCTTTCCAGCGCGTGACGGTCCTTGAAGGTGCCCGCCGGCATCCGTTCCAGGCCTTCGGTGGCCTGCAGGTACATCGGATTGCGCGGGTGCCGCTCGTCGTTCAGCAGCGGGCGCTCGCGGGCCTCCTTGATCGCATCCAGCGTCTTCGCACCGACGATGCCGTCGGCAACCAGCCCGTTGTCCTTCTGCAGCTGGCGTACCGCCGCTTCGGTATTGCGGCCGAAGCGGCCGTCCTCGGCCAGCGGCTTGCCGTCGGCCCCGGCATAGCCGAGGTGGCCCAGCTGCTCCTGCACCTTGCGCACGCCCTCGCTGTGCGCGCCCGGCTTGTACAGCTCGGCGTGCGGGGCGGCAGCGGCCTTGTGTTCGGCCGCAGGCTTGCCCTGGGTCTGCTCATGCGATTGGGTGCGGCTTTCCAGCAGGTCGCGCGCCTTGGACAACGGGTCCGACGCGAACAGCTTCCAGTGCGGGTGGTCCTTCACCTGCTTGAGGTAATCCTCCACCGGCATGGTGTGCACGCCCTTGCTGCCGGTGGACTGGCTGATCAGCAGCTTGTCGGTGTTCGGGTCGCGCACCACCATCACGATGTGGTCGATGCCATTCCAGTGCTCGTGGCGGGTCCTGGCCGTATCCAGGCCGATGACCATGCCTTCCTTCAGCGCACCGGGCTTGAGGATGGCGTCGCGCTCGAGCAGCACGCCGGACTGTTCGACGGCCTTGTGCACGATGCCGCCGGAACCGAGGTTGCCCAGGTCGATGCGGTCGGCCTTGCTGAAGACAGCGTGCCCGGCCTTCTGGTTGATCTCGTCCATGGTCCGGTTCTGCAGGGTGCCGACCCAGCCGGAGCAATCGATGTAGCCCTGGTCCACGTTCTTGCCGGTCTTGCCCGGCACGTACAGCGCGTGGCCCGGGATGTTGATGGCGTACTTCACATCGTCGTACTTCACGCCAGCGTCGTACGCGGCGTGCAGTTCGATGCCCGGCTTCGGCGCAGCAGGAGCCGTTGCGGTCGCCGCCAGCGTGGCCGCAGCGGCACCCACTGCGGCGGTCTGCGCAGGTGTGCCTGGAGCCTGGGCCTGGCCCGGTGCCACGGTCTGCGGCGTGATGTGCTTTTCCGGGATGCTGATCGCTGCGTACTTGTGGATGTAGTAGCTGGAGAAGGTCCGCGCCAGGTCGCCGTCGTTCATGCCACGCATTTCGGCCAGGGTGTGGCCGGTCAGCGCCTTGGCATCGGACCCGATCTGGTTGAGCACGTTGCGGCGCATGTTGATCTCTTCGCCATGGCCGTTGCGGACCACGCCGAAGGTGCCGGTGGCGATCGCGGTCTGCACCGAGCCATAGCCGGCGCTGCCCTGCTGGTGGGCCAGGTACAGGTCCAGGCCGGTCGGCGTGTCGCCGCCGGACAGGTACGGGTGGCCGGTGCGCTCATTGCGGCGCGCCATCGAGCCCAGGTTGTCCTGGTACATCTGCGCGGCGGCTTCGGTGTTGCGGGTCGGGTCGAATTCGTGGCCGGTCAGGTGGTATTGGCGGGCCGAGCCGGGCACGAACTGGAACAGGCCTTTGGCGCCGGTCGAGGTGTTGTGGGCGCGCTCGTTGAAGGTGCCGCCGGTCTCGATGTGCGCGAAGCGCATGAAGTCATCGACCGGGATGCCCTTCTGCCGGGCGACCTGCTCGACGATGTCCAGGACTTCCTTTTTGCTGTAGTCATGCTGTGCCATGACGTTTTCCTCGGGGTTGATGGAGCGGCCGATGCCGCGAATCGCCAACCGGACTCATCCGTGAGTCAAGAACATGTCGGTCAACAGGTAACCCGCCTGCGGCGGATGGAAATCAGGGCGCGATGTACTGCTGGGCCTTGCTGTCGAAGCGGTAGTGCACGGTGTCGCCGGCACCCAGCGCGCGGGTCTTGCCCGGGGCTTCGATGGTGGTGCCCTTGAAGGTCACGGTCAGCTGCGGCAGGCCGTTGCCATCGGCCACGAAGGCCAGTTCGCCATCGCTGTCGGTGCACGGCATCACGTTGCCGTCGTCGCAGGCCGCGCTGTTGTCTTCGCCGGTGCGCACCGAGCCGACGTAGCGCCAGACCTTGCTGTCCAGGTCGTCCTCGCTGCGCTTGGGGTTGAACAGCAGCAGGGCGTAGCCGCTGCTGCTGATGCCGCGGTCGAAGCTGCTGGTCGGCACCGCCAGCAGCAGGCGGCCGTCGGCGGTGTGGTGTTCGATCGGCTTGCGCCGGGTATCGACGTCGTCGGCCTTGTCGTAGGCGCCGAGCGCACCGATGGTCCATTCCTGGCCGCGGAACTTCCACGGCTTCTTCGCGTCGCCGCCGGCCAGTACGAAGGTGGCCTCGGCCAGATTGGCGCGGTCGTCGGGGCCGGCCGGCTGCTGTTCGCCCGGCTTGCCGTAATGCTCGCGGGTATCCCAGGAAAAGCCGGTGTAGTAGGTGGTGCCGTCCAGGGTGAAGCGGTGGCCGAACCAGAAGGTCGCCACGCTGCCGTTCTGGACCTCATAGGACGTCGCACCGTCGCCATCCACCTGGTAGATGAAATACATCACGGTCGGCGCGTCGGGCGGGGTGACGGCGGCATCGGGAGAGGGGTTCTGCATCGGGGCAACATCCTGTCGGGGCGCTTTGGCAGCCTGCGCAGGCGCAGGCCGGGAGGACGAGGGGGCCGGATCGGCGGCGCTGCAGGCGGCAGCGGAAAGAGAGACGAGCAGGCATGCCGCGAATGCGCGCAGGGGCCGCAACGGCAGGGTCCAACGTAGCTCGGGGGGGGACTGCATGCGCCTCTCCATGGTCAGCGTTGCCGGGCCAGACGGCCGGCAGGAAGCCGCACCCCATCCACCACGGACGGGAGCGAGGACATGAGCCGGTCGATTCCTTCGACCTCGCATTGAGAACCCATGCCTGTCCATCTTGGCACAGATCCGCAGGCCGTCAAAGAGGGGGGGCGGCAGCCGGGTCTGTGATGTGAAGTGCGTCTCAGATCTTGCCATCACGCAGGTAGTCGAACAATTCGGCGTCGCCCTTCAACCCCAGCTTGAGCATGGCGTCGCCCTTCTGCCGGCTGATGGTGCTGACGCTCTTGTGCAGCTGCAGCGAAATCTCCTTCACCGTCATGCCGGTGCCGAGCAGTCGCAGCACCTCCACTTCGCGTGGTGACAACGGCTTGCCGTCGCCCTCGCGCATGCGCCAGCTGCCGGCCGCGTCCACCCGCTCGCGCAGGCTGCGGCTGATGTAGGGCTGGCCGCGGTACACCGACTGGATGGCCTGCGGCAGCTCGTCCATTGACGAACTCTTGTCGACCAGACCGAGCACGCCACTGTCGAGCACCATGCGCAGGATCGCCAGGTTGCTGGAGACGCTGAGCATCAGCACCGGCAGGTCCGGATGCCGGCGGCGGATCATGCCGATCATGGCGAAGCCATCGGCCTGCGGGCTGCCCGGCATGGAGTAGTCGGTGACCAGCAGGTCACAGGGCTGGTTGGCGAGCAGGGTCATCAGCGCCTGCGCGCTGTCGGCCTCGCCGACCACGCGGCCTACGCCGCTCGACTCGATGACGGCGCGGGTACCGATGCGGACCACCGGGTGATCGTCTGCGATGATGATGCGCAAGCTCATGCTCTAGTATGGCCATCGGGCACGCCGGGCCGCGACCATCGCGGTCCCTGGCAGGATTCTAGGAGATCGACGCAGATGCGTAGGTGGGCTGTTCGCGGGCTGCTCCTGCTGCTGGCGGTGCTGGCCCTGCCCGTGGCCCAGGCACAGCCGGCCCCTGGGCTGCTGCCGCTCAGCCCGTTGCAGCGCGAATACCTGGTGGCGCATCCGACCATCGTTGTCGGGCAGTATGACAGCGGTTGGCCGCCCTTCGAGTCCCTCCGTGACGGCCAGCAGGTCGGTCTGGGACCGGACTACCTGTCGCATCTTGCACGCCAGCTCGGCATGAAGGTCGAGGCGCGCCGCTATCCGGACTGGACATCCGTGCTGGATGCGGCATGTCGTGGCGAGATCGACGTGGTGATGAATGTCGGCCTCAGTGCCGACCGCACCCGCTGCATGGTCTATACCGCGGCCTACAGCGAAGCGCCGCTGGCCCTGGTGGGCCGGCCGGACGACCTGCGTGCCTCCGACATGCCCGACCTGGAGGGTCTGCGGGTGGTGATCGAGCAGGATTTCCTGACCGGTCCGCAGGTGCGCGCCCGATTCCCGCGTGCCCGCCAGCTTGTCGTAAACGACACGTTGAGCGCATTGCAGATGGTCAGAGACGACAAGGCCGACGTCTACATCGGCAATGCCTTTGTCGCCACCGAGCTGATTGCCAGCCGGCGCCTGCAGGGCGTGGCGCTGTTGCGGCCCAGCGACCTGCCCCCTGAACGGCTGCACTTCGGCATTCCCAACAGCAAGCAACCCCTGGCTGAAGCCCTGGACCTGGCGCTGGCGGCCACCAGCCAGGCCCAGCGTGATGCCCTCGCACAACGATGGCTGCCACCGCCGCACTGGTCGGCATCGGCGCAGCTGGCGCTGAGCCAGGCCGAGAAGCGCGTGCTGGAGCAGCCGTTGAAGATCGGTTTCGCCCCGAATGCCGCGCCACTGTCGTTCACCGGCGAGGATGGCCGGCCCAGCGGGCTGGCCAGCGAATACCTGCAGCGCCTGATGCAGGCCGGTGCCAACCTGCAGGTCGAGGACAGCCACGACTGGTACGAGGTGCGCGAGAAGGCCCGCCGCGGTGAGCTGCAGGCGGTGATGGGCATTCCTGTCGATTCACGGTACCTGGGCCCGGACTGGGTGTTCAGCCAGCCCTTCATCAGCGTGCCGAACGTGATTGTGGTCAGGAGCGATGGCGAGTCGCTGCTGGGCCTGGCTGACCTGCAGGGCAAGCGCGTGCTGCTGTCCGACCCGGAGCGTGTGCGCGGCTACGTGCTGCAGCAGGCACCGCAGGCGCGGATCATCGCTGCACGCAGCGCCGAACAGTCGCTGCAGCGCCTGCTCGCTGGCGACGCCGATGCGTACATCGGCAACCTTGCCGTGGTCGATCACCTGCTGCGCAGCCGTTTCCCGGGGCGGCTGCAGGTGGCGGCACCGGCCGGCTTCAACGACCAGCTGGTGCTGGCTGTGGACCGCCGCCACGCGGCACTGGCTACCACCTTCGATCGCCTGCTGCTGCAGATGACCCCACGCAAGCGCGAGGCCCTGCGCAATGCCTGGCTGGGGGTGGAGTACCGCAACGGTGTCGACTGGAACAAGGTGCTGCGGTGGGGCGTGCCGGTGCTGCTGGTGCTGCTGACCGCGCTGCTGGTACATGGCGTCGGCCATTGGCGGCTGCGCCGCGAGGTGGCAGGACGTCGCCAGCTGGAGCAGCGTCTGGCCGAGGTGACCGACAACCTGCCTGCAGTGGTCTATCAGGCGCGTCGCGACGCCGATGGCGCGCTCAGCTTCCCGTTCATCGCCGGTGACCTGCCTGCGTTGTTCGGCATTACACGGCAGCAGGCCGAACAGGATGCGAGGGTGTTGCTGGAACGCATCGAGGAAGAGGACCGCGCGCACATCCTGCACTCCATCGAGCAGGCCGCGCGCCAGTTCGCCCCATTGATCCTGGAGTTCCGCCTGCGCAGCGATGGGGAGGGCGTGCGCTGGGTGCGCAGCCAGGCCCACCCCTATGCCGCCGAAGAGGGCGCGGTGATCTGGAGCGGTTACTGGGTGGACGTGAGCGAAGCGCGGATGCAGGCCGATGCCCTGGCGGCGGCGAAGGCGGACGCCGAGCAGGCCGCCGAGGCCAAATCGCGCTTCCTGGCCACGATGAGCCATGAGATCCGCACGCCGATGAGTGGCGTGCTGGGGATGCTGGAGGTGCTGGCGCACTCACCGCTGGACAGCGAACAGCAGCGCATCCTCGGCGTTATCGAGGATTCGGCCCAGATGCTGCGGCAGATCCTCGATGACATCCTCGATTACTCGCGGCTGGAAGCAGGGGCGTTGCGCCTGGAACCGGTGCCGCAACCGCTGCGGCCCCTGCTGGAGAGCGTGTGCCGCCTGCTGTCGGCCCAGGCCAGCGCGCGTGGCCTGGCGCTGCACGTGCAGATCGATCCCGAGCTGGCGCCGGCCCACGAAGTGGACGGCGTGCGGCTGCGCCAGATCGTGTTCAACCTGCTCAGCAATGCCATCAAGTTCACCAGCCAAGGCGAGGTGCGCCTGCAGCTGGAGGTGCTGGGGCCGACCAGCGAAGACGGCGTGCAACCGCTGTGCCTGAGCGTTACCGACACCGGCATCGGCATCGCACCGGAACAACTGCAGCACCTGTTCGCGCCCTTTACGCAGGCCGGTGCCTACATCCAGCGTGACCACGGCGGCACTGGCCTGGGCTTGAGCATCTGCCAGCGACTGGTGCAGATGATGCAGGGCGAATTGACCCTGCACAGCACGCTGGGCGAAGGAACCCGCGCCGAAGTGCGGGTATCGCTGGTGGAGGCCGGCAGCGAGGACGCGGCGGCACTGCTGGCCGAGCAGGACCAGTCCGCGCTGCTGCCCGCCGCGCTGCGCCAGGCGCGGGTGCTGGTGATCGAGGACCACCCGACCAACCAGGCGATGATGGCGTGGCGGCTGCAGCAGCTGGGCGTGCCCCATGTGCTGCTGGGCGATGGCCAGCAGGCGCTGGATCGCCTGTCGTGGGAGAGCTTCGACCTGGTGATCACCGACTGCCGCATGCCGGTACTCGATGGATTTGGCTTCACCCGCCTGCTGCGCGAACGCGAGGGCCGTACCGGCCAGCCGCGGCTGACGGTGCTGGCGCTGACCGCCAGCGTGCTGGACGACGATGCGCGCCGCTGCCGGGAGGCCGGCATGGACGAGGTACTGGCCAAGCCGCTGTCGCTGGCCACGCTGCGTGCGGCGCTGCTGCGCTGGCTGCCGCAGGCCCAGGGCCAGTCGTTCGAGGTGCCGGTGCCGGAGGTTGCCGCCGACGACGGTGAAGCATTGCCTGATCTGGCCACCCTGCAGCAGCGCTTCGGCTCGCGCGTGGTGGCCGAGCAGCTGCGCGACAGCCTGTTGCAGGCCAGCGAGGGTGACCTGGCCGCCGTGCAGCGCGCCGTGCAGGCTGGCGACCGCCAGGCTGCGGCGCTGCACCTGCATCGCCAGGCCGGCGGGCTCGGGGCGATCGGGGCCACGGCACTGGCCCAGCAGGCCAATGCCCTGGTCGAGCGCCTGCAGGATGCGGCAGAGGCCGATACGGCGCCGTTGTTCGCCACCGTAACGACTTTCGTGGCGCGGCTGCAGCAACAGCTGCAGCGCCTGGCTCACTGAGCCGACTGCTGCTGCAGGTAGGCGATCACCAGGGCGCGGCGTTCTGCGCTGGGGAAGGCGTTGTACATGCGGGTGCCCGGCACCAGGTGCGTGGGTGACTGCAGGAAGGTATCCAGCGTCTGTGCGGTCCAGGTGATGTCGGCGCGGCGCATGCCGTCGGAATACCCATAGTCGGGCAGGCTGCCGGCGCGGCGGCCGATCACGCCGTGCAGGTTGGGTCCGAAGCGGTGGATGCCACCGGGCTGCACGGTGTGGCAGCCGGCACACAGTTCGAACGCGCGCTGCATGGCCTGCTGCCGGGCCTGTTCGGGCGTGGCCGGCACCGCGGGCGGGCGCTGGCAGGCCGTGGCAAGCAGGGCCACGGCAACGGCGGTGAGCAGGCGGCAGGCACGCATGGGTGGGCAGGATAGCGGTGCGGTGGAGCGGTCGGGCTGCGACACACGGTCGCAGCCCGGGGCGATCACATGCCCGAGTAGTTCGGGCCGCCGCCGCCCTGCGGGGTCACCCAGACGATGTTCTGGGTCGGATCCTTGATGTCGCAGGTCTTGCAGTGCACGCAGTTCTGCGCGTTGATCTGCAGGCGCGCGTTGTCGGCTTCGCCAACGAACTCGTACACACCGGCCGGGCAATAGCGGGCTTCCGGGCCTGCGTACTCGGCCAGGTTCACCTTCACCGGAATGCTGGGGTCCTTCAGCGTCAGGTGGCTGGGCTGGTTCTCGTCGTGGTTGGTGCTGCTCAGGAACACCGAGCTGAGGCGGTCGAAGGTCAGCACCCCATCCGGCTTCGGGTAGGCGATGCGGGTGTGCTTGGCGGCCGGTTCCAGGCAGGCATGATCCGGCTGCGTGCGGTGCAGGGTCCACGGCGGGTTGCGCACGCCCAGCTTCGGCAGCAGCCACTGCTCGACGCCGGTCATCAGCGTGGCCACGGTCTGGCCCTTCTTGAACCACTGCTTGAAGTTCTTGGCCTGCTGCAGTTCGGTGAACAGCCAGCTGGCTTCGAACGCCTTCGGGTAGGCGCTCAGTTCATCGTGCTGGCGGTCGGCGGCCAGCGCGTCGAACGCGGCGTCGGCGCACAGCATGCCGGTCTTGATCGCGGCATGGCTGCCCTTGATGCGGCTGGCGTTGAGGTAGCCGGCCTCGCAGCCGACCAGTGCACCGCCCGGGAACACCGTCTTCGGCAGCGACAGCAGGCCACCGGCGGTGATCGCACGCGCGCCGTAACCGATGCGGGTACCGCCTTCCAGATGCTTGCGGATGGACGGATGGGTCTTGAAGCGCTGGAACTCTTCGAATGGGCTCAGCCACGGGTTCCTGTAGTCCAGGCCTACCACGTAGCCGATGGCGACCTTGCCGCCGTCGGCGTGGTACAGGAACGCGCCGCCGTAGGTGTCGCTGTCCAGCGGCCAGCCGGCGGCGTGAACCACCAGACCCGGCTCATGCCGGGACGGGTCGATCTGCCACAGCTCCTTGATGCCGATGCCGTAGGCCTGCGGGTCCTTGCCTTCGTCCAGCGTGTAACGCGCGATCAACTGGCGGCCGAGATGGCCGCGCGCGCCTTCGGCGAAGATCGTGTATTTCGCCTGCAGCGCCATGCCGCGCTCGAACGCCGGGCCGATGCTGCCATCCTTCTCGATACCCATGTCGCCGGTGGCCACGCCGATCACTTCACCGTTGTCGCCGTACAGCACCTCGGCTGCGGCGAAGCCGGGGAAGATCGCCACTTCCAGCGCCTCGGCCTGCTGCGCCAGCCAGCGGGTCACTTCGCCCAGGCTGATGATGTAGTTGCCTTCGTTGTGGAAGCACTCCGGCAGCAGCGCGTTGGGCGTGCTGCGCGCGCCGGTTTCGCTGAGGAACAGGAATTCGTCACGGGTGACCTTCTGCTTCAGCGGTGCGCCGCGCTCGGCCCAGTCCGGGAACAGCTCGGTCAGCGCGCGCGGATCCATCACCGCACCAGACAGCACGTGCGCGCCTGGTTCGGACCCCTTCTCCAGCACGCACACCGACAACTCGCGGCCGGCTTCGATCGCGCGCTGGCGCAGGCGGATCGCGGTGGCCAGGCCGGCGGGGCCGGCGCCGACGATCACCACGTCGAATTCCATTACTTCACGCGGGGGCAGGGCGTTGGCTTCAGCGCTCATCGATTGCATGACTCGTGGGTAGGGCCGGCATCGGGGCCACCGGCGGTGCCTGGGAATCGCGCGTGCAGCCACGAGCGAAACGGTTGTTTGAATGTGTCAGGGTACCGGGCCGCGCGTGATCGAGCTAGATCGCCGATGTTCACGTCACGATTGCTGCGGTGCAGCGTAAGGCTGCGGCCCGGGTGGGTGCCGACCCTGGTCGGCACGCTCTGCCCGGATGACCGACAATGGCCGGGTCCTGACTGCGCGTGAGTGCCATGGCTTTGCATCCGTACGATCTGTTCGATGTCCGTTCCCTGCTCAATGAGGAAGAGCGCGCGGTGCAGGAGAGCGTCGCCCGCTTCACCAACGAGCGCGTGCTGCCGATCATCGGCGATGCCTTCGACCAGGCCCGTTTCCCCTCTGAACTGGTGCCGGAGATCGCCTCGCTGGGCCTGCTGGGCGCCACCCTGCCGGCCGAATACGGCGGCGGTGATCTGGGTGCGGTCAGCTATGGCTTGATCTGCCAGGAGCTGGAGCGCGGCGATTCGGGCCTGCGCAGCTTCGTCTCGGTGCAGAGCTCGCTGTGCATGTACCCGATCTATGCCTACGGCAGCGAGGAACAGCGCCAGCAGTGGCTGCCGGCGATGGCGCGCGGCGAACTGATCGGCTGCTTCGGCCTGACCGAGGCGCACGGTGGGTCCGACCCGGCCAGCATGAAGACCCGCGCGGTGCGCGACGGCAGCGACTGGCGCATCAGCGGCAGCAAGATGTGGATCACCAGCGGCCCGGTGGCCGACCTGGCCATCGTCTGGGCGCAGACCGAGGACGGCATCCAGGGCTTCGTGCTGGAGAAGGGCATGGCCGGCTTCACCACGCAGGAGATCAAGCACAAGATGAGCCTGCGCGCGTCGCTGACCGGCGCGCTGTTCTTCGATGACGTGCGCGTGCCCGACAGCCATCGCCTGCCGAACGTGAAGGGCCTGAAGGGGCCGCTGGGCTGCCTGACCCAGGCCCGTTACGGCATCAGCTGGGGCCCGATCGGTGCCGCCGTTGCCTGCCTGGATGAAGCGCTGGGCTATGCCAAGGAGCGCGTGCTGTTCGGCCGCCCGCTGGCGGCCACCCAGAGCGCGCAGATCAAGCTGGCCGAAATGGCCCGCCGCATCACCACCGCGCAGCTGCTGGCCCTGCAGCTGGGCCGCCTGAAGGAAGCCGGGCAGCTGCAGCCGCAGCAGGTCAGCCTGGCCAAATGGAACAACTGCCGCATGGCGATCGACATCGCCCGCGAATGTCGCGATCTGCTGGGTGGGGCCGGCATCACCACCGAACACGTGGCGATCCGGCATGCACTGAACCTGGAATCGGTGATCACCTATGAAGGCACCGAGACCGTGCACCAGCTGGTGATCGGCCGCGAACTGACCGGCATCAACGCGTTCTGAAACCTGGTTCCGGTGGGTGCCAACCTTGGTTGGCACATCTTTCCAGAAGTTTCTGCAGCCGCCTTGACCTGTCTTTGGTAGGTGCCAACCTTGGTTGGCACACCCCTTCGGCACGAGACCGGGGAACAGTGCGGACCAAGGTCCGCACCCACCAGAAGCAGGTCACACCCACCAGCAGCGATCCACAGCCACCCCGGAGCGGTTTACGCGCCGCCGGCAAACCCATGCTGCCGCCACGCCTCGTACATCACCACGGCAACGGTGTTGGAAAGATTGAGGCTGCGGTTGCCCGGCCGCATCGGCAGGCGCAGGCGGCGGCCATCCGGCAGCGCATCGAGCACGTCCTGCGGCAGGCCACGGCTTTCCGGGCCGAACAGGAAGGCATCGCCATCTTCGAACGCCACGCTGTCGTAGCGGACGCTGGCACGCGTACTCAGGGCGAACAACCGCTTCGGTGCGATCCGCGCCAGCGCGGTGTCCAGGTCGGGGTGCACCTGCAGGCGCGAGTACTCGTGGTAGTCCAGGCCGGCGCGCTTGAGCTGCTTGTCTTGCAGTGCGAAGCCGAGCGGCTCGACCAGGTGCAGCTGCGCGCCGGTGTTGGCGCAGAGCCGGATCACATTGCCCGTGTTGGGCGGGATTTCCGGTTGGAACAGGATTACGTGGAACTGGGGCGCGGCATTCATCGGCGCAGTGTACCTGCGACGGCGGCCGCCTCTACGGCGCACGCCCTGCGCTGGGCAGGGCGGCACCGCTTACGGGCGCAGCAGGACCTGGGCGGTTTCGGTGGCCAGGGCCTGCAGGTCGGCAGCGCTCGGACGCACCTGCAGGGCCGGCAGGTTGACGATCACCTGGTTGGCGACGCTGGTGGCAGCGGCAGCCAGGGTGGCGGCGTAGCGCTGGGCTTCCAGTTCGGCGGCCAGGGCGACGCGCTGTTCCAGGCTCGGGCGCACTTCCACCGAGGCCAGGGTGGTGATCGGCATCGCGGCGGCGACCGGGGCGGCGACGTAGCCGTTGCGCTCGGCCAGCTGGTCGGCGCTCGGGCGCACTTCCACGGTGGCCAGGGTCGGGATGCCGCTGGCCTGTTCCCAGGCCTGCTGGGCCAGCTGGTCGGCCGCCGGGCGAACCTGCACGGTGGCCAGGGTCTTGATGGATTCGGAGGCCTGCACCGACGAAACAACCGCGGTGCCGGCGATCAGGGCGATGGCGATGGCAATGGTCTTGGCGTTCATGACGGGGCCTGTTTAGTGTTGGTGATCAGTGGTGTGGTAGTAAGGTAGTACACCAGTTCTGGGGATGCAAGAAGAATTTTCGATTTCCTGCATTTGTTCAGTCTTCAGTCAGCTTGCGTCTGAAGCCCTTCTTGGCGCAGGAAGTGCCAAGCAATCCCCGTGCCAACTTTTATTCATTGATTTACAAGGGTTTTTTATCAATCGAAAAGTGTCCGGTGGGCGGACACCTGTCCATTCGATGTGCCGCGGACACTGTCCGGACGCCTTCAGCCGGCACATGTGACGGTTCACGCCCCCCGGCTGGGGCCGGGCCGGATGGCCTTCAGGGCAAACACCCCCAGTGACTGGCGACCGATTCCTGCCGTTGCCTGCGCAGGCTAGGATCGGGGTTCACCTATGTGACCAAGGATCCGGATATGTCTCTCGCCCTTCGCCCGCGCGCCGCATTGCTGGCCGTCGCCCTCAGCACCGCCCTGGGCACGCTTGCGCCCACCTCCGCGCTTGCCGCCAGGCCGACGGCACCGGCCAAGGTCGATATCCCGTACGAGCAGTTCACCCTGCCCAACGGCCTGCGCGTGATCGTGCATACCGATCGCAAGGCGCCGATCGTCGCGGTCAACGTCTGGTACCACGTGGGCAGCAAGGATGAGCCGGCCGGCCGCACCGGCTTCGCGCACCTGTTCGAGCACCTGATGTTCCAGGGTAGCGAGAACCACGACGGCGAATTCTTCGAACCGTTCAAGCAGGTCGGTGCCACCAACCAGAACGGCACCACCAACACCGATCGCACCAACTACTTCGAGAACGTGCCGACCACCGCGCTGGACATGGCGCTGTGGATGGAGTCGGACCGCATGGGCCATCTGGTCGGTGCGATCGACCAGGCTGCGCTGGACGAGCAGCGCGGCGTGGTGCAGAACGAGAAGCGCCAGGGCGAGAACCAGCCCTACGGCCAGGCCTGGGACCAGATCAACAAGGCGCTGTATCCGGTTGGCCACCCGTACCACCACGGCGTGATCGGCTCGATGAACGATCTCAACGCGGCCTCGCTGGATGACGTGAAGACCTGGTTCCGTACCTGGTATGGCCCCAACAACGCGGTGCTGGTGCTGGCCGGCGACATCGATCTGGCCACCGCCAAGGAGAAGGTCGCCAGGTACTTCGGCAGCATCCCCGCTGGCCCGACCATGGCGCAGCCGGCGGTGAACGTGGCCAAGCGCAGTGCCGATACCCGCGAGACGATGACCGACAAGGTGCCGCAGGCGCGCATCTACCGCGCCTGGAACGTGCCACAGGTCGGCACCGCCGACATCGACCAGTTGCAGCTGTTCTCCGAAGTGCTGGGCGGCGCCAAGTCCTCACGCCTGAGCCAGCGCCTGCAGCACCAGGACAAGCTGGTGGACAGCATCGGCTCGGGCCTGTCGACGTCGCAGCTGGGCTCCAACTTCGTGATCGTGGCGACCGTCAAGCAGGGCCAGGACCCGGCCAAGGTCGAGAAGATCATCGACGAGGAACTGGACCGCCTGATCAAGCAGGGCCCGACCGCGGCCGAGCTGGAGCGCGCCAAGACCGGCGCCCGTGCCGGCTTCATCCGTGGCATCGAGCGCATCGGTGGCTTCGGCGGCAAGGCCGATGCGCTGGCCGAGTGCGCGGTGTTCACCGGCGACCCGGGTTGCTTCCGCACCTCGCTGGCCAACATCGAGAAGGCCAGTGCCGCCGATCTGAGCCGCCTGGGCGCAGAGTGGCTGGACAAGGGCAGCCACACCCTGGTGATCGCACCGGGTGAGCGCGTGGCGCTGAAGGAAGAACCGAGCCAGACGCCGAAGCCGTTCACCGTGCCGGCGGTGGACCCGAAGTACAGCACCCTGCCGGAACAGGTGGACCGCAAGGCCGGCGTGCCGCAGACCCGCGAGTTCCCGCAGCTGAAGTTCCCGGCACTGCAGCGCGCCACGCTGAAGAACGGCACCCAGGTGATCCTGGCCGAACGCCACGAGATTCCGGTGGTGCAGTTCAGCTACCAGTTCCCGGGCGGCTTCAGCGCCGACCAGGGTCGCAAGCCCGGCACCGCCAACTTCACCATGAGCCTGATGACCGAAGGCGCCGGCAAGCTCGGTTCGCTGGCCTTCGCCGACGCCGCCGACGCACTGGGCGCCAGCCTGGATGCCTCGGCCGGCCTGGACTCGATGAGCGTGGACCTGTCGGCGCTGAAGGAAAACCTGGCACCGTCGCTGGCGCTGTACCGCGACCTGCTGCGCGAACCGCGTTTCGAGCAGGGCGAGATCGACCGGGTCAAGGCGACCTGGATCGCCGGCATCCAGCAGGAGAAGGTGAACCCGGGTGCAGTGGCCATGCGCGTGCTGCCGCCTCTGCTGTACGGCAAGGGCCACCCGTACGCCATCCCGTTCACCGGCAGCGGCGACGAGGCGGCGATCAACGGCCTGACCCGCGAAGATCTGGTTGATTTCCACCACGACTGGCTGCGCCCGCAGAATGGCACCCTGATCGTGGTCGGTGACACCACCCTGGCCGAGATCGTGCCGCTGCTGGACAAGCAGCTGGGTGACTGGAAGGCGACCGGCGAGGCGCCGCAGGTGAAGGCGGCCACCGATGTCGCGCTGCCGAAGGGCCCGCGCGTGTTCCTGATCGACCAGCCGGGTGCGGTGCAGGCCAACCTGTTCGCCGGCCAGGTGGTGGCGCCGTCCAGCGCCGCCAGTTCGACCCGCTTCGACATTGCCAACGGCGTGATCGGCGGCGACTTCACCTCGCGCCTGAACATGAACCTGCGCGAGGACAAGCACTGGTCGTACGGCGCGCGCAGCAGCGCGACCAGTTCGGTGGGCCAGCGCCCGTGGATGGCCAGTGCGCCGGTGCAGATCGACAAGACCGGCCCGGCACTGGCGGAAATGCGCAAGGAGATCGCCGCATTCGCCGACGGCAGCAAGCCGGCCACCGCTGCCGAAGTCAACCGCATCCGCAACATCCAGACCCTCAGCCTGCCCGGTGCCTACGAGACCGCCAGTGCCGTGGCCGCGACCATCGGTTCGATCGTGCAGTTCAAGCGCCCGGACGACTATGTGCTGCGTCGCAAGGCCGAGATCGAAGCGATGACCCCGGCGCAGGTGCAGCAGGCCGCTGCCGAGATCAAGCCGCAGGCCCTGACCTGGGTGGTGGTGGGCGATCTCAAGCAGACCGAAGCGGCCGTGCGCGCGCTGAACCTGGGCGAGGTGACGGTGATCGACGCCGAGGGCAACCCGGTCAAGAAATAAGGCACGACCCGGCCCGCCTGTGGCGGGCCGGCTCCCCCGGTAGTGCCGGCCGCTGGCCGGCAACCCCTTAAGGGGTCGGAGCCCCCTGCGGGGGATCCGACCCCTCCGCCGACCTGGGGTCGGATCCCCCGCAGGAGGCTCTGACCCCGGCCCCGGCTACCCCCGATTCAGGCTGTTCAGGCAGAATCGCCCCATACCCTTCCAGGATCTGCCCATGCGCGTTCTGCTGCTTTCCTCTCTGCTGCTCACCGTCACTGCCTGTACCTGGGTGCCGATCGAACCGGCCGGCAAGGCGACCCGCGTGTTGCCGGCAGGTCCGGTTCCGGCCGGCTGCATCGCCAAGGGCGAGGTGGTGGTCACCGTGAAGAGCAAGGTCGGCTTCTACAACCGCAACCCGCTGCGCGTGCAGGAAGAGCTGGAAACCCTGGCCCGCAACGAGGCCCCGAGTGCCGGCGCCAACGCCGTACAGGCCGCCGCCGCGCCCGCCGATGGCAGCCAGCGGTTCGCCGCGTTCCAGTGCCCGCCGCGCTGAACGCTTCACCATACGGCCAAGCCTGAATTCGTAAAGATGCGGTGAAGGCCCCGGGGGTTATAGAATAGCGCCCCCTTTTGCCTGAGCCTTGGCGCTAACCTCGATGCTCTTCAAGAATGTCTCGATCGCCGGCCTGGCACACGTTGATGCGCCGCATACGCTGACGACCAAGGAAATCAACGAGCGGCTGCAGCCGACGTTGGATCGCCTCGGTATCCGCACCGACGTGCTCGGCGATATCGCCGGCATCCATGCCCGCCGCCTGTGGGACAACGGCGTGCTGGCGTCCGATGCCGCCACCATGGCCGGCCGCAAGGCGCTGGAAGACGCAGGCATCGATGCGACGCAGGTCGGCCTGCTGGTCAACACCTCGGTCAGCCGCGACTACCTGGAGCCGTCCACCGCCTCGATCGTGTCGGGCAACCTCGGCGTCAGCGACGAGTGCATGACCTTCGACGTCGCCAATGCCTGCCTGGCCTTCATCAACGGCATGGATATCGCGGCGCGCATGATCGAGCGTGGCGACATCGACTACGCGCTGGTGGTGGATGGCGAGACCGCCAACCTGGTGTACGAGAAGACCCTGGAGCGCATGACCGCCCCGGACGTCACCGCCGACGACTTCCGCAACGAGCTGGCCGCCCTGACCACCGGTTCGGGCGCCGCCGCGATGGTGATGGCGCGCTCGGAACTGGTGCCGGATGCACCCCGCTACAAGGGTGGCGTGACCCGTTCGGCCACCGAGTGGAACCAGCTGTGCCTGGGCAATCTGGACCGCATGGTCACCGATACCCGCCTGCTGCTGATCGAAGGCATCAAGCTGGCCCAGAAGACCTTCACCGCCGCCAAGATCGCCTTGGGCTGGGCCGTGGAAGAGCTGGACCAGTTCGTGATCCACCAGGTCAGCCAGCCGCACACCGCTGCGTTCATCAAGAACTTCGGCATCGACCCGAAGAAGGTCATGACCATCTTCGGCGAGCACGGCAACATCGGCCCGGCCTCGGTGCCGATCGTGCTGAGCAAGCTCAAGCAGCTGGGCAAGCTGAAGAAGGGCGATCGCATTGCACTTCTGGGCATTGGTTCCGGCCTGAACTGCTCGATGGCCGAAGTGGTCTGGTAAGCAGCCCGCTGCCCGACCTCCTGTAGAGCCGAGCCATGCTCGGCTCACGCGCGCAGCGCGGCTCTTCCGCAGCGGACCGGAGAGCAGCCGAGCATCGGCTCGGCTCCACATTGCGCCGCGACTCTCCCTAGGTGCTCCGCATGCGCGATCTTCCCGGTTACCCCGCCCACCCGCAGCGCTTCGAGGTTCGCCCCGGCCTGTCGATGAACTATCTCGACGAAGGCCCGCGCGATGGCGAAGTGGTGGTGATGGTGCATGGCAACCCGTCGTGGAGCTACTACTGGCGCACGCTGGTGGCCGGCCTGTCGGACACATACCGCTGCATCGTGCCGGACCACATCGGCATGGGCCTGTCGGACAAGCCCGATGACAGCCGCTACGAGTACACGCTGCAGTCGCGCGTTGACGACCTCGATGCGCTGCTGAAGCACCTGGGCATCACCGGCCCGGTGACCCTGGCGGTGCACGACTGGGGCGGCATGATCGGCTTCGGCTGGGCGCTGTCGCACCACGACCAGGTCAAGCGCCTGGTGGTGCTCAACACCGCTGCGTTCCCGATGCCGGCGGCGAAGAAGATGCCGTGGCAGATCGCGCTGGGCCGCCACTGGAAGATCGGCGAGTGGATCATCCGCAGCTTCAACGCGTTCTCGTCCGGTGCCTCGTGGCTGGGCGTGGAGCGGAAGATGCCGGCCGACGTGCGCCGCGCCTACGTGTCGCCGTACAACAGCTGGGCCAACCGGATCAGCACCATCCGTTTCATGCAGGACATCCCGCTGTCGCCGGCCGACAAGGCCTGGTCGCTGCTGGAGCGGGCCGGCAAGGCGCTGCCGTCGTTCGCCGACCGACCGGCCTTCCTCGGCTGGGGCCTGCGCGACTTCGTGTTCGACCACCACTTCCTGAAGGGCTTCCAGGCCGCGTTGCCGCAGGCCCAGGTGCATGCCTTCGAGGACGCCGGGCACTACGTGCTGGAAGACAAGCACGAAGTGCTGGTGCCGGAGATCCGCGCTTTTCTGGACAAGAACCCGATCTGATCGGTGTGCCGACCAACGGTCGGCACCCACCCCTTCCTCTTCCGGTGGGTGCCGACCGTTGGTCGGCACACCCGAAGGGTTCATGAGGTTGCCGGCCAGCGGCCGGCACTACTACGCCGCGACCGGTGCCTGCGGCGGTGAGGACGGGCTGTTGCCGTTGTCGTCCGGGTGATCGTCGTCATTGTCGGCGTCATCGCGCCAGCGCCAGTCGGCCAGCGTCAGCGGGTCCAGGCCGTAGGCGATGCGTGCCTTGTCGCACTGCGGGCTGGCCTTGCCGTACTCCCACGATGCATCCACCTCACGGCACACGCTGGGCCGGTTGGGGTGGATGGTGCAGCGTGAGTACACGCCGATCTGCGCGTCCAGCGCCACGCAGCGCACCGGCTTGGAGTGGGTGCCGCGCATGCACAGGCGGTGCGGGTCCAGCACCTCGGTCAGCTGGTGCGGCACGCCGCCGGGGGTGACCTCGTCCGATTCCATCCAGTGGAAGGCCACGCGGTATTGGGTGCAGCAGGCGCCGCAGGTCATGCAGGGATGTTGCATGGGCAAGCCGCCTCGGGCGGCAGTCGGAATCAGGAACGAGGGTGCGGATTTTCCACGAAGTGGGCCGCCGCGCAAGAAATTCCGTAAGCGGCGACAATGAACGGATGAACCGACCCTGCAACATTGCCGCGCGCCTGCCTGAACTGGCGCGTGAACGCCCTGACCAGATCGCCATCCGCTGCCCGGGCCGCCGGGGCGCCGGCAACGGCATGGCCGCCTACGATGTCACCCTGGATTACCGCCAGTTGGACGCCCGCAGTGATGCCATGGCCGCCGGCCTGGCCGGCTATGGGATCGGCCGTGGAGTGCGCACGGTGGTGATGGTGCGGCCGTCGCCGGAGTTCTTCCTGCTGATGTTCGCGTTGTTCAAGCTGGGCGCGGTGCCGGTGCTGGTCGATCCGGGCATCGACAAGCGCGCGCTGAAACAGTGCCTGGACGAGGCGCAGCCGCAGGCCTTCATTGGCATTCCATTGGCGCACGTGGCGCGGCTGGCGCTGCGCTGGGCGCCGTCGGCGACCCGCCTGGTCACCGTTGGCCGCCGCCTCGGCTGGGGCGGTACCAGCCTGGCCGCGCTGGAGCGCGCCGGCGCCAAGGGCGGGGCGATGCTGGCCGACACCGATGGCGAGGACATGGCGGCGATCCTGTTCACCAGCGGCTCCACCGGTGTGCCCAAGGGCGTGGTCTACCGCCACCGCCACTTCCTGGGCCAGATCCAGCTGCTGGGCAGCGCGTTCGGCATGGAAGCGGGCGGCGTGGACCTGCCGACCTTCCCGCCCTTTGCCTTGTTCGACCCGGCGCTGGGCCTGACCTCGGTGATCCCGGACATGGACCCGACCCGGCCGGCGCAGGCCGATCCGGCACGCCTGCACGATGCCATCCAGCGCTTCGGCGTGACCCAGCTGTTCGGCTCGCCGGCATTGATGCGGGTGCTGGCCCGGCATGGCCGGCCGTTGCCGACGGTGACCCGGGTGACCTCGGCCGGTGCGCCGGTGCCGCCGGACGTGGTCGCCACCATCCGCAGCCTGCTGCCCGCCGATGCGCAGTTCTGGACCCCGTACGGCGCCACCGAGTGCCTGCCGGTGGCGGTGGTCGAGGGGCGTGAGCTGGAGCGTACCCGCGCGGCCACCGAGGCCGGCGCCGGCACCTGCGTGGGCAGCGTGGTGGCCCCGAACGAAGTGCGCATCATCGCCATCGATGACGCGCCGCTGGCCGACTGGTCGCAGGCGCGCGTGCTGGCGGTTGGCGAAGTGGGAGAAATCACGGTGGCTGGCCCGACCGCCACCGACAGCTACTTCAACCGCCCGCAGGCCACGGCCGCAGCTAAGATCCGCGAGACGCTGGCCGATGGCAGCACCCGCATCGTCCATCGCATGGGTGACGTGGGCTACTTCGATGTGCAGGGCCGGCTGTGGTTCTGCGGGCGCAAGACCCATCGCGTGGAAACCGCACAAGGGCCGCTGTACACCGAACAGGTCGAGCCGGTGTTCAATACCGTGCCCGGCGTGGCACGCACGGCACTGGTCGGCGTTGGCCCGGCGGGTGCGCAGGTACCGGTGCTGTGCGTGGAACTGCAGCGTGGCCAGAGCGACAGCCCGGCGTTGCAGGAAGCGCTGCGTGCGCATGCCGCAGCGCGCACCCCTGAGGCCGGCCTGCAGCACTTCCTGATGCATCCCGCGTTCCCCGTCGATATCCGTCACAACGCCAAGATCGGCCGCGAGAAGCTCGCCGTCTGGGCCAGCGCCGAACTGGAGAAGCGCGCATGAAGATCCTGGTCACAGGTGGTGGTGGTTTCCTTGGCCAGGCGCTGTGCCGCGGGCTGGTCGAACGTGGCCACCAGGTGCTGGCGTTCAACCGCAGCCACTACCCGGAACTGCAGGCCATGGGCGTGGGCCAGATCCGCGGCGATCTGGCCGATGCGCAGGCAGTGCTGCACGCGGTGGCCGGCGTCGATGCGGTGTTCCACAACGGCGCCAAGGCCGGCGCCTGGGGCAGCTATGACAGCTACCACCAGGCCAACGTGGTCGGCACCGACAATGTCATTGCGGCATGCCGCGCGCACGGCATCAACCGGCTGGTCTACACCTCAACGCCCAGCGTGACCCACCGCGCCACGCATCCGGTGGAAGGCCTGGGGGCTGACGAGGTGCCGTACGGCGAGGACTTCCAGGCACCGTATGCGGCGACCAAGTCGATCGCCGAACAGCGCGTGCTGGCCGCCAACGATGTATCGCTGGCGACGGTGGCACTGCGCCCGCGCCTGATCTGGGGCCCGGGTGACCAGCAGCTGGTGCCACGCCTGGCCGAGCGTGCACGTCAGGGCCGCCTGCGCTTGGTCGGCGACGGCAACAACAAGGTCGATACCACCTACATCGACAACGCCGCGCTCGCGCATTTCCTCGCTTTCGAGGCATTGGCGCCGGGTGCCGCGTGTGCGGGCAAGGCCTACTTCATTTCCAACGGCGAACCGCTGCCCATGCGCGAGCTGGTCAACCGGCTGCTGGCCGCTGTTGGCGCGCCGACGGTGGACAAGGCGATCAGTTTCAAGACCGCCTATCGCATCGGCGCGGTCTGCGAACGGCTGTGGCCGCTGCTGCGCCTGCGTGGCGAGCCGCCGCTGACCCGCTTCCTGGCCGAGCAGCTGTGCACGCCGCACTGGTACAGCATGGAGCCGGCCCGCCGGGATTTCGGCTATGTGCCGCAGGTCAGCATCGAAGAAGGGCTGCGCAGGCTGAAGGCTTCATCTGCTGCATAGATCGCCGTCACTGGTTGCACACCGCAGGATCGGGAGGATGGACCCACGCCATCCAAGGCTCGACCACCCGCGAGGAGCGCCATGCTGCATTACGCCATCATTTTCTTTGTCATCGCCATCATCGCCGCCGTTCTGGGCTTTTCCGGTATTGCCGGCGCCGCAACGAACATCGCCTGGATCCTGTTCGTGGTGTTCCTGATCCTTGCGGTGATCTCGATGTTCCGCAAGCGCGGCTAGCCGGTAGTGCCGGCCGCTGGCCGGCATCGCTTTCCGCAGAGTCGAGCCATGCTCGGCTCTGCGGGCGATCACAACGCTACGCGGCGCTGTGCAATCCGCGATCGGCTTCGTGACGCTCCAGTGCCAGTTCGATCAGGCGCGTAATCAACGTCGTGTAATCGACTCCGCTGGCACCCCACAATTTCGGGTACATGCTGATGCGGGTGAAGCCCGGCAGCGTGTTGACCTCGTTGATGACGATCCCGCCGCCCGCAGTTAGGAATACGTCCACGCGCGCCATGCCGGCACACTCCAGCGCCTGGTAGGCCTGCAGTGCGATCTGCTGGATGCGCGCCTGGGTTGCGGCATCGATATCCGCAGGTACCACCACCTCGGCGCCAGTTTCGTTGATGTACTTGGTGTCGTAGGCGTAGAACTCGTCGTGCACCACCACCTCGCCGCACAGGCTGGCCTGCGGGTGCGCGTTGCCCAGTACCGCGCACTCGATCTCGCGGCCGACCACCGCCGATTCCACCAGCACCTTGTGGTCGTAGCGCAGCGCCAATGCCAGTGCGTCGGCGAAGCCCGCTGCGTCCTTGACCTTGCTCACGCCCACCGACGAACCCTGGTTGGCCGGCTTCACGAACAGCGGCAGGCCGAGCTGCGCGATCACCGCATCGACATCGACCGTTGCCGCCTGGTGGCGACGGATGCACAGCCACGGTGCCACCTGCAGGCCAGCGTCGCGCAGCAGGCGCTTGGTCACGTCCTTGTCCATCGCCACTGCCGAACCCAGTACCGGCGAGCCGACGAAGGGCAGGTTGGCCATGCGCAGCAGGCCCTGCAGCGCACCGTCTTCGCCCAGCGGCCCATGCACGATCGGCAGCACCACATCGATCTGGCCCAGCGCGCTGGCCGGATCGGACGGCTGCAGCTGTGCCTGTTCCGCACCCGGGCGCACCGCCAGCGACTGGCCCGAGCGATGCAGCGCGATGCGCGACGGATCATCGGCGTTGATCAGGAAGGTGTCCGGCTGGCTCAGATGCCACTGGCCCTGCTTGTCGATGCCGACCAGCACCGGCTCGAAGCGCTCGCGATCAAGCGCATCGAGGATGTTCTTCGCCGACTGCAGTGAAACCTCGTGCTCGGAGGATTTGCCCCCGAAGATGATGCCGACCCGGGTCCGTGCCATGGGAATGCGATGTCCTGTGCGTTGCGTGGCCGTACAGCATGAACCTTCCATAGCCACCCAGGTGAGGCACAGATGAATCACCGGGCTGCCGGCTCGGGTAGCGGCCAACCATGGTTGGCCCCCTGACATCCAGCGCCGACCAAGGTCGGCATCTACCAACGCCAGATCCCATCAGCATTGGGGTCAGAGCCCGTTGCGCAGCAACGGGACCCACCCCGCCATCCCACGGATCGCCAGCTTTTGATGTTGATCTTGCCGGCCAGCGGCCGGCACTACCGCGGGTGCCGGGCGGCAGCCCGGCGCAAGCCCCCCACCCACGCAGGTAGAATGCGCACATGGCTCTTTCCCTGCTCAAGTCCCTCAAGCCGGTCGCTGGCCGCGCCCTGCAGATCGCCCTGAACCGCGCGCTGGCGCTGGATCCGGATACCCGCCATGCACTGGCCAGCCTCGATGGCCGGCACATCGACCTGACCCTGGAAGCGCCGTCGCTGGCGATGCGCATCAGCGTCGACGGCGACCAGCTGCGGGTCGGCCCGGTGGATGCGCAGGAAGCCGACCTGGCCGTGCGCAGCAGCCTGGCCGGCGTGCTGGCGCAGCTGCCGCTGCTGGCCAACGCGCGGCGCGGCGAGTCCAACAGCAAGGGCCGCGTGCGCGTGGCCGGCGACGCCGAACTGGCGCGCCGCCTGCAGCAGCTGGCCAAGGGTTTCGATCCGGACTGGCAGCAGCCGTTCGTCAGCGTGTTCGGCGAGGTACTGGGTGTGCAGGTGGCCAACACCCTGCGCAGCGCCCTGCAGCACGCGCGCCAGGGTGCGATCGATCTGGCCCACAGCGCTGCCGAGTTCATCACCGAGGAATCGCGCGACGTGGTACCGCGCGCCGAACTGGATGCCTTCCACGATGATGTGGACGTACTGCGTGATGACGTCGAGCGCCTTGGCGCGCGCGTCCAGCGCCTGCGGGGTGCCGCATGAAGGCCGTGCTGCGGGCAAGCCGCATCGGCCGGGTGATCCTGCGCTACCGCCTGGACGACCTGCTGCACGGCACGCCGGCTGAGCGCTGGCTGCGCCTGGCCAAACCGTTCGTGCCGCGTGCTTCGGCCGACATCGCTGTACAGTCGCGCGGTGCGCGTCTGCGCCTGGCGCTGCAGGATCTCGGTCCGATCTTCGTCAAGTTCGGCCAGATCCTGTCCACCCGCCGCGACCTGGTGCCGCCGGACGTGGCCAACGAACTGACCCTGCTGCAGGACCGGGTCAAGCCGTTCGACGGCGATACCGCGCGCCGCATCGTCGAGGAAGCACTCGGCCTGCCGGTCAGCGAGGCATTCGCCAGCTTCGATACCGAACCGCTGGCCTCGGCCTCGATCGCACAGGTGCATGCGGCCACGCTGGCCGATGGCCGCCAGGTGGTGGTCAAGGTGCTGCGCCCGGGCATCGAGAAGCAGATCGACGCCGACATCGCCCTGCTCAACTCGCTGGCCGCCCTGGTCGAGCGTACCCATCCGCGTGCCGACAAGATCCGTCCGCGCGAAGTGGTGGCCGAAGTCGAGAACACCCTGGCCGCTGAGCTGGACCTGCAGCGCGAAGGCGCCAATGCCAGCGTGCTGCGCCGCTTCTGGGAAAACAGCGACGACCTGTACGTGCCGGAAGTGATCTGGAGCCACACCGCCGAGCGCGCGCTGACCCTGGAGCGCGTGTGGGGCATTCCGTCCGATGATATCGCTGCACTGGACAAGGCCGGCATCGACCGCAAGGCGCTGGCCGCCAAGGGCGTGCGGGTGTTCTACACCCAGGTGTTCCGCGACAACTTCTTCCATGCCGATGCGCACGCCGGCAACATCTGGGTCGATACCGATCCGTCGCGTCGCGCCAACCCGCGCTTCATCGCGCTGGACTTCGGCATCATGGGCCAGCTGTCGCAGGAAGATCAGTACTACCTGGCCGAGAACTTCATGGCCATCTTCAACCGCGATTATCGCCGCATCGCCGAACTGCACGTGCAGGCGCGCTGGATGCCGGACAACGTGCGCATCAATGATCTGGAAGCGGCCGTGCGTTCGGTGTGCGAGCCGTACTTCACCCGCCCGCTGTCGCAGATCTCGCTGGCCGAAGTGCTGATGAAGCTGTTCCGCGTGGCGCAGCGCTACCAGCTGACCCTGCAGCCGCAGCTGATCCTGCTGCAGAAGACCCTGCTGAACATCGAAGGTGTCGGGCGCCAGCTGGACCCGCAGATCGACATCTGGGCGGTGGCCAAGCCGGTGCTGGCGAAGATCCTGCGCGAGCGCTACAGCCCGCGTCGGGTCGTGCGCGAGATCGGCAAGCGCTTGCCGGAAATCATGACCCACGCGCCGGACATGCCGCGCCTGGTGCACGCCTGGCTGACCCAGCAGGTGGAGGGCCGCCATGAGCTGGCGATGCGCTCGCGCGATCTGGTCGCGCTCGATGCCAGCGTGCAGCGCCTGCAGAAGCGCGCGGTCGGTGCGATCACCGGCGTCGGCCTGCTGGCCATCGCCGCACTGGTGTACGTGCTGCAACCGCCAGGCTGGTACTGGGGCGACCTGCCGATGTGGAGCTGGGTGTCCGGTGCCGTCGGCGCGCTGGCGCTGGCGCGCGCGTGGTGGCGCTGAAGCCTGTTGATCGAGGGTCGGCGGCGTCACGCGCCGCCGACCGGCCACGGCTCTACCAGTGGTAGCCCAGGCCCAGGTGCGACTGCACGCTCTGGAAGCGGTCCAGGCGCGTCCTGTGCCAGGTCTTGCCAATGCCCATGTCCAGCACCAGATGCTCCCCCAGCGGCTGGCTGCGGCGCAGGAAGGCACGACGTGCATCGTGTTCGCGCAGCAGCAGCGGATCGGAATCGGCGGTGTAGCCGGACGTACCGCTGCCCAGCCACAGCTGGGTCGAACCACCGCCCTGCGCATCCTTCAGGCGCAGTGACAGCGTGGTGCCATGGCCGTCGGGCCCATTGGACTGGCGATGCCGCTCGTGGCGCAGTGAGGTGGTCACGCGCGGGAAGTAGTGCGAGGCACCTACCGACCAGCCACTCACGTATGCGCCGGCATGGTACTGGGCGTACTTGCCGCCCACGCTCAGCACGGTCTGCGGTGCCACCTTCCACTGGAAGTCCTGGTTGAGCTGGCGGTTGACGAATACCGGGTCATCGTTGGAGGCGGTGAAGGCGGTGCGGGTCGAAAAGCATTGACTCCAGCGCTGGTGCAGGGAGCCCTGCACCCGATTGCCGCTGAAGCGCTTGCTGCCGTAGTCGCGTTCACCATGGGCCAGGCCCAGATGCCAGCGGCTGTCACCGCTGCGACCGGCCACATCCACGGTCTGTACGTCGCGCTTGCCAAAGCCATCGGTGTAGTCGGCATGATCCAGCTGCACCGACACCCGGTCGATGCCGGCATGGGCGCTGGACACAGCCAGCAGCAGGGCGCACGGCAGTGCGCCACGGATGATCAATCGCATGGGGTTACTCCAGGGGTTGGGAATGCAGCGACTGCAGCAGCCGGTAGCGACCGGGCGGCAGGTTTCGTTCCACGGTGATGCGCGGGCCGAACTGGCTGCCCGGGGCGACGATGCGACCGGGCAGGATGATCACGCCGACGCCCAGCGCGGCACCTTCGCCGATCCAGGCGCCGAGCTTGTCGCGCTGGCTGTCGATGACGGTGTCGCCGATGTGGACGGTGACCGTTGCGCCATCCAGGCGATGGTTGCTGGTACGCACCAGCGCGCCCAGGTAGGCACGGGCGTCGACGCGGCTGTCGGCGATGAAGCACTGCGGGCCGATGCAGGCGCCGTCGCCGATCAGTGCGTTCTTCAGTTCACTGGCAAAGCCGATGCGCACACCGTCACCGATGTGCAGCGGACCGCGCAGCAGTGCGTTGTTGCCGATCAGGCAGTCGCGGCCGATCGATACCGGCCCGTGCAGCTGGGCGCCGTCGCAGATGCGGCTGCCAGCGCCGATCCGTACCTCGCCCCGCACGATCGCACGCGGCGAAACCTGGGCGCTGGAATCGACGTGGGGTGGCAGCGTCGATAGCGCGTCGGCCATGGCGGCGAGGTCATTCCACCACATGCGGATACCTGGTCGGCTTGTCGCGTGCCGGCTCGCGGCCGGTAAACAGCCCGGCCACGCCATGCATCAGCCAGATCGCATAGGCGAGCAGCACGTACAGCATCGAGAACGCGGCGGCAGGGACCAGCGACGCGCGGCGGTGGTGGATCGCACTGATCACCGCCAGCAACATGACGATGCCGATCCAGAACAACGGCATCACCGACAGGGCGAGGCCACCCGGCCCATGCAGCTGGGCCGCACCGAACCAGACCTGCAGCGTCAGCACGATGCCGGCAAGGGCAAGCAGCATCATCGGCAGGATGCTGAACACGCCGAAGCGGGTCAGCAGCAGGCCGCGATGCAGGCGCATGCATACCGCATAGCCGACGATCCAGCGTCGCCAGCGCCGCCATTCCTCCACCAGCGTGTTGCATTCCTGCGGGTAGACCACGCAGCGCACGCTCTGGCGGACACGGTAGCCCTGCGCGACCAGCGACCAGGACATATCCAGGTCTTCGACGCGGGTGCGGTCGGAGAAACCGACCTTGCGCAGCACCGAGGTGCGGAACAGGCCACACGAGCCGGAGACGATGAACGGTGCGCCGCCCAGCCACTGCTGGAAGCTGCGCTTGATGACGATCATCGGCAGCTTCAGGCTGGCGCGCACATGCGGCAGGAAGCCGGCACCCTGCAGGCTGGACGAGGGTACGCCACCGACCGCATCGGCACCGCGCTCGATCTCGTCCAGCAGGTGGCCCAGGCCATGGCCGCGCGGATCGATGTGGGTGTCGGCGTCGGTCAGGAACACCTGCTCGGCGGTGGCGTGCCGCAGGCCATGCATCAGCGCGCCGCCCTTGCCGGTGTTGGCCTGGTGCACGGCCACGAGGCGCCCGGGCCAGCGCGCCTGCAGCGCATCGAGTACCTGGGCGGTGTTGTCGGTGGAACCGTCATTCACGCAGATCACCCGTGCCACGTAGGGGTTCTGCAGCAGGCCGGTCAACGAGCGCTCCAGGCACGGCGCTTCGTTGTAGGCCGGCACGATCGCATCGATGCTGTACAGGCGCGTGCTGGGGCGACGCGAGGCCTGCACGCACACACGCACCAGGATGAAGGCACACATGGCCAGGAACAGCAGCGTTTTCATCACAGCACCAGCCGGTAGGGCACGAAGCCCTCACTGGGGCCGATGCCGATCTGCTGGCCGCGGAACTGCGCGTGGCAGCGCAGGTGGTCCTCCTGCATGTAGTGGCGATCGCCCTGGCTGGCATGCTCGCGCAATGCGTGGATCTTCAGGTCCAGTTGTGCGCTGATGTCCTCGAACACCTGCGGTGCGAACTGCGGCAGGGTGCTGGGGCTCTCGTAGCAGAGGATCTGCGGGATGCTGCGGCAGGCGATGATTGACGCTTCATGGACGGTGCGATGGTCCTGGTGGTGGTCTTCGCCGCACATCGTGTAGACGCGATGCGGTGCGATCTGCGCGCAGGCCTGCTCGATCACCGCGACGATGTCGTTGCGGCAGGCAGGAAAGCGCGTATCCGGGAAATCCTGCTGGATCACCTCGGTCACACCCAGGCGGCGCAACGCGCGGTGGGATTCGTCGCTGCGGTCGATGCCGGCATGGCAGCCACGGCCACCACGGCTGAGCACCAGCGCATGGATGCGTGCACCGTCGCGGGCCAGCTTGGCCAGGCTGCCGCCGCAACCGAGTTCGATGTCGTCGGGGTGGGCGCCGATTGCCAGAATGTCGAGAACCATGGCCGTGTCCTTGCGGAAACCAATGAGGGCCGCGGGCCGGTGGACCATCCCGCGTGAAGAAGGCGGGAACTATCGCAACCTCATCGGAGTACAGGCTTAAGAGAAGTACGAAATGTGGCCGGACAGGCCACAATGCTCACCCTTGCTGTGGCAAATGAAAGAAGCAATGACGATGCAGCTTTCGGAATTGAAGAACGAACTGGCACGCTTCGGTGCTGAAAACGACGCGCATGAAACCGAGCGCGCCCGGCGCATGCTCAACATCACGCCGGACACCGGTGAATTCCTGTCGGTGCTGGTGCGTTTCGGCAATGCGCGCCGGGTGCTGGAGATCGGCACCTCCAACGGTTATTCCACGCTGTGGATTGCCGAAGCCGCAGCCGCCATCGACGGACACGTGACCACACTGGAATACGCCGCGGACAAGGTGGCGATGGCGCGTGACGCCTTCGCGCGCAGTGGCCTTGCCGATCGCATCACGCTGGTCCACGGCGATGCCGGGCAGTGGCTGGCACAGGCCGCCGATGCCAGCATTGACCTGCTGTTCCTCGATTCGGACCGCGAACAGTACGCCGGCTGGTGGCCGCAGCTGCGCCGTGTGCTGCGGCGGGGGGGCCTGCTGGTGGTGGACAACGCCACCTCGCACGCCGCGCAGATGGAACCGTTGCGCGCGTTGCTGGATGCCGATCCGGACTTCGGCACCAGCCTGGTGCCGGTGGGCAACGGCGAGCTTCTGGCCGTGCGCAACGCTTGACCGCCGCGCCACCAACCCGGGGTCAGATCCCTTTTCCGCAGGAAAAGGGATCTGACCCCGATCAGGGCGCCCGTATAATCCTGCGGTGAGCACCGAACCTGACACCCTCGCCGCGGTCGAGACCGAAACCGCGCCCCTGCAGCTGCTGCACCTGGACGAGCGCCTGGCCGTGGTCAACAAGCCCGCCGGGCTGATGGTCCACGACAGCAAGCTGGCCCGTGGCGAAGATGATTTCCTGGCCGACCGCCTGCGCGAGCAGCTGGGCCGCCCGATCTTCCTCGTGCACCGCCTGGACCGGGCCACCAGCGGCTGCCTGCTGCTGGCCTTCGACCGCGAGACCGCCAGTGCGCTGGGCAAGGCGTTGATGGGGGGTGAAGTGGCCAAGGACTACCTGACGGTCTGCCGGGGCTGGCCGGCCGAGCTGTCCTGGCGGGTGGACCATGACCTGGACGGCGGCCCGGGCAAGCCGGTGAAGAAGCCGGCGGTCACCGACTTCCAGCGCCTGGCCACCGGCGAGCTGTCGGTGCCGGTGGGTGAGTTCAGCAGTTCGCGCTACGCGCTGCTGCGCTGCCAGCCGCAGACCGGGCGCTTCCGGCAGATCCGCCGGCACCTCAAGCACCTGTCGCACCACATGATCGGCGACACCAGCCACGGCGATGGCCGCCACAACCGCATCTTCCGCATGCAGGGCGTGCACCGCATGCTGCTGCACGCCGAGCGCCTGCGCTTCCCGCACCCGGACGGTGGCAGCGTGGATGTCAGTGCGCCGCTGGATCGCGAGTTCCAGAAGGCGCTGGACCTGTTCGGCTGGCAGGTGGACGACGCCTGATGCTGCTGCGGTAAGCCGAGCGTGGGCTCGGCTCTACAGCCAGCGGCCGGGCGTGGCCCGGCGCACCCCGTTATTTCTTTTCCGGCTCGTTGACGATCGCTTCCAGGTCCTTCTGCAGATCCGCGAACAGCGGCTGCATGCGCGCCTGGATCGCCACCATCACGTTCTGCATCAGCGCCGGGGTCTTGTCCAGCAGGCTCTGGCCGGCCGCGCTCTCGTAGAACTCGGCCATTGCCAGCACGTCTTCCTTGCTGAAGGTCTTCTTGTACAGGTCCACGTACATGGGCCGCAGCTGTTGCCACGACATCGCCTGGCGCAGGGTCTGGCTGGTCCGGGCCTGGATCCGCTTCAGCTGTTCCTGCTGCTGGGCGGTGAGCTGGCGCTGCGCGGCCACCTGCTGGAACTGCTGCTGCTGCATGGCTTCGATCTGCGGCACCATGGTGTCGATCATGCTCTGCGCGCGCGAGGCCGACAGCAGGCGGTTGATGTCGCCGTCGGTCGGCGGGGCGGCCAGGGCCGGAACGCTGGCCACGGCCAGCGCCAGCAGCAGGGCGGCGCGGCGCAGCAGGGACGGCAGGGCGGGTGTGGAGCGGGTCATGCGGGGCTTCCTGCGGTACATGGGACTGCCAGCATACCCGCAGCCCAGGCGAAGGCGGCGTGTTCGGTGCCTGATCGGCGGCATACGGGGCGCGATGGCGTACTTCACCACGTGCCTGCCGCTACAATGCGCGGATGGGCAGTGGACCGGTCACCATCAGCGCGCAGCTTGACATCCCCGACGGCGAGATCGTCGAGCGGTTCGTGCGCGCCAGTGGCGCCGGCGGCCAGAACGTCAACAAGGTGTCCACCGCGGTGGAACTGCGTTTCGACGTGGCCAACTCGCCCTCGTTGCCCGAACCGTTGCGCGCGCGCCTGCTGGCGCGGCGTGACCGGCGCATGACCGGCGAAGGCGTGCTGGTCATCGACGCGCAACGATTCCGCACCCAGGATCGCAATCGCGAGGATGCGCGCGAGCGGCTGGCGGCCTTCATCCAGGCCGGGCTGAGCGTGCCCAAACCGCGCAAGGCCACCAAGCCGACCCTCGGGTCGAAACTGCGTCGTCTGGACGCCAAACGCGGGCGCGCGCAGATCAAGCGCGGGCGCTCATCACGTGACTGGGAGTGATTGCTTGAACAACCCGACTTCGTTGCTGCCGGCCGTGCCGCCGCAGATGCCGCAGGTCAAACCCAACGCCTTCCTGCGCTGGCTGGCGCGCTGCACCCTGCGCATGGGCGGCTGGAAGGTGACCGGCACCCTGCCGGACATCCCTAGGCTGGTCTTCATCATCGCCCCGCATTCGTCCAACTGGGACGGCCTGTGGGGCATGGCGGCGAAGATCGCGCTGGGCATGAAGGTGAAGGTGCTGGGCAAGGCCTCGCTGTTCTGGTGGCCGCTGGGCCCGCTGCTGCACAAGCTGGGCGTGATCCCGCTCGATCGCAGCTCGCCGCAGGGCACCGTCGGCCAGGCCGTGGACCTGCTGCGCAACAACGAGAAGATGTGGTTCGCCATCACGCCCGAGGGCACCCGCAAGGCGGTGAAGGACTGGAAGGCCGGTTTCCTGAAGATCGCCCGGATGGCTGACGTGCCGATCCTGGCGGCGTATTTCCACTATCCGGAAAAGACCATCGGCATCGGTCCGCTGTTCACCCCGAGCGGCGACGATGTGGCCGACATGGCTGCCATCCGCGAGTTCTACCGGCCCTGGATCGGCAAGACCCGCGGCACGGTCTGAGCCGGTTGCAGGCCGCCGCATAGACGCCACGTCCGGCACATGCCGGGCGAGCGCGACAGGAGTAGGGTGGAGGGCTGGTATCCATACCGTCTGCCCAAGGAGCGTTTTACATGTCGCGTACCGTAGTCCTGGCCGCCGCCATCAGCCTGGCGCTGGCGGCCTGTTCCGGCAAGGAGTCCACCCCCGTGTCCGATGCCCAGAAGACCCCGGCCCAGCAGCCGGCCGAAGCCTCCACCAATCCGCTGCTGAGTGCCAGCACGCTGCCGTTCCAGGCCCCGCCGTTCGACAAGATCAAGGACAGCGACTACCTGCCGGCCTTCGAAGAGGGCATGCGCCAGCACCTGGCCGACGTGCGCAGGATCGCCGACAGCAGCGAGCCGGCCACCTTCGACAACACCATCGTGGCGATGGAGCGCAGCGGCGAGACCCTGACCCGCGTGTCGCGCATCTTCTTCGGCCTGGTCCAGGCCGATACCAACGACGCACGCCAGAAGATCCAGGAAGAAGTGGCGCCGAAGCTGGCCGCGCACCAGGACGAGATCAACCTCGATCCGAAGCTGTTCGCGCGCGTGAAGTCGCTGTACGACCAGCGTGACACGCTGGAGCTGGACCCGGTGCAGAAGCGCCTGGTCGAGCACTACTACGATGGCCTGGTGCGCGCCGGTGCGCAGCTGTCCGACGCCGACAAGGCGAGCCTGCGCAAGCTCAACGTGGAAGAGACCACGCTCTCCACCCAGTTCCACACCCGCCTGGTGGCCGCCACCGCTGCTGCGGCCGTTGTCGTTGACGACAAGGCCAAGCTGGCCGGCCTGGACGAGGGCGCTATCAACAACGCTGCCGCCGCCGCCAAGGACCGCAAGCTGGATGGCAAGTTCCTGCTGCCGCTGCAGAACACCACCCAGCAGCCGGTGCTCGGCTCGCTGAGCGACCGCGACCAGCGCGCCGCCGTGCTGAAGGCCTCGGAAACCCGCGCCGAGCGCGGCGATGCCAACGACACCCGGCAGACCGTGCAGCGCCTGGCCCAGCTGCGTGCGCAGAAGGCCAAGCTGCTCGGCTTCGACACCTTCGCCGACTACCAGCTGGGCGACCAGATGGCCAAGACCCCGGCCGCCGCGCTCAAGCTGCTGACCGATACCGTGCCGGCCGCCACTGCCAAGGCGCGTGCCGAAGCCGGCGAGATCCAGAAGGTCATCGACGCGCAGAAGGGTGGGTTCCAGGTCGCCGCTTCGGACTGGGACTTCTACGCCGAGCAGGTGCGCAAGGCCAAGTACGATCTGGACGAGTCGCAGATCAAGCCGTACTTCGAACTGGACAACGTGCTGCAGAACGGCGTCTTCTACGCCGCCACCCAGCTGTACGGCATCACCTTCAAGCCGCGCACCGACATTCCGACCTACAACCCGGACATGAAGGTGTACGAAGTGTTCGACAAGGACGGCACCTCGCTGGCGCTGTTCTACACCGACTACTTCAAGCGTGACAGCAAGTCCGGTGGCGCCTGGATGGACGTGTTCGTCGAACAGGACGGCCTGACCGGTGCCAAGCCGGTGGTCTACAACGTCTGCAACTTCACCAAGCCGGCCGCCGGCCAGCCTGCGCTGATCAGCTTCGACGACGTCACCACCATGTTCCATGAGTTCGGCCATGCGCTGCACGGCATGTTCTCGAACGTGAAGTACCCGTCGATCGCCGGCACCGCGACCTCGCGCGACTTCGTCGAGTTCCCGTCGCAGTTCAACGAGCACTGGGCGCTGGACCCGAAGGTGTTCGCCAACTACGCCAAGCACTACAAGACCGGCGAGGCGATGCCGCAGGAGCTGGTCGACAAGATCCTCAAGGCACGCAGCTTCAACCAGGGCTACGCGACGACCGAGTACCTGTCGGCCGCGCTGCTGGACCTGGCCTGGCACACGCAGAAGGCCGACGCGCCGCTGCAGGATGTCGGCGCCTTTGAAGCCAGCGCGCTGAAGAAGTTCAAGGTCGACCTGCCGCAGGTGCCGCCGCGCTACCGCACCACCTACTTCGACCATATCTGGGGTGGCGGTTACTCGGCCGGCTACTACGCCTACTTCTGGGCCGAAGTGCTCGACCATGACGCCTACCAGTGGTTCACCGAGCACGGTGGCCTGACCGCGGCCAATGGCCAGGAGTTCCGCGACAAGATCCTCTCGCGCGGCAACAGCGTGGAACTGTCGACCCTGTACCGCGATTTCCGTGGCAAGGACCCGTCGGTGGAACCGCTGCTGAAGTTCCGCGGGTTGAAGTAAGAAAGCGAAAACGGCGGGGGCAACCCCGCCGTTTTTCTTTCTGTAGCGTCGAGCCATGCTCGACGTTCTTCTGTAGAGCCGAGCCCACGCTCGGCTGATGGTTCCTGGAAAGGCAGCCGAGCATGGGCTCGGCTCTACAAACAGCGTTACGTTCCCACGTGTACCCGGTTGGCCTGCTCGGCCAGGCCCAGGTGATCCAGCGCGATATCCAGCGCCAGCACGTAACTCTGCGCGCCGTAGCCGGCGGCGATGCCCAGGCGCTGGCCGACACCAGCCGGCAGGCACGGCTCGGCTACCGCGCCGTCGTCATGCACTTCCACATAGGCGTTGTGCAGGTACGGCAGCAGGCGCTGCAGGCGCAGGCTGTTGGCACACGCGCCCGGGTCGAGCAGGGTCACCTCGCCGCGGCTGTGGTCGGCCACGCGTAGGGCGTCCAGCAGTTCCTGTTCAGAACCACAGGCACGGATCGCCACGCTGGTGCCGGCGTCGATCGCACGATGCACCAGTGACTTCAGGACCGGTGCCGGCAGCGGCATCGCGGTGCGGATCAGGGCGCCGGCCGCTTCCGGGCCACGGATGATGAAGATCGACATGGCTCAGCCCTCCTGTGCCAGGCGGCGGCCGACAATGGCCAGCGACAACGGGTAGCCGGCCAGCTGGCTGCGCTGGTCGACCACCACGGCGGCGGGACCGTGCTGCAGGCGCAGGCGTGCCTCCAGACCGGGTTCGCTGGGGGCCTGCAGTTCGATGTACTGCGCCGGCAGCCGTTCCAGCGCCGCCTGCAGCGCGCCACCTTCGGCCTGCCATTGCGCCTCGTCAGCGGTACCGACATCCAGCAGTACCCAGTCGGCCGAGCGCGCCTGCGGCTGGCACAGGCACTGGCGTACCTCGGACAGGCTGGCGCAGTCGCTGCACAGCACGCGATGGCCGGCCAGCTGCGTCGGCAGTTGGGGACGCGGTGCCGACGAAGAGGCGTGGCGGATCACCAGGAGGGTCATACAACACCTTGCGGAATGCGCCCTGCGGCGCGGTGGGCACACGATGCGCGTGCCGCCCGTAAAGGTGCGATGCCCGCGGCCGGTCCCGCGCGTAAAACCTGCGTAACCCTTCCTGTAGAGCCGAGCCTGCGCTCGGCCGCTCTGCGCCCCAGTCGGGCAACCTCGACGCTGCAAGGAACAAGCCGAGCGTGGGCTCGGCTCTACCGGATCGCGTCGCGGGAACCTCTCCCGCCTGGATGTGGTCTGATGCAGCTACCACCTACCCGGAGCCTGTCATGGATGCTGCTGCCCGTCCTCCCTTGTCCGAACGCGCGCTGGTCTGGCTGAAGAAGGAAGCATTGCCGCTGCTGGTGATGCTCGGCCTGCTCGCCGCCGCCCGCGATACCCTCGCCAACCACTACGTGGTGCCGAGTGGCTCGATGCAGCCGACCCTGCAGCCGGGCGACCGGGTGGTGGTGGACATGCGCGCCTACGGCCTGCGCCTGCCGTTCACCGGCAAGGAACTGATGGCCACCGGCGTCCCGCAGCGCGGTGAAGTGGCGGTGTTCGATTCACCGGCCGACGGCACCCGCCTGATCAAGCGCGTGGCGGCGGTGGCCGGTGACCACGTGCAGATGCGCGAGGGCCATCTGAGCATCAACGGCCAGCCGCTGCAGATCGCCGATCTGCAGGACGTGGAAGCCTTCGGCGAGCGCCGTGCCCGCCTCGACCTGGACATGGGCGGCGGTCCGGACATCGCCGATCTGGTGGTGCCGGCCGGCAAGGTGCTGGTGCTGGGTGACCACCGCGGCAACAGCTTCGACGGCCGCTTCTTCGGCTTCGTCGACGCCGACAAGGTCTACGGCCGTGCGGTGGCGGTGTACTACCGCCGCGGCGAAGGTTTCGAGTGGCAGCGCCTGTAAGCTGAATTGATACTTCTTGAGTATCAATCCTGACTTATCAGGTTATGGATCGACTGGATCGACAGGCCTAGTCTGAGGCCCGTTCCCTCCCATGCCCGGCCGCCCCACCGGCCCTTCGATCCCATGACTGGCGAAACCGCGGCGGCCGTCGAGCGCCGCCCCCCCACTGTCGATCCCATCGCCGAGACCCGCATCCAGCAGGGCACGCCGGCCTTCCGCCGCACCGCGCTGGCACTGTTCCTGGCCGGCTTCTCCACCTTCGGCCTGCTGTACACCGTGCAGCCGCTGCTGCCCGAGTTCAGCCGCCACTTCGGCGTGTCCGCCGCAGGCAGCGCGATGTCGTTGTCGCTGACCACCGGCACGCTGGCGGTGGCGATGCTGTTGGCCGGCCTGCTGTCCGATGCGGTCGGCCGCCGCCCGTTGATGATTGCCGCGCTGCTGGCCTCGGCCATGCTGTCGCTGAGCACGGCGCTGGTGGACGACTGGACCACGCTGCTGGTGCTGCGCACCCTGCTTGGCCTGGCGCTGAGCGGCGTGCCGGCAGTGGCGATGACCTACCTGGTCGAGGAGATGGACAGCCGCGCGCTGGGCCTGGCGATGGGCCTGTACATCGGCGGCAACGCCATCGGTGGCATGAGCGGGCGCCTGCTGGCCGGCATCATCGCCGATCACTGGGGCTGGCGTTGGGGCATCGGCGTGGTCTCGATCATCGCCATCGCCAGTACCGTGCTGCTGTGGCTGCAGCTGCCGCCGTCGCGCCATTTCAGCGCGCGACGCGATGGCCTGCGCGAGTTGCCGTCGCGCTGGCGCACGCTGTTCGCCGACCGGGGCCTGCCGTGGCTGTTCGCCACCTCGTTCGTGCTGATGGGCGTGTTCGTCACCCTCTACAACTACCTGGGCTATCACTTGCTGGCGCCGCCGTACCACCTCAGCCAGACCGTGGTCGGGCTGATCTTCAGCGTGTACCTGGTGGGCACCTTCAGTTCGGCGTGGATGGGCCAGCAGGCTACGCGGTACGGGCGCGGCCGCATCCTGTCGATCTCGTTCGCGCTGATCGGCGCCGGCATCGCGCTGCTGGCGATGCCGTGGCTGAGCACGATGGCACTGGGCATCGCGCTGGTGACCTTCGGCTTCTTCGGTGGCCACTCGGTGGCCAGCAGCTGGGTCGGCAGCCGTGCCGGTACGATGCGCGCGGAAGCGTCGGCGCTGTACCTGTTCGCCTACTACCTGGGCTCCAGCGTGCTGGGCGGGGTGGGTGGCCTGGCCTACGCGGCCTGGGACTGGCTGGGCGTGTGCGCGTTCGCTGCCGTGCTGACCCTGATCGGGGGCGGCATCGTCTGGGCGCTGCAGCAGCGCGCGCCGCAGCCGGTCACGGCCTGACGCCAGCCTCGCGTTCCGCACGGGCGCGGCGTTGCTCTGGTAGATGCCGACCTTGGTCGGCGCTCTGGCACGGCAGCCAACCAAGGTTGGCGTCTACCAAACCTAGGTGGGTGGCACTTCACCCTTCGGCGAACGCCCCGCGCAACAGCCCGGCGAAGTTGCGGATCAGCGGCGTCACCCCCTCGCGGTGCCATGCCAGCTGCACCTCCGAATGCGCACCGGCATCGGCCAGCGCCACGAAGCGCGCGCCTTCCACGCGGATGTGATCGCAGGACGAGGGCAGGATCGCCGCACCCAGGCCTGCAGCCGCAAGACTGATCAATGTCGATGCCTCACCAGCTTCCTGCACGATGCGCGGCGTGAACCCGGCGGCCGCGCACAGCGCGATCATGTGGTCATGGATGCCCGCGCCCGCGCTGCGGCGAAATGCCACGAACGGCTCCTGCGCGAAGTCGCGTAGCGACAACGTGCCCTGCTTCGACAGCCTGCGCAGGGCAGGGTGGTCGGCATGCACGATCAACGCCAGTGGATCGACGAACAGGCTGTGCGCCACCAGCTCCGGCGGCAATGCGCGCTTGCGGATGATGCCCACGTCCAGTGAACCGTCGAGCAGCGCATCGATCTGCTGCAGCGTGTTCATCTCGCTCAGCTGCAGCCGCACCTGTGGGTACTGCTGGCGGTAGCGCAGGATCGAACGCGGAATCTGCGGCGACAGCGGCGTGGCCCGGGTCAGGCCGATACGCAGTTCGCCCTGCTCGCCGCGCTGCGCGCGCTGTACCTCGTCCACCGCGGTTTCCACCTGCTGCACGATGGCCCGTGCGCGCTCCTGCAGCAGCTCACCCGCAGGCGTCAGCTGTACACGACGATGGCTGCGCACGAACAGGCGCGCCCCGATCAGGTCTTCAAGCTGGCGGATCTGCTGGCTGAGCGGCGGTTGCGACATGCCCAGCCGCTCCGCCGCCTGGCCGAAGTGCAGCGTATCGGCAACGGCGAGGAAGTAACGCAGGTGGCGGAGTTCGATGGACATGGGTGCAGTCTATTCATCGCCAGCCGGAAATGGGGTCAGATCCGTTTTCCTCCGGAAAACGGATCTGACCCCGGTCACCCGTCATCCACGCATGGCGTGGATCTACCGTGTCGACCGAGGTCGACACCCACCCACACCGCCCCGCCATCTACGGAATGCCCGCTTTTGACGTTGCCGTTGACGTTGATTCGGCAGGTGCAGGGCGCAGCCCTGCCGAACACCCCTCACCGCTCCGAATGCCCGCTCTGGTCGTAATCGCGCGGACTGAACAACTCCGGCTGGATCAGCTCGATGAACGCGCGCGCCTGCGCCGACAGCGCCTTGCCCCGGCGCACGATCACCCCGTAACTGCGCTCGGGGAACCAGCGCTTCATCGACCGCGCCGCCAACCGCTCGCGGTCGGCCTCGTTCAGGCACAGCGCCGGCACGATGGAAATGCCCATGCCCATCGCCACGTACTGCTTGATCACCTCCCAGCCGCCCACTTCCAGTGCCACGGTGTAGGCGATGCGGTGGCGCTGGAATACCTGGTCAACCAGCCGGTAGGTGATCTGCCGCTTCGGCGGCAGCACCAGCGGGTAGCGCGCGATGTCGGCCAGCTCCAGCTCGCCGCCACTGGCCAGCGGATGGTCGTGCGGCGCGATCAGTACCTGCTCGAAGCGGTAGGCCGGGGCGTAGGTCAGGTCGGCCGGTACATCGGTCATCGAACCGATCGCCAGGTCGGCGGCGTCCTCGCGCAGCAGGTCGGTGCCATCGGCGCTGATCGCGTTGTGCAGGGTCAGGCGCACGTCCGGGTGGTGCAGGCGGAAGCGCTCGACGATCTTCGGCAGCAGGTACAGGATCGTCGAGCTGTTGGCGGCGATGTTCAGCTCGCCCGCATCCAGGCCGCGCACCTTGTCGCGGAAGCGCGCCTCCAGCCCGTCCAGGTTCTCCACCAGCGGCTGCGCCATCTCGTACAGCAGCTGGCCCTCGCGGCTGGGTACCAGGCGGCGCCCACTGCGCTCGAACAACGGCACCCCCAGTTCCCGTTCCAGGGCCTGCAACTGCAGGCTGATGGCCGGCTGGCTGACGAAAAGTGCCTCAGCCGCCCGTGAGACCGAGCCCAGGCGCACCGTCTGGCAGAACGCACGCAATGGCTTCAGCCGGTCGGATTTGTAGGAAAAACGCGGACTTGGCGGGGTGCGTGTGCTCATCGTGTCACGAGTATTAGCACAACTTATGTCGAACATTGCAAAAACTGTTTTGCCAAATACTCCGGCCCAGCGGCACCGTGGAGACGTTCCCCCACCGCTGGAGTCGCCCCATGTCCGCCGTCGCTTCCGCTGTTCCCACCCCTGCCAGCAAGGCTACCCCCGGCATCGCCCTGGCGACCCGCGTGGCCGGCCAGGACACCGTGCTGCCGGCGCCGCTGCTGGCCCTGCTGGTGTCGCTGCACCGTGCGGTGGAACCGGGCCGGCAGGCACGGCTGCAGGCGCGCCGCGAGCGCCAGGCGTTCTTCGACCAGGGCGGCCTGCCGGACTTCCGCGAGGACACCGCTGCGATCCGTAGCGGCGACTGGCGCGTTGCGCCGCTGCCGGCCGCGCTGCAGGACCGCCGCGTCGAGATCACCGGCCCGACCGATCCGAAGATGGTCATCAACGCGCTGAACTCCGGCGCCAAGGTGTTCATGGCCGACTTCGAGGATTCGACCTCGCCGACCTGGCGCAACCTGCTGGCCGGGCAGCAGTCGCTGGCCGCCGCGGTGCGTGGCGATCTCGACTACACCGCCCCCAATGGCAAGCACTACACGCTGCGCCCGTATGACGAGCAGGCGGTGCTGATCGTGCGCCCGCGTGGCTGGCACCTGGACGAAAAGCACGTGCGCATCGATGGCCAGTTCATCGCCGGCGGCCTGTTCGACGCGGCGGTGTTCGCCTTCCACAACGCCCGCACCCTGCAGGCGAAGGACCGCGGCCCGTACTTCTACCTGCCCAAGCTGCAGAGCATGGAAGAGGCGGCGCTGTGGGAAACCGCGCTGTCGCACATCGAAGGCATGCTCGGCCTGCCGCACGGCCAGATCAAGGTGACCGTGCTGATCGAAACGCTGCCGGCGGTGTTCGAGATGGATGAGATCCTGCACGCGCTGCGTGACCGCATCGTCGGCCTGAACTGTGGGCGCTGGGACTACATCTTCTCGTACCTGAAGACCTTCCGGCGCCACGCCGACCGCGTGCTGCCCGAGCGCGGCCAGGTGACCATGACCCAGCCGTTCCTGAAGGCCTATTCGGAACTGCTGATCCAGACCTGCCATCGCCGTGGTGCACATGCGATGGGTGGCATGGCCGCGCAGATTCCGATCAACAACGATGCCGCCGCCAACGAACAGGCGATGGCCCGCGTGCGCGCTGACAAGCTGCGCGAAGTGACCGCCGGCCACGACGGCACCTGGGTCGCGCATCCGGCGCTGATTCCGGTGGCGATGGCGATCTTCGACGAACACATGCCCGGTGCGAACCAGCACAGCGTGCTGCGCCAGGATGTGTGCGTCGGCCGCGACGAACTGATCGCACGGCCGCCCGGCACCATCACCCGCGCCGGCTTCGAAGGCAACGTGGAAGTCTGCGTGCGCTACCTGGCGGCATGGCTGGATGGCAACGGCTGCGTGCCGATCCACCACCTGATGGAGGACGCGGCCACCGCCGAGATCAGCCGCAGCCAGTTGTGGCAGTGGCTGCATACGCCGGGCCAGCAGCTGGACGATGGCACCGCCATCGACCTGGCACTGCTGGATGCCACGCTGGCTCAGCTGCCGGCACGGCTGGGTGACACCGCCACGCTGCCCGGTGGCGCACGCATCGGCGAGGCCATCGCCCTGCTCGGCGAACTGAGCCGCAGCGACGAACTGACCGATTTCCTGACCCTGCCGGCCTACGCGCGCATCGACTGATCGCCGCCCGCGTTTCCCGCCGTTTCCCTCCCCGCTGCACGCACGAACCGAACTGGAGAAAGACATGAGCAAGCTGCCCACTGCCGAACAGATCCAGCACGACTGGGATACCAACCCGCGCTGGGAAGGCATCCAGCGCAACTACAGTGCCGCCGACGTGGTGCGCCTGCGCGGCACCGTCCACATCGAGCATTCGCTGGCCCGCCTGGGTGCGGAGAAGCTGTGGGCGTCGCTGCATGAGCGCGAGTTCGTCAACGCGCTGGGTGCATTGACCGGCAACCAGGCCATGCAGCAGGTCAAGGCGGGCCTGAAGGCGATCTACCTGTCCGGTTGGCAGGTGGCGGCCGACGCCAACCTGGCCGGGCAGATGTATCCGGACCAGTCGCTGTACCCGGCCGATTCGGTGCCGGCAGTGGTCAAGCGCATCAACAACACGCTGCTGCGCGCCGACCAGCTGCACCACGCCGAAGGCAAGGACGACATCGACTTCCTGCAGCCGATCGTCGCCGATGCGGAGGCCGGTTTCGGCGGCGTGCTCAATGCGTTCGAGCTGATGAAGGCGATGATCGAGGCCGGTGCCGCCGGCGTGCATTTCGAAGACCAGTTGGCGTCGGTGAAGAAGTGCGGGCACATGGGCGGCAAGGTGCTGGTGCCGACCCGCGAGGCGATCGAGAAGCTCAATGCCGCGCGGCTGGCCGCCGATGTGCTGGGCGTGCCGACCCTGCTGGTGGCGCGCACCGATGCCGAAGCGGCTGATCTGCTGACCAGCGACATCGACGGCAACGACAAGCCGTTCACCACCGGCGAGCGCACCGTCGAAGGCTTCTACAAGACCCGCAACGGCCTGGACCAGGCGATCAGCCGTGGCCTGGCCTACGCGCCCTACGCCGACCTGGTGTGGTGCGAGACCGGCAAGCCGGACCTGGAATTCGCACGCAAGTTCGCCGAGGCGATCCATGCGAAGTTCCCGGGCAAGCTGCTGGCCTACAACTGCTCGCCCAGCTTCAACTGGAAGAAGAACCTGGACGACGCCACCATTGCGAAGTTCCAGCGCGAACTGGGCAGCTACGGCTACAAGTTCCAGTTCATCACCCTGGCCGGGTTCCATGCGTTGAACTACGGCATGTTCAACCTGGCCCACGGCTACGCACGCCGCCAGATGAGCGCGTTCGTCGAGTTGCAGGAAGCCGAGTTCGAAGCGGCCGAGCGCGGCTTCACTGCGGTCAAGCACCAGCGCGAGGTCGGTACCGGCTACTTCGATGCGGTGACCCAGGCGATCCAGCAGGGCCAGTCGTCGACCACCGCGCTGACCGGCTCGACCGAGGAAGAACAGTTCCATGGCGGGCGCAGCGAACGCGCGGCGTGATGCGGCGCGCCGCGTGATCCGGTGGTGCCGGCCGCTGGCCGGCAACCCATCGATGTTTCCGAAGCCCATGCAGTTGCCGGCCAGCGGCCGGCACTACCGGGCTCCGGGTGATCAGGGTGGCCAGGGAAGGGCCAGACAACGCCGGCCGGTCGGGGGACCTGCCGGCGTTGTTGTATCGATGCAAGGGCGCAGCACGCGCGGAGCGTCAATCAGGCGCACCCCGGTGCCGGCAACTTGGCCGAAACCCTGTGAAGCCCGGCATCGGATTGATCCAGCAGGAGTTTTGCCCGGACACCCGTGACCAGAACGGGCCATCACCGATCTTCACATCAATCAAGATCGGCAGAAGGGTCAAAATGAGATAGGGCGCACACTTTAAAGCGGTGCTATGCTCCGCGGCTCACCAGGGGACGCTGGCGGCGGGTGCAGGGAATGACCGGCAGGGGTGCGGCCGAGAACAGTGATGTGACGACAGGTATCGCCCGGGTGGCGATGGCCGAGATCGTGCACGCTCTGTTGTCCGATGCCGAGGTGGCATTGTTCGCCAGATTCGCCCGCGCATGCAAGCTCCGTGCCGGACAGTGGCTGTTCCAGCGTGGCCACCGCGGCGAGCGCATGTATGTGATCCTCGAAGGCCAGATCGAACTGGACTTCGGCGAGGACCTGGTGATCAAGACGCTCGGGCAGCACGAGTTCTTCGGAGAACTGGGCCTGTTGGTCGGCGACCACCTGCGCAGCGCCAGTGCGCGCGCGCTGGTCGACTGCGATGTGCTGGAGCTGGGCCCGGCCGATTTCCATCGGCTGGTCGAATCCGATCCCGGCCTGGTGGCCTATTTCCTGCGCCGCACGATCATGCGCGTGCTGGCCAACGAACAGGCACTGATCGCACAGCTGCGCCGGCGCAACCACGATCTGGAAACCGCGCTGGACAATCTGTACATCACTACCCATCAGTTGACCCACACCCGTGAGCTGGTGCGTACCGATGAACTGACCGGGCTGCACAACCGGCGAGGCCTCACCCTGTACCTGCAGGAGTGCCGCGAGCGGGCCGAGGGGCCGCCGCAGGCGCTGCTGCTGATCGATTGCGACCGCTTCAAGCAGATCAACGACCGCCACGGCCACCAGGCCGGCGACCGCGTGCTGCAGAGCATGGGCAACATCCTGCGCTCGATGGCCGGCGAGCAGGACCTGGCCTGCCGGCTTGGTGGCGATGAGTTCTGCCTGATCCTGCGCCGTGGCAACCGCGAGATCGTGCAGCACGCGGCCGAGTTCATCATCAGTGCGGTGCATGGCCTGCTCGAGCGCAGCCATGGCACGCCGCATGTGAGCCTGGTCAGCATCGGCGCCTGCCTGCTGGCGCCGGAGGCAGGCTGGAGCGAGTGGTATGCCTGCGCGGATCGTGCGCTGTACCAGGCCAAGCGCGATGGCGGCAACTGCCTGCGCTGGGCGGATGATCCGGACGGCCAATAGGGAGAGGCAGGCGATGAATGGCGACAACGGAACGTCAGCCCCGCATAGCCCACAGCTGCGCGCCCTGCTGTTCACCGATCTGTGTGATTCGCTGCAGCTGGTCGAGCGGATCGGCGATGTGGCGGCGGCAAGCCTGTTCCAGGAACACGATCGCCTGGTACTGGTGCTGCAGCAGCGCTGGAACGGCCAGCTGATCGATCGCTCCGATGGCTTGTTCATGCTGTTCGAGCGCGCCGTCGACGCACTGGGCTTCGCCCTGGACTACCAGCGCGAACTGCACGCGCTGGGCCAGCAGCGCGCGATTGAACTGCGCGCGCGCGCCGGCCTGCACGTGGGCGACGTGCTGACCTGGGAGAACAGTACCGAGGCGGTCCGTGCCGGTGCCAAGTCGATGGAGGTGGAAGGCCTGGCCAAGCCGATGGCGGCGCGCCTGATGATGCTGGCCCGCCCCGGCCAGATCCTGCTGTCGGCGGTGGCCGAATCGCTGACCCGCCGTGCCACCGATGCACTGGGCGAGCGTGGCACGCGCCTGCTGTGGAAATCGCACGGGCGCTGGCGCTTCAAGGGCGTGCCGGTGGTGCAGGAAGTGATCGAAGTGGGCGAGATCGGTTCGGCGCCGCTGCGCATGCCGCGCGCCAACGCCAAGGCGCGCCGCGACCTGCCGCTGTGGCGGCAACCGCTGGTGCTGGCCGCCGAAGGCCTGATCCTTGCCGCGGCCGTGCTGGGCGGCTGGCTGCTGCTGCGGTCGGAGCCGGCCATTGCCTTCGCCGAACGTGACTGGGTGGTGCTTGGCGATGTCGACAACCTCACCGGCGATCCGATCTTCGATGACTCGATGCGGCACGCGATCCGGATCGCGCTGGAACAGTCGCGCTACGTGAACGTGCTGTCGGAAGGCAAGATCCGCGAAAGCCTGGAAATGGCGCGGCTCTCGGGCGATACCCGGCTCAACCGCGATACCGCGGTCGATGTGGCGGTGCGGGAGGGCGCGCGCGCGGTGCTGCTGCCGACCGTGCGGCAGAAGATCGGTGGCTACGAGCTGGCCATCGATGTTGCCGCACCGGGCAGTGGCCAGGTGATCCAGACCTTCACCGCCACCGCCGATCGATCCGACCAGATGGTGTTCGCCGTGGACGACGTGGTCGGTCGCCTGCGTCGCGGACTGGGCGAGTCGGTGGCCAGCCTGGAGCAATCCCTGCCGCTGCCGCGCGCCTCGACCCAGGACCTGCGCGCACTGCGTGCGTTCGCGCTGGCCGAGAGCGCACTGGGTCAGCGTCGCTTCGAAGAAGCACGCAACCTCTACCAGGCCGCGATCGACATCGATCCCGGTTTTGCCTTGGCCTACATGGGCGTGGCCAAGCTGCATGCGCGCACCGCGCAGGTCGCGGACGCGCGTGACGCGCTGGAGCACGCGCTGGCCCAGCAGCAGCGCCTGCCCGCGCGTGAGCGCCTGTACCTGAAGGGCTGGCAGGCCGAACTGGAACCCGGTGGCTGGCCGCTGGAACAGTGGCGTGCACTGGCCAAGATCTATCCGGATTCGTTTGCTGGGCTGTCCAATACCTCCTGGGGGTTGCTGCAGGACAATCGCTTCACCGAGGCCGAGCCCTATGCGCGCGCCGCGACGGTGCCTCAGGACCCGTTGCGGCTGTATCCGACCATCCATCTGGCGCGGGCACAGCTGGGCCTCGGCCAGCCGCAGCAGGCAATGCGCACCTTGCGCCAGGCACGGATGCTGCGCGGCAATGACGAGGCCGACGACCTGGATGTGGACGTGCTGGTTGCGCAGGGCCTGGATGCACAGGCGCAGCAGCTGTTGATGCGGTTGCCGCGGGGGGACGACCTGCAACAGCGCATGCGCCTGCGGGCCCACCTGCTGGTGGCTGCGGAGCAGCGTGATTGCAGCAGTTTGCATGCCGCGATTGCTGCGGACGGTCCAGCACCGGATCTGATCGACTACCAGATCCATCAACGCCTGCAGCACGCCACCGTGACCACGCTGTGCACGGCCGGCGATGCGAAGGAGCTTGAATCCATTGCCGCCGTGCTGCGGCCGCTGCTGCGGAACAACGACGACTCCGCCGTGGGCAGCCGCAGCCTGCAGCTGCTGGCCCTGACTTATCTGGCCCAGCGCCAGGGCCAGCATGCGCTGGCCGCAGAGTGGCTGCGCGACCATGGCGAACTGCTGGAGCGGCAGCGCAGCCCTGTGGTGGGCAAGTGGCGTCGGGTTGTGTTGGCGATGGCCGAACTGGCGCAACAGCGTCCGCGGGCGGCACGCCATCTGCTCGAGCCCACCTTTGATGGCAGCGAACCTGTGCAGGCCCACGTTGTGCTGCTGCAGGCACTGCGTGCCGAGCAGGACACTGCCGGCGTGCGTCGCGAGCAGGCCTGGCTGGCCCGGCACCACGGCCAGGCCATTGCCGAGGTGGCGTCCATGCAGGTCTGGCAACCCCTGAATGTGCACGACATCGCCACCGAGGCGACGTCGGTGCGAGTGTCGCGCTGATGCGGACTCAGGCGTTGACGCGCTCGTCGATGCGGTCGGCTTCGAAGCAGAACACCACGGTCATCGAGGCGGTCGAGGTACTCAGGTACGCATGCAGCGAATCACGGGTGCGGCTCAGCTCCTCGACCGAGGCCAGGGTGCCGATCTTCATGCAGTCGTTTTCGCCAACGGCACCGTCCAGCCCGATCGAGGCCAGGGCCTTGGCCGGCGAAGCGGTGAAGTGGCTGCGGAACGCTTCGCTGCCGATCAGGTGGTCCAGCAGGGTGCTGGCGTCGGCGGCGGAAAGACGGGGATGGCTCATGGGGATTGTCCGTAGGTGGAGCTACTCGTATCGGCCGCGACAGCCCGCCATTGAGGGCCGCGCTGTGCACGTCGCTAAAGTTGGCCGCGCTGCGGTCGTTGCTGCTATGCCGGCTGTGCGGCACAAGGAAGGAAACCGATGCGCCTGCGCCGCTGCGCCAGCCTGATGTTCGAGCCTCGCGAGGCGGTCACCCTGGACCTGCGCGCGATGCTGGCCGGCCACGCCGAGATGGACAGCCAGATCAGCTGGGTGGCGCTGGCCGCCCACCTGGACCAGCCACTGCCGGTGGACGCCGAGGAGCGCCAGCTGCTGGGCGGGCTCAGCGCGCACCGCTGGAGCGAACCGCCCGCCGATGCCTGCCCGGCCATGCTGGCCCGCCTGGTCGAACAGGGCCTGCTGTTGACCGACCCACCGAGCGAGGTGGGGCACCAGATGCGCGACGAGGCGCTGCGGCGCAGCCAGTGGTGGCCATTGGCTGCGCTGGCCCATCGCCATGCGCGCTGGCAGGCCGTGGACAGCGTGGAGGACATGCGCCGGCAGGGGTTGGACACCGCGGCCGGCCTGCGCCAGCGCCTGGGGCCGCCACCGCCGGTGGTGCAGCCGATGCAGGGCGACTACCAGCCGCTGCCGCGCAGCGAAGAGGCCGCGTTCGATGCACTGCTGGCGCGTCGCACCACCTGCCGCAATTTCGACCCGCAGCGCGCGTTGCCGCTGCCACTGCTGGCCCAGGTGCTGCAGCGGACGTTGATGGCGCACGCGGTGCAGAAGGTCGAGCGCGATACCGAGTTCCTGAAGAAGAACGTGCCTTCCGGTGGCGGCCTGCATCCCACCGAGGGCTTCCTGCTGGTGCAGAACGTGGAAGGATTGGCACCGGGCTTGTACCACTATCATCCGGTGCAGCACGCCGTGCTGCCGCTGCCCTCGCCACCGCCGCAGGCGTTGCCTGCGATGGCGCGGCGGATGCTGTCCGGGCAGGCGTGGTTCGCCGATGCGCCAGCGCTGCTGGTACTGGCACCGCGTTATGACCGCTGCTTCTGGAAGTATCGCAACCATGCCAAGGCGCACCGTGCGGTGACGCTGGACGTGGGCCACATTTCGCAGTTGCTGTACCTGTGCGCCACCGAGCGCGGGCTGGCAGCATTCGTGACAGCGGCGATCAACGATGCCGATGTCGATCGTGCTTTTGGGTTCGATGGCATCGGCCAGAGCGCGATGGCCATCTGTGGCCTGGGCTGGCGCAGTGCCACGCTGGACACGGCCGAATTCGATCCGGCCGGGCGGGTGGCGACGGGCGACGACCGCTGAGCGGCCGTCGCCCCGGCGATCAGGTCGCCTCGAAGTCCACCAGCACCGCGCCGTCGCCGACCTGGTCGCCGGCCTTGGCACGGTAACCCTTCACCGTGCCATCGGCCGGTGCCTGCAGGGTGTGCTCCATCTTCATCGCTTCCAGCACCACCAGCGGCGTGCCGCGCTTGACCTCGGTACCGGCCGCGACCAGCGTGGCCACGATCCTGCCCGGCATGGGTGCCAGCAGGCTGCCGGCGTCGGCCACGGCGTGGTCCGATTCACCCACTGGATCATGCAGGGTGAAGCGGTGCTGGCCGTCGGCGCCGAACAGGTACAGCTGGTTACCGTCGCGCAGCAGCTGCAGCGACCCGCGGCGCTCGCCCAGCTGCACCGTCAGTCCGTGCACATCGGCCGTGCCGATCACCCGCACCGGTGCAGCGTCATCGCACTGCACGCGCCAGCCATCGGCCTGCGCCCACACCTTCAGCGTGTGCTTGCGTTCGCCCTGCTGCAGCGGCACTACGCGCGGCGCGGACGCACCGAGGCGCCAGCCATCCTGTGACCGCCACGGCGAATGCGGATCGCGCACGTCGGTGCTGGCGGGCGCCGTGCTTGCCACCGCGGCCACGGCGGCCAGCAGCCACAGGTCCACACCCGCGTCGCCCACGGCACTCAATGCCGCCTGTTCGCGTTCGATCAGCGCCGTATCCAGCCTGGCGTGCGCGAACGAATCGGTATTCACCAGGCGGCGCAGGAAGCCGGCGTTGGTGGTCACGCCCACCACCTGGCAGTCGGCCAGGGCCTGGCTCATGCGGCGCAGCGCGGCGTCGCGGTCCACGTCCCAGACGATCAGCTTGGCGATCATCGGATCGTAGTACGGGGTGATGCTGTCACCTTCCTCCACGCCGGTATCGACGCGCACGTTGGCCGACGCTGCCGGCAGGCGCAGGCGGCGCAGGGTGCCGGTGGAGGGCAGGAAGCCACGGTCGGCATCCTCGGCGTACAGCCGCGCTTCGATCGCGTGGCCATGGATGGCCAGCTGGTCCTGGCGCAGCGGCAGCGGTTGGCCCGAAGCCACGCGCAGCTGCCACTCCACCAGGTCGGTGCCGGTGATGTATTCGGTGACCGGGTGCTCGACCTGCAGGCGGGTGTTCATTTCCATGAAGTAGAAATCGCCGTCCGGGCCGGCGATGAATTCCACCGTGCCCGCACCCTCATAGCCCACTGCGCGTGCGGCATCGACCGCGGCCTTGCCCATTGCAGCACGACGTTCCGCGCTCATGCCCGGCGCGGGTGCTTCTTCCAGCACCTTCTGGTGGCGGCGCTGCACCGAGCAGTCGCGCTCGAACAGGTAGACCGCCTCACCGTGGCTGTCACCGAACACCTGGATCTCGATATGGCGCGGGCGCTCGACGTACTTCTCGACCAGCACGTGGTCGTTGCCGAACGCCGAGGCCGCCTCGCGCTGGCAGCTGGCCAGCGCATCGACGAAGTCCTCGCTGCGTTCGACCTTGCGCATGCCCTTGCCACCGCCACCGGCGCTGGCCTTGATCAGCACCGGGTAGCCGATGCCATCGGCCTGCGCGCGCAGGAAGTCCGGCGCCTGCTGGTCACCGTGGTAACCCGGCGTCAGCGGCACACCGGCCTTGGCCATCAGCGCCTTGGCCGCGCTCTTGTCACCCATCGCGCGGATGGCGCTGGGCGGTGGCCCGATGAAGGTGATGCCGGCGGCGGCACAGGCATCGGCGAAGTCGGCATTCTCGGACAGGAAGCCGTAACCGGGGTGGATGGCCTGTGCGCCGGTAGCGCGCGCGGCGTCAAGCAGGGCATCGCCACGCAGGTAGCTCTCGCGTGCGGCGGCCGGGCCGATGTGGACGGCTTCGTCGGCCAGGCGCACGTGGCGTGCGTTGCGGTCGGCATCGGAATACACCGCCACGGTGGCGATGCCGAGGCGGCGGCAGGTGGCGATGACGCGGCAGGCGATTTCGCCGCGGTTGGCGATCAGGACTTTGCTGAACATGGCAACGTGCTTCATAGGAGCGTGCTCGGTCATGGCACGGGTCACATGCGGAACACGCCGAAGCGCGTCTGCTGCGGGGCGGCGTTGAGGCTGGCCGACAGCGCCAGCGCCAGCACCTGGCGGGTGTCGGCCGGATCGATCACGCCGTCGTCCCACAGGCGCGCGCTGGCGTAGTACGGGTGGCCCTGCTGTTCGAACTGGTCGCGGATCGGTGCCTTGAAGGCATCCTCTTCCGCCGCCGGCCACTGGCCGCCCTTGGCTTCAATGCCATCGCGCTTGACCGTGGCCAGCACACTGGCGGCCTGCTCGCCGCCCATCACGCCGATGCGCGCGTTCGGCCACATCCACAGGAAGTTCGGCGAGTACGCACGGCCACACATGCCGTAGTTGCCGGCACCGAACGAGCCGCCGATCACCACGGTGAACTTGGGCACCCTGGCACAGGCCACCGCCATCACCAGCTTGGCGCCGTCCTTGGCGATGCCGCCCTGTTCGTACTTGCGGCCGACCATGAAGCCGGTGATGTTCTGCAGGAACACCAGCGGGATGTTGCGCTGGGTGCACAGCTCGATGAAGTGCGCGCCCTTCAGGGCCGACTCGGAGAACAGGATCCCGTTGTTGGCGATGATGCCGATCGGGTAGCCGTTCAGATGGGCGAAACCGGTCACCAGCGTTGCGCCGTAGCGCGGCTTGAACTCGTCGAAGCGCGAGCCATCCACCAGCCGCGCGATCACTTCGCGAACGTCGTAGGGCTTGCGCGTATCGGCCGGGATCACGCCATACAGCTCATGGGCCGGCAGCAATGGCGCTTCAGGGGGCCGCACCGCCATCGCCGGTTCCGGCTTGCGCCAGTTGAGCTGGGCGATGATCGCGCGCACCCGTGCCAGTGCCTGCAGATCGTTGTCGGCCATGTGGTCGGCCACGCCGGAGATGCGGGTGTGCACGTCGGCGCCACCCAGTTCCTCGGCCGTGACCACTTCACCGGTGGCCGCCTTCACCAGCGGCGGGCCGCCGAGGAAGATCGTGCCCTGCTCGCGCACGATCACGGTCTCGTCGCTCATCGCCGGCACATAGGCGCCACCGGCGGTGCAGCTGCCCATCACGCAGGCGATCTGCGGAATGCCCTGCGCCGACAGGTTGGCCTGGTTGTAGAAGATGCGGCCGAAATGGTCGCGGTCGGGGAAGACTTCGTCCTGCAGCGGCAGGAACGCGCCACCGGAATCGACCAGGTAGATGCACGGCAGGTGGTTCTGCTCGGCGATCTCCTGCGCGCGCAGGTGCTTCTTCACCGTCATCGGGTAATAGGTGCCGCCCTTGACCGTGGCGTCGTTGGCCACGATCACGCATTCCACGCCGCTCACCCGGCCGATGCCGGCCACCACGCCCGCGGCGGGCACGGCGTCTTCATACATGCCGTGCGCGGCCAACGGCGCGATTTCCAGGAAGGCGCTGCCGGGGTCGAGCAGGGCGTCGATGCGGTCGCGCACCAGCAGCTTGCCGCGCGCGGTGTGCTTGGCGCGTGCCGCCTCACTGCCACCCAGCGCGGTGCGCGCGAGGGTGGCATGCAGGTCGTCGACTACGGCCTGCATGGCCGCGCGGTTGCTTTCAAACGTTTCGCTGCCCGGTTGCAGCTGGCTGTTCAGGACGGTCATCGCGGTGGCCTTACAGGGTGCGCTGGAACAGTTCGCGGCCGATCAGCATGCGGCGGATCTCCGAGGTGCCGGCGCCGATTTCATACAGCTTGGCGTCGCGCCACAAGCGGCCGGTCGGGTATTCGTTGATGTAGCCATTGCCGCCGAGGATCTGGATCGCCTGGCCGGTCAGCCAGGTGGCCTTCTCGGCGGCGTACAGGATCGCACCGGCGGCGTCCTGGCGGGTGGTGCGGCCCTGGTCGCAGGCGCGCGCCACGGCATAGACATACGCGCGGCAGGCACCCAGGCCCACGTACATGTCGGCGATCTTGGCCTGGATCAGCTGGAAGCTGCCGATCGGTTCGCCGAACTGGTGGCGCTCGTGCACATAGGGCATGACCACGTCCATGGCCGCGGCCATCAGGCCCAGCGGGCCACCGGACAGCACCACGCGCTCGTAGTCCAGGCCGGACATCAGTACGCGCACGCCACCGCCGACCTGGCCCAGCACGTTCTCTTCGGGAATCTCGCAGTCCTGGAACACCAGCTCGCAGGTGGGCGAGGAGCGCATGCCGAGCTTGTCCAGCTTCTGCGCGGTGGAGAAGCCCTTCATGCCCTTCTCGACCAGGAACGCGGTGATGCCCTTGGCACCGGCCTCCATGTCGGTCTTGGCGTAGACCACCAGCACGTCGGCATCCGGGCCGTTGGTGATCCACATCTTGTTGCCGTTGAGCACGTAGCGGTCGCCGCGCTTGTCGGCGCGCAGCTTCATCGACACCACATCCGAACCGGCACCCGGTTCGCTCATCGCCAGCGCGCCGACCAGGCTGCCGTTGCACAGGCCGGGCAGGAAGCGCTGCTTCTGTTCTTCGTTGCCGTTCTTGCGCAGCTGGTTCACGCACAGGTTGGAGTGCGCGCCATAGGACAGGCCGATGCCGCCGGAGGCGCGCGAGATTTCTTCCATCGCCACCACGTGGGCCAGGTAGCCCATGCCGGTACCACCGTATTCTTCTTCCACGGTGAGGCCGAGCAGGCCCTGTTCGCCCAGCTTCGGCCACAGGGCCAGCGGGAACTGGTTGCTGGCATCAGCCTCGGCGGCCAGCGGTGCGACCTCGGCGGCGGCAAAATGGGCCACGCTCTGGCGCAGCAGGTCGATGTCTTCGCCAAGATCGAAGTTCAGGGATGGCACGTGCATTGTGGTGGCTCCACGGCGGGATGGCAGGGAATGGACGCACCCGGCGGGGGAGCGGGCGGCGGTCGGCAGGACCGCCACCCGCACGGGCGATGGCCCCAGCGTAGCGGGGTTCGGATAAGAAGTGAATACGAATTCAAAAATTGAAACTAGAATCAGAACATGGCCTATAAACGCTCTGCATTGATGGAAGAACGCCTGGCGGGCGCCCGTGAACGGATCCTGCTGGCCACCCGCGAGCTGGTCGCCACCGGCGGCTGGCGCAACGCCCCGGTGACCGCCGTGGCGACCCAGGCGGGGGTGTCCACCGGCCTGATCTATCGCCACTTCCCGTCCAAGGCCGAGCTGTTCGTGGAGGTGCTCAACGCCGCGGTGGCCCACGAGGTCGCGATCATGGAGCGCATCGCCAGCGGTCCGGAGGTGGCCAGCGAGCGCCTGCGGCTGGCAATCACCGCCTTCGTCCGCCGCGCCCTGGCCGGGCCGGGGCTGGCGCACGCCTTCATCGTCGAACCGGTCGATCCGGACGTGGAGGCCGAGCGCATGCGCGGACGTCGCGCGTTCGGCGACGTGTTCCTGCGGCTGGTGGAGGAAGGCGTGGCCGCCGGTGAGCTGCCGGCGCAGGACGCGCATGTGGCCGCCGCGTGCCTGGTCGGCGCCTTCACCGAAGCGATGGTCGGTCCGACCGCGCCCAGCCGCGAAGCGCACCGCGACGAAGACGCGCTGGTGGATGCGATCTGCAGCTTCTGCCTGCGCGCGATCGGTGCCCCGGTAATCCGGTAGCGCCGGCCGCTGGCCGGCTTCTGTTGCTGGGGTCAGATCCCTTTTGCGGCGCAAAAGGGATCTGACCCCATCCCCGACCCCAGCCCCCGGCATGTTGCGCCGCACCAGCAGTGACGCCTGTTGTCGCACGCAAGGCGCGTTCTATACTCGGTCCATCACGCAGTCGCTCAGCCGTGGTCCAACGACTATCAGCCAGGGGTAACGAAGAGTGCGGAATTACGATCTGGAGTTCCTGAAACGCTTCTCCATGGTGATCGCGCTGCTGGCGACCATCACCCTCGGCCTCATCCTCCTTGCCGCCTACATCCACACCCGGATTCCGCCCGAGGTGTCGCCCACTGCGGCCAAGCGCACCGAACAGCGCATTTCGCCCACCGGCGCGGTCTATGCCGGCAGCACCGGCGCCGCCGCGCAGGCCGCGGCCAAGGCCGCCGCGCTGGCCAAGGCGGGGTCGCAGGTGGCCTACGGCGGCACCAAGGATGGCAAGGTGATCTTCGACAACCTGTGCACCGCCTGCCACACCAACGGTGTGGGCATGGCACCGACGCTGGACCATTCGCATTGGGACAAGCGCATCGCGCAGGGCAAGGACACCCTCTACAAGCACGCCATCGAGGGCTATACCGGCCCCGACGGCGGGATCATGCCGCCCAAGGGCGGCAACCCGGCGCTGACCGAAGAACAGATCCACGCCACCGTGGACTGGATGCTGGGCAACCTGAAGTAACCGCCGCAACGCGCCGCTTCCTGTAGAGCCGAGCCCGCGCTCGGCTGCTCTCCGCGCGGTGTGGCCAGGTGCAGCCGAGCATGGGCTCGGCTCTACGATCCCCCGGCTTTGCCCACCGAGGCCTGATCGCTCATATGCCCCCGCTGCGCAGGCGGGGTTTCGCATTTCAGGGTTAGTCTGTGCGCCTCTTCCATGGAGTCGCCCGTTGATGCGCCGCCGTTCCCTCGCCCTTGCCCTGTCCCTGCTGCTGCCGGCCGGCGCCTTTGCCCAGGCCCAGCCGCAGGCCACGCCGGTCGCGCCGCCCTCCGTCGCGCGCGGCAGCGCCACTGTGGTGCTGACCGCTGCGCCGGCCGACTGGCGCGCGCTGGATGGGCAGCGCGTGCGCATCGCCGCGCCGCTTACCCTGGCCGGTACCGATGGCCTGCAGCACTTCGGCCAGCTCACGGTGGCGTTCGATGGCCGCCTCTGGCAGCCGACCGAAGTGGCCGCGCCGGGCACTGCCGGCTATGAGCAGGTGATGGCCGACAACCAGCGCCGCCGCCTGGTGCTGGAGGATGGCAGCGATGCCCGCGACCCCGCCAGCGTGCCCTACCTGCCGGGCAACCCGGTGCTGCGCACCGGCATGCAACTGCGCAATGTGGAGGGCATCGTGCGCGTGGACGCGCAGGGCCATCCGCGCCTGCAGGTCGAAGGCGCGCTGAAGCTGCCGGAACTGAAGCGCCCGGCAGTACCCACGGTGCCGGGAAGCCTGCACGTGGCCGCCTTCAACCTGGAGAATTTCTTCAATGGTGACGGCCAGGGCGGTGGCTTCCCGACGCTGCGCGGCGCGCGCACGCTGGACGAGCACAAGGCGCAGCTCGCCAAGCTGGTCACCACGGTCAATGCGTTGGGCGCCGATGTCGCTGCGCTGATGGAACTGGAGAACGACGGCTACGGCCCGCAGTCGGCCATCGCCGAACTGGTCGATGCGCTCAACCGCGACCGCGGCGCGCAGGGCGACTGGCGCTTCGTCGACGCCGGCAACGGCCCCGGCGACAACCCGATCCGGGTCGGGATCATCTACCGAAGCACGCGCCTGCAGCCGGTCGGCAAGCCGGCCACGCTGACCGGCGGCCCGTTCGTCGAGCACAGCCGCGTACCGTTGGCGCAGGCCTTCCAGGGCAAGCAGGGCGCGCCGTTCGTGGTGGTTGCCAACCATTTCAAATCGAAGGGTTGCCGTGACGCGGCCGGTGCCGACGCCGATCGCAACGACAATCAGGGCTGCTGGAACGCCACCCGTGTGACGTCGGCGCAGCAGCTGCACGCCTGGCTGCAGACCGATCCGACCGGTACCGGCGCCAGGGACGCGGTGCTGCTGGGTGACTTCAATGCCTACGCGATGGAAGACCCGATCCGCGCCCTGCATGATCTGGGCTGGCAGGACGCGTTCAAGGTTGCCAAGGTCGAGCATCCCTACAGCTACGTCTACAACGGCTACACCGGCCGCCTCGACCACGCCCTGCTGAACCCGGGCATGGCCAGGCGCCTGCGCGGTGCCGCCGAATGGCACAGCAACGCCGACGAGCAGGACGCCAGCGGCTACCAGGGCCGCAACGTGCAGGGCCCGTGGCGCAGCTCCGACCACGACCCGCTGCTGCTGGGCTTCGACAAGTAACGCGCCAGGCCGGGGTCGGATCCCATTCCCACGGAATGGGCTCTGACCCAAGGCATCGCGGGGTCTGAGGCGTAGGGGTCAGAGCCCATTCCGTGGGAATGGGATCCGACCCCGGGTATCGCTCACCCCCAGGCGATCATCCCGATCGCCAGCACCGCCAGTGCCAGGCCGGCGCGGTTCCACTTCGTGGTGGCCTCGCCGAAGGCGAGCACACCCACCAGCGCGCCCAAGACCACCACCCCGATGTTCATGCCGGCGAACACGGTGGCCGGGCTGTCCGGCATCGCCTGGTGCGCGTGTACATAGAAGAGGATGTTGCCGCCATTGAGCAGGCCCAGCAGCGCGCCCGCGCCCAGGTTGCGCCAGGCCAGCCGGCTGCGGCCACGCGTATGCCGCCACAGCTGCACTGCCAGCATCAGCACGAAGGCGACGCTGAAACTGGCCAGCACCGCCGCCATCGACGGCGTGCCGGACAGCGCCACCTGCTTGAGCAGCACGTCCACCACTGCGAATCCGGCCCATACGCCCAGCAGCCAGCCCCAGCCGCCGGGTGAGGACGCCACCGCCGGGCCGCGCGGGCGCAGGCTGATGGCCACCATCGCCAGCAGGCCCAGGCCCAGGCCGGCCAGTTTCCAGGGCGTTGCGGTCTGGCCGAAGCACAGGAAGGCGGCGGCCAGGGAAAGCAGCAACGACAGCCGCTGCGCCACGTCGCTGCGGACGATGCCGGCCACCGCCACCGCGCGGCCCAGTACCAGGAAGATCGAGGGCAGCACCACCGCCAGCGCCAGCAGTGACGGCCACGGCGCACGCGGCGCGCGCAGAGCATCCAGCGGTGGCTGCAGCACCACGGCGGTGAGCGTTGCCGCCACCAGATAGTTCCAGGTGACCATCTGCGCAACATCCAGCTGGCGGCGTGCGGCCACCTTCAACAACACCGAAACCAGCACACTGCAGATCACGGCCAGTGACAGATAGAGCATGGGGCGGGCACAGGGCAGGGGCGGGGGACGGTATCATGGTGCCATGCACAAGCCCTTGTTCCCCGTCGCCCCCGGCGAAACCGCCTGCCTCGAACTGGACGGCCCGGCCGGCCCGCTGGAAGTGGTCGTCGACCTGCCCAAGGCCGATGTGCCGGTGCAGCCGATCGTGGCCATCGTCTGCCATCCGCTGTCCACCGAAGGTGGCACCCTGCACAACAAGGTGGTCACCATGACCGCCTCCACCCTGCGCGAGCTGGGCATCGCCACGGTGCGCTTCAACTTCCGCAGCGTGGGTGGTTCGGCTGGCACCTTCGATGGCGGCGTGGGCGAGCAGGATGACCTGAAGGCCGTCGCGGCCTGGGTGCGCAGCCAGCGCCCGGACGACCGCCTGTGGCTGGCCGGTTTCAGCTTCGGTGCGTTCGTGTCGCTGAAGGCCGCCGCCACGCTGCAGCCGGAAGCGCTGATCTCGATCGCGCCGCCGGCCGGTCGCTGGGATTTCGACGGCATCGCGCCGCCGGCGCGCTGGCTGGTGATCCAGGGCGAGCAGGACGAGATCGTCGACCCGCAGGCCGTCTACCAGTGGCTGGACACGCTGGACGCCCCGCATGAGCTGGTACGCATGCCCGAGACCAGCCACTTCTTCCACCGCAAGCTGATCGACCTGCGCGGCGCGCTGACCCACGGCGTCAAGCACTGGCTGGGCGCGGCGGCATGAGTGCACCCGAGCTGACCCCGTCGCAGCGGTATGCGGAAGGGGTTGCCCGTGGCGACTGGCAGAACGATCCGGCCCAGCATGCGGCGCTGGCCGAGCTGGACCGCATCCACCTGGGCCTGCTGGACAGTGCCGAGGATGGCTGGCTGGACCGCCTGTCTTCGTTCTGGAAGAAGCCCGAGCCGATCAAGGGCCTGTACTTCTGGGGCGGCGTCGGCCGTGGCAAGACCTTCCTGGTCGACCTGTTCTACGACGGGCTGCCGATCAAGCAGAAGTACCGCACCCATTTCCACCGCTTCATGCGCAGCGTCCATGAGCGCCTGCGCGAGCACCAGGGCCAGAGCGACCCGCTGGCGAAGATCGCCCAGGAATGGCGCAGCAACCTGCGCGTGCTGGTGCTGGACGAGTTCTTCGTCACCGACATCGGCGATGCGATGCTGCTGGCGCGGCTGCTCGAGCGCCTGTTCGCCGAGGGCGTGACCCTGGTCACCACCTCCAACACCGCAGTGGAGAACCTGTACCTCAACGGCCTGCAGCGCGAGAGCTTCCTGCCGGCCATCGGCCTGCTGCAGCGCTTCTGCGTGGAGCTGTACGCCGAAGGTACCGAGGATTACCGGATGCGCGCGCTGACCCGCTCGCCGGTATACCGCGCACCGCTGGCGGCCGACAGCGACGACTGGCTGGCCACGCGCTGGAACGAGCTGAGCGGCGGCCAGCCGGCCAAGCCCGGCAACATCGAGATCGAGGGCCGCAAGATCCCGGTGCGTGGCCGCGGCAAGAGCATTGCCTGGTTCGATTTCGCCGCGCTGTGCGAAGGCCCGCGCGGGCCCTCGGATTACATCGAGATCGCGCACGAGTTCAACACGGTGCTGCTGGGCGGCATTCCCGCCTTCGACCGCTTGAATGAGGATGCCGCGCGCCGCTTCGTCAACCTGATCGACGAGCTGTACGACCGCCACGTCAACCTGGTCTGCACCGCCAGCACCTCGCCGATCGAGCTGTACACCGGCCAGCGCCTGCAGGGCGCGTTCGAACGCACCGCCTCGCGCCTGATCGAGATGCAGAGCGCCGAGTACCTGGGTACCCCGCACCGGGCGTGAGGGCGGTTTACTGTAGAGCCGAGCCCACGCTCGGCTGCTTCTGGATGATGTGCCGAAAGGGAGCCGAGCATGGGCTCGGCTCTACAGCAGCGCCGCGCAGCTATCGGGAAGGCGCCACCGCATTCCCACGCGGCCGCTCATCCGGCCCGGCCGACACCTGCAGGCCCGAGCCATCGCCGTGCTCCACCCGAACGCTCTCGCTGCGCTCCAGCAGCCGCAGCGGTTGGCCTTGGTAGCGCACTTCCAGCGCGTCATGGGTGTCGGCCAGCGACTGCACCAGCGGGCACAGCGACTGTGCTTGGGCCTCGATGCGTTCGGCGCGGCCTTCCAGCTGCTGTTCCATCTGCGCGTCCAGACGGTCGGCGCGTGCCTCCATCGCATCGCTGCGTCCGGTGAAGATCTGCCACAGCATGCTGCGGGCGATGGAGGCGGACAGCGACTCGGCCATGTCCTGCACCTTGGCCTCGAAGCCTGGCCCGAACACAGCCTGTTCCCAGTAGCCCTTGCCCAGCGTGCCGCCGATCCAGTCATCGGCCTGCCGGCGCAGGCGCCGGACCTTGCGGCTGTTGGCGGTACCGGTGAGGCTTTCATAGACCCCGTCGAGCACGTCGAAGCTCAGTCCGCTCACTTCATGGGCCAGCGCCGTGGCGGCCGGCATCAGCTGCCGTGCCCCGGCCTCCATCTGCCGAAGGCGGGCCGCGTCGGCCTCGCTGACCGGCACGACCGTGTCGTCCAGGCTCAGCACGCCATCGTGGAACACCACCTCGTGCGGTGCCTGCGGGCCATGCCGCAGCCAGATGCCACCGCTGTCCACCAGCACGTCATAGTCGGTGTGGATACCGCACTGGTCCGCGCGCAGCTTCGGGGTGTCAGCGGCAATTGCAGGTACGGTGACCACAGCAGCCAGCAGGGCCAAGGCGGGTGCTGACAGGCGCATGGTGGAATCCTTTCCGGTCATTGCAGGACCCCAGCATCCCGCGTTCGGCAGGCGCCGTCACCCGCCGAAAGTCACTGCGCGATGGCGATTCGTCCGGCCATACCGGCTTTCCCACCGGCTGCCCACCACCTATCCACAGGGTTGTCCCTAGCCAGTTTCATCACTGTCATGTGAAGCTGTCATTGTTCCGTTTTCGCGGTGCGTTGTGCCACCGCAATGACGCCTTTCGGACTTGACTGCGCAGCCCGTTCCGGCAGGTCTGAAGCGTCTGATCAGGGCGCCGATGGCACGATCCTTGCGGCGCAAGGGATTGCCGAATTTCACTACATTTGGCGTTGACGGACCCCATTACCCCCACTATCTTGTGGCCGTCGGTCGCAGCAACCCCCATTCCAGGGGTTGCCCCGGGGTACCCATCCGCGATCGTCAACGGCAGTGGCAGGCGCAGGGTCTCATCCCCTGCGACGCCGTCCTGCCATCCTGGGCTGTCATGTCCCGGGCCGCGTCACCCGATGCATCGAGCACCCCCAAATCACGCCAAGAGGACACACGCCGTGAGCACCGAATCCAGCGCCACCATCGAGAAGGAAAGCGAATTCCTGTTGACGTCGCCGCCGACGGCCAACGCGATGAGTGTTACCAAGCGCAATGGGACCACCGAACTGGTGGACCTGAACAAGATCGTGCGTGCGGTGCAGCGTTCCTCCGAAGGCCTGCACGCCGTCGACCCGATGCGCGTGGCCACCCGCACCATTTCCGGCCTGTACAACGGTGCCACCACCCGCGAGCTGGACGAACTGTCCATCCGCACCGCCGCCCTGCTGATCGGTGAAGAGCCCGAGTACGGCCGTCTCGCCGCGCGCCTGCTGGCCAACTACATCGCCAAGGAAGTCTCGGGCCAGGAAATCTACGCCTTCTCGCAGTCGGTCAGCCGTGGCCATGAAGTCGGCCTGATCAACGACCGCCTGCTGAACTTCGTGCAGACCAACGCACGCAAGCTCAACGATGCCATCGACATCTCGCTGGACCTGAACTTCGATTACTTCGGCCTGCGTACCCTGTACGACCGTTACCTGCTGCGCCACCCGCACACCCGCAAGGTGATCGAGACCCCGCAGCAGTTCTTCCTGCGCATCGCCAGCGCGCTGAGCGAGGACGTGTCCGAGACCCTGGCGCTGTACAAGCGCATGGGCAACCTGGACTACCTGCCGTCCAGCCCGACCCTGTTCAATTCCGGCACCACCCACGAGCAGCTGTCCTCGTGCTTCCTGCTGGACTCGCCGCAGGACTCGCTGGAATCGATCTATTCCAAGTACGGCGACATCGCCCAGCTGTCGAAGTTCTCCGGCGGCATCGGCGTCAGCTACACCCGCGTGCGTTCGCGTGGTTCGCTGATCAAGTCGACCAACGGCCATTCCAACGGCATCGTGCCGTGGCTGAAGACCATGGATTCGTCGGTGGCCGCAGTGAACCAGGGCGGCAAGCGCAAGGGCGCGGCCTGCGTGTACCTGGAAACCTGGCACGCCGACATCGAAGACTTCCTCGAGCTGCGCGACAACACCGGTGACGAAGCCCGTCGTGCGCACAACCTGAACCTGGCCAACTGGGTGCCGGACCTGTTCATGAAGCGCGTCGAAGCCGACCAGGAATGGTCGCTGTTCGATCCGCGCGTCGTGCCGGAGTTCACCGACCTGTTCGGCGAAGCCTTCGAGCAGGCCTACCTGCAGGCCGAAGCCCAGGGCAAGGCCAACCGCACCATCTCCGCGCGCAAGCTGTATGCCCGCATGATGCGTACCCTGGCCGAGACCGGCAACGGCTGGATGACCTTCAAGGACAAGTGCAACCGCGCCAGCAACCAGACCCTGCGCCCGGGCAACGTGATCCACCTGTCCAACCTGTGCACCGAAATCCTGGAAGTCACTTCCAACGATGAAACCGCCGTGTGCAACCTGGGTTCGATCAACCTGGGCAACCACTTCGACGAGCACAACGAGTTCGACTTCGACAAGCTGGCCGAGACCGTTCGCCTGGCCGTGCGCCAGCTCGACCGCGTCATCGACCTGAACTTCTACCCGATCGAAACCGCCCGCCGCGCCAACCTGCGCTGGCGTCCGGTCGGCCTGGGCTGCATGGGCCTGCAGGACGTGTTCTTCCGCAAGCGCCTGCCGTTCGACAGCGCCGAAGCCCGCGCCCTGTCGAAGAAGATTGCCGAAGCGATCTACTTCCACGCGCTGGAAACCTCCTGCGAGCTGGCCCAGGAACGTGGCAAGCACCCGTCGTTCAACGACACCCGTGCCGCCGGTGGCGAACTGCAGTTCGACGCCTGGAACGTGGTGCCGGAAGACACCGCGCGCTGGGATGCCCTGCGCGCCCGCATCAAGGAACACGGCCTGCGCAACTCGCTGATGATCGCGATCGCCCCGACCGCGACCATCGCCTCGATCGCCGGCTGCTACGAGTGCGTCGAGCCGCAGGTGTCCAACCTGTTCAAGCGCGAGACCCTGTCCGGTGACTTCCTGCAGGTCAACCGCTACCTGGTCAACGAGCTGAAGAAGCTGGGCCTGTGGACCGCCGACATGCGCGATGCCATCAAGCTGGCCGAAGGCTCCATCGCCGGCGTTGCACAGATTCCGGAAACGCTGCGCGAGGTCTACCGCACCGCGTGGGAACTGCCGATGCGTTCGCTGATCGACATGGCCGCCGAGCGTGGCGCCTTCATCGACCAGTCGGCCTCGCTCAACCTGTTCATGGAAAGCCCGAACATCGGCGCGATGTCCTCCATGTACATGTACGCCTGGAAGCAGGGCATCAAGACCACCTACTACCTGCGTTCGCGCCCGGCCACCAAGATCGCCAAGACCACGGTCAGCGCTGCGGCCCCGGCCAAGGTGTTCAGCCCGGACGAAGCCATCGCCTGCTCGCTGGAAAACCCGGAAGCCTGCGAGGCCTGCCAGTAAGACACCGCGCGGTGGGTGCCGACCGTTGGTCGGCACTCGAACACCTCGCACCTGTAGAGCCGAGCCATGCTCGGCTGCGGAAAAACACCCACGGTAGCGCCGGGCCACGCCCGGCGGCTCACCCAGGAATTCAAGGAAACACCCATGGCCGACAAGCCCAAGCAGATGCTGCTCGATCCCGGTTTTGAACTGACCCTGCGCCCGATGCGCTACCCGCAGTTCTATGACATGTACCGGAATGCGATCAAGAACACCTGGACGGTGGAAGAGATCAACTTCCAGATCGACATCACCGACCTGCACAGCAAGATGTCGCCGGGTGAGCGCCACCTGATCCACCGCCTGGTCGCGTTCTTCGCCACCGGCGATTCGATCGTGTCCAACAACCTGGTGCTGAACCTGTACCAGCACTTGAATGCGCCCGAAGCGCGCATGTACCTGTCGCGCCAGCTGTATGAGGAAGCACTGCACGTGCAGTTCTACCTGACCCTGCTGGACAACTACCTGCCGGATCCGGAAGAGCGCGCCAAGGCGTTCTCGGCGGTGGAGAACATCGACTCGATCAAGAAGAAGGCCGATTTCTGCTTCAAGTGGATCGACTCGATCCAGGACCTGACCCGCATCGAGACCCGCGAACAGCGCCGCCAGTTCCTGCTCAACCAGATCTGCTTTGCCGCCTGCATCGAAGGCCTGTTCTTCTTCGCTGCGTTCGCCTACGTGTACTACTTCCGTTCGCGCGGCCTGCTGCCGGGCCTGGCCTCGGGCACCAACTGGGTGTTCCGCGACGAGAGCGCGCACATGGAGTTTGCGTTCGAGTCGGTGCGCGTGGTGCGTGAGGAAGAGCCGGACCTGTTCGACGACGAGATGAAGCAGCAGGTCTACGACATGCTGGCCGAAGCCATCGAATGCGAAGTGCAGTTCGCCGAGGACGTGCTGTCCGGTGGCGTGGCCGGCATCTCGACCCGCGACATGCGCCAGTACCTGCAGCACTGCGCCGACCAGCACTTCGCCAAGCTGGGCATGGAAAAGAAGTACAACGTGCGCAACCCGCTGCCGTTCATGGAACTGCAGGACGTGCAGGAGCTGACCAACTTCTTCGAACGCCGCGTCTCGGCCTACCAGGTCGGCGTTCAGGGCGAAGTCGCCTTCGACATGAACTTCTGATCGAACCGGCCAGGCCTGCCGCAACGAAGAACCCCGGCCAATGCCGGGGTTTTTTGTTTCCGTAGCGTCGAGCCACGCTCGACTGCTGCTCGCAAGAAAGTCGAGCATGGCTCGACTCTACAATCAGCGCCGCCCTTCCACCGCCATGCGCACCGCCAGCCCGGCCAGCACCGTGCCCATCAGCCAGCGCTGCACCATCTGCCAGGTGGGGCGCGCGGCCAGGAAGCCGGCGATGCTGCCGGCGGTCAGCGCGATCATGCCGTTCACGCTGACGCTGACCAGGATCTGGGTGGAGCCCAGCACGATCGACTGCATCAGCACGCTGCCTTCGCCGTCCGGGTGCAGGAACTGCGGCAGCAGCGACAGGTACATCACCGCCACCTTCGGGTTCAGCAGATTGGTCAGGAAGCCCATCGTGAACAGCTTGCGCGGGCTGTCCTGCGGCAGGTCGCGCACCGCGAACGGCGAACGGCCGCCGGGCCTGAGCGCCTGCCAGGCCAGGTACAGCAGGTACAGCGCGCCGCCGATGCGCAGCGCGTCGTAGGCGAACGGCACGGTCATCAGCAGGGCGGTGATGCCCAGTGCCGCACACAGCATGTAGAACACAAAGCCCAGCGCCACCCCGCCCAGCGAGATCAGGCCAGCCATCGGCCCCTGGCAGATCGAGCGCGAGATGACGTAGATCATGTTCGGCCCGGGCGTGAGCACCATGGCCAGCGAAACCAGCGCAAAGGCCAGCAGGTCGGAAGTGGCGGGCATGGGCAGTCCTGGCAGTGGGCGTGGCGCAGTGTAACGCCTGCCGCAGGCGCGGCCTGCGCAGGCACCGCTGCCGGGTGACCGTTGCACGTGCATGCCGATGGCCATCACGCCGGTCGCTTAGAATCCGCAGCACCCCACACCGAAGCACCCCCATGACCCCGATCCCCGAGACCGTGCCGCCCACCGAAGTGCGCATGGCTGAAATCGTCTTCCCCAACCACACCAACCACCTGGGCACCCTGTTCGGTGGCCAGGCATTGGCATGGATGGACAAGGCCGCGTTCCTGGCCGCCGCCCGCTATTCGCGCCGCACCGTGGTGACCGCGCGCAGCGACCAGGTCGACTTCAAGCTGCCGATCCGCATCGGCCAGATGGTGGAAACCATCGGCCGCATCGTCGAAGTCGGCCGCAGCTCGATGAAGGTCGAGGTGGAACTGGTCGCCGAGGACCTGCACAGCGGCGAGCGCAAGCTGTGCACCCGCGGCCACTTCGTGATGATCGCGCTGGACGAGGAAGGCCACCCGATCGCGGTGCCGCCGCTGCCGGCCGCCTGAGACCACCGGCTGAACCGGTGCTTGCGGGGGCACTGCGGCGCCCCCATCTGGCAGCCATGACCCTGCCACTGACCGACTTCATCGACCGCGCCGAGCGCCTGTTCGTGCTGACCGGCGCGGGTTGCAGCACCGCCTCGGGCATACCCGATTACCGGGACGCCGACGGCCAGTGGAAACGCACGCCGCCGGTGACCTACCAGGCCTTCATGGGCGAGGCGACCACCCGCCAGCGTTACTGGGCGCGCAGCCTGCTGGGCTGGCCGCGCTTCGGCCTGGCCCGGCCCAACGGCACCCACCAGGCCCTGGCCGCCCTGGAAAGCCGCGGCAAGCTGCAGGTGCTGTTGACCCAGAACGTGGACGGCCTGCACCAGCGCGCCGGCAGCCGCAACGTGATCGACCTGCATGGCCGCCTGGATCTGGTGCGCTGCATGGGCTGCGAGCGCCGCAGTGGCCGCGAGGATTTCCAGCAGCGGCTGCTGGACGCCAATCCCGGCTGGGACGCGCTGGAGGCCGGCATCGCCCCCGACGGTGATGCCGACCTGGAGACCGATTTCTCCACATTCGTGGTGCCCGATTGCCCGCACTGCGGCGGCGTGCTGAAGCCGGACGTGGTGTTCTTCGGCGAGAACGTGCCGCGCGAGCGGGTGGCGGCGGTGCACGATCATCTGCAGCAGGCCGATGCGGTGCTGGTGGTGGGCTCGTCACTGATGGTCTATTCCGGCTTCCGCTTCGTGCAGGCGGCGGCGAAGGCAGGATTGCCGGTGGCGGCGCTGAACCGCGGCCGCACCCGTGCCGACGACCTGCTGTTGTTCAAGGATGAGCGGGACTGCGCTGAAGCCTTGTCCGGTTGGGTGGCGGGCTGAGCCGAGCGTGGGCTCGGCTTTACAAGGGGTTGTTCGGCGCTCGGCGGCATGATCGGCTGCGAAACAGCGATCCATCCAGACGGTTGATCCAGAAGCCGCGCAGCGGTGCAATACACACCCCCTACGTCGTTCATCACCCCCTTGAGCCAGCTGTTTTCGCCGATCTCGTTCGGCCCCCTGACCCTGTCCAACCGCATCGTCATCGCGCCGATGTGCCAGTACTCCGCCGAAGACGGCCGCGCCAGCGACTGGCACGCCATGCACCTGGGCAACCTGGCGCAGTCCGGCGCCGGCCTGTTGATCCTGGAAGCCACCGCGGTCGAGCCGCGCGGCCGCATCAGCTGGGCCGACCTGGGCCTGTGGGATGACGGCACCGAGGCCGCGCTGGCACAGGTGCTGGCCAGCGTCCGCCGCTGGTCGCCGATGCCGCTGGGCATCCAGCTGGGCCATGCCGGCCGCAAGGCATCCACCGCCCGCCCGTGGGACGGGAGTGGCCAGTTGCCGGCCGGCGATGCGCGTGGCTGGGCCACCGTGGCGCCGTCGCCGCTGCCGTTCCATGCCGCCGATCCGGCACCGCAGGAACTGGACGAAGCCGGCATCGCCGAGGTCATCGCCGCCTTCGCTGCCAGTGCGGTGCGCGCCGAGCGCCTGGGCTTCGAGCTGATCGAGCTGCATGCCGCGCACGGTTACCTGCTGCACCAGTTCCTGTCGCCGCTGAGCAACCGCCGCACCGATGGTTACGGTGGGTCGCTGCCGAACCGCCTGCGCCTGCTGGTGGAAGTGTTCGACGCGGTACGCGCGGCGGTGTCCGACAAGGTCGCCGTGGGCGTGCGCATTTCCGCCAGCGACTGGGTCGAGGGTGGCTGGGACCTGGTGCAGAGCGAAGCACTGGCCCAGGTGCTGGACGCGCGCGGCTGCAATTTCCTGCATGTCTCCAGTGGCGGCCTGGACGAGCGCCAGAAGATCACCGTCGGCCCCGGTTACCAGGTGCCGTTCGCGGCGGCGATCAAGGCCAAGGTGCGCATGCCGGTGATCGCCGTGGGCATGATCACCGAACCGGAGCAGGCCGAATCGATCCTGCGCCATCGCCACGCCGATGCCGTGGCCCTGGCGCGCGGCATCCTCTACGACCCGCGCTGGCCGTGGCATGCCGCCGCCGCATTGCGCGACAGCGTGGAACCGGCGCCGCAGTACCTGCGCTGCGAGCCGCGCGATGCGCGCGGCGTGTTCAAGGCGCGCTGAGGCTCACACCCGCCAGGCCGGCGCCATGCCGGCCCGCAGGTGCTCGAACAGCGCGCGGATCTTGGCGGTGAAGTCGCGGCGATCGCTGACGCAGAAATAGACCTCCATCGGCTCCGGACGCCACGTGCTGTCGGCGCCGAACACGGCCTGCAGGCGTCCATCGCGCAGGTAGGGCTCGGCCACGAACGCAGCCAATCGCGTGATGCCGGCACCGGCCGCCGCCAGCGACGCCAGCGCATCGATGTCATCGCAGACCATGCTCGGCGGTAGCACGGCGTCCACACGCTGGCCGTCCTTCAGCAGGCCCCAGCGCAACGGCCGGCCATCGGTGGGGAAGCGGTGCAGCAGCCCGCGATGGCTGCCCAGATCCGATGGTTCCTGCGGGGTGCCATGGGCCTTCAGGTAGGCCGGCGAGGCGCAGAACACGAACGGCACGCGTGCCAGCTGCCGTGCGACCACGCCGTCTTCCAGCTGCGCGCCGATGCGGATGCTGGCATCCACCGCCTCTGGACCATGCTGCACGGCGCGGTCGGTCAGCCGCAGTTCCAGCTGCAGCTGCGGGTAGCGTTGCTGCAGTGACGGCAGCAACGGGGCCAGCACGTGGCGGCCGAACGCGCTGCTGCTGGCGATGCGCAGCGGCCCGGCCGGTTCGATATCACCGGAGGTGACCATCGCCTGCGCGCGCGCCAGGTCGGCCTCGATGTGGCGGACCTGCGCCAGGTACAGCGCGCCGGCCTCGCTGAGCGCCAGCTGGCGCGTACTCCGGTTCAGCAGCCGTACGCCCAGATGCGCTTCCAGCCGGTTGATGTTCTGGCCGACTGCGGTGGCGCTGATGCCAAGGATGCGGGCCGCGGCGGCAATGCTGCCGGTCTCTGCGGTGCGGGTGAAGCTGCGGATCAGTTGCAACAGGTTCATGACCGACCAGCTTGCCACGGTGATGGCCAAGTATCGCTTGGGACTGAACCAAGCGGTTCGGTTGCATCGGTGATCATCCGGCTGCTGGGCAGGAAGCTGCCCTACACTGTGGCGATGCGCCCCGATTCCATCCTCACCCTGTCCTGCCCCGACCGTACCGGCATCGTCTACCGCGTGTCCGGCCTGCTGTTCGACCACGGCTGCAACATCCTCGACGCCCAGCAGTTCGGCGATGAGGAAAGCGGCCGCTTCTTTCTGCGCGTGCATTTCGACCGTGACGCCGGCCTGCCGCTGGAGACCGTGCACGCCGCGATGGCCACGCTTGCCGAAGGCTTCGGCATGGACTGGCAGCTGCATGATGGCCGCCGCCGGGCACGCCTGCTGGTGCTGGTCAGCAAGCAGGGGCACTGCCTCAACGACCTGCTGTTCCGCGCCCACAGCGGCCAGCTGAAGGTCGACATTGCCGCGGTGGCCTCCAACCACGCCGACTTCGCGCCATTGGCCGCGTCCTACCAGGTACCGTTCCACCACCTGCCGGTGACCGCCGATACGCGTGCGGTGCAGGAGCAGCAGATCATCGACCTGGTCGAGCGCGAGCGCATCGACCTGGTGGTGCTGGCACGCTACATGCAGATCCTGTCACCCACGCTGTGCCGCGCGCTGGCCGGGCGTGCGATCAACATCCACCACAGCTTCCTGCCCAGCTTCAAGGGCGCGCAGCCGTACCACCAGGCACACGCGCGCGGGGTCAAGATCATCGGCGCCACCGCGCACTACGTCACCGAGGATCTGGACGAAGGACCGATCATCGAACAGGACGTGGCCCGCGTGGATCACGCCATGGCGCCGCGCGAGCTGGTGCGGCTGGGCAGCGATACCGAATCGCTGGTGCTGGCACGCGCCGTGCGCCGCCATGTGGAGCACCGCATCCTGCTCAACGGGCATCGCACGGTGGTGTTCCGGTAACGTGCTGCCCCTTCCAGGTCCGCCGGGCATGGCCCGGCGCTACCCACGGATGTGATCCGGCACTACCGTCGTGGGTCAGGCGATTGCGATCCCCGCCTTGCCCAGCGCATCGCGCACCATCGCGTCGTTGGCTTCGGTCACCGGCCGGGTCAGGTCCCACAGGAACTTCACCCGGAAGCCGGACTTCACCGCGTCCTGCGCGCTCCACAGCACGCAGTAATCGCGGGCCAGGCCGCACACGTGCACTTCGCGGATGCGGCGCTCGTGCAGCCAGCCGGCCAGGCCGGTGGCCGGGCGCTCGCCATCGGGGCCATGGTTCTCGCGGAAGGCGCTGTACGAATCCACCTGTTGGCGCGTGCCCTTGCGCAGGATCAGGTCGGCCACGGTCCAGTCCACGCCCGGGTGCAGCGCGGCACCGGCGCTGCCCTGCACGCAGTGGTCCGGCCACAGGGTCTGCGGCTGCGCGTGCAGCAGGATGGTCTCGAACGGGCGTTGGCCGGGGTGCTGGCTGGCGAACGAGGCATGGTCGGCCGGGTGCCAGTCCTGGGTCGCCACCACGGTGCGGTAGCGGCGCTGCGCCAGCAGATCGGCGATCGGTGCCACCAGCGCATCGCCCTGGTCGCAGGCCAAGGCGCCACCGGGCATGAAGTCCGGCTGCAGGTCGATCACCAGCAGGGCGACATCGGCGGGCAGGGCGGTCATGGCAGTTCCGCTACAACAGAAGGGGCGACCAGCGTGGCCGCCCCATGCCTGCACGTCAATCGCCCTGTGGCGTCCCAGCGTCCCGCCCGTAGTACAGCAGGCCGATCCTGATCCGCTCGCGGCCATTCTCGCGGCGATGGCGGTTGGCATCGCGAAGCGAGTACACGCAGCCGCAGTATTCCTGCTGGTAGAACTGCTCGCGCTTGCTGATCTCGATCATGCGGCTGGCGCCGCCGCCCTTGCGCCAGTTGTAGTCCCAGTACTGCAGGCCTTCATAGCGCGAGGCGGCGCGGATGCCGCAGCCGTTGATCTGCGCCATGTTCTTCCAGCGCGAGATGCCCAGCGAAGAACTGATGGTGTCGTAACCGTGCTCGTGCGCGTACAGCGCAGTGCGCTCGAAGCGCATGTCGAAGCACATCGTGCAGCGGATGCCGCGTTCAGGCTCGTTTTCCATGCCGCGTGCACGGCTGAACCAGTTGTCGGTGTCGTAGTCGCAGTCGATGAAGGGAATGCCGTGCTGCTCGGCGAAGCGGATGTTCTCCTGCTTGCGCAGCTCGTACTCCTTCACCGGGTGGATGTTGGGGTTGTAGAAGAAGATCGCGTAGTCGATCCCGGAGGCGGTGATCGCCTCCATCACTTCGCCGGAACAGGGCGCGCAGCACGAATGCAGCAGCAGGCGCTTGCCGTCGGCGGGCAGGGTCAGGGTGGGGCGTTGGAGCTCGGTCATCGTCAGGTACCGCATGGACCGCCGGCAACGGCGGTGGCCCATGCATCAGCGCGTGGGTGAACGGGTCTGGCCGGATACCGTGAACAGGACGCGCGCGGCCACACCGCCTGCACGCGCAGGACGACGACGGCCCCGGCAACCTCCCCGCGGAGATTCCAGGTCGAGTCAGGGGACGGTCGTGTCCCCCGGCCGGGGCCGGTATTCGGGCTGATGGACACGGGCCGCAGCCCACCTACTACCCGCCGCTTCCCAGGCGCGAGCCCAGTGCTGTTGGCAGGATTCGTTTCCATTTACCGCTGCGGGGCAGCTCCGGAATGGACGCGCGAGGCGCCTTCACCGGATTCCCGTTTAAATCCCTCCCCGCGCCGCAGCGATGGGAGGGATACCTTCGGCGTGTGCAAGGTGGACCTGTTGGTGGCGCCGGTCAAGAGCGCAGGGGTCAGAACCCGCTACGCTGCAACGGGATCCGGCCCCAGCGGAAGGAAGGGGTCGGATCCCGCTGCCACGCAGCGGGCTCTGACCCCGGTCGGAATGCACCTTCAATGCCCCACGGCCGCCCGCGTGCGGATGTCGTCCAGCCGCTGGTCGTGCAGCAGGCGGCCGTTCTCCCACACGGTCACCATTGCGTCCTCGAAGCCGTCCGGCAGGGTGTCGTCGCCGTTGGCCGGCAGCGGCACCGTGTGCAGGCTGCCATCGTCCAGGCGGCGCAGCAGGCGCATGCGGCCACGCTTGCTGGCCTTGCCGGCGTCGGTGACCGGATCCTTGTAGACGTCGATCCACTCACCCTCGACCCTCGCCGCCGAGCACTTCAGTGCGAACTTCTGCGTATCGCGGTCCAGCCGCTGCAGCAGCGCACCGCCCATGCCGAAGGCCACGTTGTCGGCGGCGTAGCCGTCGTTGGTGATGCGCTGCAGGATCGCCCGGATGGTGTCCGGATTGATGCCGTCGCCCTGGATCACCCGCACGTGGTTGAGCACGCGGTAGCCCTTGCCGTTGAGGCTGTGGCCGAACGCTTCATCCAGCCGGCGCAGGCTTTCGGCAACCACCTCCACCGGGTCGCCCGAGTCGGGGCGGATGACCAGGGTGGCGCCCGAGGCGATCACGTCATCGCGCAGGGTGGTACCCCAGTGCTCACTGATGGCGCGGTAGATGTCATAGCTGTCCGATACCACCGCCACGATCGCACCGGGCGTGCCGAACTGGCGCAGCATGTTGCGGTAGGCGTCCACCTCGCGCTCGCGGCCCCAGCTGGTGATGGTGCTGTGCTCGGCGGCGGGAATCGAATAGCCGGCCATCGGCGCGTGATAGTGCGCGCGCGCCAGGCACAGCGCCGATACGGTATCGGTGCCGAGGAAGTTGACCAGGTGTGCGGCACCGCCCAGCGCGGCCGATTCCAGGCTCGATACACCGCGCGCGCCGAAGTCATGCAGCTTGAACGGCAGCTGCCCCTGCGGATCGTCGCTGGTCTGCTGCAGGAACGCGGCGATGGTCTGCCGTGCGTGCCAGCTGATGGTGGCCACGGTGACTGGATACCACACCCGCAGCAGCAGCGTTTCCAGGTACGACGGCACCCAGAACGCGGCCGGATCGGTCGACTCGATCGTCATCAGTGCTTGGTGGGTAGGCACCACGCTGCCCTCGGGCACGGCGCGGATGCGCACCGGCAGGTGGCCGCCAAGCCGGTCGACGATATCGCGCCAGCCGGCCTCGTTGAACGGTTCGCCATGCGCGGCGAACACCGCCGCAGCGTCGTCGATGTCGGCGTGGGTGACCGGCCGTGCCAGCGCGTCCTTGAGGATCGCCTGCAGGCCGAAGAACACCGTGCGATCGTGCAGGCCGCCACGTGATTCGACGTAGAAGAACGTGGCATCGGTACCCGGCGGGTACTGCAGCCAATGGCTGGCCTTGTAGCTGTCGGTGTTGAGGAGAAGATTATCGAGGTAGTGCATGACGGAAGCTCCTTCGCGTCGGGTGGCACCGGCGGTCTATCCGCCAGTGGGAAAGCCGGGCCGGTTAGCCGCGGCCGAGGAAGTACTCCAGGATGTGCAGGTGGTCTTCGAACAGCTGCGGGCCCATGTCCAGGGCCTCACTCACCGGTATCCAGCGTGCCTTGTCGGCATCGTCGCCGCCGCGCACCGGCGGCAGCTCGCCGGCCGGAAACTCGAAGTGGAAACCGTGGGTGATGGTGCGGCCACGCTGGCTGCGGTCCGGGTGGTCGAACACCTGCTGGCCCTTCAGCGACCCCTTCAACACCGGCAACGGAATCTTCAGGCGGGTTTCCTCGCGCAGTTCGCGCAGGCAGCTGTCGAGCAGGCTCTGTTCCTGGCCGACGAAGCCGCCGGGCAATGCCCACAGCCCCTTGCCGGGTTCCGAGCGGCGACGCACCAGCAGCACGTGGCCCGAATGCACCACCACCGCATCGGTGGTGACGAAGGTGGGCGCGTAGGGCGCATCCTTCCAGGCGGCCTTGTACTGTTCGATGAAGCGGTACTCGGCCACCAGCTGGCCATACGCAGGCGCACTCTTGCGGAACGCTTCGAGCATGTCGTACACCGGCGCCGGCACATTGCCACGCAGCATCAGCAGCGCGCCGTGGAAGTCGACGTCGCCGGCCTCGAACAGGTAGCGCCGCAGCTCGGTGGCCGACAGGGTGGCGGTGTGCTGCACGTCCACCAGCGGCCACTGCGGGAACTCGCGCAGGTAGTAGCTGGACGCATCCTTGTCCATGCCGATCAGGCCTACCCTGGCATCGGCGGCGGCACCGTCGTTGCGCAGGGCGTCAGCCACCTGGCGCTGCACGTTGGCGATCCACTGTGCTTCGTTGTACAGGTGGTCACGCAGCGGGCGGATCAGCAGACGGTCGGTGTGGCCGTCGAGGGCTGCCTGGATCATCACGGCGCGTTCGGCCACGGTCCAGGGATTGCGCAGGCTGCGGGGGGTATCGGCAGAGCCGACCAGGAAGATCAGCTTGCGGGCCCGGCTCAGGGCCAGGCGGGCAACGGCGGCGTGGCCGTTGTGGAAGGGCTCGAATCGCCCGATGAAGACGAGATAGTCGAATTCCATGAGAATCCCTCATGTCGTTGTGGCAGCCGCGGGTCTGTCCCTTGGCTTGCTGCAGATGCTACGCCGATGGCGGGGCGGGTCAAGCCTGCAGCCGTGCTTTCTGCTGAACGGCGCATTGCGTGCGCGGACTGCGCCGTTGTTCTCAGGTCCTGAGAAGCCGCTGCGCCATACTGCAACCCACGCGGCGGACGGCATGCTCGGGGGCAAGACAGTGGCGGACAAGTACTGCGATCTGGTCATGAAAGGCGGCATCACCAGCGGCATCGTGTACCCCAATGCGGTACTGGCGCTGGCCCGCGAGTATCGCTTCAAGAGCATCGGCGGCACTTCAGCCGGCGCCATTGCGGCAGCGGTGGCGGCTGCAGCGGCCTGCGGCGATCGCCGCCAGCAGGCCGGCGAGCAGCTGCCCGGCGATGCAGGCTATGGCGGGCTGTCGGCGGTGTCGGCACAGCTGTCCCGGCGCGGCTTCATCTACAGCCTGTTCCAGCCGGCGCGCGGCGCGCGCGCGGCCTATCGGCTGCTGGTGGTGCTGACCGGCAATGCCAGCCTGCCGCACAAACTGCTGTGCCTGGCCGTTGCGGTATTCGAGATCGCGCCGCTGGAAGTGCTGGTGTCGCTGGCGCTGCTGCTCGGCCTGGGCTGGTGGGGCGGTGGCTGGAGCGGCGTGGCCGCCACGCTGCTGCCATCACTGCTGTGCGCCTACGGTGCGGGTGTGGCCGGTGCCGCGCTGCGGGTCGCGCGGGTGGCGCGTCGCAACCTGCTGGGCCTGTGCAGCGGCCTCAGCCGCGATCCACGCAGGCCGGCGCTGACCGAGTGGTTGCATGAATGCCTGCAGCAGCTGTCCGGCAAGCCGCTGGATGCACCGTTGACCTTCGCCGACCTGCACGATGCGCCGCGCTACGCCGGTGAGCCTGACAGCCCGCATGCGATCAGCCTGCAGATGATCACCACCTGCATCTCACACAATGAGCCGCGCACGCTGCCGCTGGGCGGTGCGCAGTTCTGGTTCCTGCGCGAGGAGTTCGAGCAGCTGTTCCCCGCCAGCGTGGTGCAGTGGCTGGTGAGCCAGGCCGGCCCGCCGCTGGAGGTGGAAGGGCGGCAGTACTACCACTTGCCACAGGGCCCGAAGCTGCCGGTGCTGGTGGCCACGCGCATGAGCCTGAGCTTCCCGCTGCTGATCAGCGCGGTGCCGCTGCATGAACCCTCACGCCGCGAACGACGCTGCGAACCGACCGCCCCCGCAGCCGACCAGGAGCACAACGTTGCCGACAGCATGGAAGGGCTGACCAGTGCCGGGCAGACCTGCGGCCCGGTGATCACCGCCTTCCGCATCTGCTGGTTCTCCGATGGCGGCATCAGCAGCAACTTCCCGATCCATCTGTTCGACGCCGCGCTGCCGCGCTGGCCGACTTTCGCCATCAACCTGGTCTATCCACAGCACGCCGAAGCGGTGAGCCGGGGCAGCGGCGGCCGCCAGGCGCTGGAACATGCGGTGTTCCTGCCCACCGAAAACCGCCACGGCTGGCAACGGCATTACCAGTCCATCGCCACGCCACTGGCCGCAGCCGAGCTGGGTCGTTTCCTGTTCGCGGTGGTGGCGACCATGCAGAACTGGCGCGACCTGCTGCAGGCGCGCGCACCGGGTTATCGCGACCGCATCGTGCACGTCAGCCTGCAGGGCGACGAAGGCGGCATGAACCTGGACATGCCGCAGGAGGTACTCTCCCGCATCGCCGACAAGGGCAGCCTGGCCGGTGCGCGCTTCTGTTCGTTCTCGTTCGAGAACCACTACTGGATCCGCTGGCGCAACCTGGCCTCGGCCTACCAGCGCTACACGCTGGAAGTGGCGCGCACCGATGATCCGGCGCAGCAGGTGCTGGCCTACCGCGCGGCGTACGCGATGGTCGCCAGCGGTCAGCCGACGCCACCGTCGTACAAGCTGGGCTCGGAAGACAAACGGCTGGCCTCGCAGCAGTTGTGGGGCTTGATGGTCGAGCAGGGCCGCACCTGGGAGGACCTCGGCCCGGACCTTACCGACGGCGCACCGCGTCCGCTGCCGCAGATGAAGGTGACCCCGATCTACTGACCCGATCCTGCGGTCGAATCGGGGTCAGATCCGTTTCCGCAGGAAAACGGATCTGACCCCGCAGTGGTTGCTGCTCTTGCCGGCCAGCGGCCGGCGCTACCACGGGTGCAGGGCGCGGCCCTGCAGAACCCCCTATCGCCCCGGCAACTGCGCGAACGCGCGCTGCATGCAGTCCTCGCGCGGGCACACCCGGCACCCTGGGCCGATCGATACCGAATTGCCCGGGCTCTGCACATCCAGCCCCAGTGAATACACCAGGCGTTCGGCATGCTGCAGGTCGCAGCCCAGCGCCACCGCGAAGGTCTTGCGCGGTTGGCCATGGCCGACCGGGCCACTGCTGACCTGCCGCGCCAGCCAGAAATGACGGCGGCCATCGGGCATGCGCGCGGTCTGGGTGAGGATGCGCCCGGGTTGGTTGAACGCCTCGTAGACGATCCACAGCGGGCACGATCCACCCACCTGCGAGAAGTGGAAATCGGTGGCCGAATGGCGCTTTGAGACGTTGCCGGCGCGGTCCACGCGGATGAAGAAGAACGGCAGGCCGGGCGCGCTGCGCCGTGCCAGCGTGCTCAGCCGGTGGCAGACCGCTTCGAAGCCGACGCCGAACTGGTGCGCCAGCAGTTCGATGTCGTAGCTGCTGGTTTCGGCTGCACGCAGGAAGCGCATGTACGGCATCACCAGCGCACCGGCGAAATAGTTGGAGAGACCGATCCGCGCCTGCGCGATGCGTGCCTCATCGGTGAACCCGGCGCGCGCCACCACCGCATCGATCTGCGGCAGGTAGCCGTGCAGGGCCAGCTCGGCCGCCATCTGGAACGCCTGCTGTCCGGGCTCCAGGTAATCGGGCAGCCACAGCCGCCGCGCACCGGCATCGTAGTGCCGCTTTTCGCGCCCGGCCTGCAGTGCGGCCACTTCCACCAGCACGCCATGGCGGTCGGCCAGCAGCTGGCGCAGCCGCGGTGCCACATGCCCGGGCGACAGCCCCCATTCGGCGAACAGCTGCTCGGCCAGCTCGTCCAGCTCGGGAATGTGGTTGTGCATGCGGTTGAAGAACTCGCGCACCTGGTCACCGGCGGGCAGGGTGCTGCCGGCGCCGGGCTCGCCCAGCTGGAACTCCAGTGCGGCCGCGTGCTCGCGCAGCGCCAGGTGACGACGGTGCAGGTCCAACAGCGCGCGGCTGACCTGCGGCAGGTTGCCGGCCAGGGCGCGCAGTTCGGTCGCGCTGACCTCGGCCAGGCCCAGGTCGCGCAGGGTTTCGCCCAGCGCCTCCTGCAGGGCGGCGGGCTCATCGTCATCGAACAGCGAGGAAACGTCGCCCAGCACCTCTCCCAGCTTCTTCTGCACCGCCGGTGTCAGTGGGCGCTTGTTGCGCTCGATCTGGTTCAGGTAGCTGGCCGACAGCCCCAGCGCACGCGCCAGATCGGCCTGGCTGTAGCCGCGCTGCTCGCGCAGCCGCAGCAGGCGCAGGCCGAGTTGCCGCTGGGGAGCTGAATAATTCACAGAATTAACAGGAATCGTGGGGCGTGTTGGCCAGATTAAGCGGATTCAGCCCGGAAATCGAGCCGGGTGCTGTGAATAATGCCAAGCATCTTTCGCACCCTGTGGGATTGTCGTCATGACTGTTGCAGCGCCCCGTATCCGCATGCTGATCGATGGCCAGTTCGTTGAATCGGCCACTTCCCACTGGCAGGACGTGATCAATCCGGCCACCCAGGACGTGCTGGCCCAGGTGCCGTTCGCCACCACCGGCGAAGTGGACGCCGCCGTCGCCGCCGCCAAGGAAGCCTTCAAGACCTGGCGCAAGACCCCGATCGGCACCCGCGCGCGCATCTTCCTGAAGTACCAGCAGCTGATCCGCGAAAACATGAGTGAGCTGGCCCACATCCTCACCGCCGAACAGGGCAAGACCCTGCCGGACGCCGAAGGTGATGTGTTCCGCGGCCTGGAAGTGGTCGAGCACGCCGCCGCCATCGGCAACCTGCAGCTGGGCGAGCTGGCCAACAACGTGGCCAATGGCGTGGACACCTACACGATCATGCAGCCGCTGGGCGTGTGCGCTGGCATCACCCCGTTCAACTTCCCGGCGATGATTCCGCTGTGGATGTTCCCGATGGCGATTGCAACGGGCAACACCTTCATCCTCAAGCCTTCCGAGCAGGACCCGATGGTCACCATGCGCCTGGTCGAGCTTGCCCTGGAAGCCGGCATTCCCAAGGGCGTGCTGAACGTCGTCCACGGCGGCGAGGAAGTGGTCAACGCGATCTGCGACCACCCGGACATCAAGGCCGTGTCGTTCGTCGGGTCCACCCGCGTCGGCACACACGTCTACAACCGCGCCTCGCTGGCCGGCAAGCGCGTGCAGTGCATGATGGGCGCCAAGAACCACGCCGTGGTGCTGCCGGACGCCAACAAGGAACAGACCCTCAACGCAATGGTCGGTGCCGCCTTCGGTGCCGCTGGCCAGCGCTGCATGGCGGCTTCCACGCTGGTGCTGGTCGGTGAAGCGCGCAACTGGGTGCAGGACCTGGTGGCCAAGGCCCAGACCCTGAAGGTCAGCGCCGGCACCGTGTCCGGTACCGACGTCGGCCCGGTCATCTCCTGCAGCGCCCGCGAGCGCGTGGAAGGCCTGATCGCCTCGGGCGTGGAGCAGGGCGCCAAGCTGGTGCTCGATGGCCGCAAGCCGCAGGTCGATGGCTTCGAGAAGGGCAACTTCGTTGGCCCGACCATCTTTGCCGGTGTCACCACCGACATGCGCATCTACCAGGAAGAAATCTTCGGGCCGGTGCTGGTCATCCTCGAAGCGGAAACGCTGGAAGAGGCCATCGCGATGGTCAACAGCAACCCGAACGGCAACGGCACCGCACTGTTCACCCAGTCCGGCGCTGCCGCGCGCAAGTTCCAGGAAGACATCGACGTCGGCCAGGTCGGCATCAACGTGCCGATCCCGGTGCCGGTGCCGCTGTTCTCGTTCACCGGTTCGCGCGCCTCCAAGCTGGGTGACCTGGGCCCGTATGGCAAGCAGGTGGTGCTGTTCTACACCCAGACCAAGACGGTCACCGCGCGCTGGTTCGATGACGAGACGCTGAGCCACGGCGTCAACACCACGATCAGCCTGAAGTAACGGCAGGAGCAGCCATGAGCCACTCGATGACGACGGAACTGGAAGAAGCGCAGCAGGCGTACCGCGAGGCGGCGCGCGACTTCGCACAGGCCGAACTGGCGCCGCACGCCGCGCGATGGGATGCGGAGGGCATCTTTCCGCGCGAGGCGATCGCCAAGGCCGGTGAGTTGGGCTTCTGCGGTCTGTACATGGACCCGGAAGTGGGCGGCAGCGGCCTGAGCCGACTGGACGCCGCCGTCGTCATCGAGGAGCTCGCCAACGTCGATCCGTCGACCGCTGCGTACATCAGCATCCACAACATGGCCTCGTGGATGGTGTCCAGGTGGGGCCAGCCGGCCCTGCGCGATGCGTGGGGCACCGACCTGTCCTCGGGCAGCAAGCTGGCCTCGTACTGCCTGACCGAACCGGGTGCGGGTTCCGATGCGGCGTCGCTGAAGACCACCGCCGTGCGCGATGGCGACTTCTACGTGCTGAACGGCTCCAAGGCCTTCATTTCCGGCGCCGGTGCCACCGAGCTGCTGGTGGTGATGGCGCGTACCGGCGGTGCCGGTGCCGGCGGTGTCAGCGCCATTGCGGTGCCGGCGGACCTGCCGGGCATCAGCTTCGGCCGCAAGGAAGAGAAGATGGGCTGGAACAGCCAGCCCACCCGTGGCATCACCTTCGAGAACGTCCGCGTGCCGGTCAGCCACCTTCTGGGAGAGGAAGGCGGCGGCTTCAAGCTGGCCATGAAGGGGCTGGACGGCGGCCGCATCAACATCGCCGCCTGCTCGCTGGGTGCCGCACAGGGTGCACTGGATGCTGCGCGCCGCTACATGGGCGAGCGCCGCCAGTTCGGCAAGGCGCTGGCCGAGTTCCAGGCGCTGCAGTTCAAGCTGGCCGACATGGTCACCCAGCTGGTGGCTGCACGGCAGATGGTGCACACCGCGGCACGCAAGCTCGATGCCGGTGCCAGCGATGCCAACGTGTGGTGCGCGATGGCCAAGCGCTTCGCCACCGATGCCGGTTTCAACGTCTGCAATGAAGCGCTGCAGATCCACGGGGGCTACGGCTACATCCGCGAATACCCGATCGAGCGCCTGCTGCGTGACTGCCGCGTGCACCAGATCCTGGAAGGCACCAACGAGATCATGCGGGTGATCGTTGCCCGTCACCTGCTCAACACCGAAGAGGAACTGCGATGAAGGATTGGCGTACCCAGGAGCACGTGGGCCTGAAGGTGGAGGTGGATGGCCACACCGCCGTGGTCACCCTGAACAACCCGCCGGCGCATACCTGGACCGTGCACAGCCTGTCGGCGCTGCGCGACCTGGTCGGCGCGCTCAACGCAGACCGCGACATCTACGCGCTGGTGATCACCGGTGACGGCGAGAAATTCTTCTCCGCCGGTGCCGACCTCAACCAGTTCGCCTCCGGCGACAAGGCCGCTGCACGTGAGGCCGCGCGCCGCTTCGGTGAAGCCTTCGAAGCGCTGTCCGGTTTCCGTGGCGTGTCGATCGCCGCGATCAACGGCTACGCCATGGGCGGTGGCCTGGAGTGCGCGCTGGCCTGCGACCTGCGCATCATTGAAGACCATGCCCAGGTCGCGCTGCCGGAGGCCACCGTCGGCCTGCTGCCGTGTGCCGGCGGTACCCAGAACCTGCCACGCCTGGTCGGCGAGGGCTGGGCCAAGCGCATGATCCTGCTGGGTGAGCGCATCAACGCCGAGACCGCGCTGCGCATTGGCCTGGCCGAAGAAAAGGTCGGCAAGGGCGAAGCCAAGGCGCTGGCGCTGGAATGGGCGAAGAAGGCCGGCAAGCAGAGCCCGACCAGCATCGCCGCCTGCAAGACCCTGGTGCAGTCCACCCGCACCGGCACCCACGCCTCGGCGCTGGTGGCCGAGCGCGAAGCCTTCGTCGACCTGTTCGACACCGCCGACCAGGTCGAGGGCGTGACTGCCTTCCTGGAAAAGCGCGCTGCGCAGTGGAAGAACGCATGAGCACGGATACCGCTGCCGACGACGCACCGGTGCTGTTCGAAGAGCGCGTGGCTGGCAACGGCACGCGCATCGGCATCGCCACGCTCAATGCGCCGCGTACGCTCAACGGTTTCTCGCTGCCGATGGCGCACCTGCTGCTGAAGCAGCTCGACGCCTGGGCCGACGACGATGGCATCGCCATGGTGGTGCTGCAGGGCGCCGGCGAAAAGGCGTTCTGTGCTGGTGGCGACCTGCACAGCCTGTACAAGGCCATGGTCGCCTTCCGTGAGGCCGGCCACAGCGACATCCGCCAGAACGCCTATGCCGCCGAGTTCTTCGACGTCGAATACCGCGTCGATTACCTCATCCACACCTACACCAAGCCGATCCTGTGCTGGGGCCACGGCATCGTGATGGGCGGCGGCATCGGCCTGATGTCCGGCGCCAGCCACCGTGTGGTCAGCGAACGCTCCAAGCTGGCCTTCCCGGAAATCACCGTCGGCCTGTTCCCCGATGTCGGTGGCAGTTGGCTGCTGTCGCGCGTGCCGGGCAACGGTGGCCTGTTCCTGGCCCTGACCGGCGCACTGCTCAACCCGGGCGATGCCATCTACGCCGGCCTGGCCGACGTGCACGTGGCCGAAGAACGCCGCAGCGCGGTGTTCGATGCGCTGCTGCAGGTGGCCTGGTCCAATGACACCGCACACAACCACAAACGCCTGACCCATCTGCTGCAGTCGCATGCCAGCGATGCCGCCACCGGTCCACTGCTGGCCCACGCGGCGCAGGTCGATGCGTTGTGCGAAGGCGATGACCTTGAAGCCATCGTGGCGCGCATTGCCGGCCTGCAGACCGACGACGCCTGGTTGCAGGCGGCTCAGAAGACCCTTGCTGCCGGTGCACCGGGTTCGGCACGGTTGGCGTACGAACTGCAGCGCCGCAGTGCCGGCCAGGACCTGGCCGCGATCTACCGCCTGGAGTACATCGTCGCCCTGCATTGCGCCGCCCATGGTGATTTCGCCGAAGGCATCCGCGCGCTGCTGGTCGACAAGGACCGCAATCCGCAGTGGAACCCGGCCACCCTGGCCGAGGCCACTGGCGCGTGGGCAGACACCTTCTTCGCTTCCCCCTGGGCCGACGCCGCGCATCCGCTGGCCGACCTGGGCACTCCCCTTGTTGAAAGGAGCCTTGCATGAGCCGCATTGCATTCATCGGGTTGGGCAACATGGGTGGCCCGATGGCCGCCAATCTGGTCAAGAACGGCCACAGCGTGCGCGTGTTCGATCTGGTTCCGGCCGCGGTGCAGGCCGCTGTCGACGCCGGCGCCAGCGCTGCATCGTCGGCGCGCGACACCCTGGCCGATGCCGAAGTGGTGATCTCGATGCTGCCGGCCAGCCGTCATGTCGAAGGCGTGTACCTGGGCGACGACGGCATTCTTGCCGCGATCCCGGCCGGTGCGCTGGTCATCGACTGCAGCACGATCGCCCCGGCCAGCGCCCGCAAGGTCTCGGAAGCGGCCGCCGCGCGTGGCCTGCAGATGATCGACGCACCGGTGTCCGGCGGTACCGCCGGCGCCCAGGCCGGCACCCTGACCTTCATCGTCGGCGGCGAGGAAGACGCGCTGGAACGCGCACGCCCGGTGCTGCAGGCGATGGGCAAGAACATCTTCCACGTTGGCGCCAGCGGTGCCGGCCAGGTCGCCAAGCTGTGCAACAACATGGCGCTGGGCGTGATCATGGCGGTGACCGGTGAAGCCATCGCACTGGGCGTGGCGCACGGGCTGGACCCCAAGGTGCTGTCGCAGATGATGGCGGTCAGCACCGGCCGCAGCTGGGCCACCGAAGTGTGCAACCCGTGGCCGGGCGTGCTGGAGAATGCGCCGGCCTCGCGTGGCTACAGCGGCGGTTTCGGCAGTGATCTGATGCTGAAGGACATGGGCCTGGCGGTGGAAGCGGCGATGAGTGTCGGCGCTTCGATTCCGCTGGGCGAAGTGGCCCGCAATCTCTACTCGATGAACCACCAGGCCGGCCGCGGCAAGCTGGATTTCTCCAGCGTCGTGCAGCTCATCACCAGCGACCAGTAACTGGTCGCTGGTCCGCGCATTCCACCTTATCCCCGCGCCGTTGGCGCGCCCCCTTGAACAACAAGGGGGCTCTTCTCCAGAAGGATGGATGCGCGCCGCAGCGAATGCGTCCCCGGCCACGTGCTGGGGCCCACCCGAGGTGGGATGGGCGGATGCCCGGTTTCGACCGGCATCCGCCCATTTTTTTGCACCGCGCGCGGGTAGTGCCGGCCGCTGGCCGGCAGCACCGCATCAGGCAACGATCAGCGTCACGTCGATGTTGCCGCGGGTGGCGTTGGAGTACGGGCACACGATGTGCGCCTTCTGCACCAGTTCTTCCACCTGCTCGCGCGGCACGCCCGGCACGTTGATGGTCAGCTCGGCCTCGATGCCGAAGCCGGTCGGGATCTGGCCGATGCCGACCTTGCCGGTGACGGTGGTGTCGGCCGGCAGCGCGACCTTGGCCTGGCCGGCCACGAACTTCAGCGCGCCCAGGAAGCAGGCCGAGTAGCCAGCGGCGAACAGCTGTTCCGGGTTGGTGCCCGGGCCGCCGGCACCACCCAGCTCGCGCGGGGTCGACAGCTGGATGTCCAGCACGTTGTCGGACGAGACGGAACGGCCTTCACGGCCGCCGGTGGAGGTGGCCTGGGCGGTATACAGAACCTTTTCGATGGACATCGGGATGCTCCTGGTCAGTGGGTGGGTACTGCTATGGAGCCTACTTTGCCCGGTTTCTGCGTACGTTGGGTTGCAGTCCGTACGAAAAACTTGATTGATCGTCCTGTTGGCCTAGATCGTCCACTCGCGGTCGGTGGTGAACATGATGGTCAGCCAGCGGTCCGGCGAGGCCTCGCCCAGCGCATCGCCGATCTCGTCGCGCAGCTGGTCCCATTCCAGCAGGGGCCGCGGCGGGTCGTCCTCGCGTACCACGAAGAACAACTCGATCTGCTCGCCACGCCCCACCTGGGCGACGTAGCTGCGATGCTCGACGAAGCCATGCTTGGCCACGATCGCGCGTGCCACCGCGTCCACGTGCGCCTGCAGTTCCGGCGGGGTGACCAGCAGGATGCCGGCCAGCGCCCGGCGCACCGTCCCGAGCGGGGCGATCATCACCAGCACGCAGACGAAGGCAAGGATGGCCGGGTCGATGTACGGCCCGACCCAGGCCAGCGAGGTGCCGCGCACCAGTACGCCGCCAAGGAAGGCCAGCAGGTAGCAGGCCGACATGCTGGCGGCGATCACCCAGTTCTTCGCGTCCAGCGCGATGAACTCCGAACCGATGCGGCGGTTGGCGCGCAGCACGAACCAGGCCAGCGCACCTTCGCCGATGATCGACAACCCGGCGAAGGCGATGGCTGGGCCGAGTGCGATGTGGCGGCCGCCGGACATCAGCGCATCCACCGCATTGACCAGCGCATACAGTGCCGCGCCGATCATCAGCGTGCCGCTCACCCCCAGCACGATGGGCTCCAGGTGCCAGAAGCCCATGGTGAAGCGCTGGTTGAGCCGCGACTGCAGCGCGTCGGTGCTGGTGGACAGTGCGATCAGACGCGCGACCAGCAGTGACAGCCACGTCATCACCACATCGATCAGGCCGTAGATGCCATCGAAGATGATCAGCGAGGAATTGGCCAGAAGACCAAATACCACCGCAGCGGCAGCCAGCAGCAATGAGCCTGCGATGGACAGGCGCAGCACGCCTTGTTCGGTACGCGCATCGAAGAAGCGTTCGGTGTTGGCAGGCATGCGGGAATCCAGCGGGAAATGGGCTGCGGAAGCAGCGCGTTGCCATTCTATCCAGCCTGCGGCACGTCGCCATGACCACGCCCGCACAGCGCCTGGAAAAGTCACCAGACTGGTAACCGTTTGCGGATTGACGGGTGCACACCCGAAGCGTATCGTTTGTACCACGATGACATAGAAGCCTCCGGTGACCCCGGGGGCTTCTTTCGTTTGCGCCGTCGCGCGCTGCGAGGTCACCGCCACCGGCCCTGACGTCCCCGTCGCAGCCGTTCTGTTTTCCGCCCCGATCCTGCCTTTCCCGCGCCGTCCTGGTGATCGCGTGGGGCGCCGCCGTGCGCGCAGGATCGGGGCACTCCACATCCATCAACGAAGGAGGATTCGATGCCCCTGCTGACCCTTGAGCAGTGCCGCGCGCACTGCCGTATCGACGGCGATTTTGACGACGCCATCCTGGGTGACCTGCTGGCCGCAGCCAGCGACGCAGCCGCGGCCTACCTGGGCCGCGAGCTGTACGCCGACCAGGCCGCGCTGGACCAGGCGCTGGACCAGCTGCCGCAGGACATGGCGGCGGCGGTGACCGGGCATGAAGCCGCGGTTGCCGCCGCCAATGCCGAGACCAACGCGGCCAAGGCCAAGGCCATGCGTGATGTGGCCGATCGCCGCCTGGCCGTGGCGACCGCGCGCAGTGCGCGCCTGCTGCAGGGCATGCCGGTCAACGACAGCATCCGTGCAGCGGTGCGCCTGTTGCTGGGCCACCTGTACGCCCATCGCGAAGCCGTGGTCGTCTCCGCGCAGACGTTCGATGCACCGGCAGGCGCCGCTGCCATCGCACTGGAGCTGCCGTTCGGCGTGGCCGCGCTGCTTGATCCGTACCGATCGGCAGCAACGCCATGAACGCCGGCCACTTCAATCGCCGCATCCGCATCGAGCGCCAGGACGGCCAGCTCGATGCGTGGGGGCAGCCGCTGGACGCCTGGCAGCCGGTGGCAGAACTGTGGGCCGCCATCATCGCCGACCGCGCAGACAGCGTGCAGCGGCTGACGCTGGAAAGCCGCCTGCCGGCAACGATCCGGCGCCAGCGCTTCCATGTCCGATTGGCAGCCGCACGACAGGCAGGCATCCAGGCCGGCATGCGCATCGTGCATGACGGTCGTGTTTTCAACATCACCGGCGTTGCGCCCGACTTCAGCCGGCGCCAGACCACGGTGCTGTTCACCGAACAGTCTTCAGGCATCGCCTGAGCGACGCCAACCAGGACACCGCGATGAGTTACGAAGCACAGCTGCACGCGCTGCTGGCCCCGCTGCTGCAGGGCCGGCTGTATCCCGACCTTCCGCCGGAACCGGTCATCTATCCGTGTGCCGTCTACCAGCAGATGGGTGGACAGTCCGTGTGGTTCAACGAAGGTTCCATTCCCGAACAGAAGCACGCTCGCGTGCAGCTGACCGTCTGGGCAGACAGCCGCGCCCAGGCCAACGCCCTGATCCGCAACATCGAGGATCAGGTATGCGCAGGATTGCCGACCGCCGAATCGTTCGGCGCTGCAATCGCCGTGCATGAGCCGATGCTGCACAAGTACGGCGCGCGGCTCGATTTCGGCCTGTGGTACGTCGACCCGTAAACCGCATCACCCGTGCAACACCCCAGCCCGGCATTCGCCGGGCTTTTTTTTATCCAACGAGGAAATACACCATGGCACTCAAGCTTCCCAAGGGCACCCAGTTCGGCTTCGCACCGGTCGTCTCCACCGCGATCGCCACCAGCGCGATCTCCAAGGCCGCGCCGGCGCTGGCCAGCGTTGCCGCCAACAGCGTCGACACCGGCGATGTGGTAGTCATTGAACTGCCGGGCTGGCCGGCCCTGAACAACCGCGCCACCCGCGCCGGTGCTGAAGCCACCGGCAGCGTTGAACTGCTGGGCATCGACACCACCGATACCGTGCTGTTCCCCGGCACCAGCGGTGCCGGTGTACTGCGCAAGGCGGGCGCCTTCGTCGACCTGGACCAGCAGGGCGACCCGACCACCGCCGGTGGCGAGCAGCAGTACTGGAGCGGCACGCTGCTCGAAGACCCGACCGGTCGCCAGGTCCAGATGCCGACCTTCAAGAACGCCAAGACCATCACCCTGCCGCTGTTCTACGATCCGAAGAAGCCGTGGTATTCGGCACTGAAGAACGCTGACGCCAAGGGCGAGCCGGTGATCCTGCGGGCCAAGCTGGTCGGTGGCGACGTGCTGTACTGGTACGGCTACCTGAGCTACAACGGCGACCCGACCATGGCCGCCAACACCCCGATGGGCACCACCGCGACCTTCACCGCGCTGGCAGACTCCATCCTGGTCGAGGGCGCCTGATGTTCCAGGTCAAGGCGCCGGAGAGCTTCAAGAGCACCCTGACCATCGTCGGTCACGGCCGCGAGCAGAAGCTCAACCTGACCTACCGGCACCTGTCGGTAGCCGACTACGCCAGCCTGCTGGAGCGTCTGGGCGATGACACGTTGAGCGTGGCCCAGGCCATCCTGGACATCGTGGTGGACTGGGATGCCGATGTGGCGCTGGACACCGCCGGCGTCGAGCTGGCGCTGCAGCAGCAGGCCGGCCTGGATGGCGCCATCATCGGTGGCTACACCCAGGCCCTGCAGGTCGCACGCAAGGGAAACTGATCGATGCGGTGGGGGCCCTGTACTGGCGGGCCCCCACCGAGTCCGAGCTGATGAAGCTTGGATTGAAGGCAAAGCACTTTCCACCGCCGCAGGTCGAGCTGTGGCCGGAGTGCGTGCTTCCCATAGAACTTTTCTCGCGGGTTGCCACCCAGTGGCGCGTCGGCGCAGGTGGCCCGATCGGGCTGGATTACAACGTGGTCTACCGGGAGCTGGAGCGCGAAGCGCTCGACGGCGACCAGCATGACGAGGTGATGGCGGCCATCCGCATCATCGAACGCGCTGCCTTGGAGCAGATGCAACAGGAATGAGCCGGCCATCGCGGCAATGCCGATGGCCGATCCCGGCTCCGCCGAAGCGGAGCCGACTCTCCCGAGGAACACTCAATGAGCACTACATCGCCTGGCAGCACACGGACCACCGTGGAGGCCAGCAACGCATTGGAAACGGCCATGCAGGCAGCAAGGCGCGGCATGACCGAGATGACCGGCACCACACAGGAGTTCCAGCGGCAGCTGGAGAAGATCAACACGGTGCAGCAGGCCTTCAATGCCGTGCTGACCACCAGCGCATCATTGGTCACCGCACTGTCCGCGCAGCTGACTGCCCTGAACACGCAGCTGCAGGCGGCGGCGAAGGCAGGAACAACCGCAGCGGGCGCGGACGCCGGCAAGGCTGCAAGGAAGGAAGAGAAGGCCCAACAGGACGACAAGGGCCTGGCGGGTATCCGCAAGGGCCTGGGCGGCGCGCTCGGCGACTATATCGGCAAGACCGAAAACACCGCCACGGCTGCCAAGAAAGCCTTCGACAAAGCATTCACCGGCGCCGACGAAGCGTTGAGGAGCTTCGTGACCACCGGCAAGTCCAAGTACAAGGAACTGGCCCAGTCCATCCTGTCCGACCTCAAGATGATCGCCGCACAGCAGGCACTGGTCTGGGGGGCGAGGAAGATCGCCGGCTTGATGGGGGTCGACCTGACGCCCAAGGATGCAGCGACGGACGCGGCGGCGGTGGCTGCAGGCGTGGCGACTGCCAAGGACGCCAAGGCCGGTGATGCCAAGGCGGGCGAAACCAAGGACGCCAAGGACACCAAGGGCACCACAGGACTTTCGGGGTTCCGCAAGGGCTTCGGCAGCGCGCTCGGCGAGTACATGGAAAAGACCGAGAACTCCGCCAAGTCCACCCAGGATGCCTTTTCCAAGGCGTTCACCGGCGCAGAGGCGGCACTGCAGAGCTTCGTGAAGACGGGCAAGTCCAACTACAAGGATCTGGCCAAGTCGATCATCGCCGATCTCAAGATGATCGCCATCCAACAGGCAATCGTCTGGGGCGTCAAGAAGATCGCGGGCCTGTTCGGATATGGCACGGGGGTGGAGGCCAACGCCAACGGTGGCGTCTACCAGTCGCCGAGCCTGTCGGCCTATTCCGGCGGTGTCTACAACACCCCGCAGCTGTTCGCCTTTGCCAGGGGCGCCGGCGTATTCGGCGAAGCGGGACCGGAAGCGATCATGCCGCTGCGGCGCGGGCCGGACGGCCGCCTGGGTGTGGCCGCGCACGGTGGCGGCGGTGGTGGCGGAGTGGGAGTCAGCATCCGCATCGACAACAACGGTGGCAAGGAAGTCACCACCAACGAAAGCATGCTGCAGCAGTTCGGCAACGAGATTGGCCAGTTCGTGGAACGCAAGTACCGCGAGCTGCAGAGTCGTGACCTGAAGGCAGGTGGTGTGCTCAGCAGGAGTGCCATGCAATGACCGACACCTTCACCTGGCCGGCAACCAGCCAGAGTACTGGAACCACCACCGCCGCCGTGAAGCGCGCGAAGTTCGGAGATGGCTATGCGCAGGCCGCTGCCGATGGCCTGAACGCCACTTCACGCAGTTACCAGCTGCAGTTCGTCGGCAACCGCAAAACGATCAACGAGATCGTGACCTTCCTGGATGGTCATGCCGGCCGCAGCTTCCTGTGGAAAGGGCCACTGGGGCAGGGGCTGTACATGTGTGATTCCTACACCGACAGCCATCTCGGCGGCCAGGTATCGACCATCACCGCCACCTTCGAGCAGACCTTCCACGCGTAGGCATGAGCATGGATCTTCAACGGATCGACCTGGATACCATCCAGCCCAACGGAAAGCGTGGGGAGACCCAGCGGCCGGCCTTCACCAAGATCAACCAGAACTTCCAGCAGGTTGGCCAGGCAGTCGACGGCCTGCCCGGGCAGCTCGCCGATACCATGATGCGCGCGCCGGCACGGCGCAATCGCCTGATCAATGGCAATTTCGACATCTGGCAGCGCGGCAGCAGCTTCGGCATCTCCGGGAACTACACAGCCGACCGATGGTTCCTGCAGATGGGCAACGTCGAAGACGCCGTGTTCAAGCGCAATCCCGCAGCGGCAGGCGACAACAACTTCCCGTTCAGCACCTTCACGTTGTCGGTCAGTTCGAGTGGCAATACGGATGGCACAAACCACTTCTTTGTCTTCGAGCAGCGCGTGGAAGACGTCCGCAACTTCGCGGGCGTGGAGAGCACCGTTTCGTTCCTGGTGTTCAACGCCGGCGCCGCCGGGCGGAAGATCGCCCTTGAATTCGCCCAGACCTTTGGCGCGGGGGGAAGCACGCCTGTGCTGGGAATCGCGCCGGAGGTGGTCGAGCTGGCCTCCGGCCTGAACCGGATCCGCAGGACGGTGACCCTGCCTTCCATCTCAGGGAAGGCACTGTCCGGTGACGGTGCGGCCGTGGTCTGCATATGGGTAACGGCGGGCACGCAGTTCGCCAGCCGCACCGCAGGACTGGGCGCGCAACAGGGCCAGCTGTACTTCGGAGAGTTCCAGTGGGAGGCGGGCCCGCTCGCGACGCCGTTCGAGTGGAGGCCGAAGGGGGAAGAGCTGCGGCTGTGCCAACGCTACTACCAGGTGGATGCCACTGGCGTGCCGTTCGACGGTGGATCGCGCTTCAACGCTGGCGTGGGCCTGATTCGGGGCGACAACGCGGTGTACCTCACCTACCGATTCAATCAGCGAATGCGGTCGGTACCCGCGGTCGCCTTCTCGAACCCATCGCAATGGCGGCTGCTCACGGGAGACGGTGCAACCAGCCTGACAGCGCTCAGTGCGGCGGAAGTTACGTCGACCCGCATGACCATCATCGGTGCGCTGAACACTGCCGCAGCGGGTCAGGCCGGCATCCTGCAGAGCGGAGATTCGGCAGCGGAGGGCACTGGATTGACCATGGATGCCGAAATCTGAGGTCCGCGGGAGGGCTGGAGAGCGTTCCTTCGCAACCGAAACCATCAAGGAAACAGCACAAATGCCACGAAAGATCATCGACCTCGATTCCGTTCAACCGAACGGAAAGCGGGGTGAAACACAGCGCCCGGCGTTTACCAAGATCAACGAGAATTTCGCCGAGGTCTACGACGCGTTGACCGAGGTCGCGAAGATCCCGGAAACCGTGGCGAATGCCATCACTGAGCGCGTTCCAGGCAGGAATCTGCTCATCAATGGCGCCCTGCAGTTCTGGCAACGCCGTACATCTGGTCGTGTCGGCACTGGGTCGGGGACGCTGGGCGCGGAAGTGTTCTTCGCCGACCGTTTCACGAACTCGGCGCTGGTCTGCAACCACGACGTACAGCGGGTGGCGTACGACGGGCAGGCCGGATTTCCGGAAGACACACGGTCGATTCTGGTCTGCACCGTATCCGAGGCCATCACCAGAAGTGGCGCCTGGATGGGGCAGAAGATCGAGGGTGTCCGCAGTGCAAGTGGAGACATCACGATCTCGGTATGGGCGAACTCTGATGCGCCCGGTCGCAGTGTGGGCGTGCGTGTCATCCAGGATTTCGGAACCGGCGGCTCACCCTCGCCGCAGGTGGTGCTGGAAGCCGGTGTGCTCACTCTGGGCACCACCGCCAAACGTCACAGCATCACGGTGACGTTGCCGAGTACCCGGGGAAAGGTGCTCGGCAGCAACGGCAACGACCACCTCTACGTAGTGTTCGACCTGTGCGGTGCTGGTCAGAAGGGCGAGCTGGTGGCACAGAACGGCTCGTTCGGCTTTACCCAGTTCCAGGTCGAATCGGGCCGCGCAGCGACATGCTTCGACTGGCGGCCGCCAGGTGTGGAACTGGCGTTGTGCCAGCGCTACTACGAGAAGAGCTACAACCTCGACATCGTGCCCAACACGGCGCACAACGAAGGGCGCGAGGCATTCTCGATCAACTCACCGGGGATGGCGCATTACCAGAGCGTGCGATTCCAGACGGCAAAGCGTGCCCATCCCTACGTGATGATCATCTCGGCCGACAACATCCAGCAGGATGGGCACATCGCGGAAGACAACATCTCCCGCGTGCCCTGCCTGGTCAACTACGCCTCGCCTTCCGGGTACGAAGTCAGCTGGACCAACAATCCAGGCCGCTGGGGCGGCTGGTGGCATTGGTGGGCCGACGCCGAGCTTTGACGGGGCGCCCGCAGGGAACAGGACGACAGCAATGACGAGAAAAATCATCGACCTCGATACCGTTCAGGCGAACGGTAAGCGGGGTGAAACACAGCGCCCGGCGTTTACCAAGATCAACGACAACTTCGCCGAAGTGTATGGCGCGCTGGATTCGCTGGAAAGCGCATTGCAGAGCGCGGCTCCAGGCAGGAACCGCCTGATCAACGGCAACTTCGATTTCTGGCAGCGGGCCACCACTGGCACCACCCAAGGCGGCGAGATCTATGTGGCCGATCGTTGGACCGTGGCAGCGCTGAGCTGCACGCATACCGCAAATCGCGGGGCCAATCTTCCTGCCGGCGGAGCCGCGCCGGAATCGCGCCGTTTCCTCAACAGCGTTGTCTCCAAGGTCAGTGCTGGCAGCAGCGCCTATGTCGCACAGAAGGTCGAAGGGGTCGCCACGCTGTCCGACGGCGAGGTGACGGTTTCCGGCTTCGCCTATGGCCCGCCAGGAAAACGCATCGGTGTTCGTCTCATCCAGCACTTTGGCACCGGTGGTTCGCCGTCCGCCGCGGTCAGCGTAGAGCTGGGAACCGTAGCGGTCACCGCCGCGTCCTGGACCTATTTCCAGCTCAGTGCGCGATTGCCATCGGTGAAGGGGAAAACGCTGGGCAGCAATGCCGACAGCGATTTCCTGTGGCTGGTGGTGGATCTGTGCGCCGATGCCTATGGCGGTGTCATCTCCGGTCAGAGCGGAGAGTTCGGCCTTGCGATGATGCAGCTGGAGCGCGGCGACAGGGCAACGGCATTCGACCTGCGCCCGCTGGCTCACGAGCTGCAGCTGTGCCAGCGCTACTACGAGAAGAGCTACAACCTGGATGTGCCGCCTGGCACGGCCGATGGCATCGGACGCGACAACCAGTTCTACGACCGCAGTGTCGGCGTTGGCAGCACCTCGCAAATCCGGTGTCGCGTCCCCAAGCGGGCCATCCCAGCCTACACGGTCTACAGCGATGTGAACGGGCAGGCAGGGCGCATATCCGGCGCAAGCGGCGGCATCGGCACGGTGACATCCATCGTATATGCCGGCCAGTCCGGCGCACAGGTCAATTACCAATCCGCCGCAGGCAACTGGGGCTCCTCCTTCCATTGGACCGCCGACGCGGAGCTATGACATGTATCAACTGACCGAAGAGATCGACACCATCAAGTGCCTGCAGACCGGCGCCTTCATTCCACGTGGCCACCGTCTGTGGAATGACTATGAAGCCTGGTGTACGGCAGGCAATGAGCCGGAGCCGGTACCGCCGCTGTTCGTACCCGGCTCGGCGCAGTTCCATCGCTTCATCCGCGGAAAGGCGTGGGAGTGGATGGCCCAGTGTGCCCGCGATCGCGGCTATGACAGCATCGAGAGTTGCTGCAGCTACGCGGGCAGTGCGGTGCCGCGCTATGCGCAGGACGCCATCGCCATGATTGCCTGGCGCGACGGGGTCAACCTCGCATTGGAGACTATTGAGTCCACCGCCGAGGAGAACGCGCCGGACTGGCGGCAGGTCCAGGCGCAACTGCCGCAGCCGGATGCATTCGGCTGGCCTGCCGAGCAGGCGCCGGAAATCATCGGCGGCTGAGGAGGACGACGCATGGCACGACGCACAATCGACCTTGATACCGTGCAGCCGAACGGAAAGCGGGGTGAGACGCAACGGCCGGCCTTCACCAAGGTCAATGAGAACTTCGCCGATCTCTACACGGATCTGGATGAACTCGAAACCACGGTGCAGGATCTCCGGCGCAGGCAGAACGGCCGGAACCGGCTGATCAACGGTGACTTCAGGTTCTGGCAACGGGGCAGCAGCCGCACTGTGGTGTCGCCTCTGGCGGTGTATGTTCCCGATCGCTTCCAGGTGGTATGCACCGGGGCGGGGCAGGTCGCGGTGTCACGCCGCAGCTTCGATGCCCCGGCATTCGGGGTCACGGGATTCATGAACTGCGATCTCACCGGATCGACGGCCGCGACCGAGGCGTTCGTCACCCAGCCGGTGGAAGGCGTGCAGACGCTGGCGGGAAGTACCGTGACGCTGAGCATGCAGGCATGGGCCGCGACGCCGGGCTGCCGCATCGGCGTTCGCTTCATCCAGACGTTTGGTACCAATGGGTCTCCGGATGTGACGGTCCGGGCAGGCGTCCAGGAGATCGGCACCGCGGCCGCGCTCAGGTACTTCACCGTCGAGTTGCCATCCATTGCTGGCAAGACCGTGGGAGCCAACAGCAAGCTGCACGTCATCGTCGACTTTGCGACACCCGGTGGTTATGGCGGACAGCTTGTCGGCCAGTCTGGGTCCTTCTCGCTGACCTGCATGCAGTTGGAGAAGGGGGCGACACCTACCGACTACGACATGCGTGATGACGCAACCGAGTTGATGCTGTGCCAGCGGTACTACGAGAAGAGCTTCCCGCTGGAACAGGCACCGCAGCTTGGCATGCCGTCACCGCAGGGCGTCGCCGCCGCGTTCCAGGCAGGCCTGGCGCGCAGTGAGCAGATCTCCTTCAAGGTCGCCAAACGCACTGTGCCCGCACTCACGCTCTACTCCAATAGTGAAGTGGCGCCGGCCCTCGGCTACTGGTCGTTGTTCAACGGCAACGGGTGGTCACGCGGAATGGCTGTCCCGCTGTTCCTTCGTCCCGATGGATTCACGCTTCAGCTTGATTTCGGTTCTGGCCTGACGCCGTTCTATGCCTATCTGGTGGGCGGCAACTGGGCGGCTGACGCCGAGATCTGACTTGGCCGTCAACACCGGCGCACGCAGCGAGGACTGCACATGACACGAAGAATCATCGACCTGGACACCGTCCAGCCCAACGGCAAACGAGGTGAGACCCAGCGGCCGGCATTCACCAAGATCAACGACAACTTCGCCGAGATCTACGCTGGTCTGGACGACGCGCAATCGGCGCTCATGCATCTGGAAGGCCGCATGGCCGGAAGGAACCCGCTCATCAACGGCGACTTCCGGTTCTGGCAGCGCGGTGCAGTGTTCCCTGCATCCACGGGCTCTCGCTACATCGCTGACCGCTGGGCGGTCAATGCCATCGGCACCAGGGTGGCTGCCTCACGCGAGGATGTGCCTCCAGGCGGCGGCCAGGGAGGGCGCCTGCTGGCTGGGTCGCGCCACCTGCTTCGGCTGGAGGTGCAGAGCGTTGCCGGTGCCGGCAACATGGCGCTGGTCCAACAGCGCATCGAGGATGTCCGGACACTGGCCGGGCGCACCGTCACGATCAGTTTCAAGGCGCGCGCCTCGGTGGACGACTTCCGCATCGGCGTGGAGTTGCAGCAGTCCTACGGAACGGGTGGGTCTACCGCGCGCGACAGCATCGGCGCCTCGGTCGTGCTCGATACGCTGTGGCGATGGCACCAGGTCACCGTGGAAGTTCCCGGTCTTGCCGGCAAGACGCTGGGCCCGGACAGCTACCTGCAACTGAGCTTCTGGCTGGACGCAGGTGCCGATTTCGGCGGCCGCGCGTTCGCCGCCGGGCAGAAGAGCGGCAGCGTGCAAGTGGCCGAAGTGCAGATCGAAGAAGGCGATACCGCCACCGACTTCGACCGCCGGTCCGAAGCACTGGAGCTGCTGTTGTGCCAGCGCTACTACGAGACGGTGGATGTAAACCGGATCATCGGCATCACCTACACCGCCAACGGCGACACGCGTGCGTGCATCCCGTTCAAGGTGCGCAAACGCTCAGCGCCCAGAATCTCCTCGCCGTCCACCGCGCTGAACCTGGTGGGCTTCGGCAATGCCGGCAACCTGGTCAACTTCGACGGCGGAGCGCCCAGCTGGCAGTCCACGGTTGACGCGGCAGTCATCGCCTCGATGCCGAACAACATGCAGCTCTGGGGCGCGGTGGTGGTGTGGTCGACCACCTCGCAGGTGCTGGTCCAGGCCGATGCGGAGCTCTGAGCCATGACAACCCCCGCTCCGCAGGCGCCAAAGCACGCCTGCTTCACCACCACTGCTTCGCTGCGCCCAGGCCACCACGTCATCGTACCGTGCGGCCAGGAACGGTACCCCGTGCCACCCCCTCTTCCCAATGCCGCACAGGAGAACACCCCATGATCACCGCCGATGCCCAGCAGCTTGAGCCGGGTGGCCGCATCACCGTCTATGAACTCGACGCCAGCAGTTTCGGCGCCGACAAGCTCTTCTTCCACGCGCACCTGCAGAGTGGCCTCATCTGGTGGCAGGGCCAGGAATATGGCCCCTGGCCGATCGAGGCCAGCGGCTTCGAGCGCACCAGCGACCAGCCGCCGAACCCGCGCCTGCGCGTAAGCAACATCGATGGCCGCATCACCGCCATGTGCCTGTTGTTCGATGACCTGGTCGGTGCCCGCATCATCCGCCGGCAGACACTGGCCAAGTACCTGGATGCCGCCAACTTCGAGGAAGGCAATCCCAGCGCGGATCCTGGCGAGCACTTCCCTGATGAAGTCTGGTTCATCGAGCGCAAGATCGGTGAGGACAAGCAGATGGTCGAATTCGAGCTGACCACCGCGATCGATCTCAATGGGCAGCAGCTGCCGGGCAGGCAGATCATCGCCGGCATGTGTGGCTGGCTGGTGCGTGGCGGTTATCGCGGCGCGTACTGCGGCTACAACGGTCCAGCGGTGGCCGACAGCGACGACGTCGCCACCGATGATCCGGCGCGTGACCAGTGCGGCGGTCGGGTACGCAGCTGCAAGCTGCGCTTCGGCCAGGACAAGCCGCTGCCCTATGGCGGCTTCCCCGCCGCGGGCCTGTTGCGCTCCTGATCGATCCCCTCCCGAATTCCACTTTCCAGGCCCGCCCGCGCGGGCCATTTTCATGGGTGAAACATGCAACCGACAACTCTGCAGGCCATCCAGGCGCACGCCGTGGCCGAGTACCCGCGCGAATGCTGCGGGCTGATCGTGGCCATTGAAGGCCACGAACGCTATCTTCCCTGCCGCAACGTGGCCGCCACGTCCAGCGAGCATTTCCGCCTGCCCGCTGAGGACTATGCCGTGGCCGAGGACAAGGGCGAGGTGCTGGCCCTGGTGCACAGCCATCCCGATGCCGCCGCAACGCCGTCCGACGCCGATCGGGTCATGTGCGAGCGCAGCGGGCTGACCTGGCACATCGTCAGCGTCGGCCAGGTAACAGGCGAGGCACCGCTGTGCGGTGATCTGCAGACCCTGCATCCCACGGGCTACATGGCACCGTTGGTCGGTCGCCAGTTCGCCCACGGTGTGCTGGACTGCTACAGCCTGGTCCGCGATTTCCACGCACGCGAACTGGGCATCCCGCTGTCCGAGTACGAACGCCAGGACGACTGGTGGAGCCACGGCCAGGACCTGTACAGCCTTGAACGGCTGCACGCCGAGGGCTTCGACCTGATCGAGGGCGAGCCGCAGCGGGGCGACATGATCCTGATGCAGATCCGTTCGCCGGTCACCAACCACGCGGGCATCTACCTCGGCGACGGGCAGATGCTGCATCACCTGCATGGCCGCCTGTCCGAGACCGTACCGTACGGCGGCATGTGGGCCGAGCGCACCCGTTGCATCGTCCGCCATCGCGGGGTGCGCCATGACTGACCGCCTTCGTACGATCCGCCTGTACGGCAAGCTGGGTGCGCGCTTCGGGCGCAGGTTCCGGCTGGCGGTGAACAGCCCGGCCGAGGCGGTGCATGCACTGTGCACCATGCTGCCAGGATTCCAGCAGTACCTGATGGGCGCAAAGGCCAAGGGCATGGAGTTTGCCGTGTTCAACGGCCGGCAGAACCTGTCGCGGGATCAGTTGCACGACCCGCCGGGACAGGATGACATCCGCATCGCGCCGGTGCTGGTGGGCAGCAAGCGGGGCGGTGTACTGCAAACCATCATTGGCATCGTGCTGATCGTTGTGGGGAGCTACACATCTTGGGCTGGCGGAGCTGCACTGGTATCAACCGGCGTCAGCATGGTGGTTGGCGGGATCACCCAGATGCTCTCCCCCCAGCCGAAAGGCCTGGGCGCCAAAGACACACCCGAAAACGCACCCAGCTACAGCATGAACGGCACCGTCAACACGCAGGCGCAAGGCAACCCCGTGCCGGTCGCCTATGGCGGCCATGACACCAAGGGCATGTTCATCGGCTCGGCCGTGATCAGCGGCGGCATCCTGGCGGAGGACCAGTTTTGAATCAGACCACTCATCCCACGCCGCGCACGCGCGGCGCAGCCACGCCAGTGCTGGCGGGTGCCAAGAAGGGCGCGAGTAACGCCCGAACCCCGGTCGAAACCGCCGACAGCCTGCACTCGATGGCGGTGGCCCGCATCATCGACCTCGCCAGCGAGGGCGAGATCCGTGGCCTGGTTGCCGGCAAGCAGTCGATCTACCTGGACCAGGTGCCGATCGAGAATCCGGACGGCACGCTGAACTTCTCCGGCGTGGACGTGCAGACGCGTTCCGGCACCCAGGACCAGGAGCACATCAGCGGCTTCCCCTCCATCGAGAACGAAGTCGGGGTCAACGTCGAGCTGCGCAGTGATGCGCCGGTGGTGCGCACCGTATCGGGTGCCGATCTGTCAGCCGTCCGTATCCGCTTTGCGGTGCCGGCGTTGCAGAAGACCAACACCGAGAACGGCGACACTGAAGGCTACCGGATCATGTACGCGGTGGATCTGTCCACCGACGGCGGCCCGTTCAGCACGGTGCTGACCGATGCCTTCAGCGGCAAGACCACCAGCCAGTACGAGCGCAGCCGCCGCATCGATCTGCCTGCCGGCAGCCAGTGGCAGGTGCGCATCCGCCGGCTGACCGCCAACGCCAACAGCAGCACCATCGCCGATACCGTCAACGTGCTGTCGATGACCGAGATCATCGATGCCAAGCTGCGCTATCCGAACTGTGCGCTGGCGGCGGTGCAGGTTGATGCCAGCCAGTTCCAGAACATTCCCACCCGGTCCTACCAGCTGTGGGGTCGCATCGTACGCATCCCCTCCAACTACGATCCGCTCAGCCGTCTCTACAGCGGTGTGTGGGACGGTACCTTCAAGAGTGGCTGGACCAACAATCCGGCCTGGGTGTTCTTCGACATCGTCACCAACGATCGCTTCGGCCTGGGCCATCGTGTTCCGCTGGACTGGGTGGACAAGTGGCGGCTGTACCAGATCGCGCGCTACTGCGATGAACTGGTCAGCGATGGCCAGGGCGGCAAGGAGCCGCGCTTCACCTGCAGCCTGTATCTGCAGACCCGCGCCGAGGCCTACCGCGTGCTGCAGGACATCGCCACCATGTTCCGCGGCATCAGCTTCTATGCGGCGGGGCAGGTGATGGCCTCGGCCGACATGCCCAAGGACCCGGTGCTGACCTACAGCCAGGCCAACGTCATCGAAGGGCGTTTCCACTATGCTGGCAGCAGCCGCACGGCGCGGCACACGGTGGCCCTGGTGTCGTGGATCGATCCGGACGACTTCGGTCGGCAGAAGGTCGAAGTGGTCCAGCACCTGCCCGGCGTGGCCCGCTACGGCATCAACCAGACCGAAGTGACGGCGGTGGGTTGCCACTCACGTTCGCAGGCGCAGCGCGTGGGCAACCACATCCTGCATACCGAGATGCTGGAAACCGAGACGATCAGCTTCTCGGTGGGCCTGGATGCGCTGGGTTGCATGCCCGGTGATGTGATCCAGGTGGCCGACCCGAACCGCGCCGGCCGCCGCAATGCGGGTCGCATCCGCAGTGCAGGTGCGCGCAGCCTGGTGCTGGACCGCGTGCCGGAACAGATCGCGGCCGGTGACACCCTGCGTGCCACCCTGCCCAGCGGGCAGACCGAAGCACGCACGGTGCAGTCGGTGGACGGCGAGACGGTGACCGTCAGCGCGCCCTGGTCGGCGGTGCCGGTGGCGCAGTCGGTCTGGGCATTGGAATCGCCGGAGCTGGCCCTGCAGCACTATCGCGTGCTGTCGATCAGCGAAGGCGAGGACCTGACCTATCAGATCACCGCGCTCAAGCACGTGCCGGGCAAGTACGCCGCCATCGACGACGGCACGCGCCTGGAGCAGCCGCCGATCAGCATCATCCCGCCCAGCGTGCAGCCGGCACCGGCCAACGTGCGGATGGCCTCGCATGTGGTGGTCGACCAGGGCATCGCTACCTCCGTGCTCACGATCGAGTGGGATGCTGCGGACAAGGCGATCGGCTATGACGTGGAATGGCGCCGTGGCGATCTCAACTGGGTCCGCGCTGGTCGCGTCGGGACGCAAAGCCTGGAAGTGCGGGGCGTCTACGCAGGCGAGTATCTGGCCCGCGTACGCGCGGTCAATGCGCTGGGCGCGGTGTCGCAGCCGACGCTCAGCGCGCTCACCACCATTGAAGGCAAGACGACGCCGCCCCCCTCGCTGGCATCGTTGACCAGCACTGCCCGCCCCTTCGGCATCGCACTGTCCTGGGGCTTCCCCGCAGGTGCAACCGATACCGAACGGACCGAACTCTGGTACAGCACTGGCCCCAATCGCGAGAGCGCGATCAAGCTGGGCGACTTCGCCTACCCGCAGGCCCAGCACCAGATGAACGGCCTGGCCGCTGGCGCGCGCTTCTGGTTCTGGGGACGGCTGGTGGATCGAAGTGGCAACATCGGCCCGTGGTATCCGGCGCAAGCCGGGGTGATGGGTGAGTCCAGCAGCAACCCGGATGACTACGACGCCTACTTCGCCGGCCGCATCAACGAAAGCGCGCTGGGTCAACAGCTGAAGGGCAAGATCGAGCGCGTCACCGAAGTGCTGCCGCTGGTCTGGGATGCCTCGGCAATCTACACCCCGGGCCAGACCGTCATCCACGACGGCCGGATCTGGAGCTGGCAGGGCGCCGCTGCAGGCAACGAGACGCCGCCGGGCAGCCACTGGAAGAGCATCGGCGACGCGATCGCCGAGGCGGGCGCCATCGTCGGCCGTGTCGACCAGCTGGAAATGGACGTGACCGACGTCGATGGCAAGGTGGCTGCGCAGGGGCAGAAGGTCGATGGCCTGTTCGCCCAGGTCAGCGACCACAGTGCCGGCGAGGAGGACTACAACGTCGGCGAGAACGATGTCAGCGCCGGCGCCATCACCGTCTACAGCGTGATGGCCGAGAAGGACGCGGCACTGGCCAAGCGCGTGGACACGGTCGAAGCGTCCATCGAAGGTGTTCCAGGCAAGATCGAGGGCGTCAGCGCCGCGGTCCAGCAGGTCTCGCAGGCCGTGGTCAACCTGGATGGCAAGGTCAGCGCGACCTATACGGTCAAGGCGCAGATCACCAGCGCCGGGCAGATCTACATGGCCGGCATGGGTCTGGGCGTGGAGCAGCAGCCAGATGGCAGCTACCAGAGCCAGATCCTGATGCAGGCCGATCGCTTCGCGCTGATCAACGAGAGAAATGGACAGATCACCACGCCCTTCGTGGTCGAGAACGGCCAGACCTTCATCAGTCAGGCATTGATCGGGAACGGCAGGATCCAGAACGCGATGATCGGTGATTTCATCCAGTCCAACGCGGTGGGTGCGAGAGGGCAGCCACGCTGGCGGTTGGACAAGAGCGGCGCGATGACGATGACCGGCCCCGACAATGGTGGCTATCTGACCATCGTCAACAACGTGATCCAGGTATTTGATGCAGCAGGAACGCTGCGCGTGCAGATGGGGGTGTGGTAATGCCAGTCGGAATCCAGGTTTTCAATGCGGATGGCAGTCTGGGCTATGACCCGCAAGGCAGGTTGTTCCGCGTGCTTGCAAGCATCCAGTACAGCACGGTCGACGGCAGCGCAGCCTTCTCCCGGCAACCGGAAGATACCGATCTGACGGCGGTTGCTCGCGGCAGGTATGCCCCGGACTTCTCCATCGACGTGGCCTCCGGCATCGTCAGCTGGCGTCACGTCAATGTTCCCGCCAAGGACCGCTATCCCGGCATCGTCGAAATATGGGCCCGCTGATATGACTGCAGGAATCAAGATCATCAATGACTGGGGCACCGTACTGATCGACGATGCCTTCCCGACACTCGCCATGCTGGCTCAAGGCACTACCACGCTGGATGGCGAAGGAAGCAGGTACATCGGCAACCATGCCGGCATGGTTGCCGTGCGTTCAACCTCGGTGGTTGGAAGCCAGTACTACAATCAGATCGACGGCTATTCGGCTGGGCTGTATCTGTTTGGTCCGCCCGGCGCAGTGGTGCAGTGGTATGTGTACGCGCCACCGCAGGAGCCACCAAGCAATTTTGGACTGATCATCCGTGACGGTGCCGGCCGCCTGATGTTCGACGCAGGCCGGAAAGCCGCGCGGGTGGCTGGCCTTCGTTCTGCGTCGACACGGCCTGGCTGGCAGGGGAGCGCCCAGTTTGATCCTGGACGTGCCTGGGCAGTGATGCCCCTGGTTCACGCGTACGATTCGGCGAACACGTTCCAGCGATGGGGCGATCCGCAGGAATACCTGCAACACGAGGACGTAAGTGTTTCCGGAGGGGCGGTCAACGGTGGAACCATCACGTTCGGGATGACGCAGACGGCGCGGCGTACCTACGGCCCCTACTACGGACTACCTCTACCCACCCGGTTCACCTATACCGGGAACAATGCAGCCCTCGCGGTGCTTGATGTAACCGGCTACTAGTGTCGGCCATGCTGGCCGAGATCGGCCTGCTCGAGTTGATCGAACAGGTGGGCGGGGGCGGCGGCGGGCACTGACGCTTCCGCGTTCGCGTCTGAGACGACGCGCACGCATTCTGAATCCAGTCAGGCATCTGAAATCCACGCTCGCGTAGCATGCAGTTCCCGATGGGGCCGATGGACGGCCCCGCGTTGACGGGCCACGTGCCTGGATGCCAAGGAGATGCAAGCAATGCAGGGAACAAACCACCTTCCAGCGGCCCCCCGCGAAACGTTCGGCAGGGCCGGGGCCATCGCGCTTGCGCTGGCCCTGGGCCTCAGCCAGGCAGCATGTCAGGCCAAGAGCCCGGAGGCGGATACGGCAGTTGCCCCCGCGGCCGCCGCGCCCGCCACCGCATCGCCGCCCGCCACTGCAGAGCCTGCACGCGCCGCACCTGCCACGACAGCGGCCGATGCCGATGATCAGGACATGCCGCCGCAGCGCCCGGATGATTCCTACAACAAAGCCACGCTGCGGCCGCAGTACGCCACGTGCGTGAACTCCAGCGGCGGCGAGACCCCCGCACTGCAGGCGTGTGGCGATGAGGAGCTTGCCTGGCAGGAGCAGCGACTCGAGCAGGCCTTCATGAAGATCGTCGACGGTCCCGATGGCAAGGACAAGGACAGGCTGATGGACGAGCAGGCCGCCTACATCTCCGATACCAATCGCTACTGCAGCTGGAACCCTGCCGAAGACGGGCAGGGGCAGATGCTGGACGCGCAGTCCTGCCGGATCAATCGCACCGCCAACCGTGCCGACGTGCTGCAGGCACTGACCTCGAAGTAATTCCCCCGCAAAGGAGTGCAGGAAAATGGATGTTGTGACCCAGGCAAAGCAGGCAATGGACAACTGGCATCGCGGCCAGACGTCGGCGCATTTCGAAACCGGAGGTCGCGGCCCCGGCCACGTTTCCACCGGCAGGGGCGACCATGGCGGCGTGTCGTATGGCAGTTACCAGTACGCCACCAACGTTGGCGGCGTGGATGAGTACGTCGCCGCCTCGCGCTATGGCAACCGCTTCAACGGCCTGCAGGCAGGAACCCCGGCCTTCACCGAACGCTGGAAGGAAGTGGCGGCCGCCGATCCGGCAGGGTTTGCCAGGGACCAGCACGACTTCATCCAGCACAAGTACTACGACGTGCAGATGGGCCGCCTGAAGGATGTGGGCATCGATCTCTCCGGCCGTGGTGCGGCCGTGCAGGATGCGCTGTGGAGCACCTCGGTGCAGTACCGCGGCATGACCCGGTCGGTGTTCCAGAAGGGCCTGCAGCAGGCCTATGGCGAAGACTTCAAGCTGACTGAGCTGAGTGACGAGCAGATCGTCCGCGCGGTGCAGGACTACAAGCACGCCAATGTGCAGGTGCACTTCCAGAGCTCGCCCACCCTGTGGGATTCGCTGCGTGATCGTGCGCTCACCGAGAAGACCGCACTGGTCGGGCTGGCGCGCTACGACCAGGTCAACCACAACCCCGAGGCTTACCGGGGCAAGGATTACCAGCAGGTGTTCGGTGAACCTGAGCCCGGCCAGCGCGGCCAGCGCGGCCAGCGTGCGGCGGCATCGGCGATGGCCGACGGCGTGCTGGCACCCGGCGAGCGCGGTACCGAGGTCCAGGCCCTGCAGGCCAAGCTGATCCAGGCCGGCCATAGCGGTCGCAACGGGCAACCGCTGACAGCCGATAGCCACTACGGTGCCAATACCGAGCATGCAGTGCGCGAGTTCCAGCAGGCGCATGGGCTGACCGTCGATGGCAAGGCCGGCCGGCAGACCCTGCAGGCCCTGGATACGGCGGTACGCGAGCACACGCCGGCGCAGCCTGTGGCACCGGCCACGCCTGCACCGGTCACTCCTGCTGCGGCACCCGCACCCGCGACTGCGCGGGAAGCCGATGCCGCCGCCGCGCCCGGTGGCCAGCGCATCGTCGTGGTCGAACCCTTTGGCAACGGCAGCAGCAACCGCACACTGCGCCATGGCACCAGTGGCGAGGATGCCTATCGCGAACTGAAGATCCATCACCCCAACACCAACGCCGAGGCCGTGCGCACCGGCAATGCCGCCAAGGCTGACCGCCCGTCGGCCATGGTCGAGGGCGAACTGGAAACGGTACGGACCCGCGGTGATCGCAACGGCATCCCGCTGGTGCACAAGGATCTGATCCTGAGCAATGCGCGCGGCGACCGGGAGGTGATGATTCCCAATCCGGTCGCCGGGTATGTCCAGGTCAACAATGACAAGTGGAATTCGATCAGCATCTGGAGCCATCCGGCCGGGCATCCGCAGCGCGAACTGGTCGGGCAGGTGCTGCACGGTGCGCGTGGAACCACCCCTTACAAGACCGGTGATTTCGTCGAGTACGGTGCGCCGTTGATCCGCCAGTCCGATGCCGGTACCCCGGGTGCCGTGCACGCGCATATCGAGCTCGAGCCCGATCAGTACCGCAGGTTCCTGGGTGACATGCTCAACGACCGCATCACCCTGGGCGGCAAGGTCCACGCGCAGGGCCCCGAGGCCGCGCAGGCCGCACGCAGTGCACAGCAGGCGCCGATGGCCGATGGCGTGCTGAAGCAGGGCGAGCGCGGCGATGAGGTCAAGGCCCTGCAGGGCAAGCTGGCGGCGCTGGGCTACGCCGGGGCCGACGGCAAGCCGCTGCACGCCGATGGCGTGTATGGCAAGGACACCTTTGCAGCGGTCAAGCAGTTCCAGGCCAACAATGGCCTGGACGACGATGGCAAGGCCGGCCGCAGGACCCTGGCGCAGGTGGATGCGCCCAACGCGGTGAAGGCCGGTATCGCGCCGGCGGCACCGGCCCAGGCCGAACCTGCAGCGCCGGCCAGCATGCGCGACGCCGGGCATGCCGACAACGCGCGCTTCGGCCAGGCTTTGGAGAAGCTGCAGGCGCTCGAACAGCAGCGCGCCCAGGCCGGCCTGAAGCCGCTGTTCGCCAACTCGCAGGAAGCCGAACGAGCGGCTGGCCAGCTGGCCTACGAAAGCAAGGTGTCCGGCATGCGCCAGATCGACCATGTCGTGGCCCGCCCGGACGGCACCGGCCTGTTCGCGGTGCAGGGCGAGCTGGGTGACCCGGCAGCGCAGCGGACCTTCGTCGACCGCCAGCAGGCGGTGTCGCACTCGGTCGAGGCCAGCAGCCGGCAGAGCGAAGCGCTGGACAGTCAGTTCAACCAGCGTGCGCAGGAACAGCAGCAGGAACAGGTGCGCAACCGCGGGTTGTAAGCCACGCGGTATCCCCGGGGCCGGTCGAGCGGCCCCGGGGACACCCGCCGCCATTCAGCCGTCCGGTGTAAACTATTGATCTCACTGGCAATGCCAGTCTCCACGATCAACACCCCGATGACGTCCGCCACCGCCCGTTACGCCGATTCCCTGCGCCTGTCCGTGGCCCCCATGATGGACTGGACCGATCGCCATTGCCGCGTGTTCCATCGCGTGGTGGCACCGGGTGTGCGCCTGTACACGGAAATGGTGCACGCCAACGCGGTCATCCACGGCGATCGCGAGCGCCTGCTCGGCTTCGACCGCAGCGAACAGCCGCTGGCGCTGCAGCTGGGTGGCAGCGATCCCGCGCTGCTGGCGCAGGCTGCGCGCATCGCTGCCGACTGGGGCTACGACGAGGTCAACCTCAACTGCGGCTGCCCGTCCGACCGCGTGCAGGCCGGGCGCTTCGGCGCCTGCCTGATGCGCGAGCCGATGCTCGTGGCCGAGTGCGTGGCGGCGATGGTCGATGCCGTCGAGATCCCGGTGACGGTGAAGTGCCGCCTGGGCGTGGACGAGGACAACGACTACGACGTGTTCGCCGCCTTCGTCGACCGCCAGGTCGCCGCAGGTGCCGCGATGGTGGTGGTGCACGCGCGCAACGCGTGGCTGAAGGGCCTGTCGCCGAAGGAGAACCGCGAGGTTCCGCCGCTGAAGTACGACTGGGCCTACCGCCTGAAGCAGGAGCGCCCGGCGCTGCCGGTGGTGCTCAACGGCGGCCTGGCCAGCGTCGAGGCGGTGCAGGCGCAGGCCGCGCACGTCGATGGCGTGATGCTGGGCCGCGCGGCCTACCACGATCCCTACCTGCTGCATCAGCTGGAGGCGCTGCAGACCGGCGCCCCGCTGCAGGCCCGCGGCGACCTGCTGCGCGCGCTGCGCCCCTACGTGGAAGCGCGCTTGGGCGAAGGCCTGGCGCTGAAGCACATCACCCGCCACCTGCTCGGCCTGTTCCATGGCCAGCCCGGTGGCCGCGCATTCCGCCAGGTGCTGAGCGAGGGCGCACACCGCCCGGGCGCCGATTGGAGCCTGGTCGAGCAGGCGCTTGCCGCGACCGAACGCGACGCTGATCGCGCCGCAGCGTGACCGCTGTCACATTCCTGACTTGACAAGGCGCGGCGATTCGTTCCGAATGTTCACCTAGCTGAACATCGTGGGGTCGCGGCCGGAAAAGTTCAGACCGGATTCACTGCCCCAAACCAAGAATTTGCAAAGGATTTGTAAAGCGCCGGGCCCCGAACCCGGCATCCGGATTTACGACTTTTGAACGAATCGCCGTGCTCGGCTAGGATCGCATCGATGTCTTCCGCTCCCTTCCATCGCCGCATTGCCCTGGCCACCTGCGTGGTCCTGTCGGCCGTGCCGCTGTCGTCGGCGCTGGCACAGCAGCCGCCGCGGGGTGAGCAGGGGCGTGCGGAGATGATGGAGCGGGGCGAGCGCGGCAACCGTGGCGACGAGCGTTCGCTGTCCGATGCCGTGCGCCGCGTGCAGCGCACCACGGGTGGTCACATCCTCGGTGCCGAGCGCGTGCCGTTCGATGGTCGTGATATCAACCGGGTGAAGTACATGGACGACCGGGGCCGGGTCCGCTACATGGACGACCCCGCCCCGTCGCGTTCACAGCCGCGCACGCCGCGGTCGGATATGTCATCACTACGCGGCGATAACCCCTGAACAGGGATAGTTGTCGCTATCAACCCGTACCCCACAGGCCTCCGGGCCACACCCAGGACACTAGGGAGAGTTCATGCGTATCCTTCTGGTCGAAGACGAAGCCCCGCTGCGTGAGACCCTGGCAGCCCGGCTCAAGCGCGAAGGCTTTGCCGTCGATGCTGCGCAGGACGGCGAGGAAGGCCTCTACATGGGGCGCGAAGTTCCGTTCGATGTCGGCATCATCGACCTCGGCCTGCCCAAGATGTCGGGCATGGAGCTGATCAAGGCCCTGCGTGATGAAGGCAAGAAGTTCCCGGTGCTGATCCTGACCGCGCGTTCGAGCTGGCAGGACAAGGTCGAGGGCCTGAAGCAGGGTGCCGACGATTACCTGGTCAAGCCGTTCCACGTCGAAGAGCTGCTGGCCCGCGTCAACGCGTTGCTGCGCCGCGCCGCCGGCTGGAGCAAGCCGACCCTGGAATGCGGCCCGGTCGCATTGGACCTCGCCGCCCAGACCGTCAGCGTGGCCGGCAGCAATGTCGACCTGACCAGCTACGAGTACAAGGTGCTGGAGTACCTGATGATGCATGCCGGTGAACTGGTCTCCAAGGCCGACCTCACCGAGCACATCTACCAGCAGGACTTCGACCGCGACTCGAACGTGCTGGAAGTGTTCATCGGTCGCCTGCGCAAGAAGCTGGACCCGGATGGCGAACTGAAGCCGATCGAGACCGTACGCGGTCGCGGCTACCGTTTCGCGATCCCGCGCAACGAGGGCTGAGCCGGCTCACCCTGGCGATAACACGATGTCCGGCCGTCTGTGGTTCTTCCGACGCTGGCGGCCGCGCTCACTGCAGGCGCGCCAGATGCTCGCCGCGTCCGTGGGCCTGGTGGCGTTCCTGGCCCTGGCCGGTTACGCGCTCGACGCCGCCTTCGCCGATACGGCGAAGGCAAACCTGCGCGAGCGCCTGAAGAACTACGCCACCTCCTACGCGGCCGGCATCGACTTCACCCGTGACCGCTCGCTGTACATCCGCGAGCAGCCGCCGGATTCGCGCTTCGACGTGCCGGGCAGTGGCCTGTACCTGCAGGTGGTGATGCCGCACGGCAAGGGCAATTCGATGTCCGCCGAAGGCCCGATGCTGCCCACCGTCGGCGGCGGCCTGCTGGCACCGCGTCAGGAGGTGTTCGAAGGCCCGCTGCCGATGATCCAGATCGACGGCAGCCAAGGCTCGGTGTACCGCTACGGCCTCGGCCTGGTGTGGGGCGCCGACGCCGATCCTGCCACCGAATTCCCGTACACCATCTATGTGATGGAAGACTCGCGCGCGCTGGGTGCCCAGCTGCGCGTGTTCCGTGGCCGCGTCTGGTTCTACCTGGGCGGCATCGGCCTGATCCTGCTGCTGCTGCAGACCGTCATCCTGCAGTGGAGCCTGCGCCCGTTGCGCCGGGTGATCACCGAGTTGACCAAGGTGCAGCGCGGCGAGACCGAGCGCATGAGCGAGCGCCACCCGCGCGAGCTGGAACCGCTGACTGACAGCATCAACGCCTTCATCGAAAGCGAGCGCGAGAACCTCGAGCGCCAGCGCAACACCCTGGCCGACCTGGCGCACAGCCTGAAAACGCCGATTGCCGTGTTGCGCACGCAGATGGACAGCGGTGCCGGCGACGGCGCGCTGCGCGAAGAACTGGACGTGCAGTTGCAGCGCATGAACAACCTGGTTTCGTACCAGCTGGCGCGCGCGGCCTCCTCGGGCCACAAGCTGTTCTCCGCGCCGCTGCCGATCGAGTCCAATGCCGAGGAAATCGTGCGTGGCCTGGAAAAGGTCTACGCTTCCAAGGGCGTGCTGTGCGAATTCGATATCGATCCGGCCGCACGCTTCCACGGCGAACCGGGCGACCTGCAGGAACTGCTCGGCAACCTGCTGGAGAACGCCTTCAAGTGGGCCAACCGCCGCGTGCTGTTGACCGCGCAGCCGCTGCCGGCCCCGAACGCGCGCCGCGCCGGCCTGCTGCTGGCGGTGGATGACGACGGCCCGGGCATTGCCCCGGACGACATCGGCAAGGTGCTGCAGCGTGGCGTGCGTGGCGACGAGCGCGTGCAGGGCCACGGCATCGGCCTATCGATCGTGCAGGACCTGATCAAGGATTACCGCGGCGAACTGACCGTGGGCCGTTCGGCCGAACTGGGCGGCGCCCGCTTCGAAGTGCGCCTGCCGCCAGGGCCGTAAGCCTCGTTGATCGGTAGTGCTGGCCGCGGGCCGGCAACCAAGCAATGCCATCGAAGATCATGGGGTTGCCGGCCAGCGGCCGGCACTACCGCATTGCGATCCTGGGCGGCTCGCCGTAGAACCGTCGCAGCTGCGCCGCCACCTCCGGCAACGCCTGCTGCAGCAGATCCGGTGCCGAGAAGTGGTACTCGCTGGCCACCGCGAAGAACTCTTCCGGCGCCTCGGCCGCATACGGATCGATCAGCGTCTCTTCGCCTGCGTCCACCTGCGCACAGAACGCGTCGTAGGCGCGCTGGAACGTGCCCGCCCACTCGCGCTGCCATTCGCGCGGCAGCGGCGGCGTACCGTCCATCGCACCATCGAGCGCATCCAGCTTGTGCACCATCTCGTGCACCGCCACGCAGTAGCCCTCGTGCGGCGCCGCCAGGTCGGCCTGCACATCGGCCCAGGACAGGATCAACGGACCGCTGTCCCACGACTCGCCGATCAGCTCGTCATCCCACTCGTGCAGCACGCCAGCCGCATCCATGTGGCTGCGGTGCACGCGGAAGGCATCGGGGTAGACGATCAGCTGCGACCAGCCCTCCAGCCCCACCTCACCGAACGCCAGCAGCGGCAGGCAGCACAGCGCGGCCAGCAGCACGCCGTCACCGGCCTGCAGCTGCAGCTCACCGATCGGGGTGATGGTCTTCTCGTGCAGGAAGCGCGTGGCCAGTACGCGCAGGCGCGCGCGGCGTTCGTCGTCCAGTCCGTCCAGCCAGGCCGCGCGGCGGCAGGCGTGTTCCCACAGTGCATCGTCGATCGGCCGCGGCGTAGGCCGCAGCCACTGCAGCAACGACTTGATCAGCGGAACATTCCCGGCAGGTAGCTGTGCCACTTCGGCGCACGGATGCGCTGCAGCACGTCATCGTCGCTGCCGCCGCCCCCGGTGCTGGTGGCACTGCTGGCCGCAGGGCGTACCGGTGCCGGCTTGGTGGTCGCAGCCGAGGCAGTCGCGGTCGGCGCGCGCTGCGAGGCGGCATCACCGTTGGAGGACACGCAGGCGCCGCGGCTGTCGTCCAGCGCTGCCGTCGCAGACGCCGCGAAGGGCATCATCAGCACGATCAGGCAATGGGCATAACGGCGCATTGACGACATCCACGTTAAGGGAGGGTGAGTTCCCGATTCTAGCCCGAACCCGGCGCCCCGTTGGAAGCCCCCGCGGAACCCAGCGTGGCGGGCGTCGCTGGCGGCTTTCCCGCATAATTCCTGCCTGACTTCGTGGAAGCTGCCGTGGACGATCGCCAATTGCTGGCCAAACTCGCTGCCGGTCGCCTGTCCGGCGACGCCCTGGCCCGTGAGCTGGGCCAGACCCGTGCGGCTATTTGGAAGCGTATTCAAGGGCTTAGGGCCGCCGGTGTGGATGTCGAGGGCCGTGCCGGCGAGGGCTATGGCCTGACCCGCCCGGTTGACCTGCTGGACCCGGCGGCGATCCGTGCTGGCCTGCCGGCCGGGGTTCTGCCGCTGCTGCACGACCTGCAGGTGGCCTGGACGGTGGACTCCACCAACGCTGAATTGCTGCGGTGCAGCGCGCCCCAGCGCGGGGTCAGCGTGCTGCTGGCCGAACGCCAGACCGGTGGCCGTGGCCGTCGTGGCCGCACCTGGGCCTCGCCGCTGGCCGCGCATATCTACCTGTCGGTGCTGCGCCTGTACTCCGGTGGCCTCGGCCGCCTGGCCGGGCTGAGCCTGGTGGCCGGCATCGCCGTGGCTGAAGCGCTGCACGACCTGGGCTATGCCCAGGCACAGCTGAAGTGGCCGAACGACCTGATCGTCGATGGCAAGCGCAAGCTGGTCGGCCTGCTCGCAGAGGGCGGTGGCGAATACGCCGGCCCGGCGCGCGCGGTGATCGGCATCGGCATCAACACGCACATGCCGCCGTCGTTCGCCGAGCAGATCAGCCAGCCGTGGGTGGACCTGGACACCCTGGCCGGCAAGCCGGTGGACCGCAACGTGGTCGTTGCCGCTGTGCTGGCCCGTCTGCTGCCGGCGCTGGAGGAATTCGATCGCGAAGGCCTCGCTCCGTTCCTGCCGCGCTACGCCGCCTTCGACATGCTGGCCGGCCGCGAAGTACGCGTGGAACTGGACGGGCAGTGGCAGCACGGTACCGCGCTTGGCCTGGCCGATGACGGCGCATTGCGCGTGCGCATCGATGGCCAGGAGCGCCTGCTGCACGCCGGCGAAGTCAGCGTGAGGGCAGCATGAGCGATTGGTTGTTCGACCTCGGCAACTCGCGCTTCAAGTTCGCGCCGTTGCAGGGTGACCGTGCCGGTGACGTGCAGGCCTGGGCGCATGGCGCCGAAGGGATGGCCAGGCAGCCGCCGCACAGCCTGCCCAGCGGTACCACCGCGTTCGTGGCCAGCGTGGCCGCACCCTCGCTGACCAGCGCCATGCTGGACCAGCTGCAACGCCGCTTCGAAAACGTGCACGTGGTGCGCACCAGCGCCGAATGCGCCGGTGTGCGCATTGCCTACGCCAAGCCGGAAAAGTTCGGCGTCGACCGCTTCCTGGCCCTGCTGGCTGCCGCAAAGGCACAGCGCCCGGTGCTGGTGGTCGGCGTGGGCACCGCGCTGACGATTGACCTGCTCGACGCCGACGGCCAGCACCACGGTGGCCGCATTTCCGCGTCGCCCACGACCATGCGCGAAGCGCTGCACGCCCGCGCCGTGCAGCTGCCGGCTACCGGCGGCGACTACAGCGAGTTCGCCAACGACACCGCCGATGCGCTGGCCTCCGGTTGCGATGGCGCTGCGGTGGCGCTGATTGAACGCAGTGCGCAGCAGGCGCACGCGCTGCTGGGCGTAGCGCCGTCGCTGCTGGTGCACGGCGGCGGCGCACCGGCGCTGATGCCGCTGCTGCCGGGCGCCGACTACCACCCCTCGCTGGTGCTGGATGGCCTCGCCCGCTGGGCGGTGCACCAGCCCGCAGGCTAGTATCCGCGCATGCTGACCCGTGCCCTGATCGTCGTACTGGCCGTTCTCAATCTTGGCGTCGCCTGCTGGTGGCTGCTGCGCGATGCACCGCAGAAGCCTGCGCCGCCGCCGCAACCCGCTGGTGTGGCCGAGCTGCGCTGGGTGCCCGGTGGCGCGGATGCCAATGCCGCAGCCGAGGCCACCGCCGCCGCCCCGACCGCACCGCTGATGGAGCGCGAACCGGCCGCGAAGACCGCAGTGGCTGCGACGCCCGCACCCGCGCCGGCCGTGCTGGCCAAGCCGGAAATTCCCAAGCCGCAGACGGCTGACGCTACGCCGGTTGCTGCCGCCGCCAAGCCGGCAACACCGCCTGCACCCGTTCCGGCACCGGAAAAGCCCGTAACCCCGCCCGCGGCCGCCGAGCCGCCGCGCTGCGTCGCGCTGGGCCCGTTCGCCGACCGCGCTGCCGCGACCGGTGCGCAAGGCAAGGCCGGCACGCTGCTCAGCCAGGTGCGCCTGCGCGAACAGCCCGCTGCCAGCGGCAGCGCCCGTTACCGGGTGATGCTGCCGGCCGCCGCCAATCGTGATGAAGCGCAGGCCACCGTGAAACGTATCGTCGCCGCCGGCCTGAGCGACTACTACATCATCAGCCAGGGGGAGGAGGCCAACGCCGTGGCGCTGGGCCAGTACCGCAATCGCGAAGGCGCCGAGCGCCGCATGGCAGCGGTGCAGGCCGCCGGCTTCCAGCCGCGCCTGGTGGCCAGCGGCGACGCCGGCCAATGGTGGCTGGAAGGACAACTGGCGGCGGGCACGCAGCCGGCCCAGGCCCAGCAGCGCAGCGGGGCGGCACAGAGCCGGTCGCTGGAATGCACGCGGTTGCGCTAGAATCCCCGGACCGCGGCGCTGCCGCCGGTGCACCACCCATGCCGCTTTAGCTCAGTTGGTAGAGCAACTGTCTTGTAAACAGTAGGTCATCCGTTCGATTCGGATAAGCGGCACCACTCGGGAAGCGCCGAGACCCCTTAAAAACAGGGGTTTCAACGGAAAAGGCCAGTGCGGTGCGCTGGCCTTTGTTCGTCTACTGGGAAAATTAGCGACTCTTTTTGGTTTCACGGCCGCTCTTACCACCAGTACGGAATGGTCGTACAGCTGACGCATGGCCTCGGTCACGTGGCCGCCAGCGGCCTTGTCCTCGTTGTCGGTGATTCCCCGATGCTTCAGGCCATGGAGCGCGAACCGCTGCTCCTTCTCGATCACGTCCTCCGCAACCGCGCGGCGGATCAGGCGTTGCCAGGTGCTGTCGAGGGCTGATTTCGTGAGAGGGGTGCCGGACTCTGAAACCAGAAGGCGTCGTTGCTCAGGTTTGATCGGTACCGGCCGCCCATGGGCCTGCATTCGTTCGTCTCGGTAGCTCTGTAGACACTTCACGGCCCGCGCGCAGATCCTTGGTCCACGGATCTGCAAGGGCTGTCGCGCACCACGCGCTCCAACCCGTATCTGCACAGCGGCCTGACATTCAAACGCAACATGCTGGTGCGCACGTTCCGACCGCACCGGCTGCTGAGCCGCGAGGCGTTCTCGCAGCTGGCGCTGGACTACACCACCTTCGGCATGGGGTATGTCGAGCGTCGCCGCGCCATGTCAGGAGCCGCGCACAGTCTGGTGTTCGCTATCACGTGTTATGTGAGCTGCCTAAGTTAATTGCTGGCGAGGAGATGGAGTTCTGGAACACCATCGTCAATTAAAAAGTTAAGCGGATGTTCCTGCGAAAGCTCTACCGGATCATCGTCACGACTGCGCGCTGCGTACCGGGGTTCAGTGTTCCAGCGAGAGAGCCTTAGACGCAGTCCCGGCAGTTCGGCGACGCTGGCCCGCTCAAGCATTTGGTCTCTGGCCGGAGACCCCACTGCTTTGGGCAGAGTTGCTCAGTTGACCCTTGCCTAGGTTGTCAGAAAAATCCCACCCGCCTGCGTGAGGTCGCTGGTGGAGGTTTCTGCGCGGGCGCGGCATGATAAGGAGAGGGGGCGATCTGGTCTAATTTTGTCGAGATCGTCACTGCCTCACACCTTTCAGACTCCAGGGGATATTGATGACTTACACCGCTGAGATTAGTAGGACCAGCCCAACGGCTTTCCTTTTCCTTGTCGACCAGTCCGGTTCCATGCAGGACAACATGGAGAACGGCAAATCCAAGGCACAATTCGTTGCGGACGTGCTCAATCGCACGCTCGCTACGTTGATCACTCGATGCACTAAGTCCGAAGGCACCCGGGACTACTTCGAGGTCGGTGTCCTGGGCTATTCAGGATCCTCTGCCAGCAATGGCCTGAGCGGTGGGCTCGCGTCGACAGTTCTCCATCCCATTTCCGAGATTGAAGCCAATCCGCTCCGTGTGGAGAACCGAACCAAGCGCATTGACGACGGTGCTGGCGGACTCGTCGATCAGTCGATCAAGTTCCCGGTCTGGTTTGAGGCCAGTGCCTCCGGCGGCACTCCGATGTGCACCGCAATCACCGCCGCGGCTGGTGAGCTGGCTGCTTGGTGTGATGCGCACCCAGACAGCTACCCTCCGACGGTACTTCACGTTACTGATGGTGAGTCGACAGATGGCGATCCCGAGTCGCTTGCGCATCAATTGCAGCAGATCAGCACTAACGATGGAAGCGTGCTGCTGTTCAATCTGCATGTGAGCACGAGCGGTGGAGATCCGGTCAAGTTCCCAAGTTCCGACGCTGGCTTGAGTGACTCTTACGCGAAGTTGCTGTACCGGATGTCCAGTGCTCTGCCTCCGCATCTCCAAAAGGTTGCCGAGGAAAAGGGTATCAAGGCAACTATGGAATCGAAGGGCTTCGTGTTCAATGGTGAAATCGCAGAGATCGTCGACTTCTTCGACATCGGTACGAGGGCCGCGCAGCTGCGCTGATCATGGCCCTGTCGGTTCTGTTTGAGGGGACGGTGGCTAAGCACGAAGAGTCACCGAGCGACAATGAGGATGCCTACCGCCTAGCCCCCGACGTGGGTAGGATCGTTCTGGCCGATGGGGCGTCAGAGTCTTTTGACGCCCGCAATTGGGCGCAGCTCCTTGTTGACCGCATGGCTGATGAAGATCTATCGGTGGCTGCGGTCGGGGCCTGTGCGCAGGCCTACGAGGCTATGCATGACCCGGAGCAGCTCACCTGGTCAAAGGCAGCCGCATACCAGCGGGGAAGCTTTGCCACGCTGCTAGTCGTTCAGGACCTCCCTGAATCAAACTTGGTTAGGATCTCCGCCGTCGGAGATAGCCTTGCCGTATGGCTCGATGGGGACAAGATGCTGGCATCAGTCCCATATGGCAGCTCGGAGCAGTTTCTGGACAGGCCGACGTTGCTGTCTACAAGGATCGATCTGAACGAGCCGGACGGTCTGCACTGTTCTGTGCACGAATGGGAGTATGAGGAGCAAGGGCACAGGTTCCTCCTGTGCATGTCCGATGCGCTTGGTGCCTGGCTTCTGTCCCATCAAGAGAGAGGAGATGCGTCAGCACTGGAATCCTTGTGCAGTATCCGAGAATCGCATGAGCTTGTTGAGCTCGTAGAGAAGGAGCGTGCCGCGGGCCGAATGCGTCGCGATGACTCAACACTGATCATCGCTTCGGTTACCAGGTCATGAGGAGGATCTGACCATGGCCTACCCGTCCTTAGAGCAGTACAACGAGGCACTGCAGTCCCCTCAGCTGGTGCTACTGGATCCTGAGCTCAAGCGCGGTGCGCTGAGAACCACTGGTCTCGGTCTGCCCTTGGCGCTGTGCGGCGGGTTCGCGCTGACGTACGAGGTGACGGTAGGCTCCAAAAAATATGCTTTGCGTTGTTTCCACAAAGAATCTCGTGAGCTGGAGCATCGCTATCAGGCGATCTCGTCAAGACTGAAGCAGCTTAATAGTCCGTACTTCCTAAATTTTGAGTTCAATCCTGCGGGCATCCGGATTCAGGGGGGCACCTACCCTACCGTCAAGATGGCGTGGGCCAGCGGGAGCACGTTGGCTGAGTTTCTTGAGGCGAAGCACGCTGACAAGGCGGCGCTGACTAGGCTGCGGGCTGCTTTGATGTCATTGGCTGCTTACCTAGAGCAGAATAATGTTGCTCATGGAGACATCCAGCCAGAGAACCTGATGGTCAGTGCTGATGGCGGCACTGTTCAGCTGATTGACTACGACGGCCTGTATGTGGAATCACTTACGGGAGCAAAGGCGACCGAGCTGGGCCAGCTCAACTTCCAGCACCCGCAGCGTTCGGCGAACGATTTCGGTCCCACGTTGGATCGTTTCTCCTTCTTGACGCTGGATGTGGCGCTGCAGGTTCTAATTGCGGCTCCGACGATGTGGGCGTCTACTAAATCTGAGCCAAGCGCTGTCGTATTCCGCCGCAACGATTTTCTGGACCCGACCCAATCCACGTCCTTCCAGAGTGCTGTGGCCATTCCTGGCGCTCGCGTTCATGTGGAAAATTTAGCCAAAGTTGCTGCAGCTCCCTTTTCGAATGTTCCTTCGCTAGCCGAGTTCCTTAAGGGGAATGGTATACCGGCGGGGCCGATTTCGATCAGCGCGGCGCCCAGAGTACTAACCTATCAGGGCCCCTATGTGGTCGCTGACGCCGCCAACTACGGACAGGTACTGCTGCAGGTCGGCAATCGAGTGGAGCTCGTCGGGCGCGTCCAGGAGGTAAGGCGTGGCCGTGCCAGGAACGGCAAGCCATACATCTTCGTGAACTTCGCTGACTGGCGAGGGCTGGCGGTGAAGCTGTCGATCTGGTCCGACGGGATAGACGCCATCAAGACCGGCATGCCCGATGCATCCTGGGTTGGGCGCTGGGTTTCGGTAATGGGCCTAGTTGATCCGCCTTACAGCAACAGTGTTCGCGTCAAGAACAGTTCTCGGTCGATTAGCTATACCCACCTGTCGATTACGATTACTTCTCCTGGTCAGATACAAACACTTGTCGAGAAGGATGCAAGGTTCCGGCTTCTGGTAGCAGGGAAGCCTGTTAGAGCTGCCTTGGGCGGTGTCACGACGCAAGCAAACAGCCCAAATGCCAACATCATCAAGGGGATGGGCGGAGCGGTGCCAAGCCCTGGACCGCTCCCTCAGCCAAGCCCGAATCCGTCGCCATCTCAGAGTCGGAATCAAGCGATCGTAGGGGGAATGCAGCGGCAGTCAACGACTCCCCCCCCGAGGCCACCACATCGACCACCCGTCCCCGGGGGCGCTCCTCCCAGGCCTGTCTCATCCAACGCCGGGTGCTGGCCAGTCGTAATAGCCGGCGCATTGTTCGCAGTGGTGCTGAAGATGTGTGCAGGGTAGAGGATGGCTACGGTACAGGAGGCTTTCAGCCTTTTTTTGCATGTGTTGGTTTGATCGTAGACGTGGCTGCTAGCAAACGAGCCCACTAGACAAATTTTGGGAGATGTATGTCCAGTTTGGTGCAGGAAATCCAGCGCGACGCGCTAGACCCTAAGACCGGCGTCAGTGACCTGCTTCGAAAGGCGTTGGTGGTGTCAACCAAGCTCAAGATCAGTGAGGACACCGCTTGGATCAAGGCCGAGCTTTCAGGCTACACCGATGATGCTGAGCTGCCTGCCTATAGAGATCTGCGTGGGCTCCCTCAGGTACACAATCACTATCATGGCTACTTGCCTTTTAACATGCCAGCGGAGATGGAGCAGAAGTTCTGTAGGCTACCCATGGGATTCAGCGTGGCAGAGGTGGAGGCGCTTCTCAGAGGAGCGGAGGACGAGCTTCGCTTCAGCTTTCCACCAAAGGTCACGGCTTACTTCCTGAAGCATATGGAAGTGCAAATGCAGCCTTCGCTCTTTATCTCTAAAAGTGTTTTCCACGGTGTCTTGGACACCGTCCGAAACCGCGTTCTCCAGTGGGCGCTCGATCTTGAGTCCGCAGGAGTAGTTGGTGACGGTATGAGCTTCAGCCCTACCGATGTAAGGGCTGCCCAGCATGTTACAAACATCACCAACAACATTGGCACGATGCACAACTCGCAGCTTCAGCAGCTGTCTGCAGGGCAGCAGTCGTACCAGATGATGGAGAGGCGCGACGAGCTTGTATCCCTCTTGGAGCAGATCAAAGATCACGCCACATTCGACGGTGTCCCGGCTCAAGTAGCCGTGGACATTGACACGCTTCTGATTCAACTCCAGTCCGAGTCTCCCAAGCGGGGAGTCGTGGAGGAGTCTCTGAAATCGCTACGAGCGGTTCTGGAGGGAGCAGCTGGTGGCGTGCTTTCTAGCTATGTTCCCCAGCTTGTCGGCCTAATGGGAGCAATTGGAATCCGGTGAGGCCTATGGGCTGGGGGAACGCTGGGAGCTCCATCTCGCGCGATCGGCCTGGCTGAGCCGATCGCACCCTACTGAATGGAGCTTAGCAAGGCTCTACGGTCGGTCCTATGTCTCGACTGAGGCCGGGGCGGCACTTGACGAAGCATCTTTCTTCGCCTGGGCCTTGGCGTTCTTAGACGCCGCTCGTCGAATTCGCTGTTGGGCGTCCTTAACCTTCTCTCCATCCAGCACTTCACGCTTCAGGATTTCATTGTTGAGAAGTTCAACAATCGCCTCCGATTCAATCTTAAGTTCTGGGAAAAGGCGACGAAGCTCCCGGCGAATGACGGAGACAACGGGCTCGCCGAGCACAACTTGGGCGACGGTGAATTTGTTGAGCACAGAGATGTGCTGATGGTACAAGCCCATTGCATCTGATGTGATGCCTTCTCTGCAAAGAAGGAAGAGTCGGCGTTGGTCTTCTTCGTTCTTTAGGTTTACGTCGGCAATGCACAGAGATGAAACCAGCTCGTAGTCAATGGGCTGGCCAAACTTGATCCTGTAGAGTCGCCACTCAAGTGCATTGGTGAGCACAATCCACTCGATGCCCTCATGGGCGCCGTAATTTACTGCTTGGCGTAGATGAGTCTCGTTTAGAGCGATCGCCGCAGCTTTCACCTCGATCAGCACGCGGATCTTGCCGTCGATCTTTACGGCAAGATCGCAGAACGTACCCCTTATCTGTTGCTCTCCAGTCAGCTCGTTGTATTTGTCATAGCCGAAGATCTCGGCGAGCATGTCCTTGACTAGAGTTACCGTGTCAGCTTCGGAAACATCTCTCGTCTTGTGGGATACCGCTACTGTTACCAGAGACTTCACCGCCGCAGGCCACCTTTCCATTACCTTCTTGGGGATCTTCAGCACGTCCTCAGCTCCTTGCTCGGATGACTTCTGCATATTGGCTTCTTGCCCGGATCCTTGCAATGCAAGCAGATTGGGCAGGCTCGCCTCAGCCGCCGAACCGGTCCGATATCTGCTGGTCCGGTCTCCGGCCCTGGCGATGGAATAGCCCTTTTGTGACCTGATGCGAGAGCTCATCCGATAGCTGGGAGAGTCTGCTCTTGGCCGGAAGCGGACATTGAGACCGTCTTGTGGCATGCCAAGTGGTGATTGCACGTGCCCTGTGAGCGTCGAACCGGCTGTAGTCGAAACGAGTCAATACCGAAGTACTGGAGCTATTCCATCATGGCCACTAAGAAAAAAGTCGAACTCAAAGCATTTGATGTGGCCGAACACCTTCGGACACCCGAAGAAATGGCAGCCTATCTCGACGCCTGCATCGAGGAAAGCGACGGCGATTCCGCGTTCATCGCCAAGGCGCTCGGCGACATCGCGCGCGCTCAGGGTATGAGCAAGGCTGCGCGCGCGGCGGGCCTGTCGCGCGAGAGTCTTTACCGCGCACTGTCCGGCGAGCGCAGCCCTGATTTCGCCACCATCCTGAAGGTGACCCGCGCTTTGGGTGTGCGCCTGCATGCCAGTGCCGTGTGAGGCATCAAGGCACTGCGCTCCACTTCCGCCGCCTCAAGAAGTCTGGTGCGATCAGCCTAAATCAAACCGAATGATGCGGATCAACCCTCTTGTCGACGATCCGTCTCCGAAGGCGGCCACCGTGCCACAGGGGAATACCTCTTTCGCACCGTCGTGGTTGATGAATGAGATCGTGCAGTGTGCCAGCGTTCCCGGCGTGATCCGGGTGATGCCGCAGTCATTCAAGACGAAGCCGTACCACATAAGTTCAGGGCTTATCGAAAGCGCCATGGGGCGCGCGGTGGAGGCGATCATCTCGGCAACAGCGCCGCCGCGCGAATCCACTTCGTCCAGCCGCAGCTCAACGAGAACAGGCTTCAGGTTTGGATAGGGTGTGCTCATTCCAGCAGCGGGTCTGCCTGATTCGCTAGCCTGGGCAGTGACGTTGTGAACCTGTGCATTGGGGATCTCAATGTTCTGCATTACTGAGCCCCACCCACCTGCAGCGCCACATACTCCGCCAGCCCCCGGCAGGCCAGCATCAGCCCCTCGCGCACACCGTCGCCGATATCGTCTTTCTCTTCCCCGTCCACGCGCACGCGTTCGGCGGCGTGATATAGCTCCAACAACGACACCAGACCCACCGCAGCGCGGTCCCGGCGAGCGGCGGCCACGGCTTGGCCGGGTGTGCTGGCGGGCCCCGGCCACGGCTGTCCATCGGCGGCGTCACCGGCCTGGATGCGCTGCAGGCAGCCGGGCAGATTGATCGGTGCGGGGGCTTCGTTCGCAGCGGCGAAAGCGGCTTCCAACGGCTGCGCCAGTTCGGGTGGCAGGCGCAGCGCGGCCTCGCCAAGGGTGGCGCTCAGGTACGGGTGATGGGTCTTGGGCATGCGGGCGTCCTCGTCGGCAACAGAGGGGCCACCCGAAGAGGGTGGCGGGCGATGCGTGGCTTCCAAGACCGGGTCAACGAATCGGCGGGCACGAGGCCCCCACGCACCGCCCGCCGTCGATCGGCTAACGGATTGCCAGCCGGCGCCGCCCCTGAAAGGACGACGCCGGCTGGCAAGCGTATACATCGTTGACAACACGGGCTTGGAAGTCCCGACCACCTTTTGCAGGTGGCGATTCATCATGCGCACGCGAAATCCCCGCCTGCCAGTCGTTTGTTTTGATGGCATCGGGTGATCTGAAAGGAAAAATGAATTATCGCGTTTGGCCTGTTTCGAGCATTGCAATGCCAGAAGCGACATATCGCGCAGTGCCGTCATCATCGGCCATCCGGGCCGCGCCACTGTGCGACGTAAAGCTGGCTTAACAGCCTCGGTAAGGCACCAAGGCAACGATACCAGGCGTGAATCCCCACGCGCGCTACCCGGATCTTGATATTCCTCACGGACCGCCCGCAGCGCCCACCGCATACTGCGGCTACACGCCCACCTGGGCCCCTTCGGGATCCGCACATGCGTCGCCATGCCCTGTCGCTCACCGTCGCACTGGTGTCCACCGCTTTCGTGGCCCCGGCCATGGCCGCGGTGCCGTTCTTCAACGCCAGCTGCCCGGGCGGTGTCGATGTGCACGCCGACGAAGGCGGCCCCGTCTACGTGCAGGGCCGCGAGGCGGCGCTCAAGCGCTTCAACGACCGCTACGTCGAAGCACGCGATGCCAATAGCGGCATCACGTTGTCGATCAGCAGCAGCGAGGATGGCACGCCGCAGATCAGCTACACCGGCCGTGGCGGCGCCAATGGCATCTGCCGGGTCAGTGCCAGCGGAACGCCGGCGCGGGAAGAGCATCGCGATCGCCGTCGCCACGATGACGACAGCGATGCGGCGCTGCCGCGCGAGGTGACCTGCGAATCCACCGACCAGCAGCAGGTGTCGTGCGAGATGGATACGCGCGGCAACGTGGAGGTGGTGCGCCAGCTGAGCCACACCCGCTGCGAACAAGGGCAGAACTGGGGCCTGTCGCGGCACTCGGTATGGGTGAACGGCGGGTGCCGGGCGGTGTTCCGCAATGTGTCCAAGGTGGCGTACAGCGCGCCGGCGGGTGATACCGCGCTGGGCTCCTGCAATTTGCGCAAGGGCGCGCAGGGCACGCTGGTGACCCGGATGCCGGTGGGTAGCGACTACCAGGAACTGATCATCGATTACCCCGATGGCCGCTTCTTGTGCATGATGCGCAACAACGGCCAGGTGCAGAGCCTGACGCCGGTTCGTCGCCGCGGCGGTTGAGTTCGCCGTGGGCGGGGGCCTCCGTCAGCCGCCTGGTGTTCGCAGTAGCACCCATGCCAGTATCAGGGTGAACACACCAATGACGGTCAGGCCGAACCACGCCGCGGCCACCTTAACGTTGCCGATCAACGCCGCCAACATCCGGTCCAGTTCGCTTGTCAGAATCGGATACTCAGCGTGCGCCTTGCGCAGACGCTGCCAACCGAACGCCAAGAACAGCAGAAGCGAGAATGGCGTCAGCAGCAGCGCCGCCTGCATCAGCCAGCCGTTCGGCGACGCATCGATCAAGCTGTTCAACAGAACCGCAAAAAAAGCGATGGGCAGCGCGACGATGAAGAAGCGTGGCCAGGCGGTGTTGATAAAGGGCGACATCACAATCTTCCATGAAAGGCGGCAGGTCAGTGCGGCATCATGCCATGCCGTTTCACTGCTGCACCGCTGCGGCACGCCAGGACGGAGGTCAGCGCGGGTTTACCGGGTCATTTCCCTTCTTGTAGGTGTACCCGGTGACATCCCAGCCGCCGCCATGGCCGGACGAGGGTTCCACCCAGGTGAATTCCCACGTCTGCAGGGAGCCGTCGGGAAGCAGGTTTTCCACCCGGTAGATTTCACCGGTAATGCCCTGCTCCGGCAGCTTTCCCGAAATCGATTCATCCGCGCGTGCAGACGCGCGCCCTACGGAGAACGCGCGCCGTTCCACCTGTACGTCGTCGTAACCCCCAACACGTTCCCGGTCGGCGGCGTAACGATGGGGCCGCGAACCACCGCTATCTTCATTGTGGACTTGACGGAGGTTGCGCTCAGGTTCGGTTGAAACCTGGGACTTACAGCATTCTCCGATTGCATAGGATGTCAGCTGGCGTCGATGATCTGCTTCACGATTGGTCGAAGCACCTTGTACGCGTTCTCACCTTTCAGCTGGTAGAGCTCGGGAGTAGGGTGTGTACAGTCAGACAGCAGCTCTCGCCAATTGGGCGTGGCAAGCAATGCCCAGAATTGGGAAGCTATTGGTATGTTCATCTCGTGGCCCAACTGATCGAGATGCATCACGTAGTACGGCATCCCTGTTTCTCGGGCGGGGTGGCACGATGGATTGGGCTCGTAGATCACCACGGTTTTGCCATGTTCTCTTGCAATACGAACCAGCTCGCCCATCACGCGCTTGTATTCCTGTGGTGATGCGGAGATCTTCCCAGACTCTGGACGGGAGAACAGATAGGCATCGCCAAGCCCAAAGTTCAGAGTCACGATCTGGGCATGGGATTTCGCCATGACAGACTCCCACGACTGGTGAATTCCGTCGGTCCCGTTCAGCGCATCTGAGGATTGAATTCCGCCAATCCCTTCGTTCTTCACAACGACACGATCACCGTACTCTGTCCGCAGCAAACGCTGCAGTGTGTTGGGCTGATTCATCGCGGCGATGATCGTTCCGGAAGGCGTGGCGGTGTAGCCTACGGTCGTGGAGTCGCCATATTCCTCGATGAGGATCTGCTTCGTTGTCGCATCAACCGGAGCCGCAGCATCTGCAGTAGTGACGGGCGCAGAGCAGGCGACAAGGAGGGGCGAAACGGCGGCCAGTCGTGCTAGTCGGAGTATGAAGATCATGGACGGATTCTACCCCTCCCGAATGCCGCTATCGGTACCGATTCGTTCCTGATCGGTCGTCAAGCCACAGGCTGCAGCAGGTCCTCGCGATTGTTCGGGGGCCTGCTTGCCGCGCGCCTGACGCCGATTTGCCGAGATTCCGCGGCGTCGTGCCTGGGGCGGGGCAGGGCAGCGTCCCGCTACTGCTGGTTTACCGGGTCATTTCCCTTCTTGTAGGTGTACCCGGTGACATCCCAGCCGCCGCCATGGCCGGACGAGGGTTCCACCCAGGTGAATTCCCACGTCTGCAGGGAGCCGTCGGGAAGCAGGTTTTCCACCCGGTAGATCTCACCGGGAATGCCCTGCTCCGGCAGCTTTCCCGGAATCGATTCATCCGCGCGTGCAGACGCGCGCCCCACCGAGAATGCACGCCGTTCCACCTGTACGTTGCCGTAGCCCTGCGGGGCGAACGACGGCTTTACCCGCTGCGCCACCCAGTCGAGCACCTGGCGTGCGCTGGCAGTCTGCATGGGATACGCGTCGGTGGTCACCGTATGCGTGATGCGTTGCGAGGAGGCATTGGCAGCTGCCGGAAACAGTCCGCCCAGGGCAATTGCCAGTACCGCAAATCCATTGAGTGCATGTTTCATTTGCGTCGTTCTCCAGGGTTGGGGAAATGAAGCCGCACCGTCCGGGTGCCGAAGCAGGGTGGACACAAGGACCGCCGTGGGTAAGAGGCGATGCCGACTCGGGTGTGAAGTGGATCAAGGAAGGGCGGGTTCCTGACCGCTCAGCGCTGGAATCCCTGACGGGGGCGCCTTTGTGCTCGCGGCGATCCGGGTATTGCCCTGCTGCACCGCCGCGAGTGGTGTCACACAGCTCTGGCTAGACTGTGCTTCTTTTTTCCCACCGCAGGAGGCACCCATGGCCCATCCCATCTCCGTATCCCTGATTGGCGTTCCCACCGACGTCGGTGCGGGCCATCGCGGTGCACGGCTGGGGCCGGAGGCGCTGCGCGTGGCGGGCCTGCCGGAGGCGCTGGAAGCACGTGGTGTGGACGTCCGTGACGTGGGCAATCTGGATGGCCCGCGCAACCCGTGGACCGCGCCGGTGGAAGGCTACCGCCATCTGGATGAAGTGGTGGCGTGGAACCATGCACTGATGGAAGCCAGCTACGCCGAGCTGCAGGCCGGCCGCATGCCCATCATGCTCGGCGGCGACCACTGCCTGGGGATCGGTTCGATCACCGCCGTCTCGCGCTGGTGCCGCGAGCAGGGCAAGACCCTGCGCGTGCTGTGGCTGGATGCGCACTCGGATTTCAACACCAGCGATGTCACCCCGTCGGGCAACATCCACGGCATGCCGGTGGCCTGCCTGTGCGGCCTCGGCCCGGAGGCGCTGACCCACCTGGGCGGCAGCGCACCGGCGATCACCCCGGCGCAGATGCACCAGATCGGCATCCGCTCGGTGGACCCGGAGGAGAAGCGCCTGATCAAGACCCACAAGGTGGATGTGTACGACATGCGCTACATCGATGAGAACGGCATGAAGCGCGCGGTGGAGGCGGCGCTGGCCGGCATCGATGAGAACACCCACCTGCATGTCAGCTTCGATGTGGACTTCCTCGACCCGAGCATCGCGCCGGGCGTGGGCACCACGGTGCCGGGTGGGGTGAACTACCGCGAGGCGCAGCTGGTGATGGAGATGATCGCCGACACCGGGCGCATGGGATCGCTGGACATCGTCGAGCTCAACCCCTTGCTGGACAAGCAGAATGCCACCGCCGAACTGGCCGTGGACCTGGTCGAAAGCCTGTTCGGCAAGTCCACCCTGATGCGCGACTGAGGGCCTGGCCTGAACGGATCGCCGATCCGTTCACACCCGCTCCACGCCGCTGCCGCCAGATTGCACTTCACGCGGCGGCGGTGGCAGTGTGCCCTCCCGCCGAGCGACAGAACCCCATCCGCGAATGAAGCGGTGTAGCGGCGAACCCAAGGAGAAGCCCATGAAGCGCGTAGTTGCCCTGATGCTGTTGTCGATGTTCTCGGTGGCCCTGCTGGCCGGTTGCAATACCGTTGCCGGTGCCGGCAAGGACGTGCAGAAGGCCGGTGAAAAAGTTGAGGACGCCGCCAAGGGCAAGTGAGCCCGGCGCGGATTGGAAGCGAAAAGGCCGGGAATCTTCCCGGCCTTTTTTGTGCGCGCTGTTTGCCGCATGGCCGTCGAAGCGGAGTGAACCATTCAAGCAGGTGAGCATGTATTTCATTGCCGGTTGACCGGTACTCAACAGCCGCTGCGCGAAGCTGGAGCCACGGTAAGAACGCCGTTGCAACCAAGGACTCCCAGCAATGAACAAAGACATCATTTCCGGCAAGTGGTCGCAGCTGAAGGGCAAGGCCCAGGCCAAGTGGGGCGATCTGACCAACGACGACTTCGATGTGGCCGAAGGCAATGCCGAGTATCTGGCCGGCCGCCTGCAGGAACGTTATGGCTGGGCCAAGGACCGCGCGGAGAAGGAAGTGCGCGAGTTCCAGGACGCGGTGAGCAAGGACTACCCGGACTACAAGTAAGCGCTTCGGTTTCCCCCACAACACGACGCCCGCACCGTGAGGTTGCGGGCGTCGTGTTGTCTGCGCGGGACGATCAGCGCGCCGGCGGGTCCGGCACGTAGCGGTTGGGGAACGCCTGCGGTTCGCGCGGCAGGCGCGAGGGCGAATCCACCAGAATGCCGCGCGCACGCAGGTTGCGGGCGCTGTCGTAGCGCAGCTGCAATACCTGTGCGGGGCTGCGGCTGGCGCGCTCGAAGTCGGTATCGCGCACCGAGGACTGCTCGCGCGCACCGTGGCCGGTACCCAGCGCTGGGGCCTGCGACTTGCTGGCGTAGCCTTCGATGCGGCTGGCATTGGCACTGGCACTGGCATCGGCCGCCGCTTCGGCCGCCGGGGCCGGCAGCGGCAGGCCACGGCGCAGGATCGGCTCGGGGCGCCAGCGACGTGCCTCTTCGAACACCGCCACGCCCACAACGCCGATGTTGTCCGGGCGGCCGGTGCGGCTGGCATAGCTGCCGCTGGGGCTGCTGAACACGAACTGCGCCACTTCGTCCTGGCTCTTGCGCCAGCCGGTGATGTCGGCGCGCTGGCCGGGGCTGAGCACGTAGCCGGTCTGCGAGGGATCGGCATCCTCGCCGGAGATGGCGTTGACGCCGTCCACCGACAGCACCACCAGCACCCGGCGCGGGCTGTCGTTGTACAGGCGCACGGCGTAGCGGTGGCCGCGCTCGCCGGCCACCCAGCGCTGGCCCTCGGCGGGGTAGCTGCGCAGTTCGGTGCCACGGTCGCGGTCGACCAGGGTCATGCGCACCGGGCCGCCTTCGTAGGCCGGTGGCGGAGGTGGCGCCGGGCGGAAGCCGGCCAGGGGCAGGATCAGCAGCAGGGGCAGCAGGCGTTTCATCGGGCGTCTCCAGCGGGGTTGGGTGAATGAACGCGCCGCAGGCCCTGACGGGGTTGGTGGCGTGCAAGGTAAACTGGCCCCGTTCATCGAAGGTTACCCCACGCAGTCATGACGACCCGAGTCCTTACCGGCATCACCCCCTCCGGCACGCCCCACCTGGGCAACTACGTTGGCGCCATCCGTCCGGCCATCGCCGCCAGCCGCGCGCCGGGGATCGAGAGCTTCTTCTTCCTGGCCGACCTGCACAGCCTGATCAAGTCGCAGGACCCGCAGCGCACCCAGCGCGCGACCCTGGAGATCGCGGCCAGCTGGCTGGCCTGCGGCCTGGACCCGGAACACGTGTGGTTCTACCGCCAGAGCGACATCCGCGAGACCACCGAGCTGATGTGGTTCCTGACCGCCATCGCCAGCAAGGGCATCCTCAACCGGGCGCACGCCTACAAGGCGGCAGTGGACAAGAACCGCGAGGAAGGCGTGGACGAGGACGCAGGCGTCAGCGCCGGCCTGTTCATGTACCCGGTGCTGATGGCCGCCGACATCCTGATCTTCAAGGCCAACCAGGTGCCGGTGGGCCGTGACCAGATCCAGCACATCGAGATGGCGCGCGATTTCGCCCAGCGCTTCAACCACGTGTACGGCAAGGAGTACTTCCCGCTGCCGGACGTGGTGATCGATGAGCAGGTGGCGACGCTGGCCGGCCTGGATGGCCGCAAGATGAGCAAGAGCTACCACAACACCATTCCGCTGTTCGTGCCGCGCGAGGAGCTGAAGAAGCTGGTGTTCTCGATCCTGACCGACTCGCGCGCACCGGGTGAGCCGAAGGACACCGAAGGCTCGGCGCTGTTCCAGATGTACCAGGCGTTCGCCACGCCGGAACAGACCGCAGAGTTCGCCAAGGCGTTCGCTGCCGGCATCAGCTGGGGTGACGCCAAGCAGCAGCTGTTCGAGCGCATCGACAGCGAACTGTCGCCGCTGCGCGAGCGCTACAACGCGCTGATGGCCGAGCCGGAGAAGATCGAAGCGCTGCTCAAGCGCCGTGGGCAGCAGCTGCGCGAGCAGTTGGCGGCACCGCTGCTGGAAGAACTGCGCCACGCCGTGGGTCTGCGCGACCTGTCCACGGCGGGCGACATCGCCAGCGAAGATGCCGGCGTGGCCCGCGTGGCGCCGCCGCAATTCAAGCAGTACCGCGAGAAGGACGGCCGGTTCTACTTCAAGCTGACCGCCGGCGACGGCACGCTGCTGATCCAGAGCGAAGGCTTCGATTCGCCGCGTGATGCCGGCCAGCTGATCGCGGTGATCAAGCAGGCCGAGCAGGGCGACCAGCTGCAGAGCGAGCTGTTCAAGCTGGACGCCGAGGTGGACGCCGTGCTGGCCGCACTGGCCGTGCTGCGCGAAGCGGCCTGATCGCCGGGCCTGCCTGCCCTTTGTAGAGTCGAGCCATGCTCGACTTTGCTCCGCCCCTGTAGAGCCGAGCCCGTGCTCGGCTCTACAGGGAAGCCCCCCGCCGGCACGACCGTGGCACAGCACCCATGGCATGATGTCCGCGCGCCGCCGGCGCGATGACATGGAGTCTGCGATGGCCTGGTTGTCGCTGCTGCTGTTCCTGCCCTGGTTCCTGCTGCTGGGCAGCCTGTACTGGCTGTTCCCGCGCCAGCCGCGTACCGCGCGGCGGCGCCTGTTCGATGGCACCACCCTGGTACTGGCGTTCGCGCTGAGCATTGTGTCGATGCTGTGGGGCTACCGCATCGGCGTGGTGCAACCCGGCGCCGGCCCGATCTGGCCGCAGGTGCTGGCGGTGCTGTACGCCTACGGCGCGTTCCTGGCGGTGCTGGTGCTGGCGTTGCTGCTGCGACCGCGCTGGCTGGACCGGTAACCCCGCCTTTGTAGAGTCGAGCCATGCTCGACTGCACGCGCCCTCTGTAGAGCCGAGCCCATGCTCGGCTGATGTCTGGCAGAAAGGCAGCCGAGCATGGGCTCGGCTCTACGGAATCTGGACTCCGACCAAAGCCGCATCGAACCCGGGCCGCCTGCGCGCCTACCATGGGCGTCTGTTCCCGATCCTGCCAGGTGCGTGCCGATGACCTCCGACCCCAGCATCCACACCATCGATACCGGCTTCCAGCGCCCGGACTTCGACGCGGCTTACCTGATCGTTGAAAACGGCCGCGCCGCGTTTGTCGACTGCGGCACCGGCCTGTCGGTGCCGGCGATGCTGCAGGCGCTGGCGGATGCCGGCCTGGGCGTGGAAGCGGTGGACTGGTTGCTGCTCACGCACGTGCACCTGGACCACGCCGGCGGCGCCGGCCTGCTGATGCAGCAGCTGCCCAACGCAAAGGCGGTGCTGCACCCGCGCGGTGCGCCGCACATGATCGACCCGACCCGGCTGATCGCCGGTGCCACGGCGGTGTATGGCGCCGAAGAGATCGCGCGCAGCTATGGCCGCATCGAGGCGATTCCGGAGTCGCGCGTGGTGGTGGCCGAAGACGGCCACCGCATCGATCTGGCCGGCCGCGAGCTGGTGCTGCTGCACACGCCGGGTCACGCGCTGCACCACTATTGCGTATGGGATGCGCGCAGCCGCAGCTGGTTCACCGGCGATACCTTCGGTATCTCCTACCGCGAGCTGGACAGCGCGCAGGGCGCTTTCATCTTCCCGACCTCCTCGCCGGTGCAGTTCGACCCGGAGGCGATGAAGGCCTCGATCCAGCGCATGCTGGGCTACGGCCCGCAGGCGATGTACCTGACCCACTACGGTCGTGTGGAACAGGTGGAGAAACTGGCCGGCGACCTGTTCGAGCAGATCGATGCGATGGCCGCCATTGGCCGCCAGTGCGACGGTCGACCGGACCGCCATCGTTGCCTGTTGGCCGCGTTGCAGGCGCTGTATCTGGAACGTGCACAGCTGCATGGCTGTGCGCTGGACGATGCGGCAGTGACCACCGTGCTGGCGATGGATATCGAGCTCAATGCACAGGGCCTGGCCTGCTGGCTGGATCGCATCAGCAGGTAGATCCACGCCCTGCGTGGATGACGCGGGCCCAAGCCGCGCCGTGATGTCACGACCACGTTACACTCTGGTGACTTCCAAGCTAGCCGTGGTACTGCCGTGAATCCGATGCGCGTGTTGCTGCTGTCGTCCTGCCTGTTCGTCGGTGGCCTTGCCCATGCGGCCAACGACCTGCCGGGTGGCGGCATCGATCCGCAGGCGCTGTCGCGCCATGTGCGCGTTCTGGCGTCGGATGAATTCGAGGGCCGCGCGCCGGCCACCGAGGGTGAAGAGCGCACGGTGCAGTACCTGATCGAGCAGTTCCGCAGCTACGGCCTGCAGCCCGGCGGCGTGGATGGCAGCTGGGTGCAGCCGGTCCCGTTGGTGCGCGCGCAGCTGGACGGCCCGGCCAAGGCCAGCCTGTCGCTGAAGCAGGGCAAGCGTGCGCTGGCCAATGGCGTGGACGTGACCCTGCAGAGCCTGCAGCCGCGCAAGCGCGTGCAGTTCAGGAATGCGCCGCTGGTGTTCGTCGGCTATGGCATCGATGCGCCGGAACGCCAGTGGAACGACTACAAGGACGTGGACCTGCACGGCAAGATCGCCGTGGTGCTGATCAACGATGCTGATTTCGAGGCCGATGCGCCGGGCGCGTTTGACGGCAAGGCGGTGACCTACTACGGCCGCTGGACCTACAAGTTCGAGGAAGCCGCACGCCGTGGCGCCGAAGGCGTGCTGATCGTGCACGAGACCGCGCCGGCCGCCTACGGCTGGGCCACGGTGAAGAGCTCGGGCACATCGCCGCTGTTCGACATCGAGCGCGGCCAGGAGGAGGCGATGGCGCAGCACACGCCGCTGCGTGGCTGGATGCAGCGCGAGCTGGCCGAGGCGATCTTCGCCGACGCCGGCCTGGACTTCGATGCGGAGAAGCGCAAGGCGATGCGCGCCGACTTCCGCCCGGTGGCACTGGACAACGCCAAGCTGAGCGTGGACTTCGCGCTGAAGCGCGAGCAGGTGGTGACCCGCAACGTGGTGGCCAAGCTGCCCGGTGGCGAGCATGGCGACGAGGCGGTGATCTTCTCTGCGCACTGGGATGCCTTCGGTATCGGCCAGCCCGACGCCAAGGGCGACCGCATCCGCCGCGGTGCGATCGACAACGCCACCGGCGTGGCCACGGTGCTGGAACTGGGCCGGGTGTTCGCCGCCGGCCCGCAGCCGCAGCGCACGCTGTACTTCGTGGCGCTGACCGCCGAAGAGAAGGGCCTGCTGGGCGCCAGCTACTACGCCGCGCACCCGCTGGCGCCGCTGGACAAGACCGCCGCGGTGCTGAACATCGAGATGTTCAGCCCGGATGGCCCGACCCGCGACATCGCGTCGTGGGGCAAGGGCCGGGTCTCGCTGGAAGGCGACCTGGAACGCGTGGCCAAGGCCCGCGGCCGCAGCTACAGCCCGGACCCGAACCTGGAAGCGGGCTTCTTCTACCGCGCTGACCACTTCGCCTTCGCCCGCCTGGGCGTGCCGGCAATCACCATCGGCCCGGGCCTGGACAAGCTGGACGGTGGGGTTGAAGCCGGCCGCGCGCTGCGCGAGAAGTACTTCGCCGATTGCTACCACCAGGCCTGCGATGCCTGGACGCCGCGCTGGGACCCGAGCGGCCACGCTGCCGATACCCTGCTGGTCTACGACCTGGGCGCGGAGCTGGCCAACAGCCGCCGCTGGCCGACGTGGGAAAAGGAATCGGAGTTCCGCGGCGCGCGCGACAAGAGCGAAGCGGCCCGCCGCTGAGGTGGTGCCGGCCGCTGGCCGGCAAGTCCCTGCTCTTTCCGGAGGTTCATGAGGTTGCCGGCCAGCGGCCGGCACGACCGAAAGAATGTGGAGGTGTCGGCCAGCCGGCGGCACGACCGGGTGTTCGTCAGCGCCGGCGCAGCAGCTTCCACGCGCCCCAGCCGCTGGCGGCGAGCGCTGCCAGATAGCACGCCACCATCGTGCGCAGGCCGACCAGCGATCCGCCGTTGACGCCGCGATGCAGGCGCAGTTGCAGCGAGCTGTGGCCGCTGCCCAGGTCCACTGCCAGCTGCAGCGCCAGTGCGGCGCAGAACAGCAGCAGGGCGATCCCGAAACCGATGCGTGGCCATGCGGCCTGTGCGCTGGGGCGGCGCAGCAGCCAGGCCAGTGCCGTGGCTGCGGCCAGCGTCACCGCGATCCACATCAGTGGAGGAGCGGGAGACGCAGCGGCCACCGGCATTGCACCGGTGGCCGCGATCAGGGCAACGCGCTTACTTGCGGGTGCCGTCGAGCCAGTTCGGGCCCTTGTTGGTGAGGAAGAACACATAGACCACCAACGATACCGCGATCGTGGCAGTCACGTAGAGGGCGAACCAATCGACGTGGCCGGTCTTCAGCGCGCCCTGGTACAGCAGCGGGGCGGTGCCGCCGAACAGCGAGTTGGCCAGCGCATAGCCCAGGCCCACGCCCAGTGCACGCACGTGGGTGGGGAACAGTTCGGCCTTCACCACCGCGTTGATGGAGGTGTAGCCGGTGAGGATGACGAACGCCAGCGCCAGGGTCAGGAAGGCAAGGGTGGCGTCATGCTGGTGCGGCAGCTGGGTGATCAGGTACCAGCTGTACAGCACGCCGCCGACGCCGAAGAACACCAGCAGGGTCTTGCGGCCGATGATGTCCGACAGCCAGCCACCGACCGGCTGCAGCACCATCAGGAAGGCCAGCACGCCCAGGTTGATCAGGGTGCCGGTCATCGGATCGTTGCCGGCGAAGGCGCTCTGGATCATCTTCGGGCCGTTCACCGAGTAGGTGTAGAAGGCCACGGTGCCGCCGGCGGTGATCAGGAAGCACAGCAGCAGCGGTCGCCACTGGTGCACGAACAGCTCGTACATCGAGCCGGACTTCTGCGCCTTGCCCTCGCGCGCGGCCTCGATGGACGACTCCGACAGCGACTCGTCCATGCCACGGCGCAGCCAGAACACCACCACCGCGGCGATGCCGCCGATGCCGAAGGCGATGCGCCAGCCCCACTCGGAGATTTCCGGCTTGCCCCAGAAGGTCAGCATCAGCAGCAGGGTCAGCTGGGCCAGCACGTGGCCGCCAACCAGGGTGACGTAGTGGAAGGACGACAGGAAGCCGCGGCGGCCGGGAATGGCGGCTTCGGACATGTAGGTGGCGCTGGCGCCGTACTCGCCACCGGTGGCGAAGCCCTGCAGCAGCCGTGCGAACAGCAGGATGACCGCGGCCCAGATGCCGATGCTGGCGGCGGTGGGGGTGATGGCGATCAGGAACGAGCACAGTGCCATCAGCGTGACCGAGACGGTCAGCGCCAGGCGGCGGCCATGGCGGTCGGCGAAGCGGCCGAAGAACCAGGCGCCGATCGGGCGCATCAGGAAGGTCGCGGCGAAGATCGCCCACACGTACATCGTGGAGTTCTTGTCGTCGGGCGAGAAGAACTGCGATTCGAAGTACACGGCGAACACCGAGTACACGTAGACGTCGTACCACTCCACCAGGTTGCCGGCGGAGCCTTTGAGGGTGTTGGAGATCGACCGCCGCAGGGCGGCGCGGTCGTTCGCGGGGACAGCAGGTTGGGGCGTGGTGCTCATCTGGGTGGGAATCCTCGATGCGGCGCGTCCGTGCGCAGGGAAAACGGCGCCCGGCCTTGGGGCGGCGCGGCCGGGCAGCCCTCTTGGTACTGCATCGACCGTCAACACGGGGTAGCAGACCAGAGCAGGGTTCATGGATGGATGACAGCGTGCCACCGCATGGGGTCCCGGACCATACTCAAAACGTCCTAGAATCCGCCTTCCCCCGGCTCCCTGGTGTGTCATGTCGGCTCCCCCCTCTTCGTCTGCGGCTGCCCCCCGGGGTGGCCTTGTCGCGCTGGCACTGCTGCTGGTCTATGTGGTCTGGGGCTCGACCTACCTGGGCATCGCCAAGGCCCTGCACGGCGGCGCACTGCCGCTGACGATGGTCTCCGGCAGCCGCTTCATCATTGCCGGCGGCCTGATGTTCCTGGCGCTGCGCCTGTTCTGGAAGCTGCCGAACCCGACCCTGCGGCAATGGCGCAACCTGGTCATCATGGGCGTGACCATGCTGGTGCTGGGCAACGGCATGGTGGTGCTGGCCGAGCGTGAGGTGTCCTCGGGCCTGGCCGCCACCGCGGTGGCCTCGGTGCCGCTGTGGATGGCGCTGTTCTCGGCGCTGCGCGGGCAGCATGCCAGCCGCGGTGAGTGGCTGGGCATCGCCATCGGCTTCCTCGGTGTGGTCTGGCTCAATGCCGGCAGCAGCCTGACCGCCTCGCCGACCGGGCTGGTGCTGCTGCTGATCGCGCCGATCGGCTGGGCCTTCGGTTCGGTGTGGGCACGCGGGCTGGACCTGCCGGGCCCGTTCATGACCGCGGCCGGGCAGATGATCTGCGGTGGCGTGCTGCTGGTGCTGATCGGCCTGGCGGTCGGCGAGCGCCCGAGCACGCTGCCCGATACCGGTGGCCTGCTGGCGATGGCGTACCTGTGCGTGTTCGGCTCCATCGTCGCGTTCACTGCCTACGTGTGGCTGCTGCAGAACGTGCGTCCGGCGCTGGCCGGCAGCTATGCGTACGTCAACCCGGTGATCGCGGTGCTGCTCGGCGCGCTGCTCAACGGTGAACGCTTCGGCTGGCGCGACCTGCTGGCGATGGCGGTGATTCTCCTGGGTGTGGTGGTACTGACGATGGCAAGGACGCGAAAGAGATGAGCATGGACGAGAAAGAACAACGCCGGGGCCTGCTGGTCACCGCGTCCACCTTCGTGATCTGGGGCCTGGTGCCGGTGTACTGGCACCTGCTCAACGAGGTGCCTTCGTTCCAGATCATCGCCCACCGCATCATCTGGAGCACCGTGCTGGTGCTGGGCTGGCTGCTGATCAGCTCGCGCCTGGGCTGGTGGCAGAAGATCGCCGCGCAGCCGCGCGCGCTGCCGATCCTGCTGGTGTCGAGCCTGACCATCGCCTTCAACTGGGGCCTGTACATCTGGGCGGTCAACGCCGGTCATGTCATCGAGACCAGCCTGGGCTACTTCATCAACCCGCTGGTGAACGTGCTGCTGGGCGTGCTGGTGCTGAAGGAACGCCTGCGCCGCCTGCAATGGGTGGCGGTGGCGATGGCGGCGGTGGGCGTGGCCTGGCTGACCATCGACGCCGGCACACCGCCGTGGATCGCGCTCGGCCTGGCTTGTTCGTTCGGCCTGTATGGGCTGTTGCGCAAGCTGGTCTCGGTCGACCCGGTGGCCGGCCTGGGCGTGGAAAGCATGTACCTGTTCCTGCCGGCGCTGGCCTTCGCGATCTGGGCGGAAAACGGCCATGGCGGTGCGTTCTTCCATGGCTGGGGCTGGCGCAACGACCTGCTGCTGATCTTCGGTGGCGCAGTCACCGCCGTACCGCTGATCGGCTTTGCCTACGGCGTGAAGCGCATTCCGCTGTCGCTGGTCGGCATCCTGCAGTACATCGCACCGAGCCTGCAGCTGCTGCTGGGCGTGTTCTTCTTCCACGAAGCGTTCGATACCGCCAAGGCGATCGGTTTTGCCGCGATCTGGGCCGGCCTGATCCTGTTCGTCGGCGACAACATCCGCACGATGCGCGCCAAGCGCTAGCGCCGGCGGGGCTGCGGGGTCGGATCCCTCCGCAACGCGGAGGGCTCTGACCCTGTTCTATCCGTCGCGTGGGGTCAGAGCCCTTCGCAGGGCGAAGGGATCCGACCCGCTTCCACCCAAAAAAGAACGGCGCCCCGAGGGGCGCCGTTCTGCTTCCGTCCACGGCCAGGAGAGAGGGATGGCCGTGGCGGGAACGCGGTTGCAGGCTTAGAAGCGCTGCTGGTACTTCATGTACATGAAGCGGCCGATGTCGAAGCCACCGTAGTAGGTGAAGCTGCTGTTCGGCTGGCTGTACATGATCGGACCCTGGTGGTTGAACACGTTGTTCACGCCCAGCGACACGGTGCCATCCCACGGCAGGCTGTAACGCACCTGCAGGTCGTGGAAGGTGTTGGAGCCCACCTTGTTGGTCGGCGACGCGCTGGTGTACGACGAGTTGAAGCCCGGCAGGTTGCACTCATCCATGTACGAGCACTTCTCCTTCATGCTGGAGTAGTAGCGCGCGGTCCAGCCGATGCCGAGGTCGCCGTACTGCCAATCCAGGTTGAAGGTGGAGCGCACGCGGAAGTCGCCGGCCCAACCGGTACGCTGTTCCACCGGGGTGGTGGCGGCGCTGTCGTTGCGCTGCTCCAGGTAGTCGGTGTACGTGGTGTTCCAGTTGACGGCGAACTTGCCGAACGCGGTTTCCGGCAGGCGGTAGCGCACGTTGATGTCATAGCCGGCGGTTTCGCGGTAGCCCGCGTTGACCAGCGAGCGGTCCAGCGAGTTGACCTGGCCGTTGCTGCCACGGGTGAAGCGGCCGCAGGCGGCATCCGAACCCTGCACGTAGCACTGTTCCAGGATGTTGGTGGCCGACTCACCGACGATGGCGTTGTCGATGCGGATCTTCCACCAGTCCAGGCTGACGTCCAGGCCCTGCACGAAGTCCGGGCTGTAGACCAGGCCGACGGTCCAGGTCTTGGCGGTTTCCGGCTTCAGGCCCGGGTTGGAACCCGAGCTGAAATCGGTGGTGGCCTGCTGGCCGGGCTTGGTGGCCACGCTGCCATCGCTGTTGAGCTGGCGGAAGTTGGCCGGCACCTTCAGCGCCTGGCAGCGGGCAGCGACGGTCGGGCTGGTGGCGGCGGTACCGAAGGAGGTATCGCACGGATCGGTGAACGAGTCGCGGCTGCTGACGGTGCCGCCGTACAGGTCATCCACGGTCGGCGCACGGAAGCCGGTGCCGTAGGTGGCGCGCACCAGCAGGCTGTCGATCGGCTTCCACTTCAGGCCGAACTTGCTGTTGGTGGTCGAACCGAAGTTGTTGTAGTCCGAGTAGCGGCCGGCCATGTCCAGCGACAGTTCGCGGGCGAACGGCAGGTCGGCCAGCAGCGGCACCTGCAGCTCCAGGTAGACCTCGTTGAGCGAGTAGTTGCCGCGGGTCGGCTGGCCGCTGGTGCCGGCGATCTCGCCCTTCTGCACCATCGTGTCCGGAGTGTAGCTGGCTTCTTCGCTGCGGTGCTCGAAGCCCATCGCGGCCAGGATGTCGCCGGCCGGCAGGGTGAACAGCGAGCCGGAGATGTTGCCGCTGGCGACCTTGGTGGTGCTCTGCATCTTGTCGACGAAGCGGGTGAACAGGTAGTCCTGCACGTCCTGGTTGCTCAGCGAGCCGGGTCCGGTGTAACCCATCGGGGCGGCCGGGTTCCACGGCACGCAGCCGGCGATCACCGCGCCCGGCGCACCGCAGCGGGCCACGTTGCCGTCCATGAAGGACGGGCCGACGGCCAGGTTGACGTGCGGCTGGTACATGCTGCCGGTACCGATGCGCTCGCCTTCGTTGCGGTTGTACATGTAGTTGACGTTCCAGTCCCAGTACCGCGAACCGGTTTCGAAGCTGCCTTCCAGACCAATGCTGGCGCGCTTGGTTTCCAGGTTGTTCTCGGTGCCGCGCGGCAGTTCCTCGGTACGGTGCGCGAACAGCGCATCCTGGCCCCACAGGTTGAACGCGCTGTCCTTGGACAGGGCGGCACGGCTGCCATTGCGGGCCTGTGCGGCGCTGACCGAGTACGGGTAACCGGCCAGGTGCTTGGTCGACTCGCGCTTGCTGTACAACGCGTCGGCGACGATGCGCAGGTTGTCGGTGATCGAGAAGCCACCGTTGGCGAACACCGAGGTGCGTTCCAGGCCTGTCAGCAGGCTCATGTTCGACTTGGTGTTGGCACCATCAGCCGGGTCCGGCGCATGGAAGTTGCCGGCCTTGCCCGGGTCGCCGCCCGGGCCCACCGTCAGGTTCTTGCCACCGACGGTGACGTAGCCCCACGGGGTGTTGCCATTGAGGCCATCGTTGGGGTGGCGCGGGCCGTTGGTGTAACGGCTGAACGCGCGGTCCTTGCCCAGCACCTCATCTTCCTTGGTGCGCTCGGCGCCCACGCTGAACCAGCCGCGCTCGAAGGTCTTGCCGAAGGTCGCGCTGTAGGCGCGCTTCTGGCCGTCACCCTGGCCGTACTGGCCGACATAGACGCTGGCTTCGCCACCATCGAAATTCTTGCGGGTGATGATGTTGACCACGCCGGCGATGGCATCGGAGCCGTACAGCGCGGAGGCGCCGTCGGTCAGCACTTCCACGCGCTCGACGATGGACGACGGGATCGAGGCCAGGTCGGAGTAACCGCCGGCGCTGACGCCCATGCGGCGGCCGTCGATCAGCACCAGGCTGCGTTCCGGGCCCAGGTTGCGCAGGCTGACGTACATGCCGCCGAAGTCGCGCGAGGAGGTCAGCGACGAGGCGCGGCTCATGCTCGGCGCACCGGCGGCAGGAATGTCCTGCAGGATGTCAGCGACGTTGACGTAGCCCTTCTTCTCGATCTCGGCGCGGTTGAGCGCGACCACCGGCTGTGCGGTTTCGACACTGGCCTGGCGGATGCGCGAGCCGGTGATTTCGATGCGGTCGAGGTTGGTCGGGGTATCGCTGGTGCTCTGTGCGAAGGCGGGGGTGGTGCAGCTGGCGGCCAGCGCGATGACGATCGCGTTGCGCAGCGGATTGGTTTTCAGGGACATCCGTGAAATCTCGTGTTTCGGTAAAAACAAGCGCCCGTTCTATGGGCGCGTGGGGTGCTGCAAACCAACGTGGGGGGCGCGATTCTAGAATGTTTCCATTCGTAACTGTTTGTCTCGGCGCTGCTGGAAGTGCGCGAAAATGAATCGCAACCAACAATCCACAGATGCGCTGTGCGCAGCGTCACGCGCGCTGCGTTTGCGATGGGCAGAGGCATCGATAGCGGCACGAAGCTGGCACGCTTGAGTGGTTGCGACAACGCGTCGCAGTACGCGCTTGTATGCAGGCGCGCAGGCGTTGTGATGCACCTGCCCGCATGAAATGCTCTTCGCCTTGTCATCGAAGGCAGGAGACGAAGGAATGATCCAGCTTGAAGAAGCACGCCGTCGCGTGGAGGCTGCACTTGCCAGCGACGATGAGCCGGTTGCCATCACGCATGAGCACGAAGTGGTCGAAGGCTGGCTGTTCTGCTTCCAGTCGCTGCGCTACCTGCAATCCGGCGAAATCTCGGATGCATTGGCCGGCAATGGGCCGATCTTCGTCGACCGGCACACAGGCGAGCAGCACGCGCTGGGCACGGCGTATCCGCCCGAGGAGGTCCTTCGCCAGCATCTGGCCGCGCGCGGCCCCGCCGTCTGATGCTGCGGCGGCGGATTTCTGAGTTCGGCAACGTGAAAGGGACGGAGCCTTCGCTCCGTCCCCTTGCGTGATGCGCAGTCCACCGCTGCGCGATGCTCAGGTTTCGCGCAGCGCCGTGGTGATCGGCAGACGTGCCGCGCGCAGTGCCGGGAACAGGCCGCCGACCAGGCCGATGCCCAGTGCCCATTTCAGGCCGGTCCACAGCAGTTCCGGCGACACATGGAACTTGAACACCACTGCGCTGAAGTTGCTGCCGATGGTGGACACGCTGTAGCCGTTGAACAGCAGCCACGCCACCGCACAGCCGAGCAGGCCACCGAGCAGCGCCAGCAGCATCGTCTCCAGCATCACTGCCGTCACCACCGGCAGGCCGCGGAAGCCGATCGCACGCATGGTGGCGATTTCGCGGGCGCGCGTGGCGACGGCCGCATACATGGTGTTGAGCGCGCCAAACACCGCACCGACCGCCATGATCGTGCCGATCACCTTGCCAAGGATGTCGATCAACTTGGTCAGCCCGCCGCCCTGCTTGCTGTAGTACACGCGGGTGGTTTCCACGTCCAGTTTCAGGCGCGGGTCGGCGGCGACGGCGGCCTTGAACTGATCGAAGCCTGCCTTGCCCTCGGTGCGCACGCTGATCGACTGCCAGGCGCTGCGCTGGTAGGTGGTGGCCAGCGTATCGGCGTCGGTCCACAGTTCCGAATCATGCGCATCGCCGGTGGCGAACACACCCACTACGGTCCAGGTCTGGTTGCCCAGGGTCAGTGTCCTGCCCACCTCCATGTCGCGGAACTGGCCCTTGGCGCCCTGGCCGACCACGATCTCGCGCAGGCCAGTGGCGAACTTGCGGCCCTCGACGATCCTGACCTTGTCATGCACCGCCCACGCCTGCGGGCCCACGCCGCGGAACTGCGCGTTGACGTCGGTGCCATCGGACTTCGACACCAGGTTGACCACCTGCGACAGCTCCGGCGACAGCAGCGGCCGGCCCTGCGCATCGCGGCTGATGCCGGGCAGGGTGGACAGCATCGGTACCTGCTCGCGGGTGATCACCGAGTTGGTCTCGGCCTGCGAGCCACCGCGCAGCACGATGGCAGTGGTGTCATCGCCGGTGTTGTTGAGCGTGGCCTGGAAGCCTTCGCCCATCGCCAGCATTGCCACCAGCACGCCGACCACGCCGGCGATGCCGACCACGATCACCGAGGACGCGCCCCAGCGCTGCGGCAGGCTGGCCACGCCGATACGGGTGGCGGCCAGCGCCAGTCGCCCCCCGCGGGTCAGCAGAAGCCACAGGGCCACCAGCACGGTCACGGCCAGCACGCCGGTCCACGGCAGGCTGATCCACAGCACCAGGCCGACCGCCAGCAGCAGCACCGTCACGCCGTTGCCCAGCCACTTCTTGAGTTTGCTCTTGAACATGTCTGTGTTCTCCTCAGCGACCGGCCAGTGCGTCGACGATCTTCAGGCGCTTGGCACGCAGCGCCGGCAACAGGCCGACGATGATGCCGATCACCACGATCAGGCCCAGCCCCATCAGCCAGGTTGGCGTCGGCACGTGCGGCGGCAGCATGCCCATGCTCTTCGGGCCGATGGCCGGCAGGATCAGGGCGGCCAGGCCCATGCCGATCAGGCCGCCCAGGCCGATCAGCAGCACCGATTCCACCATCACCAGGGTCAGCACGGTGCTGTCCTTGAAGCCCAGCGTCTTCAGCGTGGCCAGCTCCGGCACGCGCTCGCGCACGGCCTGCGCCATGGTGTTGCCTGTCAACAGCAGCAGGGTGAAGAACACCGCGCCCATGATCGAGGTGACGATCATGCCGATATCCGCGAACTGCTTGACGAAGGCCTGCTGGAACGCCGATTCGGTCTGGGTCTTGGTCTCGTGGTCGGAGTTGGCCGAGATCGCGTCGATCGCCTGCGCCACCCGCGAAGAGTGGTCCGGGTTGTCCAGCGTTACCGTGTACCAGCTCACCTGGTTCTTGATGTAGTCGTTGGATTCATCGAAGTACTTCCAGTTCATCATCAACTGGCGTTCTTCGTTGGCGGCCAGCGCACGGTCCTTGGAACGGTAGATGCCCTTGAGCACCAGCGGCCAGTCGTTGCTGCCGCCACGCGGGAAGATCGTGGCCTGCAGCGGGATGGTGTCGCCGATCTTCCAGCCGAACTGCTTGGCCAGGGTTTCGCCGACGATGGCGCCGGTACGGGTCTGCTTCCAGTCTTCCAGCTGTGCCGGGTCGATCTGCAGCTCGCGGTAGACATCGAAGTAGTTGGGGGACACCGAGAAGTTCGGGAAGAAGTTCTTCGGGTCCTGGTAGATGCCGCCGAACCACATGCCATAGGCCACGTCGCGCACGCCGGCCACCTGCCGCACCTGGGCCTCCAGGCGGATCGGCAGCGACTGGGTGATCGACAGCCGCGATGCGACCACCAGGCGGTTGGCGCCTTCCACGCTGCCGCCGGAGGTGAATGCCACGCGCACCGAATCGAGCATGCCGAACAGCAGGAACGCGGCCACCACGGAGAGCAGGGTCAGCAACGTGCGGGTACGGCTGCGGAACAGCTGCGCCCACACCAACGAGAAGTATTTCATCGCCGTGGCCTCCGTCAGTGGGCCAGCGGCGCGTCGGCCAGCTCGCCCTTGTCCAGGTGCACCGTGTGCGTGGCGTACTCGGCGGCCTTCGGGTCATGGGTGACCATGATGATGGTCTTGCCATGCTCCCGGTTGAGCTGCTGCAGCAGGCCGAGGATCTCCTCGGCGGACTGGCGGTCGAGGTCGCCGGTCGGTTCGTCGCAGATCAGGAAGGTCGGGTCGGAGACGATCGCCCGGGCGATTGCCACGCGCTGCTGCTGGCCGCCGGACAGTTCATTCGGGCGGTGGCTGCGGCGGTCGGCCAGGCCGACCAGGGTCAGCGCGATCTCGGCGTTGCGGCGGCGCTGCGCCGCATTGAGGTGGGTCAGCAGCAGCGGCAGTTCCACGTTCTTCTGCGCGGTCAGCATCGGCATCAGGTTGTAGAACTGGAACACGAAGCCGACGTGGTGGCTGCGCCAGGTCGACAGCTGGCCGCCGCTCATCTGGTCGATGCGCTCGCCCTCGATGCTGATCTCGCCGCCGCTGGGGTTGTCCAGGCCGCCGATCAGGTTGAGCAGGGTGGTCTTGCCCGAGCCGGACGGGCCCATCAGCGCGACGAAGTCGCCGCTGGCGATGTCCAGGTCGATGCCGTGCAGCACCTGCACTTTCTCGGGGCCACGCTGGTAGGTCTTGGTGATGTTGCGCAGTGAAACCAGGGTCGACATGGGTGGTTCTCCACGGAAGGCGGGAAACGGGGAAGCGCCACGGCAGGGGCCGCAGGCGTGCGTCGAGCGGTGCTGCCGGCGGCGCCCGTGGGCGCCAGGCCGCTACTGCGCTTGTTTCTGTTGCACCTTGGCGCCATCGCGCAGGGTGTCCGGCGGGTTCAGCACCACCGATTCACCTGCGCTCACGCCCTTGAGGATCTGGCGGTCCTTGCCCATCGCCTGGCCGGCCTCGACCGTGCGCTGCTGCACGCGGCTTTCGTCACCCAGCACGAAGGCAACCGAGGCGCCCTCGCGCTGGACCACGGCGCCCGCCGGCACGCGCACGCCCTGCGGTTTGGCGGCCGCCTGCGGCTGCGCCTGCTCCAGGAAGCTGACGCGCACGCCCATCTCCGGCACGATGCGCGGGTCCTTCACCTTCAGCGCCACGCGCACCTTCACCGTGGCCTTGCCGCGGTCGGCGGTGGGGATGATGGCGATCACCTCGCCCGGAATCTTCCACTCCGGATAGGCGTTGAGCGTGGCTTCGACCGGCATCTTCGGCTGCACGCGGCCGATGAAGGCCTCGCCGACCTCGACTTCGATCTCCAGCGAGTCCATGTCGACGATGGTGCCGATGCCGGTACGGGTGAACCCACCGCCCGCCGACAGCGGCGAGACGATTTCGCCGGGCTGCGCGGCCTTGGCAGTGACCACGCCGGAGAACGGCGCGCGCACGATGTTGTTGTCCACGCCCAGATCGGCGATGGCCAGCTGGTCGTTGGCCACCTTGACGTTGCGCTGTGCGGTGTCCAGCTGTGCACGCAGGCTGTCACGCTGGGCCACCGCCTGGTCGTACTGCGAGCGCGACACCAGCTGCTGGCCGACCAGTGCCTGCAGGCGGCTGGCTTCAGCGGCCGCCTGCCTCTGCTGCGCTTCCAGCCCGGCCACCTGGCTGCGTGCGGCCTGCAGCTGCGAGGCATACAGGCTGCGCTGCGCGTCGGCATCGATCGGGTCCAGGGTGGCCATGATCTGGCCCTGTTCCACGCGCATGCCTTCCTCGATCATCACCTCGCGCACCTTGCCGGTGATCTTGGCCGATACCGTGGCCATGCGCCGGGCGACCACGTAGCCACTGGCATCGAGCACCGAACTGCTGGCGCTGCCCTGCTGGATGGCCACGGCGGGGGCGGTTTCCACGTCCACTGCCGGCGTACGCCCGAACAGGGCGAAGCCGACAGCGGCCAGCAACAACACGACCAAGATGATCGCGATCCACAGCCAGCGGCGGCCACCGCCACTGCCGCCGGAGGCGGGCGGCGGCGATTTGCGGTCGATACGGAGTTCCTTCAACAGCTCGGCAGAAGCGTTCATTCGTTCCATCACAGGCGTTTGGGCGGGTGTGGCCGGAAGGGCGGACGGCGGCGGTTCCGGCGGTTCCGGCGGTGGAGCGTGCGGCACAGCATGCAGGCAGGCACAGCGATGACGGCAGTGACAGCTGTCACCCGATGACACTGACGGCGGCAACTGCGAAACGTGACCACGGCGGCACAGGATGGCAACGTCCCCGCTACCGGTACCGCCCATGGATCCGATCACCCCGTCGCTGGCCCGCCACAGCCGCGCCGCCAAGCGTACCGTGATCCGCGCTCGGTTGCGCCGGTGCCGCCCGGCCGGTGGTGGCGCCTGCGCGCAGGCGGCTGAACTGGCATGATCGGCGGCGATCGTCCCCGCCTGGAACCGCCCGTGCCGTCGACATGGCTTGCCTCGCTGCTGCGCCCCGCGCCGGACTCGGCGGTGGCCGATACGCTGCGCCGGGGAAAATCGCCCTGGAGCGAGGCAGTCCACCTGCTGTGGTCGGTGTGGATCTTCCTGACGCCCTTGCTTGGCCACGGCTTCACCCTGCGCTGGCTGCTGCTGACGCTGGCCAGCTATCCGGTGTTCCTGCTGCTGTACGCCAAGGTGATGGTGGCGCCGCGCCATCACGCTCCGCGCTATGCGCTGGGCCTGATCGCGATGTCGCTGGTGCTGCTGCCCTGGTATCCGTCCGGGCTGACCTACTTCGTGTTCGGCTGCGTGCTGCTGCGGGTGAGCGGACGCGGTGGCTGGTGGCAGTATCTGCTGCAGCTCACTGGCCTGAACCTTCTGTTCTGCAGCCTCGCGCTGCTGTTCCAGTACCCGTGGCAGAGCCTGGTCTGGATCCCGGCCGTGTCCTACATCGTGGGGCTGGTCGTGAACGTGGAAGCGCTCAACCAGCAGAAGGATGCGGCACTGCAGCTGTCGCAGGACGAGGTGCGGCGGCTGGCGGCCACTGCCGAGCGCGAACGCATCGGCCGCGACCTGCATGACCTGCTCGGCCACACCCTGTCGCTGATCACATTGAAGCTGGAGCTGGCGCGCAAGCTGCACGACCGCGGCGACGCGCGCGCGCGGCTGGAGATCGGCGAGGCCGAGGCCATCGCCCGCGAAGCGCTGGCACAGGTGCGCAGCGCGGTTACCGGCATCCGCGCCAGCGACCTGGCCGGTGAGCTGGCATCGGCGCGGCTGCTGCTGGAATGCCAGCAGGTCCACCTTCAATACGCACCACCACCGGCGATGCCGGTGGATGTCGAACGCGGGCTGGCGCTGGTGCTGCGCGAGGCCGCAACCAATATCGTGCGCCATGCACAGGCGACACAGGCACGGGTGGAGTTCATGCTGGAGGGACGCATGCTGGCGATGCAGATCCGCGACGATGGCCGTGGCGGCGTGCAGGCCGAGGGCAACGGGCTGAGCGGCATGCGCGAACGCGTGGCCGCCCTGGGGGGCAGCCTGCAGGTACAGTCCGCAAAGGGCGAGGGCACGCGACTGACCGTGCGCGTGCCACTGGCTGCCGCGACCACACCGTTGCCGCCGGGAGCGCCGCCGTCGCTGGCACAGGACGGTGCCGCATGATCCGCATCCTGCTGGCCGAGGATCAGGCGATGGTGCGCGGTGCACTGTCGGCGTTGCTGGGCCTGGAGCCGGATATCGAGGTGCTGGGCAGCGCCGCCGATGGCGAAACCGCGTGGCGGATGCTGCAGCAGCTGCAACCGGACATCCTGGTCACCGACATCGAGATGCCCGGCCTGTCCGGGCTCGAGCTTGCCCAGCGCATCGCGCGCCACGAGCTGCCGATCAAGGTGGTGATCGTGACCACCTTCGCCCGCGCCGGTTTCCTGCGCCGCGCGCTGGAAGCCGGCGTGCTGGGCTACCTGCTGAAGGATGCACCGGCCGAGAACCTGGCCGATGCCCTGCGCAAGGTGAAACAGGGCATCCGTGCGATCGACCCGCAGCTGGCACTGGATGCGTGGTCGCAGGCCGATCCGCTGACCGACCGCGAGCGCCGCGTACTGCGGCTGGCGGGCGAGGGCCGCACCGCCAGCGAGATCGCCGAACAGCTGGGGTTGTCGCACGGTACGGTGCGCAATTACCTGTCCGAGTGCATCGGCAAGCTGGGCGTGGCCAACCGGATCGAGGCGTACCGGCTGGCGCGGCAGAAGGGGTGGTTGTAGGGGCGTCCTGCTGTTCCCGGTGATTTCGTTTCCGCGACCACGGAGGGATGTCACTTTCTTTGCGCGCAAAGAAAGTAACCAAAGAAACGCTCCGCCGGCCGCGAGCCGGCGTGCTTCGCACGCCGGTGCCCTGCGCTCCTCGGTCCGTCGAGGGACGGCGCGGGAACTCGCTGCGCTCAGACACCCGCACCTCTTCGCCCTCGCCGGACCTGCGGTGCTCGGCTCGCTCAAGGCGGACTGGAAGGGCAAGAGCATCCACGCACGTCGTGGATCTACTGGGTGCAGCTGTGGCCTTTGACGTTGGGTCCGCCTTCTAGCGAGCCGAGCATCGCAGGGGAATCAGGGGCGCAGAGGCGCCGATGTCTGAGCGCAGCGAGTTCGGCGCCGTCCCCTGATTCACCGAGAAGCGCAGGGAACCGGCGCGGAGCGACGGCTCGCGATCTGGCGGCGTGTTTCTTTGGTTACTTTCTTTGCACGAGCAAAGAAAGTGACACCCCTCCGCGGGCGCGGAAACGATCCGCCGGGCATGGCCCGGCGCTACTCATGCGTGGGCGCAGAGGAGCTCGCTCTCAATCCTTCCCGCGCGCCATCGCCTGGAACACCCCGTCACGCCGCACCCACAGGTGGAACAGCGCCGCACCCACATGCATCAGCACCGTGGCAAACAACACATAGGCCAGCAGGCTGTGCGCATTGCGCAACGCGGCATACAGTGCCGGGGTATGGGGCACGATCGGCGGCAGGTGCAGGCCGCCCCACAGCACGATCGGGTAACCGCCGGCCGACAGCATCGCCCAGCCGATCAGCGGCATCGCCAGCATCAGTGCGTACAGCATCCAGTGCGAGGCCTTGGCCGCCATCACCTGCCACACAGGAAGATCCGCCGGCAGCGGCGGTGGGCGATGACGCAGCCGGTTGTACAGGCGCAGCAACACCAGTACGCCGATAGTGATGCCCAATGGGCGGTGCAGGTCGATCAGCATCGGTCGCAGGTGCAGCGAGGCGACCATGGTCACGCCAATGAACAGCATGGCGACGATCATCAGCGCCATGGACCAGTGCAGCACCCGCGCCAGCAGGTTGAAGTGGCCGTTGCCGGTGCTCATCGTGCGGCCTCCTTCCGTTGCTCGACGTTGCCGGTGGCGCGCTCGCGTTCGCGGCGGTTGAAGGACTGCGAATACACGGCCGAGCGGGCCGCCAGGATCGGATCGTCACTGCCGCGCACGCCGCTGGGCAGGATCAGCGGATCGAAATTGATCTGCCCGCAGGCGCCCTGTTCCTGCGACTGCATGCGGTCCAGGCTGAGTACGCCGGCCACTACCTGATCACGCGATTCGGGCCACGGTACCGACGGATCATCGATGGCATCGCCCGGCTCGGCGGTGGTCACGACCAGGTTCCAGCGCACCGGGCCGCTGGCCAGGCGCTGCTGCAGTTCCTGGCTGAGGAAATCGACGCTGGCCTGCTTGCGGGTTTCCGCATCCATCTCCACCACCGGCGCCTGCGGCTGCCAGCGCCAGCGCACCGCGCGCTTCTGGCCCTGCGCATTGGTGAACCAGAAGCTGTTGACGCTGTTGAAGGTGGTGTCGGCCCAGCTGCTGGTCCACGGCGCGGTCTTGGCCCACTGCTGGAAAGCCTGCGCACTGGGGTATTTGGCCAGCACCGCGGCCATCTTCTGCGGATCGGGCTTGCCGGTGGCCGGGTCGGGAATGGAGGCGCGGGTCTGCTCGTAGAACGCCTCTGCGCTGGGCACGGCGAAGAACGGGAAGCTGTTCATCGCCATGCGCCATTCCTGGCCATCATCGCTGACCATCTGCACCGCGAGGCTGCGCACGCGTGCGGTGTTGTCGGCGCCGTAGGGGTCGCCGCCGCCGATCGACAGGCGGCCCATCACTGGCACGCGGCGTTGCGAGAACACCCGTGCGCTGGACAGGGTGGGCGCCTGCGCGCTGGGTTCGAACCAGCCGCTCACGCAGATGCCCTTGCTGTGCGCGCGGCGGAAGCCCGGGTGCGCCGGGCCGGTGGCCTCGATGGTGTCGGTGAAGCGCTGCGCGGTCAGGCGGTTTCCAATCCAGCCGGCCAGCCAGGCGAAGGCCAGCGCGACCGCACCCAGAATGAGTGCGATCAGTGCGATCCAGAGCAGGGGTGAATGCTTGCGTGGCGCGCCCGGCGTCTGGCCAGCGCGGGTGTAGCGGAAGAGCGACATGGTCGGAGTCCTGCCTTCACGGAGCGTGTGGGTGGTCGACCCACACATCCTCGCAGAACCCGGCCGGGGCCGAAATTCAATTTTTCGTCAGATTTTCCGGGGACGGGGTGCCGACCAACGGTCGGCACCCACCCGATCAGCTGTAGCGCTGCTTCAGCATCGCCCACGCCGAGCGCAGCGCCAGCGCTTCGCCACCGGCCGGACGGCCCGGGCGCTCGCCGTCGTTCCAGGCATACACATCCAGGTGCGCCCAGCGCTGGCCGTCTTCCAGGAAGCGTTCCAGGTACAGCGCGGCGGTCACCGAGCCGGCCATGCGCGAACCGGCGTTGGCCAGGTCGGCGATGCCGCTGCTCAGGTAGCGCAGGTAGGGGCGCCACAGCGGCATGCGCCAGACCGGGTCGCGGGTCGCGTCACCGGCCTGCAGCCACTGCTGGGCCACCGTGTCGTCGTTGCTGAACAGTGCCGGCAGGTCCGGGCCCAGTGCGATGCGCGCGGCACCGGTGAGGGTGGCGAAGTCCAGCACCAGGTCCGGCTTCTGCTCACCGGCGAAGGTCAGCGCATCGCACAGGATCACGCGGCCTTCGGCATCGGTGTTGTCGATCTCCACGCTCAGGCCCTTGCGGGTGGCGATCACTTCGCCCGGGCGGAAGGCATCCGGACCGATCGCGTTTTCCACCGCCGGCACCAGCAGGGTCAGCCGCACCGGCAGCCCGCGCGCCATCACCAGGCCGGCCAGGGCCAGTGCGTGCGCGGCGCCGCCCATGTCCTTCTTCATGTTGCGCATGCCGTCGGCCGGCTTGATGTCCAGCCCGCCGGTATCGAAGCACACGCCCTTGCCCACCAGCACCAGCGCCGGGTCGGTTTCCCTGCCCCAGCGCAGCACGACCAGGCGCGGCGCACGATGCGAAGCGCGGCCCACGGCGTGGATGGCCGGGAAATTCTGCTTCAGCAGTTCGTCGCCGGTAATCGCCTCGACCTGCGCACCATGTGCATCGGCCAGCGCGCGCGCGGCGTCTTCCAGCTGCTGCGGGCCCATGTCTTCGGTCGGGGTGTTGACCCAGTCGCGCACGCGCAGGCTGGCGGCGATCAGGTCGGCCACTTCGCCGGTCGGCGAGGCCACCAGCTGCGCCGGTGCGCGGTTGCGCTTGCGATAGCGGTCAAAGCGGTAGCTGCCCAGGCCCCAGCCCAGCTGCAGCAGCGCCAGTTCGGCGGCCGGCAGTTCATTGGCCAGCTGCCAGACGCTGCCTTCCGGCAGCGCGTGCGGCGCATGCGCATAGCTGTAGGCATCGGCACGATCACCCACGCCCATCACGGCACCGGCCAGGCCATCGGCGCCCGGCAGCAGTGCCACGCTGTGGGCGCCGGCGTTGAAGCCCTGCGATGCCAGCCACGCCTGCGTGGCAGCCGGCTGGCTGTCCTTCCAGGCGGCGAACTGCTCGCGGTCCAGCACGTACAACGGCAGCGCCGCAGCGGTGTCGGCGGTGAAACCAGTGATCTCGCTCATGCGTCAGGTACTCCGGGGTGCGGCGGCGTCGAGGTTGGCATCCAACCAGTCGGCCAGGCCGGTAAGGGTGTCGAACTGCAGGTCCGGCTGCAGCTGCGGATGGGTCCAGGTGGCTGCGTCGCGGTTGATCCAGCAGCCGCGCAGGCCGGCGGCAATCGCCCCGGCCACGTCCATGTCGGCATGGTCGCCGACGTGCAGCACCTGTGCCGGTGCCACACCCAGGCGGGTGCACGCGGCATGGAAGATGCTGGCTTCGGGCTTGGCCGCGCCGTGTTCGCGCGAACCCAGCTGGAAGGCGAAATGATGGGCCAGGCCGATCCGCTCCAGGTCGGCGTTGCCGTTGCTCAGCGCCGCCACCGGTACCCGTGCGGCAATGCGCGCCAGCGCGTCGATCGCATCGGGATAGCACTCCACCTGGTTGCGCGCGGCGTAGAACACTTCATACGCAGGCTCCAGCAGATCGAGGCTGGCACCGCTGGTGTGCAGTGCTTCGTGCAGGGTCAGCCGGCGCAGCGCACTCAGGTCGTGGTGGAGGTGCGGATGGGCGTGGTACAGCCGCTCGCGCAGTTCGCGCATCGCCTCCACCGGATACATCGCGGCGGTAGCGGGGCTGTGTTCGCACATCCAGGCGTGCAGGACCTGTTCGATGCGGGCGCCGATCGGAGCGAACGGCCACAGCGTGTCGTCAAGGTCGAGGGTGATGGCTTGGACGGGGAAATTCACCTCGCCATTCTACCCCTGCCCGCGCGGGCTTTCATGCGGCGCGGCGGGCGGGTGGGCACTGTGGCTGGGCCGGGTCAGCGCAGGTTGTACGAGCAGGCGATGGTGGTCTGGCCGTCGAACTGCTGCACGTCCAGGTTGTGCCGCCCAACTTCCTTCGTGTAGGTGCCTGCTACCGGGTCGGACATCTTCGCCAGTGCCGCGACCTGTTCCACACTGGCCGAGCTGAAGTACGCGGTGAAACTGTCGATGCCATCCTCGCCGCTGTCGCCGTCATAGGACTGCAGCCGGTTCACGGGCTGGCCCAGCACCATCAAGGGCGTGGTCAGCCGGAACTCGCCGCTGGATTCGCCGTCCTGCGCCCTTGCCGGGGCCGGTGCCAGCATCCGGGCCATGGCGTCGAACTGCATGGGCGTGAGGTGCCGCTTGCAGGTAACCGCCTCAGCAAGCTGGGTGCGCGCCTGATCGGCAGTCGGCGGTGTCGCGGCGAACGCGGGAGCGGCAATGCAGGCCAAGGCAAGGCAACGCGTGGCGAGAGAGTTCATACGAGCGGATCCATCCGGGTAGGGCGCCATAGTCTGCCACTTCGTCCCTGTTTCTGGTTCCGCCACCTGCGTCCATCCGTTGTTGATGCCGTCACTCCAGCAGGCGTGCCCAGCCCTGCATGCCATCCAGGCGTGCCAGCACCAGCTTGATGCACACCAGCAGCGGCACTGCCAGCAGCAGCCCGATCATGCCCCAGGCCCAGCCGAACACCATCAGCGCCAGGATCAGCACCAGCGGCGACAGCTTCATCCGACGGCCCAGCACGATCGGGGTCACCATCTGCCCTTCCAGGGTGTGCAGGCCCAGGTAGGCGGCGGCCGGCAGCAGGGCCTGCAGCGGGTCGCGGAACTCGACGAAGCCCATCAACAGCATCAGCGCCACGCCGATCAGCGGACCCACATACGGGGCGAAGTTCAGTAGTGCAGCCACCGTGCCCCACAGCAGTGCTTCCTGCAGGCCGATGCCGAGCAGCATCAGCACGCCGGCGAACACCAGCCCGACCAGGGTGTTGATGACGCTGATGGTCAGCACGTAACGCGAGACCTCCCGTTCGATCGAACGCAGGATGTCGGTGGTGAACCGCTGCTGCTGGCGGTTCGGGAACAGGGCGATCGCTGCGCGCTGCAGGCTCTGCCCGTAGATCATGAAGAACAGGGTCAGCAGCACCACCGCCAGCACCGACGCGGCCAGGCGCGGTGCACGGGTCAGCATGCGGTATGGATCGTCCAGCTGGGTGCGGATCACCTGCACCTTGTGGTTGCTGTCACCGCCGGCCACGCGGGCGAAGTTTTCCGCCGCCTGGTTGGCCTGCTGCACCGGCTTGGTCAGGTCCTGCACCTGCCGGGCCACCTTGCGCAGCTGCTGCGGTGCTTCCTGCGCCCATTCCATCGCCGGACCGATCAACTGCACCGCCAGCGAACCGGTCACGCCCAGCCCGGCGCCGAGGATCAGCAGTGCGCCCAGCGCGCGCGGAATCCACAGCTTCTGCAGCAGGCGCAGGATCGGGTTGCCGACCAGCGCGAAGAACACCGCCAGCAGCACCGGCAGGATGATGTCCTGCGCGGCCCACAGCGTGTAGCCCACCGCCAGGGTGGCCAGGACCACCAGCGACATCGGCCCGCGTGGACGCGACGGGGGCGGCAGCGGTGCCTCCGCACCCTGCGGATCGGCTGGTGACGGGGACAGGAGGGACTCGCTCATCGACGCACCAACCGGGAAGGGGAGCGCATTATCCGCCGGCCGCGATCGGCGCGGCGGAGTGCGTGGATCAACGTTCGGACAGCTCGGTGGCGGCTTCGGCCGGGCGCGGTTCGCGCGGTTCCGGTTCGGGTTCCGGGCGGGGGGCAGGTGCCGGCCGTGCGTTGGCGGCGGAGGCCGCCGCCTGTGCCTGCTCGCTGGCATCGTCGGCTTCTTCGGCCGCGTCGTCGGCGGTCGCTGCAGCCTGTGCCGCCATCGCCGTGGCGAACGCCGCCTGGGCACTGGCGAACAGGTTCGAGACCGAACCGACCATCTGCAGCCAGCGCGCACCGTTGACCTTGCCGGGCACTTCCAGCTTGCCGGCGATGAAGCCACCGGCCAGGCCGACCACCACGATGCGCAACGGCGACCAGCCCTTTCGCCAGACGTCGCTGAGCGTGGACCAGTGGTCCTGGGTCTCGCTCAGGCGCACGGTCACCACCTGTTCGCAGCGTTTCACCCGCCGCTGCAGCGCGCCGAACTTCATGGCTTGCCCTCGGGCAGCTGCACGCCGGCATCGGGGTCGTCTTCGCTGGGCTCGTCGAACAGGCCCAGGCGTGACAGCTGGCGCCGGGTGGCATGCATGCCGGTGTGGTGGAAGAAGTAGGACACCCGCCAGATCGCGTAGCCGGTGACGGCCAGGCTCAGCAGCGAGGTGATCAGCAGCGCCTGCAGCCAGCTAAGGCCCCAGCTCTGCAGCAGGGCGATGAGGGTGGCCGCCATCAACAGCCAGGCCGAGGCACCAAATACGATCGCCACGCCGGCCCAGGCCAGCGCACGGCCGAAGGCGCTGCGGGCCAGGGCGAAGTCGGCCGAGGCCAGCCGGCGCAGCGAGCGCACGGTGTGCTTGGCCGAATCGGCGGCGGCACGACCGGCCGCGCCGACCTGGCGGATGCTCTCATCCAGCGGCGGGGTGGCCGCCGGATCAGGGGCTTGCGCGTTGTCTTCGCTCACGCCGCGGCTTACTTGTCGCTGCTGCCGCGGGCCAGCTTGGCGATGATCCAGCCGGCAGCGAAGGCGACGCCGAACGAAGCCAGCGGACGCTCACGGATCAACTCGGCGGCGCTGTCGATCAGGTCCTTGCCCTTGTCCATCAACGCGTCAACCTGTTCCTTGGCAGCGGCACCACCGAATTCGGCGGCGGCCAGACCAGACAGTGCGCTGTCGGACAGTTCGGCCTTGACGTTGGCCTTGCCGATGCGCAGCTCGTCGGTCGCGGCACCGGTTGCGCCCTTGATCGCACCGCCGGCGGCCGTGGCGGCCTGCTTCAGGTGGGAACCGGCTTCACCCAGGTGTTCCTTCAGGTTCTCGGTATTGGTGGGGCTCATCGAATCACTCCTGTTGCGATGGGGGAACGGGTGTCGGCGGTGCCGACCTGGACTGACAGCAATAGCATTGCCGGGGTATAGGGGGTGTTACGGCAGGGCGATCAGCGCATCACGAGCTGGCCCTGCTGCTGGCCATTGTTGCGCAGCACGCGCACCACCAGGGTCGGCGGGCGCTGCTGGAAGTTGGCGCGCCAGCTGGCCAGGTCGGCGAATTCACCCACGGTGGCGTCGGTGATGATGTCGCCCTGCTGCAGGCCGTTGCTGGCCGCGCGGCTGCCACGCTTGACCTCGCTGACCAGCACGCCGCCGACACCCGACTGTCGCAGCGACTCGGGCAGGTCGACGAAGGTGGCACCGGTCAACCGCGGGTCCAGGCTCTCGCCGGTGACCGCACGCGCCTGTTCCTTCAGCGTGGCCTTGATCTGCACGGGCTTGCCTTCGCGGCGTACGTCCAGCGTCATCGGGCTGCCGACCGCAGCCAGGCCTTCCACGTTGTGCAGGGCTTCGGCGCTGTCCACGCGTTGGCCGTTGGCCGAGACCACCACGTCGCCCGGCTTCAACCCGGCCGCGGCGGCCGCCGAACCGGCCAGCACGCGGGTGATCAGCGCACCGCGCGTTTCGCCCAGGCCCAGCCCCTGCGCGATCTGCGCGGTCAGGTTCTGGCTCTCCACGCCCAGCGTGCCGCGTACCACCACGCCGTGCTTGACCAGCTGGTCGACCACGCTGCGCGCCAGGTTGGACGGAATCGCCAGGCCCAGGCCGATGTTGCCGGCCATGCTGCCCTGCGGGTTGAAGCTGGCGGTATTGATGCCGACCAGCTGGCCCTGCAGGTCGACCAGGGCGCCACCGGAATTGCCGGGGTTGATTGACGCATCGGTCTGGATGAAGTTCTGGTAGCCCAGGCCACGGATGCCGCTGCGGCCCACCGCCGAGACGATGCCCGAGGTGACCGTCTGGCTGAAGCCGAACGGGTTGCCGATGGCCACCACGAAGTCACCGACCCGCAGCTGGTCGCTGTTGCCGAGCTTGATGTCGGTCAGGTTCTGCGCCGGGATGCGGATCAGCGCGATGTCGGTATCGCGGTCCGAACCGAGGAACTCGGCCTTCACCGTGCGCCCGTCGGCCAGTGTCACCTGCACGTCATCGGCGTTGTCGATGACATGGTGGTTGGTCAGCACCAGGCCTTCCTTGGCGTCGATGATCACGCCCGAGCCCAGCGATTCGTTGATGCGCTCCTGCGGGATATCCGGGAACAGGCGGCGGAAGAACGGGTCGTTGAAGAACGGGTTGCGCACGCGCACCACCTGCTTGGTGTTGACGCTGACCACGGCCGGCATCGCCTTTTCCAGCATCGGCGCCAGCGAAGGCACCGCCTGTCCGGCCACCGCGGCCGGCAACGCGGCGGTGGTCGGCAGCACCGCTGGCAGCGGTGCTGCATCGGCACGGTTGTCCAGGTGGGCATTGATGCCGGTGGCAACGAAGCCACCGAAGGCGGCGGCGATTGCGAGCGTAAGCAGGGTGGGAAGCGGTCGCATGGTTGTCGGTTCGCTGGCGTGGGTGGGGGCGGTTCGGCCCTACGGTAAAACAAGCTGAATGAGTGTGTCGCGATCTGGATAAATGCGCCATGAAAACCGCAGGCCGCGAAAGGCGAGTGAGGAGGCTGACAGCATGGCTGTGGCGACACCGCACAGGCGACGCCTGCACCACCGAAGACGATCGCCGGGGGCGCCGACACAGACCGATACCTGCGCAGTTCCGCGCAACCGGGTGCCGCAATGCGCCACAGCACGCATCGGATGCCGCGTCCGTGCAACGGCACGCAACGGCCATCTTCGACCATGCGCTTGCTGTGGCGTAGTCCTTAAAAAAAGGGGTTTCCTGTCAACCCGCCGCTTCTGCGGCAGTGGTGGGCTACACCATGGCCGTCGCATCAGATGCGATTGCGGGCGCGTGCCCCGTTCCACGATCGTCAATGTCGGTATAGCATCGCCCCGTTTTGATACTTAAGGCCCCCAGGAGGGCAACATGAGCAACGGTAATGGTGTGTCGGTCGTGACCGACGCCGTCGAGAACGTCAAAGAAGCCGCCACCAACGTTGGCGAGACCATCGCCCACGCCGCCGAAGACGCCGTGAAGTCGGTCAAGAAGACCGTCAAGCGCGCCACCAAGGCGGCCGGTACCCGCGTTGCCAAGGCCAAGAAGGCCGTGGCCAAGGTCGAGAAGACCGTTGCCAAGAAGGCCGACAAGGCCGCCAAGTCGGTCGGCAAGACCGTTGCCAATGCCAAGAAGAAGCTGGAAGCGGCCAAGAAGAACGCCAAGGCCGAAGCCGCTGCCCTGAAGAAGGAAGTGGCCAAGAAGAAGGCCGCTGCAGGCAAGGCTGTGACCAAGAAGGCCGCTGCCGCCAAGAAGACCACCAAGGCTGCCGGCAAGAAGGTCGCCACCGTGAAGAAGGCCGCCACCAAGAAGGCCGCCGTCGCGAAGAAGACCGTTGCCAAGAAGACCGCGGCCGCCAAGAAGGTGGTCGGCAAGAAGGTCGCCACCGCCAAGAAGGCTGTGGCCAAGAAGACCGTCGCCGCCAAGAAGGTCGCCGGCAAGAAGGCCGTGGCTGCGAAGAAGGTTGTCGGCAAGAAGGTTGCCGTCACCAAGAAGGTCGCCACCAAGAAGACCGCGGCCGCCAAGAAGGTTGTCGGCAAGAAGGCTGCCGTCGCCAAGAAGGCTGTTGGCAAGAAGGCCGCCGTCGCCAAGAAGGCTGTCGGCAAGAAGACCGCCGTCGCCAAGAAGGCGGTGGGCAAGAAGGTTGCCGCCACCCGCAAGACGGTCGCCAGGAAGGCTGCGCCGCTGAAGAAGGTCGCCGCCAAGAAGGCTCCGGCCAAGAAGGCCGTGCGCAAGGTCGCCAAGCGCAAGTAATCGCGCCGTGACCGAAGGCCCTGCCACCCACCGGGTGGTAGGGCCTTTCGCGTTTCTGGGGCGCTACCTGGGGCAAGATGCAGGTTCTTCCCGCCGGAGCCCCGACCATGCGCGGTATCGACTTCAGTTCCTGGCAGGGCGTGCTGTCCACGTTGGCCGGCCTGGTCCTGATCACCCTGCTCGGCGTCGGCATCCGCCTGCTGGTGATGCAGACCCTGCAGCAGCGCCGCGAGCGCGAGAACCGGCAGATCAACGAACGGCTGCGCACGCTGATGGCCGCCTACAAGACCCTGGGCGGTTCGTTCACCGGCGAGCTGGGCGTGGATCCCAGCCATCGTCGCGACCTGCGCCAGCGCGAAGATGCCGACGGCATCGCCGAGCCGCGCTCGGACCGTGCGCGGCGCATCCGCGATGCGGTCGAGGCCGCGCTGTCGGACATCCTGCTGCTGGGCACCGACGAACAGGTGCGGCTGGCCACGCGTGCCGCCAACGAACTGGCACAGGGGCGCCCGGTGCATACCCACGAACTGGTGGTCTCGCTGCGCGACTTCGTGCGCGAAGCGCTGGATCTGGCCCCGATTCCGGCCGATCTGCAGATTCCACCGCAGGGGCCGACCCGGCCCGTTGCCAGTGGTGGCGGCAAGGGCCGTAACGACGGCGATGCCAAGGGCGGCCGTGCAGGCGGTGGCGGTGGTGGTGGAATGGGCGCCGGCATGGGCGGCATGGGCCTCGGTGCCGGCGCCGCACTGGGCGCCGGCCATGCTGCTGCCAGCGATGAAACGGACGCGCGCTGAGCACGTCCGCCGGGTTCAGCGCGTCAGCTCGTAGAGCGGCACGAAGCCGCCGTAGATCATCCGCGCGCCGTCGAACGGCATCGGATTCTTCGTTGGATCAAACCGCGGGTCCTCCATCATCTTCTTCATGCCGGCGTCGCGGGTCGGCTTGTCCGGCCATTCGATCCAGGAAAACACCACCGTCTCATCCGGCGTGGCTTTCACCGCGCCGAAGAAGTCGGTGGTCCTGCCGTGCGGCACGTCATCGCCCCAGCACTCGACCACGCGCAGCGCGCCGTACTCGATGAAAACGGGATCCCCTGTGCGTGCATGGGCGAGGAACTTCTCCTTGTTGGCGGTGGGCACCGCCAGGACGAAACCGTCGATGTAGCTCATTGCCTGCCTCCGGATGGACCGTGCCACATGCACGGCCTTCAGGTACACGACGAACCAGGGGATCGGGGATCGACAACGGTGGACGGTGAAGAAACCTGAAAAATGCACGCGCGCCGCGCGCGTATGCCAGACGCAGCCTGAATCAAGCCAAAAAATTCAGCAATGCGAAGACCGCTGTTTTCAGGGAGCGTTGTGGCGAATAACGGAGAATTTACATTCCCGATGCGATGGCGCCTTGGCGCTGCTGCACACCATAAGAAAGTAAAGGTGTACCCCCATGAAGAATTCGCTGATTGCTCTGGCCCTGGCCGCTGCCCTGCCGTTCACCGCTTCGGCTGCTGAGAACCTGTCCTACAACTACGCCGAAGCCGACTACGCCAAGACCGACGTTGAAGGCATCAAGGCCGACGGCTGGGGCGTGAAGGGTTCCTACGGCTTCCTGCCGAACTTCCACGCCTTCGGCGAATACAGCCGCCAGGAAATCGACCACACCAACCTGAAGGTTGACCAGTGGAAGGTCGGTGCCGGCTACAACGTTGAAATCGCTCCGAGCACCGACTTCGTTGCCCGCGTTGCCTACCAGAAGTTCGACCGCAAGCACGGTCTGGACTTCAATGGCTACAGCGCTGAAGCCGGTATCCGCACTGCCTTCGGCGCCCACGCCGAGGTCTACGGCATGGTCGGTTACGAAGACTACGCCAAGAAGCACGGCGTCAATCCGGATGGCCAGTGGTACGGCCGCCTGGGTGGTCAGGTCAAGCTGAACCAGAACTGGGGCCTGAACGGCGAGCTGAAGATGAACCGCCACGGCGACAAGGAATACACCGTCGGCCCGCGCTTCAGCTGGTAATTGCTGCCTCGGCGCGATTGCGCGCTGGAGACGCCCCAACAGGCCCGGCATTTGCCGGGCCTGTTGCGTTTGCGCCGTGGCAAACCGGAATGCTGTCTGACTGGCGGAATGCGCGGGCCAGCCATTGCAAGGAATTGGATTCCGCCGCTGCGGGCACCGACCTACGTTGGATGTCCCATGTTGCCTGGACATGCCGCAATGCCGCTGACCCTCCCGCCTCTGCTGCCTGATCGGCCACGACGCCTGGCGCTGCTGGACCCGCACCCGGTACTGCGGTTGGGCGTGGAAGTGCTGCTGCGCCAGCACGCGGGTGTGCAGGTACGGGTGAGCCTGTCCAGCGAGGCGCACCTGCTGCACCTGCTGGAGCGCAGCCCGACGTGTGTCGACCTGCTGCTGATCGATGCGTTGCCCATGGGCGACCTGGGCGATGGGTTGGCCCTGTTGCACGTGCTGTCGCAGCGCTGGCCGGCACTGCCGGTGCTGGTGCTCTCGGCACACTGCAATGCCAGCACGGTGGCCACCGCGATGCGTGCCGGTGCGCGCGGCTTCCTGTCCAAGTCGACGCCACCGGACGTGTTGCTGCGTGCCATTGATGTGGTCGCCCGGGGAGGGCGCTTCGTGCCACCGGAGCTGCGCGCGGAACTGAACCTGCCGGGCACGCGTGCACGCAGAATGCCGGCCCCGGCACTGGTGCCGTTGAGCCAGCGCGAACGGGAAGTGCTCGGGCTGGTGCTGAAAGGGGTCAGCACCAGCGAAATGGCCCTGCGATCGGGGCGTTCAGCCAGCACGATCAGCTCGCAGAAAACCTCGGCCTACCGCAAGCTCGGCATCCGCGGCGACGGTGACCTGTTCCGCTTCCGCCACCTGCTGGAATGCGGATGAGCGGCGTTACTCGCCCTGGTACTGCTTCTCTTCCACCAGTGCAGAACCGGCCACGCGGTTGATCTCGTTCTTCACCTGCACGCGCTCGCCATTGGTGCCATAGACACCGCGTGCCAGCTGGATGAATGCATCATCGAACACCTGGGCCGCTTCCTTGTCGCGCAGCTGGTCCTGGATGTCCCACATACGCTCGTTGATCGCCTTCAACTGCTGCTGCAGCGCGGCCAGGGCCGGCTGTGCCTGCAGCTGCTGCTGCAACAGGGGCAGCAGGCCGTCCAGCTCGGTGCGCACGTTGGCCAGCTTGGCGGCATCGTCGATGCGCTCGGCCTTGATCTGGAGAATGGTGATCTTGTCGATCAGCTCGCCGATCGATACCGGGGTCAGGATGGCGTCCACGCGGTTGGTTCCTGGAAACAGGGCGCCATGATACCGCGCCGCTGGCGCATGGCCCCGATCCACGGGATTTACGCCGAATTTGCGCCGCGGCCCGGGCCGCACCCTCGATCCGTTACGGCCACGCGCTGGACACTGCCGTCCCGGCGGCGTGACCGCCTTCGACGAGGAACACAGTGCAGTGAACAGCAAGGGGACGATGGCGGCGGTGGTGGCCGCCCTGGCAGGGCTGCTTGGCATGGGCAGCGCGCAGGCACAGGTGCAGGTCAGTGGCAGTGCGGCCTTGACCAGTGACTACGTGTGGCGCGGCAGCTCGCAGAGCGATGGTGACCCGGCGGTGCAAGCCGGCGCGAAGATCTCGATCCCATCGGGCTGGTACGCCAGCGTGTGGGGGTCCAACGTCTCGTTCAAGCCGGACAATGGCGCGCGCAGCGAGTTCGACCTGGTGGCGGGCTGGTCCGGCGCGCTGGCACCGGACTGGACGCTGGATGCGAACCTGACCCGCTATGTGTATCCGGGTACCGGTCGTGCGCTGGACTGGACCGAACTCAACACCACCGTGACCTGGAAGCAGCGCGCCTGGCTGCAGGTCGCGCATTCCAACGATGCGTTGGCCGGTGGCCATCGCGGAACCTATGCCCAGCTGGGCGTGCGTGTGCCGTTGCGCGAACGCGTCCGCCTGGAAGCAGCGGTGGGCCAGTACTGGCTGGCCACCGCGCAGGGCCCGGATTACCTGCATGGCCAGCTCAGTGCCATTGCCACGCTGACTCCGGCATGGGAGCTGCGCGCCACCGTGCATGACACCGACAGCGCGGCCAAGCGACTGTTCCCGGGCAATGCCGGTGGACGCTGGGAGCTGGCGCTGCAGGGCAGCTTCTAGTTCGACGATGCCGCCTGGCGCGCGCGCAGCGCGCCGGGCAGCCACAGCAGCAGGGCCAGCACGGCCACGGCGGCACCGGCCACGCAGACGCCGGTCCAACCGTAGCGCTGGTAGACCTGCGCCGACAGCAGCGAACCCAGCGAGCCGCCGATGAAGTAGCCGGTCATGTAGCCGGCATTGAGGCGGTTGCGCGCCGCGGGCTGCAGCGCATAGATCAGATTCTGGTTGCTGACGTGCAGCAGCTGTGCGGCCAGGTCCAGCACCACCACGCCGATCAGCAGCGCCAGCAGCGAGTGGGCCGACAGCCCCAGTGGCAGCCACGACAGCAGCAACAGCACCAGCGCGATGGCAGTGGCGCGTCCGGTCTGGCCGCGATCGGACATGCGCCCGGCCAGGCCGGCCGCCAGCGTACCGGCTGCACCGACCAGCCCGAACAGGCCGATGGTGGCATCGCTGTAGGCGTACGGTGGCTGCGCCAGCAGGAACGCGAGCGGGGTCCAGAAAATCGCGAACATGGCAAAGCTGCAGGCGCCCAGCAGGGTGCGCTGGCGCAGCACCGGCTCCTGCACGAACAGCACGCCGATCGAGCGCAGCAAGGCGAAATAGCCCAGGCCGGCGCTGTGGTGGAATCGCGGCAGGCCGCGCTGCAATGCCAGTGCGGTCAGCACCAGGGTGCCGGCAGCGATGGCATACACCAGGCGCCAGTCACCCAGGCTGGAAAGCAGGCCGGCCACGGTACGCGCCAGCAGGATGCCCAGCAGCAGGCCACTCATCAGCGTGCCGACCACGCGGCCACGATGTTCCGGCGCGGCCAGCGTGGCCGCGAACGGCACCAGCACCTGTGCCACCACCGAAAACAGTCCGGTGATTGCGGTCCCGACCAGCAGCCAGGCCAGCGACGGCGCGCAGGCACTGATCACCAGGCCACCGGCCGACAGCAGGCTCATCACCACGATCAAGCGGCGGCGCTCGAACAGGTCACCCAGTGGCACCAGCAGGATCAGTCCGGCGGCATAGCTCAGCTGTGCTGCGGTAACCACCATGCCGACCTGGCCGAACGGCACGCCGAAGGCATCTGCGATGGTGTGCAGCAGCGGTTGCGCATAGTAGTTGCTGGCCACGGCCACGCCGGTGGCGACCGACATCAGCAGCACCTGCCAGCGGTGCAGAGGGGGAAGGGAGGGGCTCACGCGGTGTTCCAGGAAGCGGGGTGCACAGTGTCCGCCTGCTGCGGTCATGATGGAAATGAATCATCATCATCCTTGTCATCTGAAAACAAGATAGCTGGATGAACCTCAAGCAGCTCGAGTTTGCCGTCGCCCTGGCCGAGGAGGGCAATTTCACCCGTGCCGCCGAGCGCTGCCACGTGGTGCAGTCCGCGCTCAGCCACCAGATCGCCCACCTGGAACAGGAACTGGGTGCCACGCTGTTCGAGCGCCTGCCACGCCAGGTGCGGGCTACCGCCGCCGGCGAGGCGTTGCTGGTGCACGCACGCCAGGTGCTGGCCAGCCTGCGCCACCTGCGCGCCGACGTGGCCGCCGTCAGTGGCGAAGTGCGTGGCCTGCTGGCCATCGGGCAGATTTCTTCGCTGACCGACATCGACGTCGTGGCGATGCTGGCGGCCTTCCAGCGGGTGCACCCACAGGTGGAGTTCCAGCTGCGCGTGGACAAGAGCGAAGACCTGATCGCACAGGTGCAGTCGCGCGCGCTGGATGTGGCACTGGTCGGCCTGGCGCCGTCGGCAGCGCTGGATGGCGTCTGCCACCAGGTGCTGCAGGAGGAGGATCTGGTAGCGGTACTGGCGCCGTCGCACCGGCTCGCCGGGCGCACGCGGCTGCCATTGACCGCACTGCAGGATGAAGCGCTGGTCGACTTCCCGCGCGGTACCGGTGCGCGCCGGCAGACCGACGATGCCTTCGCCGCCGCTGGCCTGCCGCACACGGTGCGTTTCGAGGTCAACCTGATGGAACTGGTCGAGCGCTTCGTCCGCCACGGATTGGCGGTGGGCATCGTGCCGGCGTTGATCGCCGAAGGTTTCCAGGGCGTGGTTCAGATTCCACTGCAGCCGACCCCGACCCGGCGCGTACACCTGGTCTGGCAGCGGCTGCCGACGCCGGCCGCGCGCGCCTTCGTCGAGGCCGTGCTCAGCCGCGCAGGCGCAGGCTCAGGCCCTTGAGGAAGTTGCGCAGCATCTGGTCCAGGCAGCGCCGGTAGTTGGTGTGCCCGGGCTGGCGGAACAACGCACCGACTTCCGACTTGGACACGTTGAAGCCGGCGCTGGCGAAGATCTCCATCAGGTCCACGTCGCGCAGCTGGAAGGCCACGCGCAGCTTCTTCAGCACCAGGTTGTTGTCGATGCGGGTTTCCACCGCACGCTGCGGCTGGCTCTCGTCGCGACCGCGCAGGTGCACGATCAGGCCATCGAGGAAGTGCGCCAGTGCGCTGTCGTTCATCGCCTCGAAACCGGCTTCGTCCTCGCGGCGCAGCCAGGCCTTCACCTGCTCGGTATCCACGGCGAAGGCCGGGTCGGCCATCTGGCACAGGGTGACCACGTGCTGGTCACCCAGGTCCAGGGAGTAGCGCACGCTGCGCAGGACATCATTGTTGATCATGGCGCAATTGTACCGGTCACCCCGACACGTGGGGTCGCCGCCCCGGATCTGGCCGATCCGGCAACACGGGTGCTGCCGGACGGTGCCAGAATGGGGATCTGGTTTTCCCCCTGGAGTTGCCTGATGACCCGCACTGTCCTGATTACCGGCGCCACGTCCGGCTTCGGCGCCGCCGCCGTCCACCGCTTCGCCCAGGCCGGCTGGAAAGTGATCGCCACCGGCCGCCGCGGCGAACGCCTGCAACCGCTGGTCGAGCGCTATGGCAAGGACGTGGTGCACGCCGCCGCCTTCGACATCCGCGATCCGGTGGCGATGGAGGCGGCCCTGCTGGCGCTGCCGCCGGCCTTCGGCGAGATCGACCTGCTGGTCAATAACGCCGGTCTGGCGCAGGGCACCGCACCGGCACAGAGCGCCAGGCTGTCGGACTGGACCACGATGATCGACACCAACATCACCGCGCTGGTGACCCTGACCCACCGCCTGTTGCCGCAGCTGGTGGAGCGCAAGGGTGCGATCATCAACATCTCGTCGGTGGCCGGCGTCTACCCGTACCCGGGTGGCAACGCCTACGGTGGCACCAAGGCCTTCGTCAGCCAGTTCTCGCTGGGCCTGCGTTCGGACCTGCACGGCACCGGCGTGCGCGTGACCACGATCGAGCCGGGCATGGCCGAGACCGAGTTCACCGTGGTCCGCACCCATGGCGACCAGAATGCATCGGACAAGCTGTACAGCGGTGCCAATCCGATGACCGCCGAAGACATCGCCGAACAGATCTTCTGGGTGGCCACGCTGCCACCGCACCTGAACATCAATCGCCTGGAGCTGATGCCGGTCAGCCAGTCCTTCGCCGGGTTCCAGGTCGCCCGCGAGGGCTGACGCCGTGTGTGGAGTCGAGCCATGCTCGACTCGGCAGAAACAAAAAAAGCCGGGCAATGCCCGGCTTTCTTCATGCAGTCCCGCAGAACGTCACTGCGCCTTGATGGCCATCGCCTGCAGGCCGGTGCCATCCAGCTTCTGCTTCGCTTCAGACAGTTCGCCGGCGCTGCCGTACGGCCCCATGCGCACGCGATACACGGTCTTGCCGTTGATCTGCGCCGACTCCACGCGTGCCGCCAGGCCCATCATGGCCAGCTTGGCCTTGGTGGCTTCGGCGTCGCCGGACGCACCGAAGGCACCTGCCTGCAGGATGTAGCGGGCGTTGTCGGCGGGCGCCGGTGCGGCAGTGGTCGCCGGCGCGGTGGGCGCGGCTTCCGCGCGCGGCGCGGGGGTGGCGGCCGTGCTGGTCGACGCCGGTGCGGTGCTGGCCGGCGGGGTTGCCGCGGCCGGGCGCTCGCTCAGCGGTGCCGGCAGCGGACGGTTGCTCGCGGTCACCGGTGCGGTGCTGGCGACGCTGGCCGTTGCGGTCGGTGCCGGCGTGGCCGTGCTCGCCGGCGGCACCGGCTTGCCCTCCAGCGCGGCCTGCGCGCGCGACGCTTCGGCCTTGGCCCGGCGCTGGTCCTCGGCACGCGCGCTGGCGGCCAGTTCGGCGTCGGACATTTCCACTTCCTTGCCCGGCAGCAGGGTGTAGAAGTCGTACTGCGTCGCCGCGGGCTTCTCCGGTTCGGCCGGCTTCGGCGTGGCCGGCTGCGCGGCTGGCTGGCTGCCGACATCGCTGTCTGCATCAGCAACCGGGGCCGGCTGCGCGTTCGGGTTCGGCTGCGGACCGGCGCGCAGGAAGCCGTCGCCTTCGCCCTTGAACAGGTTCGGCGCCGCCAGGAACACCACGGCGGCGATCGCCACACCGGCCACCAGCCACACCCATCCGGGTGTGCCCTGGCTGCTGCTGTTGCGTCGTGCCTGGGTTTTGCCGCGTCGTGCTGCCATGTGTACTGCGTCTCCTGATGCTTACATTTTTTCCGGGGCGCTCACGCCCAGGAGTTCAAGGCCGTTGGCCAGCACCTGGCGCGCCGCGCAGGCCAGGGTCAGCTTGGCGTTGCGATCGGCGGCGTCTTCCACCAGCACCGGCGTCCCGTGATACCACGTGTGGAAGGCATGCGCCAATTCACGCAGGTACTGCGCCACCAGGTGCGGCTCCAGCGCCACGCCGGCCGCTTCCACCACTTCCGGATAGCGCGAGATCTCGTTCATCAACAGCAGCGAGGCATCGTCGGCCAGGTGGCCAAGGTTGGCCAGGCCATTGCCCTGCTCGTACACCAGGCCCTTTTCCTGCGCCTGGCGCAGCAGGCTGCAGACACGGGCGTGCGCGTACTGCACGTAGAACACCGGATTGTCGTTGCTCTGCTGGCGCGCCAGGTCGATGTCGAAGGTCAGCTGCGAATCGGGCTTGCGCGCGATCAGGAACCAGCGGGTCGCATCGCGGCCGGCTTCTTCGATCAGGTCGCGCAGGGTGAAGTAGCTGCCGGCACGCTTGGACAGCTTCACTTCCTCGCCGCCGCGCATGACCGTGACCATCTGGTGCAGCACGTATTCCGGCCAGCCCTGCGGGATGCCCACTTCCATCGCCTGCAGGCCGGCGCGCACGCGCGCCAGCGAGCCGTGATGGTCGGCGCCCAGTTCGGTGATCGCGCGCTCGTAGCCGCGCTGCCACTTGGACAGGTGGTAGGCCACGTCCGGCACGAAGTAGGTGAAGGTGCCGTCGGACTTGCGCATCACGCGGTCCTTGTCGTCACCGAAGTCGGTGCTGCGCAGCCACAGCGCGCCGCCTTCCTCATAGGTGTGGCCGGACGCCTGCAGCTTGGCCACCGCTTCGGCAACCTTGCCGTCGGCGTACAGCGAGCTTTCCAGGAAGTAGATGTCGAAGTCGACACCGAACGCGGCCAGGTCCAGGTTCTGCTCGTTGCGCAGGTAGGCCACGGCGAAGCGGCGGATTGCCTGCATGTCGTCCGGGTCCTTGGCGCCGACCACGGTGCTGCCTTCCAGGTCGACGCTGGCACCGGCCATGTAGGCGCGGGCGACATCGGCGATGTACTCACCGCGGTAGCCGCCTTCCGGCCAGCCGTCCTGATCGGGTGCGATGCCCTTGATCCGCGCCTGGGTGGACAGCGCCAGGTTCTCGATCTGCACGCCAGCGTCGTTGTAGTAGAACTCGCGCTTGGCGTTCCAGCCGTTGGCATCGAGCACGCGGGCCACGCAGTCGCCGATCGCCGCTGCGCGGCCATGGCCGACATGCAGCGGGCCGGTCGGGTTGGCCGACACATACTCCACGCCCACCGTGCGGCCATTGCCGGACAGGTTGCGGCCGTAGTCGTGGGCTTCCTTGATGACCGAGGCGGTTTCGCGCTGGTACGCGGCCGGGGCCAGATGGAAGTTGATGAAGCCGGGGCCGGCGATCTCGACCTTGCTGACGTCCTCGCTGCGCGGCAGCGCCTCGACCAGCGCCTGTGCCAGTGCGCGCGGATTGCTGCGCGCGGCCTTGGCCAGCAGCATCGCGGCGTTGGTGGCGAAGTCGCCGTGGTCACGGGTCTTCGGGCGCTCGACCACGAAGTCCGGCGGCAGGGAGTCGGCGGGCAGGGTGCCATTGGCGCGCAAGGCTTCGATGCCTTGGCTGATCAGGGCGCGGAGGAGATTTTTCACGAGGCCTGCTGTGAGAATGAGCGGCGGAATCGCCCATTTTAGCGCAGATGCCCGCGCCCACGCTGACCAGGACATGCCTGCGGGGCGCCCGCCCGGCCCTGACCAGGGCCGTTCAGCCGAACAGGCGCGGCTGGGGCGGGGACAGCAGGCCCCGTTCAGCAAATGAAACGGGGCGGCCCTCGCCGACGACGAAGTGGTCGAGCAGGCGCACGTCCACCAGTGCCAGCGCCTGCTGCAGTTCATCGGTGATGCGGGTGTCGGCGCCGGAGGGCTCGGGGTCGCCGGAAGGATGATTGTGGCTGAGGATCACCGCTGCCGCATTGTGCAGCAGGGCTCGACGCACCACCTCGCGGGGATAGACCGGGGCGGCATTGATGGTGCCCTGGAACAGTTCTTCGCAGGCGATCAGGCGGTGGCGGTTGTCCAGGAACAGCGCCATGAAGATCTCGCGGGCCTGGCCGCGCAGGCGGTGCTGCAGATAGCGGCCGACCGCAGCCGGGTTGTTGCCGACGGCCTCGCCCTGCTGAAGTTCGGCCGCCAGATAGCGGTGGGCCAGTTCCAGCCCGGCGGCCAGTGCACAGCTTCGAGCAGGGCCCAGCCCCGGCAACCGGGCCAGCTCGCGGGCCGGGCGGTCCAGCAGCACACGCAGGGGACCGTGCGCCTGCAGCAGGTCGCGCGCGGTCTGCACCGCATCGCGTCCACCGAAGCCGGAGCCGAGGAACAGTGCCAGCAGTTCTGCGTCGGACAGCGTGGCGGGGCCGCGTGCGATCAGCTTCTCGCGGGGACGTTCCTGTTCGGGCCAGTCGTGGATGGGCATGCCTGCATCATCGCCAGTGGGGGCGATGCGGCCCATCAGGGCAGGACGCATGCCCGGGTCGGCCGTTGCCTCAGTCGCGTCGCGACTGCAGGTAGGCGAACAGCTCCTGGTTGTTCTGCAGCCCCAGCTTGCGCTTGGCCTCGGCCTTCTGCCGGCTGATCGTCTTGGGGCTGCGGCCGCAGTGGACGGCGATGGCGTTCACTTTCAGCCCGGCGGCCAACAGGTCCAGCACTTCCTGTTCGCGGGCGGACAGCGCCGCCGGTTCGCGCGCGAACATCAGGTCGCGCGCCTGCAGGTGGTGGCGCAGCTGCTGCGAGACGAACACCTGCCCTGCCATGGCCGCGTTCAGGGCCTGCGGCAACTCGCCGAAATCGGCGCACTTGTCGACCAGGCCGCTGACACCCTCACGCAGCAGGCCATCGAGCAGGCCGGGGTGGCGGGCGCCGGTAAGCACCACCACGGGCATGCGCGGGTGGCGTGCGCGCAGTTCAGCGATCAGTTCCGGGCCATCCGGGCCGGTGCCCGGCATGGAGAGGTCGGTCAGCACCGCGTCGCAGCCGTGGTGCTCGACCAGCTGCAGCAGCTCGGCGCCGTCACGCGCGCTGCCGACGACCTCCATCAGGTGGGTCTGCAGCACGATGCGGATGCCGTGCAGGACGACGGGATGGTCGTCGGCGATGATGATGCGCGGGTGCACGCGGAATCCTCGAAAAGCGAAGCGGCACACCTGCGGCGGCCACTGACGATTCTGCAAACGTGGCCGGCCTACAGGTATAGGAAAGTTCCGAATCGCAGTGTCTTGAACCCCGGAAGCGCTGTGGTGCAAGTCCCATCTGCTGATAGCTGCCCGCTATGTGCGCTGTGCACCGGGACATTACCGACCATCGGGTAAGCTAATGCCCTCGTTTGCACAGGAATTCCAGGTGGCTGACTCCCCCAACGCTTCCCCCGCGCCCGGCCGCGCGCTGGAAGGCCAGAAACTGCTGTTGTGCGTCGGAGGCGGGATCGCGGCCTACAAGGCCCTGGAACTGGTGCGACGCCTGCGTGATGCGGGCGCCCAGGTGCAGGTGGCGATGACCGCCGGCGCCCAGCAGTTCGTCACCCCCCTCAGTTTCCAGGCCCTGTCCGGGCAGCCGACCCGCACCACGCTGTGGGACAGCGCCGCCGAACAGGCCATGGGCCACATCGAGCTGGCCCGCTGGGCGGACCGCATCGTGGTCGCGCCGGGAACCGCCGATCTGCTGGCCCGGCTGGCCCAGGGCCATGCCGATGACCTGGTCAGCACCCTGTGCCTGGCCAGCACCGCACCGCTGACGATCTGCCCGGCGATGAACCATCGCATGTGGCTGCATCCGGCCACCCAGGCCAACATCGCCCTGCTGCGCCAGCGTGGTGCGCAGGTGATCGGCCCGGTCGATGGCCCGCTGGCCGAAGGTGAATCCGGTCCCGGCCGGCTGGCCGAACCCGGCGACATCGTGGCCGCGCTGGCCGCCAATGGCGGCGCCGCTGCGACGGTTGGCGCGCCGGAAACCCGTGCCCTGCAGGGGCTGCGCCTGCTGATCAGTGCCGGCCCGACCTACGAAGACATCGATCCGGTGCGTTACGTCGGCAACCGCAGCAGCGGCAAGATGGGCTTTGCCCTGGCCGCCGCTGCTGCCGCGCTGGGCGCGCAGGTGGTGCTGGTCAGCGGTCCGGTACAGCTGCCGACGCCGCCGGGCGTGCAGCGTATCGACGTGCGCTCGGCCGCGCAGATGCGCGATGCCGTACTGAAGTCGCTGCCCGCCGACATCTATATCGGTGCCGCCGCGGTGTCCGACTACACGCCGCGCCAGGTCGCCGCGCAGAAGCTGAAGAAGACCGCCGACAGCCAGTCGCTGGTGATCGAACTGGTGCGCACGCCGGACATCCTCGCCGAAGTCGCTGCACAGACGCAGTCGCTGAAGCTGGTGGTCGGCTTCGCCGCCGAGACCCACGACGTGGAGAAATACGCGCGCGGCAAACTGGTCGACAAGCGCCTGGACCTGGTGATCGCCAACCAGGTCGGCATCAGTGGCGGCGGTTTCGAGAGCGACAACAATGCCGCCACGGCCTTCTGGCAGGACGGCGAACAGGTATTCCCGGCCACTTCCAAGCGCGAGCTGGCCGAACAACTGCTGGCGCTGATCGCGCGGAGACTCCAGGCATGACCCAGGCATCCACTTCCCACCCGCTGCAGGTCAAGCTGCTCGATCCGCGCTTCGGCGACAGCTGGCCGCTGCCGGCCTATGCCACCGAGGCCAGTGCCGGCATGGACCTGCGCGCGGCGCTGGATACCGCGCTGACCCTGCAGCCGGGCGACACCGCGCTGGTGCCCAGCGGCCTGGCCATCCATATTGCCGACCCGAACCTGTGCGCGGTGATCCTGCCGCGTTCCGGGCTGGGCCATCGGCATGGCATCGTGCTGGGCAACGGCACCGGCCTGATCGATGCCGACTACCAGGGGCCGCTGCTGATCAGCGTCTGGAACCGTGGCCGCGAGGCCTTCACCATCGAGCCGGGCGATCGAATCGCGCAGCTGGTGGTGGTTCCGATCGCCCGCGTCAGCCTGCAGGTAGTGGATACTTTCACCGACAGCGTGCGGGGCGCGGGTGGATTCGGCCATACCGGGGTGCGTTGACAGGGGACATCGATGAGCGGCATCGGGGAAGGACAGCGGGGACGGTCGTTGGGTCGCAGTGCACCTCTACTGGGGGTGCTGTTGATCCTGTTGGCCGGCTGGTTCGGATGGAGCGCGGTGCAGCAATGGCGGCAGGAGGCCAACGGGCAGGCGCTGGAAGAGGCGCGTGACCAGGCCGTGCAGGGCCTGCAGCAGGCTGCTGCAGGCCAGTTGCAGCAGCTGCAGCAGCAGTTGAAGAATGATCGCGTGCAGCAGGCGCTGCAGGCCGGCGACGCCGCTGCGGCGGCGCTGGCCGTTCGCGAGAGCTGGACCGGGGTCGAGCAGGTCGAGGTGCTGGCGGCCGATCTGGCCAACGCCTATGCCGATCCGGCCACCTTCGGGTATTCCCGCCTGGCGCTGCTGGAAGCGGCGCTGGCCGAGGCCAGGCCAAGCCTGCGCGTGGTCCGCGACGGCGGCGGCAACCGCCTGGGCCTGGCCGCGCCGGTGCAGCTGGGCAGCCTGGGGCCGGCCGTCATCTATGTCCGCCAACCGCTGCTGCGGCTGACGTCGCCGCTCGACCAGGTCAGCGCGCCGTCCGCCGGCTTCCTCGGCCTGCGCCAGGGAGCATTCGATCTGGTCACCCAGGGCGACCCGAGCCTGGCCGAAAGTGCGGAAGCGCTGGCGCGCCCGGTTGCAGGCACGCCGTTGCGGCTGGTCGCGTCGGTGCCGAATGTCGAGGCCGGTCCGCTCGGCCTGGGCGCGCTGGCCAGCGCCATTGTGGCGTTGCTGCTGGCGTTCATTGCCGTGTTGCTGGTGGTGGGGCGCGACCGGCTGCCGAAGTCGCTGCCGTTGCCGCGCCGCGCCGCCGCGTCCGAGGCCGACCATGGCCCGACCCTGAGCGAGAGCCTGCAGCAGGCGCCGCCACCGGTGGCCGCCGTGACCGGCAGTGGCGATGCCACGCCACCGCCGCCACCGCCGGTGCCTGCCGAAGAGCTGGCCGCCGGCATCTTCCGCGCCTATGACATCCGCGGCATGGTGGGCAGCGAACTGACACCGAAGACCGCGGCGCTGATCGGCCAGGCCATCGGCACCGTGGCACTGGAGCAGGGCCTGCGCGAGGTGGTGATCGGGCGCGATGGCCGCCTGTCCGGACCCGAGCTGACGGCCGGGCTGGCCGAGGGCCTGCGCCGTGCCGGCTGCGCGGTGATCGACATCGGCCTGGCGCCGACCCCGCTCGTGTACTACGCCGCCTTCCATCTGCGTACCGGCACCTGCGTGGCGGTCACCGGCAGCCACAACCCGCCCGAGTACAACGGCTTCAAGGTGGTGATCGGCGGCGAGACGCTGTCCGGCGACGCGATCACCGATCTCTACCAGCGCATCGTCGAGGGCCGCCTGGTGCAGTCCGCCGAGCCGGGTGACTACCAGCAGCGCGATGTCAGTGCCGACTACATCCAGCGCATCGCCGATGACGTGCAGCTGGACCGTCCGCTGAAGGTCGTGGCCGATGCCGGCAATGGCGTGGCCGGCGCACTGGCCCCGCAGCTGCTGGAAGCAATCGGCGCCGACGTCATTCCGCTGTACTGCGATGTCGATGGCACCTTCCCCAACCATCATCCCGACCCGAGCGAGCCGGCCAACCTGGAAGACCTGGTGCAGACGGTCAAGCGCTTCGGCGCCGACCTCGGCGTAGCCTTCGATGGCGATGGCGACCGGTTGGGCGTGGTCACCGGCGAAGGCAGGATCATCTATGCCGACCGCCTGCTGATGCTGTTCGCTGCCGACGTGCTGATGCGCAATCCGGGCGCGATGGTGATCTACGACGTCAAGTGCACCGGCAAGCTGTCCGACCATGTGCTGCGCAACGGTGGCAGCCCGCTGATGTGGAAGACCGGGCATTCGCTGATGAAGGCGAAGATGCGCGAGACCGATGCCGAGCTGGCTGGTGAGATGAGCGGCCACTTCTTCTTCAAGGAACGCTGGTTCGGCTTCGACGACGGCCTGTACGCCGCTGCGCGCCTGCTGGAGATCCTGGCCCAGCGCGAGGAAACCCCGGACGAAGTGCTGGGCGAACTGCCGGAGATGGTCGCCACGCCGGAGCTGAAGGTAGCGGTGGCCGACGGGACGCCGCATGCGCTGGTGGCGATGCTGGTGGCGGCGGCGCAGTCGCCGGACAACCCGTATGTGGGGGGCCGCCTGTCGACCATCGATGGCCTGCGCGTGGACTTCGCCGATGGCTGGGGCCTGGTGCGTGCCTCCAACACCACGCCGGTGCTGGTGCTGCGCTTCGAAGGCAACGACGAGGCCGCACTGGAGCGCATCAAGGCCTTGTTCCGCAGCCAGCTGCAGCCGGTGCTGGGCGACACGCCGCTGGGGTTCTGAGGTGGGGCCGGGCGGCGCCCGGCACCCGCCGAATCAACGTCAACGTCAAAGGCCGGCTATCCGTAGGATGCGGGGTGGGTCCGGTTGCGCGGGACGCTGCAAGTCCCCCTCCGGGGCCCGGCCCAGCCGCTGGCGGCTGGGGGTTCGGGCGCTTGCGAAGCAGTGCTTCGCAAGCAAAGCGCCCTCACCCATGTAAGCTCGGTCGCCGCATCCATGCGGCTCACGCCCCCGCAACCGGACCCACCCCGCCTTCGACAGATTTCCGCGATCTGTCCGAACCGCATGAACTGCTCTTGGTAGGTGTCGACCTTGGTCGACACAGCAGAGATCCACGCCATGCGTGGATGCTCTTCCGAATTTGCTTTGGTGGGTGCCGACCGTTGTTCGGCACACCCTCACCCCTTGAATCGCAAGCCCACGCCCGGTTCGGTGAACAGGTAGCGTGAATCCAGCGCCGAATCGCCCAGCTTGTGCCGCAGCTTGCCGACCAGGATGCGCAGGTAATGGGTATCGTGCTGGTGGGTCGGCCCCCAGATCTCCTGCAGGATCTGCGGCTGTGTCACCACCCGCCCGGCATTGCGCAGCAGCAGCGACAGCAACGCGTACTCCTTGCGGGTCAACGCCACCGGTTCACCCTGCAGGGCGACTTCGCGGCGCACCAGGTCCACGCGCAGGTGGCCGTCGTCGAACACCGGTGGCGTGCCATCACTGGGTACGCTGCGCGTGCGCAGCAGCGCCCGCACCCGCGCCATCAGTTCCTGCGTGCCGAACGGCTTGGTCACGTAGTCGTTGGCGCCGGTATCCAGTGCGCGCACCTTCTCGGCTTCGCCGGCGCGCACGGTCAGCATGATCACCGGCACCTGGCTCCACTGCCGCAGCTGTTCAAGTACCTCGTGGCCTTCCATGTCCGGCAGGCCGATATCCAGGATCACCAGGTCCATGTCCTCGCTGGCGGCCAGCTGCAGGCCTTCCTGGCCGGTGGCGGCCTGTCGCACCTGGTAGCCCTGCGCGCGCAGGCTGATGTCCAGGAACCGGCGGATCTGGGTTTCATCATCGATCACCAGCACGCGCGCGGCCGGCACGCTGGCATCAATCGGGGTCGGGCTCATCGTGGGAGGCTGGCTTGAGCAGGGGCAGGGTGATGCGGATCAGGGTACCGCGACCGTCGCGTCCGGGCAGCGCCTGCACGCTGCCGCCATGTGCGCCGATCATGCCCTGGCAGATGGTCAGGCCCAGGCCGGTGCCGTGGCGGCCGCGGTCGCCGCGCTCGACGCTGTAGAACATGTCGAAGATGCGCGCGCGCTCGTCGTCGGGAATGCCGGGGCCGGCATCGATCACGTCGATGCGCAGCTGGCCGTCCAGTTCGCGCGCCTGCACCTGCACGGCGGCGTCGGGCGGCGAGAACTTGGCCGCGTTCTCCATCACGTTGAACACGGCCTGTTCGACCAGCGCCGGGTGTACCCAGATCGGCGCCAGCGTGGACGGAATGTCCAGCTCCAGCCGCACCTTGGGCTGGTAGCGCTGCAGGCGCCGTGCGGCCGAGCCGATCAGTTCGTCCACGCCGATCCAGTCACGGTTGATCTTCAGACCTTCGTGGCCAAGGCGGGTCATGTCCAGCAGGTTCTGGATGTAGCGGTCCAGCCGCTCGCCTTCGACCAGGATGGTGTCCAGCAGGGCACGGCGATCAGCCGTGTCCATCGCCGCGCCGTAACTGGCCAGGCTGTCGGCCGAACCGATCATCGCCGCCAGTGGAGAGCGCAGGTCGTGCGACACCGAAGAGAGCAGGGCCGAGCGCAACCGCTCGGTCTCGTTGCTGACATGCGCCTGTTCCAGTTCGGCCACCAGCCGGGTACGCAGTGCGGCCTGTGCGATGTCATCGACCATCGCTTCGGCAAGCTGCCGCTGTTCGGGCAGCAGGCGTGCCTGTGCGCCGGGCAGGTACAGGCCGGCCACGCCGATCGCGCGATCTTCGCCATCCAGCAATGGCAGGAACCACCACTGCGCACCGGCCAGGGTGTCGGTGAAGCGGCCGCTGGGCTGGCCGTGGCGCAGTGCCCAGTCGGCGGCAGCCAGGTCGGTATCGCCGGGTTGGCTGCGGCCACCGGCGGCAGTGTCCGCGCCGATCCGCAGCCACGCCGGCACATCCATCGCCTGCTCCAAGGCATGCCGACCTGCCTGTGCCACCTCGCCGTTGCCGGCGGCGCTGGCCAGCTGACGGCCCAGCTGCTGGCGTGCACGTGCATGGCGATTGGCCGCACGCAGCGCAATGACCTGCATGCGCAGGCGCGAGGCCAGCCGTCCGGCCACCAAGGCGGCGGCCAGGAACAGGAACACGGTGATCACGCCTTGGCGCGCACCGATGGCGAAGGTGAAGCGGGGCGCGATGAACAGGAAGTTGTAGGCCAGGAAGCACAGGATCGCCGCCATCACCGCCACGCTGGCACGCGTGCGCGCCGCCACCAGCACCACTGCCACGATGAACACCATCGACAGGTCGGCCATGCCGACCCAGCGTTCGGCCAGCCAAGCCACCGCACAGGCCAGCGCGGTGGCGATCAGTGCCTGTACCGGCTCGTAGCTGATGCCGCGCATCGGTGGCAGCAGACCTTCGCGGCGCGAGCGCGCCCGGGCCTGCGGCGTGCTGATGATGGTGATCTCGTAGTGCGCGCCGCGCTGGATCAGCTGCTGGGTCAGGGTTCGGTTGAACATCCGCGCCAGCGGGCGCTCACGGGTCCGCCCCAGCACCAGGGTCGATACACCGTTGTGCGCTGCATGGTCCAGCAGGGCATCGGCGATGCTCGATCCGTGCAGCAGTTCGGCGTCGCCACCCAGGCGCCGTGCCAGGGCGAAGGCCGCATCGATCTCGCGCCGCGTGGCCTCGTCCTGGCGCCGGCCCTGCACGGTCACCACCGTCCACGGTGCGTCGCGGCGCTCGGCGATGCGGCGCGCCACCCGCACCAGGTACTCGCTCTGGCCGCCGCCATCGATGGCCACCAGCACGCCGCGCCGCAGCGGCAGGTTGCCTTCGCCCCGTGCGGCGCGGGTTTCACGCAGGCTGCTGTCGACGCGGTCGGCGGCTTCCTGCATCGCCAGCTCACGCAGGGCGGTCAGGTTGGCCGGCGAGAAGAACGCCTGCAGCGCCTGCGCGGCCTGTTCGGGCACATAGACCTTGCCCTGCTGCAGGCGCGCGATCAGTTCGCGCGGCGGCAGATCGACCAGCACGATGTCGTGCAGGCGATCGAGCACGCCATCGGGCACGGTCTCGCTGACCCGCACGCCGGTGATGCGCATCACCACGTCGTTGAGGCTTTCCAGATGCTGGATGTTGACCGTGGTCCAGACGTCGATGCCGGCGTCCAGCAGCTCCATCACATCCTGCCAGCGCCGCTCATGGCGGCTGCCGGGCGCATTGCGATGGGCCAGTTCGTCCACCAGCACCAGCGCCGGATGCCGTGCCAGCACGGCATCCAGGTCCATCTCCTGCAGGGCGTGGCCATGATAGGCCACGTCCTTCAACGGCAGCTGCGGCAGGCCTTCCAGCAGGGCCTGGGTTTCGGCGCGGCCATGGGTTTCCACCAGCCCGACCACCAGGTCCACGCCGCGGCGCAGCTGCTCCTGGGCACGGGTCAGCATGGTGTAGGTCTTGCCCACACCCGGCGCAGCGCCGAGGAACACGGTCAGCTTGCCACCGGCTTCGCGTTGCAGGCCTTCCACCAGGGCATCGGCCTGGCGGGTACGCGCATCAGTCATGGGGGCCGCTGTCATGGCCGCCATTGTGCGCGCAGCCGATGCAGGCCGGCATCACGGCGCCTTGGCCGCATGGTCCAGCGCGAAGTTCAGCGTCACCACGTTCACCCGCGGCTGGCCGAACACGCCCCACTGGCGCCCTTCAGTATGTGCCTGCACCAAGGCCTGCACGCGCTCCACCGGCAGGCCGCGGGCACGTGCCACGCGTGCCACCTGCAGCTGCGCCGCCGCCGGCGACAGCTGCGGATCCAGCCCGCCGCCGGACTGGGTGACCAGGTCGGCCGGCACCTGCGCCGGGGCGACACCTTCGCGCGCGGCCACCGCCGCCGTGCTGGCGGCAACACGCTCGGCCAGCGCCGGGTTGCTGCGCGCCAGGTTGGAACCGGCCGCGGCCATCGGGTCGTAGTTGGCCGCCGACGGCCGTGCCTGGAAGTAGCCATCGCCGGTGAACGGCTGCGACAACCATGCCGAGCCGCGCACCTGGCCGCTGCCATCGCGCAGCAGGCTGCCCTCGGCCTGGGTGGGGTAGGCCAGGCCGGCGAAACCGGTGGCGATGCCGGCGTAGACCGCGCCTGCCAGCAGCAGGGTGGCCAGGCCCAGGCCGATCGCCGGGCGCCAGCCGGCGCCGTCCTGCAGGCTGGCCACGCGGGCTTCGGCCTTCGGTTCGCGGGGAAGGGTGGTGGAGGTGGAAGCAGAACGGTTCATGCGCCGAATACCAGGACAAGGAAGAGGTCGATCAGCTTGATCGCCGCGAACGGCAACAGCACGCCGCCGAGGCCGTACACCAGCATGTTCCGGCGCAGCAGCGCGGTGGCCGTGGCCGGGCGGAAGCGCACGCCACGCAGGGCGAGCGGGATCAGCGCGGGAATCACCAGCGCGTTGAAGATCAGCGCCGCCAGCACCGCGTTGCGTGGGCTCGACAGCTGCATCACGTTCAGTGCGGCCATGGCCGGAACCGCAGCGGCAAACAGCGCCGGCAGGATCGCGAAGTACTTGGACACGTCGTTGGCCAGCGAGAAGGTGGTCAGCGCACCGCGGGTGATCAGCTGCTGCTTGCCCACTTCCACGACTGCCAGCAGCTTGGCCGGGTCTGAATCGAGGTCGACCATGTTGCCGGCCTCCTTCGCCGCCTGCGTGCCGGAGTTCATCGCCAGGCCGATGTCGGCCTGGGCCAGCGCGGGAGCATCGTTGGTGCCATCGCCCACCATCGCCACCAGGCGGCCACCGGCCTGTTCCTGGCGGATGCGTGCCAGCTTGTCTTCCGGACGGGCCTCGGCGATGTAGTCATCAACGCCCGCTTCGGCGGCGATGGCGGCAGCGGTCAGCGGGTTGTCGCCGGTGATCATCACCGTGCGGATGCCCATCGCCCGCAGCTGTGCGAACTTCTCGCGCATGCCGTGCTTGACCACGTCCGACAGCTCGATCACGCCCAGCACGTGGCGGCCCTCGGCCACCACCAGCGGGGTGGCGCCATTGCGCGCGACCTGCTCGACGCGGCCGGCCAGTTCAGCCGGCACGTTGCCGCCCAGCGCCTGCACGTGGGCGCGGATCGCATCGGCAGCGCCCTTGCGGATCTGCCGCCCATGTTCCAGATCGACGCCGGACATCCGGGTCTGGGCACTGAAGGCCAGGTAGTCGGCACGGTCCGGCTCGGCGGTGGCGCAGCCCTGTTCGCGCGCCAGGCGCACGATCGACTTGCCTTCCGGGGTCGGGTCGGCCAGCGAGGACAGCAGTGCCGCCTCGCGCAGCTGGCTGGCGTCGATGCCGGCCAGCGGATGGAAGTGGCTGGCCTGGCGGTCGCCGTAGGTGATGGTGCCGGTCTTGTCCAGCAGCAGCACGTCGACGTCGCCGGCCACTTCCACTGCCTTGCCCGACTTGGCCAGTACGTTGGCGGCCAGCGCACGGTTCATGCCGGCGATGCCGATGGCCGGCAGCAGGCCGCCGATGGTGGTCGGGATCAGGCACACCAGCAGTGCGATCAGCAGCAGTGGATCGACCTGCACGCCCACGGCCGCGCCGATCGCCGGCAACGTGGCCACCACCACCAGGAAGGTCAGCGTCATCGCCGCCAGCAACAGGGTCAGCGCGATCTCGTTGGGGGTCTTCTGGCGATTGGCACCTTCCACCAGCGCGATCATGCGGTCCAGGAAGCTGTGGCCCGGCTCGGCGGTCACCCGCACGATGATCTGGTCGGACAGCACCTTGGTGCCACCGATCACACCGGAACGGTCGGTACCGGCCTCGCGCAGCACCGGTGCCGATTCGCCGGTCACTGCCGCTTCGTTGATGGTGGCCAGGCCCTGCACGATCTCGCCATCGGCCGGCACCAGCTCACCGGCACTGACGATCACATGGTCGCCCGGGCGCAGCTCGGCGGCAGGCACCTGGGCTTCGGCTGCGCCCGGCTGCGGCGCCGCCAGCCGGCGCGCCACCAGGTCCTGGCGGGCACGGCGCAGCGAGGCGGCCTGGCCACGGCCACGCGCTTCGGCCACTGCCTCGGCGAAATTGCCGAACAGCACGGTCACCAGCAGGATGGCGGTCACTGCCAGGCCGAAGCCCAGCGGTGCATTGCCGGTCAGGGTGACGATCGCGGCGACGATCGTGCCGGCCATCACCACCGCCATCACCGGGCTGCGCACCAGATGCATCGGCGCCAGTTTGCGCACCGCTTCGACCAGCGCACGGCGCAGGCCGGCGCCATCAAGCAGGGCAGGGCGCGGTGCATGGGTACTACGGGTTGAACTTGCTTGGGTACTCATCAGGGTGTCCTCAGCGCAGCCCCAGGCTCAGGTGATCGGCGATCGGGCCGAGTACCAGCGCCGGCATGAACTGCAGCACGGTCAGGATGACGATCACCGAGACCAGGGTCAGGGCGAAGGTCGGGGTTTCGATCTGCAGGCTGCCGGCAGACTCCGGCGCCTGGCGCTTGGCGGCCAGCTGTGCGGCCACCACCAGCGGAATGATCAGCAGCGGGAAGCGGCCCAGCACCAGTACCAGCGAGCAGCTCAGGTTCCACCACAGCGTGGCGTCACCCAGTCCTTCGAAGCCCGAACCGTTGTTGGCGTAGGCCGAGACATACTCGTAGAACACCTGGCTGATGCCATGGAAGCCGGGGTTGGAGGCGCCGGCCAGGCCGGGCACGGCCAGGGTGATCGCAGTGAACACCAGCAGGGTGATCGGCTGCAGCAGCACCAGCAGGGCCAGCAGGCGCACCTGGGGCGTCTCCAGCTTGCGGCCGAACAGTTCCGGCGTGCGCCCGGTCATCAACCCGGCCAGGAATACACCCAGCAACATATAGACGATGAACTGCTGCAGGCCACAGCCGATGCCGCCCCAGATCGCGCTGACCAGCATGTTGACCATCGCGATGCCACCGCTCAGCGGCGCCAGCGAATCGTGCATGCCGTTCACCGAGCCATTGGAGACCTGGGTAGTCACCGCCGCCCACAGCGCCGTGCCGTCGGCGCCGAAGCGCACCTCCTTGCCTTCCATCAGCAGCGGGGTGGCGGCGCTGGCGCTATGCCCTTCGCTCCACATCATCGCGCCGGTGGAAAGCAGCGACATGCCCAGCATGCAGCTGAACACCAGGGCGCCGAAGCGACGCCGGCCGGTGAACGCGCCGATCATGAAGATCACCGCCATCGGCACCAGCAGGATGCCGACGATTTCCAGCGCGTTCGACAGCGGGGTCGGGTTCTCCAGCGGGAAGCTGCTGTTCGGGCCGTACCAGCCGCCACCGTTGGCGCCAAGCTGCTTGGCCGCGACCATCGCCGCCACCGGGCCCAGCGGCAGCTTCTGTCCGGTCATGCCGGCGCTGGCATCGATCGGCGTGGCCTGCGGGCCACCGGCCATCGTCGACGGCACACCCTGGCTGGTCAGCAGCAGGGTCCACACCAGGCACAGCGGCAACAGGAAACGCACGCACAGGCGCACCACGTCCACGTAGTAGTTGCCTACCGCCACCTGGCGGTCATCGCCGGCACCGGTGGCCGCCGCAGCCTGCGGCGCACGCGAGAACAATGCGCGCAGCGTCGCCACCGCCAGCGCCAGGCCCATCATCGGCGTCACCACCTGCAGGCCGGTGATGCCGGTCATCTGCGAGAGGTAGGACAGCTGCGCCTGGCCCGAATAGTGCTGCTGGTTGGTGTTGGTCAGGAACGAGATCATCGTGTGCAGCGCGGTGTCCCAGCGCATGTTCGGGATCTGGTCCGGGTTCAGTGGCAACCCGGCCTGGGTCATGAACACCGCCTGGGTCAACACAGCGACCACCACGTTGCTCAGCACGAAGGCCAGCACGTAGCCGCGCCAGGACATCGCGCGCGAGGGATCGACGCCGAACACCTTGTACAACGGCTTTTCGATCCAGTTGAACAGCACGTCGACCTTCATCGGCGTGCCGCGCATCACGCGGGCCAGGTACAGGCCCAGCGGCCACGCCAGCAGCAGGCTGGCGGCAAGAATGACAAGCATCTCAGTCATGGCCGGCTCCGTTAGAACGATTCGGGCCGCAGCACGACATAGAGAAGATAGGCGGCGGCGACCAGCACCAGCACGCCACACAACAAAGACAGCCAGGGGGACATTTCAATAGCGACCTGGTGGAACCCCTCCACCTCAGGCCGTCATCGTCGTCCTGCCGCCCATAAACGCACTACGCGCCGGACCGGGCCGACGCGTAAAGAGTGCATAAATTCCGTGGGCCAACCCGTAACCAGGCGCCGCCTGCTGTAGAGCCGAGCCCATGCTCGGCTGCCCTTTCCCAAGGTCACGCGGCGCCGAGCGTGGGCCCGGCGCTACAGGCGAATCACGGCGCCTGGCTCGCCTGCGCCACGCCCTTCAGCTCGCGATAGCGCTGCAGCGTGCTGTCGATCTCGGCCTTCAGCGCCTGCTGCTGCTGCAGGAACCCGGCCTGCAGGCGTTGCTGCGACTGCAGTTGTATATGCCGCTGGCGGATCGCCTCGGCCTGCTTGTCGGCCACCTTGCCACCGGCCAGTTCGCGGTCACCGGCGGCCGACAGCAGCGCCACCAGCGATTCGCGCAGGCTGGTGACGTTGTACTCGGCGGTCTTCAGGTTGTTGTCCAGCACTTCCTGGCGTTCGGCGAACACCCGGCGCAGGTCGTCCTCGCTGCCATAGGTGGACAGCATCGCCTGCTCGGTGCGCTGGCGGGTCTGCTCGGCCATCAGGTCCAGCTGCTGCTGCTGTGCCACGGTGCTGGCTGCGGCGCGCTCCTCGTCGGTCAACGCGCGCTGGACCTGCGCATTGCGCAGGCCGCTCTTCGCGTTGAACTCCTCGCGGGCGTGATTGACCGCATCGGCCGGCAGCGAATCACTGCAGATCCGCTCCTTGCCCTCGTTCCAGCAGTACAGCTTCTTTTCCACCTTGCCGCCGTCGCGCGACTGCGCCGGCACGGTGAACGGCACGGCCAGCAGCAGGCCGGCAAAGAGAACAGCAGGAACTCGGGACATGACCTTTCCCCTGGTCGGTCAGCGGATCGAACGGACGCCGTACTGGGCCCGGTAGGCTTCCAGCGGCTGCCGGTAACCGACAAGTTCCGGGTTGCCGGAGGCGAAATCAAGCAGATCGGCCAGCGATGCCACGGCGATCACCGGAATGCCGGCTTCTTCGGCCACCGACTGCGCCGCCGAGCGACGGTCGGCTTCCGAGGCGATCTCCTGGCGGTCCAGTGCCACCACGATGCCGGCCGGGGTGCCGCCGGCAGCGCGGATGATGCCCAGCGCTTCGCGGATCGCGGTACCGGCGGTGATCACGTCATCGACGATCAGCACGCGCTTGCCATTCAGGTCCGCGCCGATCAGCTGGCCGCCTTCACCATGGTCCTTGGCTTCCTTGCGGTTGAACGACAGCGGCAGGTCGCGGCCACGCTGAGCCAGCTCGCAGGCCATCGCGGTGGCCAGCGGAATGCCCTTGTAGGCCGGGCCGAACACCACGTCGTACTTGATCCCGGTGGCATCGATGGCATCGGCGTAGCAGGCGCCGAGCTGCGACAGCAGCGAACCGGAGTCGAAACGACCTGCGTTGAAGAAATAGGGGCTCAGCCGGCCGGACTTGAGGGTGAACTGGCCGAAGCGCAGGGCGTCGGCAGTCAGGGCCAGCTGCAGGAAACGGTGGCGGTGGTCGCTCATCAAAACTCGATTCATCTTCATTTGGAGCACAAATCCTAATCCAGCTGGGCGTTTCGCGCTCGTCCAGCGCCATGTGAAAGCCGTCCAGGCCCGGCCTGGCGGACTGCGCAGCCCTGCGGGCAACCGGTATGCTTGCCCGGTTTCCCGCCGCAGGTCCCCCGCATGCGCATCATCAGTTTCAACGCCAATGGCATCCGTTCCGCCGCGACCAAGGGCTTCCTCGACTGGTTCCGTGCCCAGGACGCCGACGTCCTGTGCATCCAGGAAACCAAGGCCCAGGAAGACCAGCTGACCGACCCGATGTTCCGTCCGGACGGCCACCACTGCTTCTATCGCGATGCCATCACCAAGAAGGGCTACAGCGGCGTGGCGATCTACAGCAAGCGCGAACCGGACCAGGTCATCACCTCGCTGGGTTGGGCGCCGTTCGACGACGAAGGCCGCTACATCGAGGCGCGCTACGGCAATCTCAGCGTGGTTTCCTTCTATATCCCATCGGGCAGCTCGGGCGACCTGCGCCAGGGCTTCAAGTTCGAAGTGATGGAATGGCTGCGGCCGATCCTCGAAGCGTGGGCGCGCAGCGGCCGCGACTACGTGCTGTGCGGTGACTGGAACATCGTGCGTTCGGCGCTGGACATCAAGAACTGGAAGTCCAACCAGAAGAACTCCGGCTGCCTGCCGGAGGAGCGCGACTGGCTCAACGCGCTGTGCGCCGACCACGGCCAGGCCACCGATGTCGCCGGCGGCCGTGGGTGGGCCGATGCCTACCGCCTGCTCAACCCCACCGGAGAGGACTACACCTGGTGGAGCAACCGCGGCGCCGCCCGTGCCAACAATGTCGGTTGGCGCATCGACTACCAGTTCATCACCCCGGGCCTGCGTGACCGACTGCGCAGCTGCTCGATCTACCGCGACGAGCGCTTCTCCGACCACGCCCCGTTCACCGTGGACTACGACCTGTGACCGAGGCCGCCACGCCGGTCAGCTACAAGGGCTGGGCCGGCATCAAGCGCGCCTTCGGTACCCCGTCGGCGCTGACCATGGCCATGCTCGGCTTCGGCAGTGGCCTGCCGTTCCTGCTGATCGCCTCGCAGACCCTGTCCACGCGCCTGCGCGACGTCGGGCTGGATCTGGGCAGCATCGGCCTGATCAGCCTGGCCAGCTTCTTCTACCTGCTCAAGTTTCTGTGGGCACCGCTGCTGGACCGCTACGCCTTCCCGCTGCTGGGGCGGCTCGGCCGCCGCCGCTCCTGGCTGCTGGTGTCGCAGGTGCTGGTGCTGGTCGGGCTGGTCGCGCTGGCCTTCGTGCGGCCCGAACAGGGCGTGTGGCCGTTGGTGATGTGGGTGCTGGTGGCGTCGTTCGCCGGCGCCACCCAGGATTCGGCCGTCGATGCCTACCGCATCGAGATCGCGCCGCAGACCGCCCAGGCGGCGCTGGCCGCCACCTATACGCTGGGCTACCGGATCGGCCTGATCCTGGCCGGTGCCGGCGCGCTGTACCTGGCCCAGTTCGAAGGCTGGATCGTCGCCTACCTGGCGATGGCCGCGCTGATGCTGCTGCCGATCGTCACCACCCTGCTGTGCGCCGAACCGCAGCGCCCGGCCACCGCCGTGCAGCGCCGCATCGATATTGCCGAAGCGTTCGTCCAGCCCATCTCCAGCTTCTTCAGCCGCAATGGCGTGGCACTGGCGCTGGTGCTGCTGGCCTTCGTCGGCCTGTTCAAGTTCCCCGACCAGGTGATCGGAGTGATGGCCGGGCCGTTCTATCTCGACTCGGGGTTCGACAAGGCTGACATCGCCACCGTCTCCAAGCTGTTCGGTGTGTGGATGGGCATCGGCGGCGCGTTCCTTGGCGGCATCGCGGTGGCTGCGTTCGGCTTCCGCCGCATGCTGCTGGTGGCCGCGCTGGGCGTGGCGCTGTCCAACCTGGCCTTCCTGCTGATGGCGCACAATCCGGGCAAGCTGTGGGCGTTCTACGCCGCGCTCAGTGCCGACAACCTGTTCCAGGGCTTTGCCGGCACCGTGCTGGTGGCCTTCATGTCGTCGCTGACCGACCGCAACTTCACCGCCACCCAGTACGCATTGCTGGTCTCGCTGGCCAACCTGCCGGGCAAGTTCGTCGGTGGCGTCTCCGGCTACATCGTCGAAGCCACGTCCTACAGCACGTTCTTCATCCTCAGCTCGATCACCGTGGTGCCAACCCTGCTGCTGCTGGCGTGGCTGTGGCCGCGGATCGCCGATCGCGGGCCGCCGCCGGTCGCCTGATTGCCTGCCCGCCCGGACTGCGGGATCATCGCCCCCGACGCGCCGAGGGGGCGGTGCCTTGCGAACGGGGAAGTGAGCATGGCCGACGTTGTGCTGCGGGACCTGGACCCGCTGCTGCTGGAACGCATCCGACGGGTCGCGGTCGCCCGCGGCTGGACCCACGAACAGACCTGCGCCGCCTTGCTGGAGCAGGGGCTGTTCAGCAGTGAACTGGAGGTCCGCTCCGGCTTCGGCGATCCCGAAGTGGACGCCCTCTCCGCCGCGATTGCCGCCCTGCAGGCCCTGCCGGCAGGGCAGGGCTTCGATTAGCGCCTTTGTAGAGCCGAGCCATGCTCGGCTGCTCTTGGCCCGGCCCGGCCCGGCCCGCGCTAAGCCGAGCAGAGCTCGGCTCTACAACGGCGCCTCAGCTGCGCGGACGGCCCACCTCACGCCAGGTGGATCGCCCCCAGGATCCGCGGGCCCGTCGCCCCGGTCACGCTCGGCAGGTTGCCCGCCAGCCCGTCCATCGTCCGCTGCGCCAGCCAGGCGAAACCCATCGCCTCCACGTACTCCGGGTCCAGCCCATGCACCGCGCTGGACTCAACCTGCACCTCCGGCAGCCGCGCCGCCAGCCGCTTCATCAGCTGCCGGTTGCGCACACCGCCGCCACAGACCAGCAGGCGCCGGGTCTGCGGCTGCTGCGCCAGCAACGCATCGGCCACGGTCGCCACGGTCAGCTCCAGCAGGGTGGCCTGCACATCGGCAGCGGCATACTCGCCTTCCCCCATGTGGGCTTCGGCCCAGGACAGGTGAAACTGTTCGCGCCCGGTGCTCTTCGGCGGCGGCAGCGCGAACCACGGGTCCGAGCGCCAGCCGGCCAGCAGGCCCTCGTCCAACGTGCCACTGGCAGCGTAAGCGCCATCGGCATCGAAGGTGCGGCCGGTATGGCGCTGGCACCAGGCGTCCATCAGCGCATTGGCCGGGCCGGTATCGAAGCCACGCACCGCGCCTTCGCGCGGGATCAGGGTCAGGTTGGCGATGCCGCCCAGGTTGAGCACCGCGCGGTCTTCGTCGGCGGTGCCCAGCATGCCCAGGTGGAAGGCCGGCATCAGCGGCGCACCGTGGCCCCCGGCCGCCACGTCGCGGCGGCGGAAGTCGGATACCGTCGTGATCCCGGTCAGTTCGGCAATGCGGTTGCCGTCGCCCAGCTGCACGGTGAACGCCGGGTCGGCCAGCGGGCGGTGGCGCACGGTCTGGCCGTGCGAGCCGATCGCGCGCACCTGGCTGCGGTCCACGCCGGCCTCGGCCAGCAGTTGATTGGCGGCCCCGGCGAAGTTGATCGCGATCCGCGCGTCCAGTTCGCCCAGTTCCTCCAGCGACTCCAGCGGGCCACCTTCGCCCAGCGCCACCAGCCGCGCGCGCAGCACCGGCTCCCAGCGGGCGGTCAGGCCGTGCACGAAGCGGCAGCCACCGCCGGCGGGGAACTGCACCAGCGCGGCATCGATGCCATCGGCGCTGGTGCCCGACATCAGGCCAAGGTACAGGGGGGCGTCAGCGTCGGCAGTCGTGTTCATGGCAGGCATAAAAAAAGGACGCGGCAAGCTTGGGCTGCCGCGTCCTTCTTCGTCAACGCAAGACGCTCAGCCGCGCTTGCGGCCGGTCGCCTGCTTGTCCTTGGCGCTGGCCACCTCGGGCGCAGCCTCGTCGCGGCTGGTCGGTGCCGGGCTGGCGTCGGCGTAGATCAGCTTCTCCATGCCCTGGATGCGCGCCATCGCCGGCGCGGTCTGCGCGCGGAAGGCGACCAGCTCGGCGCCCTTCAGCGGTTCCGGCGGCGGCATGGTCACGGTCAGCGGGTTGCGGTGCTCGCCGTTGACGCGGAATTCGTAGTGCAGGTGCGGCCCGGTCGCCAGGCCGGTCGAACCGACGTAGCCGATCACCGTGCCCTGGGCCACGCGCTGGCCGGTCCTGATGTTCGCAAAGCGCGACATGTGGCCGTACAGGGTGGTGTGGCCGCGGCCATGGTCGAGGATCACCACGTTGCCGTAGCCGCGCTGCACGCCGGCGAACTGCACGCGGGCATCGCCGGCGGCCATGATCGGAGTGCCGGTGCGCGCGGCGTAGTCCACGCCCTTGTGCATGCGCATCTTGCCCAGCACCGGGTGCTTGCGCGCGCCGAAGGTCGAACTCAGCCGCGCGAACGGGATCGGCATGCGGATGAAGCTCTTCTTCAGCGAACGGCCGTTGATGTCGTAGTACTCGGACTTGCCGTTGCGGTCGAAGCGGAAGCCGGAATAGGTCTTGCCACCGGTGGTGAAGGTCGCCGCCAGGATCTTGCTGGTGTCCACCTTCTCGCCTTCGCGCCAGGTTTCATCCATCACCACGCTGAAGCGGTCGCCCGGCTGCAGGTCCTTGGAGAAGTCGATGTCGTACTTGAAGATGTCGTCGGTCATCGTCGCGATCGCCGACGGCGACAGCCCGGCCCGTCGGGCCGCGGCATACAGCGAACTGGTGATCTCGCCGCTGGTGACCACGGTGCGTGTGGAGGACTCGCGCTTGGTCACTTTCTCCTTGATGTCATCGCCGGCCAGGCTCAGTTCCACGCGGTTGTCGGCATCGCGGTCGAAACGGATGCTGCGCAGGTCGCCGGACAGCGGCATGTCGAAGGCGATCTCGGCACCCGGGCGCAGCTTGGTCAACGCCTCACGCGCGCCGGGGTGGTCCAGCACCCGGTGCAGGGTGGTGGCCGGAATGCCAGCCTTGTCGAACAGGTCGCTCAGGGTCTGGCCACGCTGCACGCGCAGCACCTGCCAGCTGTCACCCGGCACCTGCTGCTGGCGGGCCATGGTCAGCGGCGGCAACGGCAGCGCCAGGCTGGTGTGGCTGTCGGCGTAAGGCGCATCGATGGTGTGCGAGAAACCGGGGACGATCGTCGCCACCAGGGCGCCGATGGTCGCAAACAGGCTGGCATGCATCCAATGGCGGCGGGTCCAGCGCTCATTGAAGGCGGCGGGAAGATGTTGCCTGAGCTTCCGATGCAGGGTGTTGTCGTGCAGGACGTGGAGGCGTTCCTGGAAGCGCTGCTTGCGTGCGCGCCCTTGTTCGGAATTGTGCATCGGCGGTTTTTTCCTGGCGGCCTGGGAGTGCGGGCCTGATCGCCGGTTACCATAGACACCTCAGAAAACCGCGTCAAACCCTTGTGCCCATTGGCTTTTGTGAAGCCAATCGGGTTAACTTCGCTTTAACACCCCACACAAGAATCGGCGTTGCCGGGAGTAGTCACGTGTCCTCGATTGAAGAAGCCCTTGCCCTGATCGGCCGTGGTGCCGACGAGATCCTCAAGCTCGAGGATCTGCGTGCGCGCCTGCAGGAAGGCCGTCCGCTGCGGATCAAGGCCGGCTTCGACCCCACCGCGCCCGACCTGCACCTGGGCCATACGGTGCTGCTGAACAAGATGCGCCAGTTCCAGGACCTCGGCCACCAGGTCATTTTCCTGATCGGCGACTTCACCGGCATGATCGGCGACCCGTCCGGCAAGAGCCTGACCCGCAAGCCGCTCAGCCGCGATGACGTGCTGGCCAACGCCCGTACCTACGAGGAACAGGTGTTCAAGGTGCTCGACCGCAGCCGTACCGAAGTCCGCTTCAACTCGGAGTGGTTCGGCAAGATGGGCGCGGCCGACATGATCCGCCTGGCCGGCCAGCATACCGTGGCGCGCATGCTCGAGCGCGACGACTTCGCCAAGCGCTATGCCGCCCAGCAGTCCATCGCCATCCACGAGTTCCTGTACCCGCTGGTGCAGGGCTACGATTCGGTGGCCCTGGAGGCTGACGTCGAACTGGGCGGTACCGACCAGAAGTTCAACCTGCTGATGGGCCGTGGCCTGCAGGAACATCACGGCCAGAAGCCGCAGGTGGTGCTGACCATGCCGCTGCTGGAAGGCCTGGACGGCGTCAACAAGATGTCCAAGTCGCTGGGCAACTACATTGGCATCAGCGAGCCGGCCATCGACATCGTCACCAAGACCATGAAGGTGGACGACACCCTGATGTGGCGCTGGATCGAACTGCTGTCCTTCGACATCAGCCAGGCCGAAGCCGTGCAGCTGCGCGAGCAGGTGGCCAAAGGCGGCTTGAACCCGCGTGTGGTCAAGCTGCGCCTGGCGCGTGAACTGGCGACCCGTTTCCACGACGCCGCGGCGGCCGAGCAGGCCATTGCAGGCTGGGAAGCAGCGGTGACCGGGCAGGGTGACATTACCCAGCTGCCGCTGCAGGACGTGGCGATTCCGGCCGAAGGACTGCGTATCGCTGCGCTGCTGACGGCGGCCGGCCTGACCCCGAGCAACTCTGAAGCCAATCGCAAGCTCAAGGAGCGCGCGGTCAAGGTCGACGGTGAAGTGGTCGAAGATGGCCAGCAGGTGCTGCAGCCGGGCTTCGAAGGCCTGCTGCAGGTCGGCAAGCGTACTTTCGCCCGCGTGCGCCTGGTCACTGCCTGACAGCAGGGAAGGGCCGGCGCCAGCCGGCCCTTCCTTATGCTCTTGTAGAGCCAAGCCTACGCTTGGCTGCGCTTCGCGGGTTCCTACCGCAGCGCGACGGATGAACAGATGCAACATCCGGTGAAAAAAATCGCCACACCCCCTTCACAAATGATGTGGATGGGGCCATACTTCTCCTCCCCCGTCGCAGGGGTCGCCACCAAGGGGCTTCAGCGACATCAGGGTGCCCACCACCGCCGAACGAGATGATCGAACGAAGGTGTTGACGGACTGAAAAAGTCTGGCATAATGGGCGGCTCGCTACGAAGGAAACTTCGCAGCACACGGGAATGGCGCTGAGGCCACTTCCCCGGATCTTTGAAAGTATGCGCAGGTATCTTGTGAAGGCGCCTGCAGGAAGGATGATTGTCCATCTTGCAGACGTTTGATCAAGCAACTATTAATTGTTTTAAAGCAAGCGATACGTTGCCAG